>DAIPJH010000015.1:0-46981 GCA_036770365.1 Rickettsiales bacterium
AGATACCACTGTAGCATCGAAAACGCCTGAAAAGCGGTCATGTCATCAATGTTTTGCGGATATGTGTTCATAGGGTTATTTGTGGCACTTTGGCGAGTTTTTAGCAAGAAGAGAATCAATGTGGTCGCTTAACTCTTTCCTTTCCTCTTGTAGAAGAGAGGGTGCTAAAACGGTGTTCTGTAATTGCCATCTCCCTATGCTTATGGCATAGATGAATCTGGACAAGAAAGGAGGCGGCATGGCACGCACAGCAGAGAGAGAAGCTCAGATTGATGCATTTGTAGATGGTTTAGGCTGGAAGGGGGCTGCGCGTGTGGCCGCGGCGGGAGATGCGTCTTTTCGTAGCTATGACCGCCTTTTGCATGAAGCTGGGGCAAGTGCGATTGTGATGGACGCGCCGCCTGAGAAGGAAGATGTACGCCCGTTCCTTAATGTGCGGGCCTATTATGAAGATGAAGGTTACCGCGTGCCTGCATTGCTCGGTGTGGATGTGGATGCGGGGCTTTTGCTACTTGAGGATTTAGGAAGTTCTTCATTTTCTCAGGTATTGCGCAAAAATCCTGAACTAGAAATGCCATTGTATCATACTGCGTGTATGGTGTTGGCGGCGAAGGTAGACGCAGGTGCGAAGGGGATCGTGATTCCTGAGTATGACCGCGTGGTGTTGCGTCGAGAGGCGGCGTTGCTGTCAGAATGGTTTTTGCCACTGCTTATGGGTAAGACTGCGCTATGTGCGGAAGCAGCGGCGGCGTTCATGACAGCATTTGAGTCGGTGATTGACGAGGCGTATATACAGCCAAGTGTCGTGGTGCATCGTGATTTTCATGCAGATAATTTATTTTGGCTTGAAGGTGAACATGGAATTAAGCGTGTGGCGATGCTTGATTTCCAAGACGCGCTCAAGGGACATCCTGCTTATGATGTGGTGTCACTCTTGGAAGATGCGCGACGTGATGTGAGTGCGGAAGTGGTAGAGGAGTGTATCGAGCAGTTTATTGATACTACAGGGCTTTCTGTGTCTGAATTCAAAAAAGCCTATGCGTTTTTTGGGATGCAGCGCAATGCGAAGATTTTAGGGATATTCACGCGCCTGTGTCAGCGTGATGGTAAGCCACATTATTTAGAGTTTGTGCCGCGTGTGTGGCGTCATTTTTTGCATGATGTAGAGCATGAAGGTAACGCACCACTGAAGGCATGGCGCGAGAAATATATTACCTCTGAGTTAGAGCGTATCATACTGAATCCTGTGGCGTTGAAAGAGGTGGCATAATGCACATCACCCATGCGATGGTGTTGGCGGCAGGGCGTGGTGAGCGTTTGCGCCCGATAACAGATACACTGCCAAAGCCTTTGGTGTCGGTGGGTGGTCGGACGATGTTGGATCGTCAGCTTGACCGTATGGCAGAAGTAGGGGTGAGCGATGCGGTGGTCAATAGTTCATGGTTGGCGGATGTGTTGGAAGCGCATTTAGCGAAGCGTGAGGGCGCGCCGCGCATCATCATTTCGCGTGAAGAAGAGCGATTGGAGACGGGAGGGGGAATTTTGAAGGCTTTGCCGCTGCTTGGGTCGCAGCCGTTCTTTTCGAGTAATGCCGATGTGGTATTGGTGGATGCGCCGCATATTTCTTCGGCGGCGCGGATGTTAGAGGCGTGGGACGACGCGCATATGGACGTGTTGATGTTATTGCATCCATTAGAAAAAGCGGTGGGCTATGAAGGTACAGGAGATTTTTTCTTGGAAGCTGGTGGTGAGGTGAGGCGTCGGGGGGACTTGTCGCGTGCGCCGTATGTGTTTACGGGAATGCAGATCATCCATCCGCGCTTGTTTGATGGTGTGACCACACAAGGCGCATTTTCTATGAATGTGCTTTATAATAAAAGCAAAACCGCTGAGGGCGTGTTGCCGCGTGTTCATGCGCTCGTGCATACGGGTGATTGGTTGCATGTGGGGGATGCAGAAGGTTTGCGTCTTGCTAAAAATTATTTTGTATAGCAATATATTTTTATTGATAAACGATAAATAATGTGCGATAAAAATAGAGCTGACTTGGTGGGTCAGCATGAAAAATGACTACAAATTTTAAACATTCTAGTACTACATCACGTTATGGCGATATATTTTCGCATCACCATAATGTGAAAGTACTATTTTAAAGGATTTATCAGATGTTACATTCTTATCGTCTTGGTTTTGTTGTGTTTACTGCTATGGCATTGTCTGCCTGTGTCTATACTAGTTCAGAATATGTGGCGTCAGATGCGCCGCCGTCTTCGAATATTCGCCAATCAGGTGCGATTACCATTTTAGAAGGCGACGTGAAAGATCGTCCTTACCGTGAGCTTGGTAAAATCTCTGCGTATGGGCGTTCTGTGAATTTATTATCCTCTGACCCAACACGTGAGGATGTGAATGAAGCATTGCGCGTGGAAGCGGCAAAGCATGGTGCGGACGCAGTGATGAAAGTGACCTATCACTCAGAGCGTACGGGACTAGCAAGTCGTGGAAAGATGGTGGGTGAGGGTGTCGCCATTGCCTATACTTCCAAGTAGGTTGTGCTGTTTTTTTGAATGTCACCTGAGTGTGAGGAAATGATGCTTGATATGACGTTGCGCCGCTGGAGTGGTGTTTTATTGATGTTGGCTGGTTTGACCATTATCATTAGTTTTATTGCGCCTCTTGTTTTGCTCTCAGGGGACGCTCCATTGGTGTTGGCAAAAGGAGCTGATGTGTGGCGAACGACTTTGTCGCAACTACCCCTATTGGAAGCGTCTTTGTGTGTCGTGGTGACATCGCTGCCTAATGTTGCATGGGTATATTGCGTCGTACAAATTCTATTGCTTGCTCGGCTTTACCGCGCAGGAAAAGTATTTACTCAGGAAAATTCACGCTATTTTCGGCGTATAGGTATTGGACTGACCGTTATGGGCTTTTTGTCTGTGTTAGTATTGCCTGTGATTGGTCACTTGTTATATTATCGCGGTATTAGTCCGTGGTTACCTGATATGCCTTTGCTTGCTGTGTTTGAGCCTGATCTATTGATGGCGGGGGTGTTCTTTTATGTGCTTGGAAAGATTATGCAGCGCGGCACAGAGTTACAAGAAAATGAAGATTTAACTGTTTAAGTGGTTTCATGGCGATAGTTGTAAACTTGGATGTAATGTTGGCAAAGCGTAAAATGCGTCTTGGCGATCTGTCTGAGCGTGTGGATATTAGCCTAGCGAATTTATCCATTTTAAAAACTGGTAAAGCGAAGGCAATTCGCTTTAGTACATTAGAAGCAATCTGCAAGGCTTTGGACTGTCAACCAGCTGATATATTAGAATATCGTGAAGACTAGGCATGTTGGCATGTCCTAGGTTATCTTTGATAATCGCGTTCAAGTTCTTCTGCTTCGCGTTCGCGGATATAAGCTTTCCAGCTTCTAAAGTCCTCAAAGTCGGTGGCATCGTCAGGGTGCATGATTGTTAGAGGAAGTAGATTATTTTCTTGTTCTTTGGGTGAAGGAGACGGTGTTCGTGTTGCTTCGCGGCGGGCTTTGCCCATGCGTGGGTCACCCATACCCGTGAGCATTCCCGGAACTGCGCCAATGCTTGCGCCGTAGGCGACGCCTGTGACAATTTTATCGTTCCAGATGCCATCTTGGAAGTTAATCAAACCCGTATCAGCAATCAGTCCTCCTGTGACGCTACCGAGTCCTACGCCGACTAATACTGAGGCAATGGGATGACCTATCAGGGTAAAATGCATGGTGGGCTACCTCACACCAAGAATCTATCGACAGGGTTGAGTTTAGACTTTTCTTCTTTGTATCTGTCTTCCCATTTGGCTTTAGCAATACGTCCCGTATGATAGCCAACCAATGCACCAAAACCTTGACCTAAATAGTTTCCAACTAAGAAATGACCAACAGATTTACCATCATGGTTAAAGAGGGTATTGAGTTTTTCTCGAAACATATCCGCGTGTGGATTGGCTGCGCTAAGTTGGTCATTAAAGGGAGTGGCGATCTTTGATGGGTCATAGATAAGTTTCATCCCACTTTTAAATTTTGCGGCCGTTTCGCTATCAAGCAATGCGAGTGATTTTCCGCTTGGTGTGTATTCGTGAATGCCCCATGCAGGAGAATAGTTATCAGGGACGAGCGCAAGGCCGTGTGTATGAAGATTTTCAGGGGTAAAGGTTGTTGAGGCGTGGGTTGCAAGTTCTTTTAGGCCTTTGGCAACGATGTCATCAGGAATGGCGTCACCTAGCATTTCAGCAATACCAGGGGTGGAGATACCAAATAAACCAAAAGCAACCGTGCCAATAATACCAAACGTAATGGCTTGAGAAGACGCGCTGCCAAGCACGCTAGGCTTCTCTTTCTTTACTTGGCGTAATTTGACTCGTTTCAGTTCGCTCATGTGATATACAGTTGTTAGACTATTTCACCTTATACTATAGCAAAAATGAGGTAGGAGAAGTGTGACAGTTTGGTGAAAATTGATTTGCCTTCGCTTCGGACTTTTGTCCTACGCGATAGGCCTAACGGTTTCGTTGACTGAGGACTCGGTCTTCTGACCTTGTTCACTGGATCGGAACTTGAAGTATAGCTAATGCTTCTTTGTAAATTTCTACGCTGCTGGCAGCGATCATATCAATACTATCATGACGTAGGGTGATGGGGTGACCTTGCCAGTCAGTGACAATGCCGCCTGCGCCTTCAATTACGGGGATCAGTGCCATGACATCGTGGGACTTCAGGCCTGATTCTACTACGAGATCCAGATGTCCACTGGCGAGCATGGCGTAGGCATAGCAATCGCTGCCATAGATGGTATAACGTACTGCTTTTCGCAGTGCAGCAAAATGTTTTTTGCGGTCGCCTTTAAACAAATAAGGCGAGGTGGTACTCATCATTGCCTTTGAGAGTGATGGGGCTGGACGTACATGTGCAGGTGCATTGTTGAAATGGCTGGGGTGTCCTTTGATGCCAACCCAACGTTCATTGCTAATGGGTTGATTAATAATGCCAATAATGGGTATTCCTTGATAGAGCAAGGCAATGAGTGTGCCAAAAATGGGTTGTCCCGTCATGAAGTTCTTTGTGCCATCAATCGGGTCAAGTACCCAACAAAAATCAGAATTACTATCACTTGCACCGTGTTCTTCGCCTAAAATTGCATGGTTGGGATAAGAGCGACCAATAATCTCGCGCATTACGCTTTCTGCCTCACGATCAGCAATGGTTACGGGCGACGCATCGGCCTTATCCTCATTGTTTGCATGCGCACGGAAATAACGGCGAATGACGCCCGCGGATCTATCTGCAAGCTGATGCGCTAAAGGGACAAAATTGGTGATGAGGTTAGCGTTGAGGGGCATCTGAACCTTTTGACGAATTAGCATTCCATGTGGTCAGTAAGTCTATACTGGACTCAGCCGTTTTGGAAGCTATTTCCGTCATACTTCTTGCTCCACCAAGGCAGGATGCAAATGATTGTGGTTGGGCTGTCATTGTATTGACTTTTATTTGGTCGTTGAAGAATTGTACTGCGGACGTGATGGAATCGTGGGCGAGGGTTTTGATGTCAATGCCTTGTTCAGCTAGCATGTATTTTGCCATGGTAATCTGATTGTTTCTGATTTCTAATTCAAGATTTCTAAGAGTTTGTTTGTCGCTTGGAGGCGCGGTTTCGAATTCTTTGGTAATTTTTGCTGATTCGACATGAAAGCGCGCTTCAAGTAATTGTTGCCACGCAAGAGCCACAGGAGTGTTTTTATCTTCAAGGTTTTTAATATAGCGAATGACAAGCTGTTTTTCTTGGGTTTGGTCAGACATAGAATTTTCCTGTATAGTCGTTTAACTAAGGTAATCACGCATTTCATAAGACGTTAACCAACTATAATCTTATGACTTATAGCAGCATATCATGACACTATTCTATGTCATTTTGATGACAAACATGCAATATCAGGAAAAATATGGTGGGCGGTAGAGAACTCGAATCTCCGACCTCGTCGATGTCAACGACGCGCTCTAACCAACTGAGCTAACCGCCCTCACAAGAGAGTCCAGCATCATAGCGATGAAAATGTGGGATGCAAGCAGGATTTAGCAGTTAACTGTTAGTCGTTAGCCGTTAGCTTTTTTGGGGGGATAACGGATGCCAACGTTAAAGCTTATTCTAAAAGAACTACAATCTAACTACTAAATCTAACCGTTACTACGCTGCTTTACTCAATATACGATGTTTCTCAATCGCTTCATGCAGGCGGATGGTGTCGAGGGCTTGGCGTACGTGTAGTGCCTCAATCATCGAACCTGCAACGAGTGCAACTGCTTGATTTTGGTTTTGCGTACGTTCAAAAGCGGCAATGACGGCGCGTGCGCGTGCGACTTCTTCATCACTTGGAGAGAAAACTTCATTCGCGGTTTCAATTTGTTCAGGGTGGATTAGAGTTTTGCCATCAAAACCGAGTATACGCCCCTGTTCGCATTCATTACGTAACCCATCCATATCTTTAAGTTGGATGAATGTGCCGTCAAAGACGGGTTTGTCTGCTGCCCGCGCTGCCATAACGATTTTGCTGAGACCATATTGTAGTGCTTCACGGTTGGGTGTTTTGTGGATGCGTAGTCCTGCGCAAAGGTCGTTTGTACCTGCGACGATTGCTTTGGTGGCAGGGTGGGCGGCGATCTCCGCGGCGTTTAAGACACCGAGGGGCGTTTCAATGGTTGCCCACAAGGTAAAGCCATCAGGCGCACCAAGCTGTGCTGCCATTGACGCTGCTTGTGCGATTTGTTCCGCACTTTCGACCTTTGGAAGCAAGATTGCGTCTGCGCCTGCGGATGCAAGGCAGGTGAGGTCATCTAAGCCTTCGCGTGAGGCAATATGGTTGATGCGGACGATGCGCTCACGATGACCATAAGCACGGCTTTTGAGTGCGTCTAAGACCTGTTCCCGTGCCAAGCCTTTTTCTTCAGGGCTGACGGCATCTTCTAAGTCAAAGATTACGACATCAGCGGAAAGTTTGCGGGCTTTTTCTAATGCACGTTTATTGCTCCCTGGCATAAACAGCAAGCTGCGGCGAGGACGAAGGGGCATCATGAGTTCGGAAGAAATAGACATAGTCACCTCTTTTCAAAAAGGTTGCACAAAAACGCTCACGTAGATACGTGAAGCAGAGGATAAATATTGCTTTACCGAATCAGGCGGCTGCCTTCTTGCGAGGCATGAGGCCGTAATCTTTGATGAGCGTCTCCGCGATCTGTACTGCATTGAGCGCAGCACCCTTTCTTAGATTATCTGAAACACACCAGAATGCAAGCCCATTTGTTACCGTTGGGTCTTTGCGAACACGAGAAACATACGTGCCATCTTCACCGACGCATTCCGCAGGAGTCGCATATCCGCCTGCTTCATGGCGGTCAACTACGACTACACCTTCAGCATTTTCCCAGAGGTCATAGGCTTCTTGCACAGAGATGGGGCGTTCGAATTCAACATTGATTGATTCCGAATGACCCACAAAGACAGGCACACGCACACAAGTCGCTGCGACTTGAATGTTCGGATCAAGAATCTTTTTGGTCTCGACCATCATTTTCCATTCTTCTTTAGTGTAGCCATCATCCATGAACACGTCAATCTGCGGAATTACGTTAAAGGCGATACGCGTTGGAAAGATGTTCGGCTCAAGAGGATTGTTGACGTAAATGGATTTGGTTTGGTTATAGAGTTCATCCATTGCGTCCTTGCCCGCACCGGACACGGATTGGTAGGTGGAAACGACAACACGTTTGATTTTTGCAAAATCATGGAGTGGTTTCAGTGCGACCATCATTTGGATGGTTGAGCAGTTTGGATTGGCAATGATGTTACGGTTGCCATAATTTTTGAGTGCATCAGGATTCACCTCTGGTACAACGAGAGGGATGTCGTCCATCATGCGGAAATAGGAGGTATTATCAATAACGACGCAACCTGCATCGCCTGCACGTGGGGCATGGATTTTAGATACTGCTGCACCAGGAGAAAATAGCGCGATATCGGTGTCTGAGAAGTCATAATCATCAAGTGATTGGCATTTTAGAATTTTACTGTCGCCAAAGCTTACTTCTTTGCCTTTTGAATTGGATGAAGCCAATGCGACGACTTCACTTACAGGGAAATTGCGCTGAGATAGAGTCTCTAAAATCTCGCGTCCAACATTGCCCGTTGCGCCCACTACTGCGACTTTATATGCCATGATATTATTTCCTTATATATACTATACCCATCTGTTTTGGGGGATACCCTTTTAGCACATTGGTGGGGTAGGGCAAGGGGATTATGATGTTAGGTTTTAGTGGTTAGATTCTAGGTTTTAGAGTAAGTAGTTTTTTACAATGGAGAAATTATAACATGACAGTAAAAACAGCGATGATGCGTGGGGCGAGGCTGCGGTGTCCTGCATGTGGTGAAGGTAAGCTTTTTGCACGTTATTTGAAGGTGGCGGATGTGTGTCCCGCATGCGCAGAGCCGTTGCACCATCACCGCGCCGATGATTTGCCTGCCTATATCCTGATTGTGGTGATGGGGCATATTTTAGTGTCGTGCGCAGCCTTTGTGGAAATGCATTACCATCCGCCTTACTGGGTTTATGCTGTGGTTGGTATTCCGCTGTGCTTTGCGCTGGCACTCAGCTTGCTGCAACCCATCAAAGGTTGGATTGTGGGTATTCAGTGGTTTATGGGGATGCACGGCTTTGCGGAGGCGAAGCGGGCGAGGGAAGTATCTGATTTAATGTAATTGTAATATTTTACAACCATTTTTCATGGTAATATCCTAACAAGTAGATGGAGTCATTGTGGAAGAAATTAGGATGCTTATGGACAATAATCCTAATGCTTTGGCAGCAGTTCAAGCTGTCCAGAGTGCTGCTGGCTTAAATGTGCAGCCTGATCCAAAGCTGATACATCCTTACACAGAACAAGATAACGCCGCATCTGCAGCCAATCCCACGACAATTCGCAGATATTCTAATGGTATAAAATCAGTACTTTATCTGAATGCGAGTCATGACGCTGATAAACAAGGTGTGATGCATCAAAAAATAGATGAAGCGATGCCAATGCGTCCAACAGCAGTTGTTATAGAGGCAAAAACTGGTTTGCCAACGCCAGATGGCGAAGCTGGTTACGTGGAAAGAATGGCGCAGCAACAAGGTATTCCTGTGATTAGAGCTGAACCTGATGATGCAAAAATTATAGAGGCGATGGTGGCGAATGGACATTCTTCTAAAGATGTCATGGCGTTATATTTAATGCGGATGGTGCCGCAAGATAGAAAAAATATAGAAGAAGCAGCGAATAACAGGGTAATAGAAGCTCAACAAAGGGGCGAGCAATTACCTAATGATTATGTTCATAAGGCTGTCGAGCGAGGTATGAGTGAAGAGAAATTTGCTGAACGTGCGCAGTATTTTCTAGAAAATAATCATGTCTTTCAATCAATTCCTCCTTCTGAGCGGCTTTCCTACGCAGAGTTTAAGGAGGATTATGCACCTAAGTTAGGCAAACCATTTTTGTCTGCGACTGGGAATGATACTGCACCTATCAAAAACGAGCAGTCTAATTTTTTCCAAAACCTACATGCGGATGTGTCGATAGTAAGGGAAGGGCTTGTGAATGCAAAAATTGCAGAAGCCCTTAATGGAGCAGATGCAAGTAATGTTCTCGTGGTGTATGGCGGAGCGCATCGCACAATGTCGGAGCCAGTGTGGAATGCTGCGCTTGGTAAGGGAGTAAATGTGGATGCAGAATCATTGCAGCGCGAGCGTCCAGCGACGCAGGTTGATGCGAACACATTCGTTGGTCTAAGTGGCAATGCCACCCGCAGAGGCGGTTGGGTTGTTGGGTAAAAATTTACTCCCCCACAATATCCTTGCGCACATGCGGGAGATTCATGAGAGTATTGATCTTTTGTGCTTCATCAAATGAATCATCGCGGCGAAAGCTGATTTTTGGGATGAACCGAAGATGCAAACGTCCAGCGATGAGATGGCGGAAATAGGGTGCATGTTCATTGAGTTTGGTAATCACTTCTTTGGTAAAAGACCCGCCGCCGAGTGGCATCACATACGCATTAGCGTGTTTTAAATCAGGGCTAAGGCGTACTTCTGATACGGTAATTGAAATGCCTTCTAGCGTAGGAATATACGCTTCACCACGAATGAACACATCCGCGAGCGCATGGCGCAATTCTTCTCCAACGCGAAGTTGGCGTTGCGTCGGTTCACCTGATTTTGTCTTTTTCTTTTGAGCCATTTTTTACCTAAATTCCTTCTCCCCTTTGGAGAGAAAGTTAGGATGAGGGGAAGATTGATTACCCCTCACCCCAACCCTCTCCCCTTTAAAGGGGAGAGGGAGTTACTCTACTTCACGCGCGATAGATTCCATTTCGAACGCTTCGATCATATCGCCTGCGCGTATATCATCGTAGTTTTCAAACGCCATACCGCACTCGTAACCATTTTTCACTTCTTTGACTTCGTCTTTGAAGCGTTTTAAGGTTTTTAACGTGCCTTCATGAATGACTACGTTATCACGTAGTAAGCGGACTTTTGCACCGCGTTTGATCATACCTTCAGTGACCATACAACCTGCAACCTTACCCACTTTGGTAATGTTGAAGACATCACGAATCTCCGCGTAACCAAGTAGATTTTCGCGAAGTTCAGGCGACAACATACCAGAAAGCGCGGCTTTCATGTCATCGACTAAATCGTAGATGATAGAGTAGTAACGAATATCAACACCTTGACGATATGCCTGTTCTTTGGCAGGCGTCGAAGCGCGGACGTTAAAGCCAAGAACAATCGCGCCAATCGCGTTAGCAAGTGAGACATCGGATTCACTGATCGCGCCGACACCAGAATGAGCGATTTTCACGGAGACCTCATCCCCGTTGAATTTCATCACGCTGCCAATAATTGCCTCGACAGAACCTTGTACGTCCCCTTTGATCACAAGAGGGAGTTCTTTGGTTTCCGTTTTGCCTTTAGAAGCAAAGAGTTGGTCAAGTGTGCGCGCAGAAACAATACTGTTTTTGTCGCGGGTCATTTTTACACGGTATTCGGTAATCTCGCGGGCGGTTTTTTCATTATCGACCACAGAGAAATTATCGCCTGCCATTGGAGCTTCGCCAAGACCTTGAATCTCAACGGGCTGCGCAGGGATAGCAAGGGCGCAGTCACGCCCCTTATCATCAAGCATTGCACGTACGCGACCCCACGCTGCACCTGCGACGACAATATCACCAACGCGAAGTTGACCACGTTGAACAAGCAAGGTGGCCACCGCACCGCGACCTTTATCCATTTTGGCCTCGACCACAACACCCACCGCTTTACGGTTCGGGTTAGCTTTGAGTTCTAAGACTTCCGCTTGCAGTAAGATGGAATCCACTAAATGGTCAAGGTTGAGGCGTTGTTTTGCTGAGACTTCAACGATCTGTACATCGCCACCGAATTCTTCACCCACCAACCCATGTTGCATCAGTTCCGTTTTAACACGGGCAATATCCGCACCAGACTTATCAATTTTGTTGATGGCGACAATGATAGGCACATTTGCTGCGCGTGCATGGCTAATCGCTTCTTCGGTTTGGGCTTTGATACCGTCGTCAGCCGCAACTACCAATACCACAATGTCGGTAGCCTTCGCGCCACGAGAACGCATGGCGGTGAAGGCTTCGTGACCGGGGGTGTCGAGGAAGGTGACCTTTTGGTCGCCTGCAATGACTTGGTATGCGCCAATATGTTGGGTAATGCCACCCGCTTCACCTGCAACTACATCAGTTTTGCGTAGTGCATCAAGCAGCGAGGTTTTACCGTGATCGACGTGACCCATAACGGTGACGACGGGCGCACGTTTTATCAGATTTTCTGCGCTATCTTCTTCCTCAATCAAGATATTCTCGACGTCACCTTCAGTAACACGTTTGACGGTGTGACCGAGTTCGGAGACAACGATTTCCGCAGTATCCGCATCAATGCTTTGACTTGCGGTGACCAATGTTCCCATTTTCATGAGGGTTTTGACAACATCCGTCACACGCTCCGCCATACGGTTTGCTAGTTCTTGTACCGTAATGGTTTCGGGAACAATCACTTCACGGAATACTTTTTCTTTGTCTTGTGAACCACCTTCCATGCGGCGCATTTTTTCACGTTGGCGTTTGACGGACGCCAGTGAGCGAATGCGTTCCTCTTGGAATTCAAGGGCTTGCGATACTGTGAGCTTGTTGGATCCACGACGTGTATCACCTTCTTTTAGACGAATCTTGCGCTTTTCTCCCTTTTCTTTTTCAGAGAGCATGGCGGCAGCGGCACTTGGTTTGTGTGCAAAATTACGACGCTCCTCCACATCTTCTGGTGGAATCACAGCGGCTGCAATATCAATCGCATTTGGTACTGTAGCATTGGGGCGTCGTACAACGTTACGATCATTTGGTTTTGCAGTTGATGGGCCATTGAGGACACGCATTTTGCGCTTATCAAAACCGACTTCTCCTGCTTTAGGTTCGCGGACAGCTTGGTATTCTTCATCGTCGCCGCGACCACGTTTTGCCGCGGGTGGTGTAACGGCGGGAGGTGTTGCCGCTGCGATAGGCGGCGTCGTTTCTTTCTGAGCTTCAGTGGTTTCACCTACAGATTCAGTGGAGGCTTCTGTCGCTTGTTGGCGTGCCTCTAGGCGTTCACGTTCTTCACGACTTAGGATAACACGGTCACGTTTATCTTCAGTGCTGCCAGAAGACACACGTACTTGCTGCGTTGCCTGTTGTAGGCGGTTTTTGTCGCGTACTGTGTTGACCATCGCGCCAGAATCAAGATTTTTCAAGGCCTGCTGTACAGCACGCTGGTTTTCTTGTTCAGCCGCTGTGTTGGCGTCAACCCCACCTTTGCGCTCAAAGGTACGTGTTTTACGTACTTCAACGGTCACAGTTTTGGAGCGACCATGTGTGAAATTTTGTTTCACCTTGCCGCTTTCAACAGTTTTTGTGAGTGAAAGCTTGTTAGGGCGGTTCATCGTGAGTGTACTCTTTTTGCTCTGATCAGTGGTATCAGTCATGCGTCCTGCTTGTCGTAATAAAGTTATATTCTGCTCGCTAAAATGATGCATTTAGCGGTAAGTTTTTCATGTTAGTCGCGTCTTATAAACTATTTACTTTACGAAATCCAGCCAAACGGCGTAAATCTCGTTGTAAATGCTCTGTGATACCT
This sequence comes from Rickettsiales bacterium, assembly GCA_036770365.1. Taxonomy (GTDB): domain Bacteria; phylum Pseudomonadota; class Alphaproteobacteria; order Rickettsiales; family UBA998; genus DAIPJH01. The sequence continues at coordinate 13,249 of DAIPJH010000015.1, forward strand.
CCAAAACCGAGTGCAAGATGCACAGCGTCTTCTTTTCCAAGTCCTGCACCAAGCTCTGCACGTGACAAAAGCGTGATATACGGCACGTTATGTGCCATGCGTAATATTTTCTCTCTGCCATCACGACTGCCGTCTGATGCTTCGAGTATCAGCTTGGCTTTGTCTGATTTAAGATATGACTCCACTTTAATAAAGCCCGTGACAATATTGCCCGATTTTACTGAAAGTGAAAGCCAGTTTTGGATGCGAGCAAGTAGGCGCGCCTCCACGGTTTTTTCAAGTTCAGGAGGCACAATCACCTGCATGCGCGCCGCCTTAGCAAAAAGTTTTTTGTTTATTGCCAGTGTGAGTGCCTGTGCATTGCTGCTGATCCAGATACCGCGACTGGGTAGTTTTTCCTCCACGTCTACGACCAAAAGATGATCTGGCGAAACCACAAAGCGAATCATTTCACTTTTAGGCATTTCCTCCCCTGTGGCAATGCAGGTGCGCACAGGAGAGTTTTTGCTTGTCGTTGATGATGACGCCTCTGCGTGGGTCACGTGATGATCATCCTTTGATGGTTTGTTTTATACTTTTGCTTCGTCTTCAAACCAATGTGCGCGTGCTTTCATGATCATTTCATTGATCGTACGCTCATTCATGCCTGAATCGGGAATCATTTCTATGAATTCATCCGCAGATAAATCTGCGAAATCATCTAAAGATTTTACACCTGCGTTACCAAGTTTTATTAATACTTCACCTGAGAGTCCTTCAAAGTTAGAGAGGTCTTCTTTGATGCCGAGGGCATCAATTTGCTCTTTTAACTTGGTGGATTCTGCTTCCAACCAATCACGCGCACGGTTACGAAGTTCTTCTGCAATGTCTTCATCAAAGCCTTCAATAGAAGCAAGGTCAGCCATCGGAACATAAGCTACTTCTTCAATCGAGGTATAGCCTTCAGTTACGAGGAGGTGAGCAATCACTTCTTCTACGTTCAGTGCATCGACAAACAGGTTAGATAAACGATGGAATTCCTGCGTGCGGCGGTCTGATTCGGCTTCTTCAGTGAGAATATCAATTGACCAGCCTGTGAGCTGTGATGCGAGGCGTACGTTTTGACCACGACGACCAATCGCAAGCGAAAGCTGATCATCAGGCACAACCACTTCGATTTTACCAGAATCTTCGTCCATGACGACCTTTGATACTTCCGCAGAAGAAATCGCGTTGACAACGAAGGTTGCAGGATCATCGTTATACTCGATAATGTCCACTTTTTCGCCTTGAAGTTCTGCAACGACGGCTTGCACACGTGCGCCGCGGACACCTACGCATGAAAGTACAGGGTTGACGCTCGGGTCATGTGAAAGTACAGCGATTTTTGCACGCGAACCCGGATCACGAGCAACAGCGCGGATTTCGACAATGCCATCATAAATTTCAGGGACTTCTTGTGCAAAAAGCTTCATCATGAATTCAGGGCGGGTGCGCGATAAAAAGATCTGTGGACCACTGCGTTCACGACTAACGTCATAAAGGTAGGCGCGTACGCGGTCGCCATTGCGGAAACGTTCGCGTGGGATAAGGTCATCACGGCGAATAATGCCTTCGGCTTGACCTAGGTCGATGGTGACATGACCATATTCTACGCGTTTAACTGTGCCATTGATAATCTCGCCAACGCGGTTTCTGTATTCTTCGAACTGACGATCACGCTCGGCATCACGTACTTTTTGTACAATGACCTGTTTTGCGGTTTGTGCGGCAATACGACCAAAATCAATCGGGGGAAGAGGATCTTTGATCTCCGTTCCCACATCATATTCTTTGTTTAGTTTTTTTGCGGTGGTGAGGTTGATGTGTTTGTATTCATCAAATTCAGGGACAATGGTTTCACCCTCTTCATTGGTTTCTGCCATGTCTTCCATATTATCAGGCACAACAGTTGTAATACGGTACATTTGAATCTCACCGCTCTTGCGGTTGATTTCTGCGCGAATGTTATGTTCTGCACCGTATTTACGGCGACCCGCGATTTGGATGGCTTGCTCCATCGCTTCTAAAACGAGGTCGCGTTGAATACCTTTTTCACGCGCAACGGCGTCTGCGATTTGTACAATTTCAATGCTACCAAAAGCTTGACTGGAAAATGCCATTTTTCTCTCCTGCATATTTTAAGTGGCTAGGCTAGGGTTTAATTTGTGTTAGTTTCATCTTCAATTTCTGTTTCGTCTGCGCCGTCTTCTACAGCAGTAGGGCGAGCTTGATAGGCTTTGATGAGTTCGTCATTAAGCACTAATTTTGCGTCTCCTACCTTATCGAGTGGTATCGTATATATTGTGCCATCGACATTAACGAGGGTGTTTTCTGCTTCGACGCCCATTAATTTGCCGCGATAACGTTTGCGACCATTAATAGGCATGACGGTCTCTAACTTAATCTCAAACCCTGCATATGCTTCAAAATCTTTTTTGCGCGTCAAAGGACGGTCAATCCCTGGAGAGCTTACTTCTAAATCATACATGCCTTCGATAGGGTCTTCCACATCGAGTAGTGCTGATAGAGCGTGACTCGCATCAGAACAATCATTGACATGTAATGCGTTGCCATCTTTGCGTTCAATCATATATTGTAGTGTGCGGCGACCCATGATGTCTCGTAGGCGGATGCGTACTACATCAAAACCCATAGTATCAAGGGTTGGACGGGTGAGTTCATCTAATGTTTGTTCCACGGGCGACAGGCGCATGGGGTTACCTTATGTTCGTAAGTGTAATTTTTAGATTCCAGCCATTAAAAAAGGCGGAGAAAACTCCACCCTCTACACCGACCAGAAGATTATGTAGTCTATTTACAATTTTCTTTTTCCAAATGCAAGCACTTCCTTACTTTTTTGTAATCTAGTTGCGTAAAGGTTTTTTTTCAGATATGAGACGGCGTCAGCGAAAATGTATTTTTGGATCGCTGTTGTTAACCTTAGGGAGATTTCCATGCCTAAATCAGTATTGTGGCTTATTGCCATTCTTGGTGTTGCAGCTATTGCACTCATCAATATCACTCAGAAAAAAGATGCCGAGCCTGCTGCGGATAGCGTAGCTGCTACCGATTCTGCTGCACCTGCTGCGGCTGATGCTGCTGCTACTGTTGATGGTGCTGCAAAAGACGCTGCTGCTACCGTTGATGGTGCTGCGAAAGACGCTGCTGCTACTGTTGATGGTGCTGCAAAAGACGCTGCTGCTACCGTTGATGGTGCTGCGAAAGACGCTGCTGCTGCGGTTGATGCTGCTGCTCCAGCTGCAACTGATGCTGCTGCGCCTGCTGCAACCGATGCTGCTGCGCCTGCTGCAACCGATGCTGCTGCTCCAGCAGAAGCTCCAAAGCAGTAATGCTTAAACGCTGATGTACGGCGTGCATTAGCCATATGTTTGTTTAGAGGGGCGGATGGTGTTTTTCTCCAGTTTTCACAACGGAGGTAGGCACGCCGCCCTTCTTATGTCTGCGCTTGATGTGCTGATGTGTGTGCATGGTTGGCGTTTGTGGCTTGCCTTGTATTGTTCAGGATTTCTTACCACACTTGCTTTGCCACCTTATTATGTCATTCCTGCGGCATGCGTGGGGGTGAGTTTTTTCTTTTTTCGGGCTTTGTCTGTTGCACATTATCGTGACGCGTGTGTAGTTGGGTGGTGGTTCGGATTTGGCTTCTTTAGTACAGGGCTTTACTGGTTTGCTTACCCTTTGTTGGTCGATGGTGATCGTTTCGCATGGTTAATACCTTTTGCAGTATTCGGTATTGGGGCTGGGCTTGCTTTATTTTATGCGTTGGCAATAGTAACGTTGTTTGCTTGTTCCAAACGGTTTGTTTTATATCAAAAATTTGTATTATTTGCGGTAGTGATGGGCTGTGTTGAATGGCTGCGAGGGCATATTTTGACGGGGTTTCCATGGAATTTGCTAGGATATGTATGGACGGTGAGTGATGTAACTATTCAAGTAGCCTCTTACCTGGGAATATATTTATTATCTGCGTTTACATGGATGGCAATGGCATTACCTACTTATTATGTAATGGTGCGTCGACAATCTAGGAGTGATGCGATGTTAGGTCGTATCCATGTTGGTCTGTTGTATGGTGTTGTGGCTGTGCTTGTTGTGTTGGTCGGGTTGGGGGCAGCAAGGTTACACGGTGCAAAGACAAGCTTTCACAAGGATATTAAGTTAAGGGTTGTTCAGGGTAATATTCCGCAATCGTTGAAATGGAAGCCTGAGATGCGCTTGGAGGCGGTGCGTAATTATGCGGCGTTGAGCATGATGGAAGGGGCGGATTCAGTGACGCATATCATTTGGCCAGAAACCGCCATGACATTTCCATTTGTGTCGGGTGATTATTGGGCGAAAGAATTGAGTGGTATCTTGTCTGGGAAACAAATGCTGCTGACGGGGGTGATGCGTATCACAAAAGATGGGCAGGGGCATGACCATTATTATAATAGTTTGCAAGCACTTGATGCTTCTGCGCAGGTTCAGATGAGTTATGACAAGATTCATCTAGTTCCGTTTGGTGAGTATGTTCCGCTCAGGGATTGGCTGCCACTAGAAAAAATTACGCAGGGGTCGGTGGATATGTCATCTGGGATGCCACAGCAGTCCCATCAGTTGGTTGGATTACCTTCATTTCGACCGATCATTTGTTATGAGTCTATTTTTCCTGAAATGAGTTATCAAGTATACCCTGCGTGGTTACTTAACATTACTAATGATGCTTGGTTTGGTGACAGTAGTGCGCCGTACCAATTATTGCAGATGAGTCGTGTGCGTGCTGTTGAAAATGCTGTGCCACTCGTGCGCGCTGCGAACACAGGAATCAGTGCTATCGTGGATGGCTATGGTCGCGTTTTGCAATATCTGCCTCTTGATGTAGATGGTGTCATTGATGGTTATTTGCCTAATGCATTAGAAAATAATAGTTTTTACAATCTTTACGGCGATTGGGTTTGGGGTGTGATTGCTATGGGTTGTGGTCTGTGTTTTATCTGGAACACACATAAAAAATAAATGCGCGGAAATCGGCGGAATGAAAAAAAACTGTAAGAAAATACGTGACAAGCATTTTTAAATATGTTTATTAGGATTAATAAATTAACTATTTAAGGTTGTTTTTGTTAAGTATTACACCCTCAATAGTTGTTTCATGTGTTTTAATGATAGTTTGTCTTTGGCCAACTAGAAATTGTTATTAAAGCATTGGGTAAATAAAAGTTTTTAGAGAGACACGATAAAATGGCACATCCTGTAGATATTTATGTTGGCAAACGACTTCGCATGCGTCGTACCATTATGGGGCTTAGTCAAGAAGCACTGGGTACTGCTACTGGCATTACTTTTCAGCAAATTCAAAAATATGAACGCGGTATTAACCGTATTGGCTCTAGTCGTCTTTATGCGTTTTCAAAATTGTTAGACATTCCTGTTTCCTACTTCTTTGATGGGTATGATGGTGAAGGGTCTAATCTTGTCGCAGGCGGTGGTCTTGCCGAGGGTGGTGTTCCTGATTTTGAGCATGATCAGCTTGCTAGCCGTGAAACGCTGGAGATGATGCGCAGTTATTACCGTATTGAGAATCCCTTGGTGCGTAAGCGCGTATTTGATTTGGTCAAATCTATGGCAGAAAAACCAGAAGCGGTAGAAGCTTAATTTGTTTTTTGCTTGATAAAGTTTGCGACGTAGCTATGACTATACTGTAAGTGATACGTGGGGATTTCTTGCGCTTGACACCACGCCCGTTTAGGTGGGCTATCAGGACTAAGCGCGCTTTTATAGATGTAGATCTATGATGGAAGTTCACAAACGTACCTTTGTGTAATTTGTGGAGTTTGTATTATGTCACATCATCAGCCTGACGAACGTAATTTTTATATCTTTACTAGCGAGTCCGTATCCGAGGGGCATCCTGATAAGGTGTGTGACCAGATATCAGATGCCGTGGTGGATTTGATGTTGTCTGCCAATCCTTTTGCGCATATTGCAGTAGAAACACTTGCAACGACTAATCATATTACGCTTGCTGGTGAAGTGAGCGGGGCGGATGAGGTTAGTCGAGGTGCGATTGAGGCGGTGGCACGTGATACAGTACGTGCCATCGGTTATGACCAAGAAGGTTTTGATTGGCGCAAGCTTGAGATCAATTATTTGATTCATCAGCAATCATCTGACATTGCGCAGGGCGTGGGTAGGGGAGATGATGAAGATGCTGGTGCTGGTGATCAGGGTATCATGTTTGGATATGCGTGTAAGGAAACCAAGCATTTGATGCCCGCCCCCATACATTATGCGAATGAGATATTGAAATCACTTGCGCAGGCTCGTCATGGGGATACTAAAAGCATTCTCCGTCCTGATGCGAAAAGTCAGGTCAGCTTGGTCTATGAAAATGGTCAGCCTGTGCGTGCTTCTTCAGTTGTTGTGTCGACGCAACATGCTGCAGCGGCCACCCAAGAAGAGGTGCGTGAGTTGGTACGTTCGCATGTGAGGAACGTGTTACCAGAAGGCTGGATGCCAGAAGAAAAAGAGTTTTATGTTAACCCTACGGGTAAATTCGTCATCGGTGGGCCTGATGGTGATGCGGGATTGACGGGACGTAAGATTATTGTGGATACGTACGGTGGGGCTGCACCACATGGTGGCGGCGCGTTCTCTGGTAAAGATCCAACCAAGGTGGATCGCTCGGCAGCGTATGCTGCGCGTTATCTTGCAAAGAACGTGGTGGCGGCTGGGCTTGCTGAACGCTGTGTGATTCAGCTTTCTTATGCGATTGGCGTGGCGCATCCGATTTCGTTGTATGTCAATGCGTTTGGCACTGCGAAAGTAGCGGGGGCAGAATTAGAGAAAATCTTGCCTGAAATGATGGATTTGTCACCACGTGGTATTCGTAAACATTTACAACTTAATCGCCCTATTTATAGTCCAACGGCTGCCTATGGTCATTTTGGACGCGAAGCAGGTGTTGATGGTACGTTCTCGTGGGAGCGTTTGGATTTGGTCGATGCACTTAAGTCACATTTTGGTGCGTAATTTTTAAATTATGATTTTTTATGATGTTGTGGAGGCTTAGGGGGAATTATCTAAGCCTCCAAACTCTGTGTTTATCTTTTGTAATTGCCCGTGAGGGTGGCCTTTGCCATTTTATGTTGGTTGAGGAAAAAACCTACTTTTGCGCCACTAGCCTGCGCATCTAAGTCCAGCTTGTCGACATCCAATGCCCATAAGGTGATGATGTAACGATGTGTGCCGTTGCCTTCTGGTGGGCAAGGGCCGCCATAGCCTTTTGACCCAAAGTCAGTGATGCTCTCGATCGTACCTTCGGGCATGGATGTACCGCTCGCTCCTTCAACCAGACGGGGTGTGTCGGTTGGTATGTTGAATGCGACCCAGTGCCACCAACCACTGCCAGTGGGTGCGTCTGGGTCATACATAGTGATCGCTAAGCTTTTTGTACCAAAAGGTGGTTTGCTCCATGATAACTCAGGTGAGAGATTATTACCTTTGCAGCCAAATCCGTTGAAGACTTGTTTAATTTCGATGGGTTTGTGAGAAACAATATTCATGCTGGTGAGGGTAAATTTCTCGGTTTCTATCGCCTTTGCCGCGGGTGCAACGAACATAATCATAGATAAAGCAGATATAAGTATATGCGTTTGAATAGGGAATTTTTTGAAAAAAGTGGAGCGAATTGTGGTAAAACCTTTATGAGCTAAAGTTTGAAGATGGGAAGTATTGAGATCAAGTGGGAATCGATGTGGTAGTGTCATATTTATCTCTTTTGGTTGGGGGTGATGATATAGTCATTCCACTGAGTGACTTGATAATATTACAAATGGAAGTTTTTTAAAATTTTGCGGCACATGTATTGTTTATATACACTGCGTGGTGGTTTTCGAAAAGTATCCTTTTTATCGCTGGTCAAATTACAAGTCGAAACGATTATATAACAAGAGCAAGAGAGCGGGTGTGTAATGCGGTTTATAGTGTTGTGTTGTGTGTGGTTACAGATATTGGGGGGTATTGCGATGGCGGAAGAGAGAGATCGTGTGTTAGAAAAAGCAACGTTTGCAGGCGGATGTTTTTGGTGTATGGAGCCACAATTTAAGGGGATTGATGGGGTAACGTCTGTGGTTTCTGGTTATACGGGTGGTGTGACAAAAAACCCCACTTATGAACAAGTTTCTATGGGTGATACGGGGCATGTAGAGTCGATTGAAATTACCTATGACCCTCGTAAAGTCAAATATGTAGATTTGCTCATTGTTTTTTGGGAGAATGTTGATCCGATGGATAGCGAAGGGCAATTTTGTGATAAAGGTTCACAGTATCATGCTGGAGTTTTTGTGCATTCACCACAGCAACGTACTGCGGCGGAGGCGTCTAAGGCGGAGGTTGCAAAAAAACTAGGTAAGGATGTTGCTACGTTTATTCGTGATGCATCGGTCTTCTATCCTGCTGAAGATTATCATCAAGAATTTTACATTAAAAGTCAGGCGCGGTATAAAATGTATCGTGCGGGGTGTGGGCGTGATGTACGTTTGCAGGAAATTTGGAAGAAATCCCCTGTTGAAAAGTGATAGGTATCTCAGTGAGAATGTTGAAGGAATAGGGTGATGTATAAAAAGATAGGTCTGATTACAGCACTGTTGATGGGGTGTCATGCTGGTGCGATGGCGCAAGCTCCAGAGCCAGTAAATACTGCTGCTAAAGCAACATTCTCGGGTGGGAATTTTATTTATTTAGAACCAGCTTTTCAGTCCGTGCCGGGGGTGGTCAGTGTGGTCGTAGGCTATACAGGTGGAATGAAGAAAAACCCTACCTACAGTATGGTCACGGGTGGGCATACGGGATATTACGAAGCGGTAGAAGTAACGTATGATTCCAGTAAGGTGAGCTATGATCAGTTACTAGATGCTTTTTGGCAGGTTATTGATCCGCTTGACGAGGGTGGACAGTTTTGTGATCGCGGGAAGCAGTATATTTCAAGTATTGTGGTGCGCGATGCGAAACAGCTTGCGGCCGCGGAAGCTGCTAAACAAAAAGTAAGCCAGAAATTCGGTACGTCACTTGCGACGATTATTCGCAGCGCGATGGAATTCTATCCTGCTGAAGAATATTTTCAGCATTTTTATTATAAGTATCCAGACTATATCAAACAAGCTAGCACACATTGTGGGCGTGATGCACGGCTGCAAGAGCTATGGCATCCTCCTGTTGTGCGCTAACCCTATCTGACTTACTGAATGTCTTAATGTTCTAGGCCACCGTGATGATGTAGGTGTGCATCTTTCATGTAGCGTATTGCAAGATGGCGAAGCGATACATAAAACACAGGGGTAAGGAACAGTCCGAAGAAGGTTACGCCGAGCATCCCAGAAAATACGGCGATACCCATTGCATGACGCATTTCTGCGCCTGCACCTGTGGAGGTTACCAGCGGTACAACTCCCATAATGAACGCAAACGAGGTCATCAAGATAGGACGAAGTCGTAGATGTGCAGCTTCAATTGCGGCTTGAAGTGGTGTGCGCCCCCTAATCTCTAATTCTCGTGCAAATTCGACAATCAGAATTGCGTTCTTACAGGCGAGTCCTATAAGTACGAACAGGGCGATTTGGGTGAAGATATTGTTGTCGCCGCCTGTGATCCATACGCCAAAAATTGCGCAGAGGAGGCACATTGGTACAATCAAAATCACCGCAAGCGGTAGCATCAGATTTTCATATTGCGCAGCAAGCACAAGGAATACGAGCAAGACGCATAGCGGGAAGACATACATGGCAGTGTCACCCGTCAAGATTTGCTGATAGGTCAAATCCGTCCATTCAAACTCCATGCCTTTGGGTAAGGTTTCTTTTAAAATACCCGTGATGATGTCCTGTGCTTGACCAGATGACACGCCCATGGCAGGGCCGCCGTTAAGGTCAGCGGAGCGGAAACCATTATAACGAATTGCGCTTTCAGGCCCGAATGTTTCTGAGATGGTCAGCACAGAGCCAAGTGGTACCATGTTGCCGTCAATGTTGCGCGTGCGGAGTTTAGCAATATCTTCGGGGTGCGAGCGGAATTCTTTATCTGCTTGCGCGATAACCTGATAGGTGCGCCCAAATTTATTGAAGTCATTGACATACATTGATCCAAGATAGATTTGCATTGTATCAAATATCTCAGGGATATTGAGTCCTAGCTGCATGGCTTTGGTACGATCTAGGTCAGCGCGTAGCTGTGGTACATCAATCTTATAGCTAGAGAAAACGCCTGTAAGTGCAGGGTTTTGCCATGCTTTCATTTGTACTTGCTTCATTACACTATCGAGTTGGGCGAAGCCAAGATCTGCGCGATCCTCAACTTGCAATTTGAAGCCGCCAATTGTGCCGAGTCCCATCACGGGCGGTGGTGGAAAAATGGCGATAAATGCATTTTTGATGCCCATATATTTCATTTGAAGCGAGCCGGCAATTGTTGCGCCGTAAAGCTTAGATGAACGGCGTTCTTCAAAGGGTTTTAAGGTCACAAACACGATACCCGCACTAGAGCTATTCATAAATCCATTGATGGATAACCCCGGAAAGGCAACGGCACTTTCAACACCTTCTTCTTTCATGGCGATTTCCGACATTTGACGAATGATTTTTTCGGTACGGTCTAGGGTCGCACCTTCAGGAAGCTGGGCAAAACCAACAAGGTATTGTTTGTCTTGTGAAGGAACAAATCCTGCGGGGACAAGGTTAAAACCAATATAGGTCAGTCCGAGTAGTAAGATATACACCCCAATTGCAGCGGATTTTCGACCTAAAATTTTGGTGACACCATTGCTATATTGTTCTGATTTATGGTGAAAGAATTTATTGAACCAGCGGAAGAAACCACCAAAGATGCTTTCCATCCCACGTGTGAGTTTGTCCTTGGGCGCGTCATGACTCTTGAGTAATATTGCACTGAGTGCTGGACTAAGGGTAAGAGAATTGAATGCTGAGATGACGGTAGAGAAGGCGAGGGTGAGTGCGAATTGGCGATAGAATTGTCCTGTTAAGCCGCTGATAAATGCTATGGGGATAAAGACGGCGCACAGGGTCAGTGCAATCGCAATGATTGGGCCTGTAACCTCAGTCATGGCTTTGTAGGTTGCTTCTTTGGGGCTTAAGCCGCTTTCGATATTGCGCTCGACATTTTCAACCACCACGATCGCATCATCGACAACAATCCCAATTGCAAGCACTAAGCCAAACAGCGAGAGTGCGTTGATGGAAAAGCCAAAGAAATGCATGCAAGCGAATGTTCCAACAATGGATACAGGAACAGCGAGAAGCGGAATAATCGATGCACGCCATGTTTGTAGAAATACAATGACGACGATCACCACTAGTGCAATTGCTTCAAGAAGCGTATGAATCACCGCTTCAATTGAGCCACGTACAAACACGGTTGGGTCATAGACGATGTCGTAATCTACACCTTCAGGAAAATTCTTTTTGAGTTCAGCCATTGTAGCGCGTACTTTATCTGAAATCTCAATCGCGTTTGCATCTGGTTGTTGGAAAATAGGAATAGCGACGGCTTCTTTATTATTGAGCAAACTGCGCAGCCCGTATTGTGAAGCACCCATTTCGATGCGTGCCACGTCTTTAAGGCGGGTAATGACGCCAGCATTGTCGCGCTTGATAATGATCTCGCCGAATTCTTCGGTAGATTGCAGGCGACCTTGTGTGTTGATAGGAAGCTGAATTTCAGCGTTTTTGTCATAAGGTGCGCCACCAATCGTGCCTGCGGCAACCTGAATATTTTGTCCACGAATTGCGTTCACGACATCATTTGCGGTCAAGTTGCGCTGTGCGATTTTGTCAGGGTTGAGCCAGACGCGCATCGAGTAATCACCTGAGCCAAAGATTTCAACCTGTCCAATACCCCCAATACGGGTGAGGGCGTCTTTGACATTCAAGAGGCCATAGTTGCGAAGGTAGAGCGTGTCGTAGCGCGCATTCGGTGATACAAGGTGTACGACCATGGTGATATTGGGTGAACTTTTGATGGTGGTGACACCGAGTTGGCGGGTAATTTCAGGCAGACGTGGCAATGCTTGGTTGACACGGTTTTGTACAAGCTGTTGTGCAAGGTCAGCGTCCATGCCGAGTTTGAAGGTTACCGTGAGTTTAAGGTTGCCATCTGTCGTGGCTTGTGAACTCATGTAGAGTTGGTTTTCTACACCGTTGATTTGTTCTTCAAGCGGTGCAGCCACAGTCTCAGAAATCTCTTTTGGACTTGCTCCGGGGAATTGTGCATTGACCACGACAGAAGGCGGTACGACTTCAGGATATTCTGAAATCGGTAGTAGCGTCATGGAAATGATACCCGCTAAAAATACTAGCAGTGACAACACACACGCAAAAATCGGACGATCCACAAAAAAACGTGATAGATTCATTTTTGTTCCCTTTTTATTACATTCTTTTAAATTTGCGCTTCCCTTGTGGGAGAGTGTTAGGGTGAGTGGATACTTGTTTAAGCGTTACTCTCATCCTAATCTTCTCCCATCAAGGGAGAAGAAAGTTTCGACGTAGCCAAAATATATAAGTTAGGTTGTAGGCTTTATTTCTGCGGCTGGCTTCGTGCCAAGTTCTGTCGGTGCAACGATGGCATCAGGGCGTACATGTTGTAAGCCGTCCACAATCACTTTTTCACCTGATTTTAGCCCTGAGGTGACAATGCGGTTGCCGTCTGATGTGCCGCCGAGTGTGACTTCGCGGTACATAACCTTATTGCCTTCACCGACGACATAGACAAACTTTTTGTTTTGGTCGGTGCTGATGGCGCGTTCAGGTATGAGTAATGCATTAGGGATGGTTGCTGCTCCAAGGCGTACGGTGACAAACATGCCAGGAACGAGCAGCCCATCGTCGTTGTTAAAGGTTGCGCGTGCGCGTATTGTGCCTGAATTAGCGTCGATATGATTATCAAAAGTTGCCATTTGACCTTTGTAGCTGTGATTTTTAGCATGGGTTAAACGTAATTCAATAGGGTTATTGGGGGTGTTATCTGCTTGTTGTTGTGCTGCAATATCCAAATAGGTCGCTTCATCGAGTTCAAAGTCTGCGTAAATTTGTTTGTTAGAGACAATTGTCGTAAGGAGCGGTGCATTGCCTGCTGTTTGTACAAGATTGCCTACTGTAATTTCTGCTCGGCTGACGCGTCCTGCAAATGGCGCACGGATATATGCATGCTCAATATCGATCTTGGCGCGTTCTAACTCGGCTTTTGCAACTACGACATTTGCGTTTGCCACGCGTTGTTCATTCACACGCTGATCACGTTGGCTAAGTGTGATGGCTTGGTTCTTAGACATTTTAATGGCACGATTTGCCTCTGTATTCGCTAGCGACGCGGTGGTAGAGGCTGCATGAAGATTGGCTTTGGCTTTTGCAAGAGCTGCTTCAAAAGGACGTGGCTCAATGACCATGAGTATATCCCCTTTTTTGACTTCGTCCCCGTCTTTAAAGCGAATTTCGGTGATGCGCCCGCTGACTTCAGGTCGAATTTCTGCAAAATCTACGGCGCGGGTACGCCCTGAAAATTCTTTCCATGTTTGTACAGATGTAGGTTTAAGTGTTAATACGTCCACAGGGACAGCCTGCATCGCTGCCATTTTTGCTGCTTCGTTCGCTGCATATGTTTGATAAATTTTATAACCACCCAAGAGTATTAAAGCTGTTCCAAGAATGATCCATCCTCTAGGGATGTTATTGGTTCTGCGCATTGGAAAATTCATGTTTGTCTACCCGTCATTTTAGCATTATCACACCTGATTGCTTCAGGCTTCAATTTTTAGTGCAAGTATGTTATAATCACAAAAAGCAAAAAGGTAAATAAGGCATTATTTTGTGTATTAGGTACAATTAATATACCAATGAGTGCTATAAGTGAATAGGCTTTATTTTTTAGGCAGCAAAGAGATTTAATGTTATGACAAAAGAAGAGCTTGAGGATGTGGTTTGCCCTGTAGAGGTAACGCTTGCCGTTATTGGGGGCAAGTGGAAAACGCTGATTTTGTATCATTTAATTGATCATACACTACGTTTTTCTGAGTTAAAGCGTACGATCCCAGAGATTACACAGCGTATGTTGACCAATCAGTTACGGGAATTAGAACGTGACGGTGTGGTTCATCGTAAGGTATTTCCTGAAGTTCCGGTGCGGGTGGAATATAGTTTGACAGAAGATGGTTATTCACTCGTGCCAATTTTAGAAGCTCTTTGTGAGTGGGGCTGTAAAAAAACGGGTCAGAATTTTGATAAAATAAAAGCTATGTGTGAAATAGAAAAAGCTGAAAGAATGTCTAGCGCAAAGAAAGTGTAACTGTCACAGGCGCGTGGTCGGAGGGTTTTTCTTGGTCGCGGGTATCGCGGTGGATGACACAGTTTTCCATGAGGTCAGTCGCTTCGGGGGAAAGTAAGAGATGGTCTATACGTAGACCTTTGTCAAAACGGAAAGCTTCGCCGCGGTAATCCCACCAGCTATAAGCGGTTTCGGTAGGGTTGGTGACGCGCCATGCGTCATAGAGTCCAAGATGTTGTAAGGCGTGGAAGCGTTTACGTTCTTCAGGATGAAAGCATACCTGACCATTCCAACCTTTGGGGTCATAAACATCCATCATTTCAGGTGCGACGTTATAATCACCGCCAAGCACAAGGATTTCTTTATAGGTGAGGAGCTTTTTGGCGTGGGTATGTAGTCGGTCTAAAAACCTTAATTTATAAGGGAATTTTTCTGAATTTGGGTCTTGACCGTTGGGGACATAAATCGAGGCTACACGCAGTGCCTTATTGTTAGGTAAGCTAATCACTGCTTCAATGTAGCGTGCTTGTTCGTCAATGTTCTCGTCATCTAAACCTGTGGTGATGTCCTCAAGTGGGTATTTGGACAAAATTGCCACACCATTATAGGTTTTTTGTCCGTGTAGCGCGCAATTATAACCCAGTTCTTCTATCTCTATCAGTGGAAATTTGTCGTTTTCGCACTTGAGTTCTTGCAAGCATACAACATCAGGTTGTTCTTCGTTAAGAAAAGCAAGCAGATGGGGGAGGCGTGGGCGGACAGAATTAACGTTCCAAGTGGTGATACGCATGTCGTTACTCGTTTTTCCTAGTTGGTCAGGTGGTAGTGTGAGGGCAGGATTCCAAGTCCTTGAGTTGCCGAAGGCATTAGGCTCGAGCAACGCAAAGGGGTGCGAAGCGGGAGCGATTTAGCTAAACAGCAAACGAATTGCCACAGCCACAGGATGCTTTTGCATTGGGATTTCTGACTTCAAAATACGATCCGCCGAGTGATTCAATATAATCTAACTGGCTACCTGCAACAAATTCAAGCGATGTTGAATCGATCACTACATGGGCATCGCCTTCATCGAGCAGTAGATCATCTGCTGCTGGTGGGTTCGTTTCAAAATCAAATTGGTAGCGAAAGCCAGAGCAGCCACCACCTTCGACCGCAACACGTAGGCGCGCACCTTTGGGTTCTGTTTTGAGCAAATGTGCAACGCGTGCGATCGCAGAAGGAGAAAGGGAAAAATCGGTATTGGTCATGGTGTTTGTATTTTCACTGGTTATTTGAGTTTGTACTTTATCACATGAAAAAATGCTTGTCACGAAGGCAAGTGATGGTTAGCTTGCATTCATGAAAACTTCACAAGAAACTATGTTGGCTGCCTATGCTTCTCACCCTGCGCAGAGTCGTGGGCGGTTGCTCAATGAGTCGCCTTGTGCGATGCGTACTTGTTATCAGCGTGATAGGGATAGAATCTTGCATTCTGCGGCATTTCGTAGGCTGGAATATAAAACGCAGGTATTTGTTAACCATGAGGGTGATCATTACCGTACACGGTTGACTCATAGTTTGGAAGTGGCGCAGATAAGTCGTTCAATTTGTAGATTTTTGCGTCTTAATGAAGATTTGGGGGAGACACTTGCGCTTGCGCATGATCTGGGGCATACACCGTTTGGTCATGCGGGAGAGGATGGTCTTAAAGAGGTGATGAAAGACTATGGTGGTTTTGATCATAACGCTCAAACACTTAGAATTCTGACGTCGCTGGAACAACGTTATGCTGATTTTGATGGGCTGAATCTGACATGGGAATCGCTCGAGGGAATTGCCAAGCATAATGGGCCGCTTATTACTGCACAAAAGCCTGAAAATGACTTGCCGCGTGCCATTGTGGAATATAATGCGAAGCATGATCTTGAGTTAAAGTTATTTGCAAGCTTAGAGGCACAAGTGGCTGCAATTGCAGATGATATTGCTTATAATAACCATGATATGGAAGATGGTATTCGTGCGGGATTATTCACGCTCGACGATTTGAGTGACATTCCATTGGTGGGGGATATTATTGCGCTGGTGGATAAAAAATATGGTACGTTGGATACGAAACGTCGTGTTAATGAGGTTATTCGCCGTGTAATCAACCGTTTGGCGGATGATGTTTTAAGTCAAGTGAAGGAAAATATTGCTTCTTCGGGTGTTGAAACGGCGCAGGATATACGTGATTATGGTCGTCAACTTGTGCATTTCTCTCCCGATGTTCATGTGGTGCATAAATTATTAAAGGATTTTTTGATGACGCGGATGTATCGCCATTATAAAGTCAACCGCATGACCAGCAAATCTCGTCGAGTTATCAAGGATTTATTTGTATTTTTTCATAAAGAACCTGAGTGTTTGCCTGCGCCGTGGCGTGCCATGGCACAAGTAACTGATAAAACTCACTCTGCGCACGTGGTAGCGGATTTTGTAGCGGGTATGACCGATCGTTTTGCGCTCGATGAACATCGAAAAATCTTTGACGTTTGGGCGCGTGGGTAGAATGATAAAATAAACTAATAAATAGAGTTATTATGAATCTTTACAATAAGATAAAAAATGAAATTAAAGCATTTGTTGAAGATAATGCTGCGGCAGGCGGTGTATTCGCTGGTGTGACCGCGCAGCAGTTAGAGCCGTTGACGGTCGAACCTCCGCGTGATGTATCGCATGGGGATATGGCGACCAATGTGGCGATGGTGCTAGCGAAGCCTTTGGGACAAAATCCACGTGTATTGGCGGAAGCGTTGCTAGAGCCGTTAAAGACCTTGGAATATGTGACGCAGGTTGAGATTGCTGGGCCGGGTTTTATTAATATTTGTTTTGCCCCTATATTTTGGCAATCTGTGGTGGCTGATATTTTGGCGGAAGATATCGGTTATGGCGGTTCTGATTTAGGTCAAGGTGCAAGCGTGAATATAGAGTATGTTTCGGCAAATCCTACTGGTCCGATGCATATTGGTCATGCGCGTGGTGCGGTGGTTGGGGATGCGATGTCGCTTTTAATGCTCAAAGCGGGTTTTAACGTGACCAAAGAATATTATGTTAATGATGCAGGCGCACAGGTTGATAAACTCGCGCAGTCTGCCTTTGTGCGTTACCGTCAAGCGTGCGGTGAACATATTACCGAGATTGCAGCGGGGCTATACCCTGGTGAATATCTTGTAGCGGTTGGTGAATCGCTGAAAGCAGAGTATGGTGAGGATTTATTGCATCAAGATGAAGTGACGTGGCTGCCTGTTGTGCGTGATTTCACACTGGATGCTATGATGGAGATGATCAAGCAGGATTTGGCGGATCTTGGTATTGTTCATGATGTGTTTACCTCTGAACGCAGTTTACATCAAGCGGGGCGTGTACAGGCGGTTGTCGACGGTTTGGTAAAACAAAATCTTGCTTATCGTGGCATGTTGGAAGCTCCTAAAGGTAAAACGCCTGATGATTGGGAGGCGGGAGAACAGCTTTTATTTCGCTCAACTGATTTTGGTGATGATTCTGACCGTCCGATTCAAAAGTCGGATGGAGGTTGGACGTATTTCGCAGGTGATATTGCTTATACTGAGGATAAAATTGGTCGTGGGTTCAAGCATTTGGTGATGGTTTTGGGTGCAGATCATGGTGGTTATGTAAAACGTATGCAGGCGGTGGTTAAGGCACTTAGTGGTGGCAAAGTAGATTTAATGGTGCAACTTTGCCAGCTTGTGAAGTTTTTGGATAACGGTGAACCTGTCAAAATGTCGAAACGCGCAGGTACATTTACGACGGTGCGTGATGTGATCGAAGCTGTCGGCAAAGACGTGGTGCGTTTTATTATGCTGACGCGAAAACCTGAGCAAATGCTTGATTTTGATTTAACCAAAGTGACGGAACATTCACGGGAAAATCCTGTATATTATGTGCAGTATGCACATACACGGTGTAAATCGGTGTTACGCCTTGCTTTGGCAGATGTGCCTGATGCATGGGCAATGTCAGAAAATCCAGATGCTTCGGTCATTGCGCTTTTGAATAAAGAGGAAGAATTGGTGTTGATTCGGTTGTTGGCAAGCTGGCCGCGTGTTGTCGAGGCGGCTGCGCTTGCACGTGAACCACATCGAATTGCGTTTTATGTGCAGGAAGTGGCGGCGGCATTCCATCATTTTTGGAATCTTGGAAGTGATAATATCGCGCTTCGTTTTGTTCAAAAAGATGCTATAGAAGAAAGTGCAGCGCGTTTGGCGTTGGCGCGTTGCGTTGCTACGGTGATCAAATCGGGGCTGCATGTGTTGGGTGTGGAAGCGTTAGAGAGTATGTAATATGAAGTGTGAGCTATAAGTCCTTCTCACAACTCGTAACTCATAACTAAAAAGGAAAATTTATGCGTAACGATTATGATGCTGGTAATCAAGAATTTGATGATGAGGATTATGGTAGCGACGGATTGCGATGGATGTCCGTGGTGGTGGTCTTGTTAGTTGTGCTAGGGTTCTTCTCGCTTGCTTGGTATGCGTATCGCACGGGAGGGCAGACTCCTTCTGGGGATGGAATTCCTGTGGTGGAAGCCGCAGGCGGTGTGTTGAAGGAAAAACCTGTTGATCCAGGAGGGATGAATTTCCCGAATCGTGATAAAACTATTTATGGCGCGATGGAAAAAGGTGGTACTGCTGCTGCGCCTGTGGAGCATTTAACAGAAGCTCCTGAAGAGCCTGTGGTTGAGCGCGGTGGTGTGGCGGTGAAAGAAGCACCTCACACGAGTGTTTATCGTAAAGAAGAGGGGAAAACATCTGCTGCAGCGGCAACCGCTGCGCCAGAAGAGGGTAATGATGCGATCGTAGCGCAAGTGAATCAGTATGAACAAGAGATGGCGGTGAATAAAGCGATTGACCCTTCGGTGAAGATGGTTGTGCCAGATCATGCTACGCCTACGGATGCTGTGACTTCAGCTCCTAAGGTTGATACAGCCAAGGAGGTGGAAGCAAAATTACAGGCAGAACTCCAGTCAGAAGCGGCGCAGAACGCAGTGAAGTCAGCTCAGGAAAATGCGCAAGCGGTGGCAAGTAGTGTGAGTACGACCAAAGAGGCGGTGGTAGAAGATGTTCCTGTGGCAGTAGCTCCTGTGCCTGAGACTCCACCACAAACTCCTGCACCAGAAGAAGTGGCGCAGCAGCAAGTGCTTACCGCAAAAATACAGGCGGAAAAGCTTGCTGCAAAGCAGGTGATGACACCTGCATCGGTCAAAAAAGAGAAAGATGCTAAAGCGGTTAAGGAAGAAAAAAGTAAACCTGTTGCTGTGAGTTCAGGAACAGCACAGATTCAATTGACGGCAGCGCGTTCACGTGAGGATGCAGAAAAAGCATGGAAGGCTATTTCTACAAAGCATGTTTCTTTGCTTGGCGGTGTGGCTCATGCGATCGTGACGGTTGAAGTGCAGGGTAAGGGAACATTTTACCGTGTACGTGCAACGGGTTTAAGTTCACAAAGTGCTGCAAGCCTTTGTGGTCAGCTTAAAGGTCGTGGACAAGATTGTATGGTGGTTAAGTGATGCGTGGTTTGTCGGCAGCTATCGTAGGGTTAGAAGGCACTCAGCTAGCAGATGCGGAGCGTGGGTTTTTTCGTGAGCTTAACCCTGTGGGCTATATTTTGTTTGCACGTAATTGTGAAAATCCTGCGCAGCTTCGCGCATTGACAGATAGTTTACGCGAACTCTCTGGTGACACTAAGCTGCCGATTTTGATTGATCAAGAAGGTGGACGTGTGGCGCGGCTTCGTCCACCGTATTGGCGTAAAACGCTTCCTGCGCAGACGCTGGCGGCATGTGCGCCGCAAGATATGGAACGTGCCAAACGTGCGATGTATGTGTCGATGCGGTTAATTGCGGATGAGCTTTATCAGGCTGGGATTACGGTTAATTGTGCGCCGATTGCGGATGTGCCTGTAGCTGCGTGCCATGAGGTGATTGGTGATAGGGCGTTGGGTGATACGCCTGAGCAAGTGGCACAGTTGGCACGGGTGCAGACCAATGCACTACTAGACGGTGGTGTACTTCCTGTATTGAAACACATTCCCGGACATGGGCGTGGCTTGGCGGACTCGCATTTGGAACTCCCGACCGTGACGACGTCGCTGAATGAATTGCGCAGGACGGATTTTGTGCCGTTTAAGTTGCTCAATGATTTACCCTTTGGGATGACCGCGCATATTCGTTATAGTGCGATTGATGCTGATTTGCCTGCGACGCTTTCACCTGATGCTATCGCGCTCATTCGCGGTGAGCTAGGGTTTGATGGGCTACTTATGTCGGATGATGCGTCGATGAAGGCGTTGTCGGGCAGCTTGGAAGTTATCACGCGTGACGCGCTGGCGGCTGGTTGTGATGTGGTGCTGCATTGTAACGGCAAGATGGGTGAAATGGTGCAGATTGCTAAAGGTGTATGCGCATTGGACGCGCAGGGGCTGCGCCGTTTGGAACGTGCAAAGGCGATGCTGCGTGCGCCAAAGGCTTGGGATGTGGTGGCGTTGATGGAAGAGTATAACGCGTTGGTCGCGTAACCTATAGGAGAAGCAGATGGGCATGAGTATTTGGCATTTACTACTGATTTTGATTGTGGTGATGATTTTGTTTGGGGCTGGGAAACTGCCACAAGTGATGGGCGATGTTGGGCGCGGGATTCGTGCGCTTAAAACAGGACTTAAGGATGAAGATGAAAAAAAAGCGGCAGATGAAGATAAAAAGTAGGCGTTATGCTTGATTTATCTTTTGCAGAGCTGTTAGTCATTGTCGTCGGGGCTGTGTTGTTCATTCGTCCTGCGGACGTACCTGTGGTGTTGCGTAGTGTGGTAAAAGCGATCCGTTCGCTACGTCATTTTTGGGATGATATTAAACGCCAAGCGATGAATGCGATTGATGAAGATGAGTCTATCAAAACTATCAAAGAAGAAGTCGGTGGTGGGCGACGCTTCATATTGGATGATACGGGGAATTACCGTGAAGTGTATGATGTCGCAGAGCTGTTTGAATTGAAAAAAGCGGAAGTGCCAGCCGTGACAGCATCTGAAGAGAAGGCGCAATATGACGCCTAATCCGAATCCACTGCCTGAAGAAGAACTGCATGTTGAGGCGAGTCGTGCGCCGCTTGTCGCACATCTGATGGAGTTTCGTAACCGCTTGATGTGGGCGTTAGTGTCGGTTTTGGTCGGGTTTGGCGTATGTTACTTTGTGGCGGATAAAGTCTTTGCATTTTTAGTCGCACCGCTTGCTAATGTGTTCGTCGGTGAGGCGCACCGCAAAATGATTTATACAGGACTCACCGAGGCTTTTATGACCAAAATCAATCTTGCCTTTTTTGGTGGGGTTTTCCTCGCTTTTCCCGTGGTGGCGTGGCAGCTTTATGCGTTCCTTGCACCGGGTTTATATAAGCGTGAGCGTTATGTGGTGCTGCCGTATCTGGTGGCTGCGCCTGTATTATTTGTGTTGGGGGCTGCACTTGCTTATTATTATATTTTCCCTGCGGCTTGGGCGTTCTTTGTGAGTTTTGAACATGGCGGCTTGGGTGGTTCAAATGTGGATGTGGAGCTGCAAGCGCGGGTGAGTGAATATCTTGCTCTGTCGATGCATGTGATTTTGGCGTTTGGCGTGGCGTTTCAGTTGCCGATAGTGCTTACCTTGCTTGGGCGCGCTGGGCTTATCAAAGCGCAGACGCTGCGTCGTGGTCGGCGTTATGCTGTGGTACTCTTATTGATATTCGCAGGTGTGGTCACACCGCCTGATGTGATGAGTCAAATTGGGCTTTTTCTTCCGCTTTATGTGTTGTATGAGATGTCTATTCTCATCTGCGCGAGAGTGGAGAAGAAGTCACTTGTCATTCCCGCGAACGCGGGAATCCAGAGCTAACTATGCACAATTACTATGTGTATATTATGGCAAGTGAGCGTAACGGCACATTGTATGTTGGGGTTACGAATAATTTGGTAAGACGTGTTTATGAACATAAGCATGATGTGGTGGATGGTTTTACAAAGCAATATGCAGTGAAACAGCTTGTGTGGTTTGAGCATGTTGAAGACATTAGCACAGCAATAATGCGTGAAAAGCAAATTAAGAAGTGGTACAGGAAGTGGAAGATTGAACTGATTGAATCACATAATCCGCAGTGGAAGGATTTATATGAGGAGATATGTTCTTAGTTGAATTGGCTGTATAAAGAGTGGATTCCCGCGTTCGCGGGAATGACAAGTGAAGATAGGAAATACCATGCACGATATACGTTTTGTACGCGAACAATCTGAAGCTTTTGATGCTGCCATGAAGCGTCGTGGGTTAGCACCGCAGGCGGCGGCGATTTTGGCACTTGATGAAGCCAAGCGCGAGGCACAAACGCAATTGCAGGCGTTGCAGTCGGAGCGTAATAATTTGGCAAAAGAAATTGGCGCGGTGAAGAAGGCTGGCGGTAATGCGGACGGCTTGCTGGAGCGTTCTAAGGAAGTAAATGCACAACTCAAAACCCTCGAAGATTCTTTGCAAAATGAAGATGTTGTAGTGGCGAAGTTAGAGGCCTTGCCGAATATGCCTGCGGCGGATGTGCCTGATGGTGTGGATGAGGCTGGCAATGTTGAGCTACGCAAAGAGGGTGTTAAGCCGTCATTTACGTTTGCTCCGAAGCAGCATTTTGAACTGGGCGAAGGTTTAGGGCAGATGGATTTTGAGTTGGCGGCGAAGATGTCGGGAGCGCGGTTTGTTGTGCTGCGTAAACATCTTGCGCGCCTAGAACGTGCGCTGGCAGCGTTCATGCTTGATCAACATACAGGTGAGTTTGGTTATGAAGAAACCGTGCCGCCGTTTTTGGTGCGTGATAATGCGGTGTATGGTACGGGGCAGTTGCCAAAATTTGCTGAAGATTTATTTCGTACTGAGAATGGCTATTGGCTGATTCCTACCGCCGAAGTGTCGCTAACCAATATGGTGGCGGATTCTATTGTGGTTAAAGAATCGCTGCCGCTTCGCTTTACGGCGTACACGCCATGTTTTCGCTCAGAAGCAGGATCGGCAGGGCGCGATACACGCGGCATGATTCGTCAGCATCAATTTTCTAAGGTAGAGCTGGTGAGCATCACCACGCCTGAGTCTTCCGAAGCGGAACATCAGCGAATGTTATCTGCGTCAGAAAATATCCTTAAAAAATTAGGACTTCATTACCGCGTGATGTTGCTATGTGCGGGCGATATGGGCTTTTGTGCGACCAAGACCTATGATTTAGAAGTTTGGCTGCCGGGGCAAGATGCCTACCGCGAAATTTCCAGCGTGTCCAACTGCGGTGATTTTCAAGCACGCCGTATGAAAGCACGTTTTAAGGATGAAGACACCAAGCAAAACCGCTTCGTTCACACCCTCAACGGTTCAGGACTAGCAGTAGGACGCACGATGGTCGCGGTACTGGAGAACTATCAGGGGGAAGATGGTTCTATTCTTATCCCCGAGGTATTACAGCCCTATATGGGCGGAGTGAAGGTGATTACAGCTTAACGACCTGTTCGCCTTGCCTCTGATCTATCAAATTCGGTGAGTCCGCCATCATGGGTTACTTGTGAGGCGTGGCGGCTAGGGTCTGCTTTCATTCTTTCTAGAAAGGCCTTGGCTTCCGTATTTTCCTTAAAATAATCACGGAGATCGATGCTCATACCTTGCAGCTCATTGTTGATGGCTTCTTCTAAGCGATGGGTTAATGTTGATATTTGTACTTCCGCTGTGAGTTTTTGAATGAGATATGGACGTTTACTGTTGGCATTAAGAACGTCTTGTGCGTGTTGGCTGCGCGCTGCCGCAATGCCTTCTCTTTCTTTCATAGCGGCAATGTCGAATTCTTTGAGCAGTATATCATCCACGCGTTCTTCTATGCTGCCATGTGGGTGAAGTTGGCGTTCAGGTATAGTATGAGCTTGACCGTTTGGTTTTGGGCGTGAGGTGATACTATTCAATGCAGTGGACGCTTCTTCTATTTTTGCTTCTTCAGCATTTCGTTGCTCTTTATAGGCCGCGAATGTACGCGGTAGGTGCGGCGATGCTATGAGTATTTCTTTGATTCTTTTTTCTAGTTCGTTGGAGACGTTTGTAGATAAGAAAGGATCTTTTTTGTTTGTGAGTGCCTTTGTCCATTGTTTAGCAATATCCACAGCAACCAAGTTGCATGTTGGTTCAAAGTTTTGTGGCCTGTGTTTATTTGAGTTGTGCTTCCATGTGAGATTAGGCTCTTGTGGTGCAAGGTCTTGGAGTTCTGTAGGTAGAGAAATTTTCATGATTTATTCCTATGCGTGTATGGTCTTGGGTACTTTTATACAGGGAAATTGTGACGATTTGATGTCGGGACACTATAAAAAACTGTTTTTAGGGTTGCTTCATTTTGGGGGGCATGCCATCTTTCGGTGCTACAACGTTATTTTTTCATTTCTCTATTGTACGATTGAAGAGAATTATAAAGTTACGTTTGCCGTAAATCATAATGAATAATGAGTGTAAAAATGACAGAGTACAAGATTCCGCAAGATTTAAAACAATCACGTATTTTGGTGTCTAATGATGATGGGGTGGGTGCGGAAGGTATCGAGATTTTAGAGGCGATTGCGCGTAGTTTTAGTGATGATGTGTGGGTGGTTGCGCCGCTGTATGAGCAAAGCGGAGCGGGGCATTCGCTGACGCTGCATGAGCCGTTGCGCGTGGTTCAAAAAGATGAGCGTCACTTTGCGGTAAGCGGTACGCCGACGGATTCGGTGTTGATGGCGGTCAAAGAAATCATACCGAAAGATAAGCCTGTGGGACTGGTGCTTTCAGGCATTAATCGAGGGTGTAACATCGCAGAGGATGTGACCTATTCGGGGACGATTGCAGCGGCGATGGAAGGCACGTTGCTAGGAATTCCTTCGGTAGCGTTTTCACAAACTTTGGTGAATCAGATGGATGCAGTGTATTGGGATACGTCGCGCCATTATGTGGCTGAAGTGATCAAGCGTGTGTGTGGGCTTGCGCTGCCGCGTGGACATTTTTTGTCGGTGAACATGCCGCCTGTATCGACTTCTGAGGTCAAAGGCATTGTCGCGGCAGTGCAGGGGCGTCGTAAGCTGGCGGAAAAGCTAGAAAAGCGTTTTGACCCGAAGGGTAAGCCTTATTACTGGATCGGTGGTGGCGGTATTGGTGGGCAAGATGAAATCGCGGATTCTGATCATGACCGTATCCGTCAAGGCTATGTCACGATTACTCCGCTGAATATGGATTTGACCGCGCATGATGTGATGGCGGCGTTGGCAACTAAGCTAGGTTAATCCCCATCCGCCCTGCAAGATCGGTGATACATTGCCATGCGACGCGTCCTGAACGTGCGCCGCGCCCTGCGGCCCATGCTATGGCTTCGGCGTGGAGTTTTTCGTTATCTAATGGGATGCGGTAGATGTCGCGGTAGCTGCGCATGATTTCGAGATAGGTATCTTGTGACATGCTGTGGAAGCCGAGCCATAGCCCGAAGCGGTCGGAGAGGGAGACTTTCTCGTCAATGGCTTCACCCCCAAAAATCGCGTTCTTTGTCTCATTTTCCATCATTTCACGCGGCATTAAATGGCGGCGGTTGGAGGTGGCGTAAAGCAGTACATGATTCGGACGACCTTCTAAGCCACCGTCTAGCACAGATTTCAGGGTTTTGTAGCTGGCATCTTCGTGTTCAAACGAAATATCGTCAATCATCAGAATGAAACGGCGATCAGGATGGCGGCGTAGATGGGTGAGCATGGCTGGCAGGGCAGCGAGTTCTTCACGTGGGAGTTCAATGAGGCTCAAAGATACTTGCGGCGTCTGTTCGTTGATATGCATTACAATGGCTTTAATCAGCGAGCTTTTACCCGTGCCACGTGCGCCCCAGAGTAAGGCATTATTGGCGGGTAGCCGTTTGGCAAATTGTAGCGTATTATCAAGTAGTGTTTGCTTTTGTTGGTCAATCCCAAGTAGTAAACTCAGCTTGGGTGCGTTGATATGGGTAACGCTTGAAAAGCTATCATATGCGGCGTGATAGACAGCATAAGGCGGGATAGGAGTTGCATGCTGTGCGCGCTGCGGTGCAGGGTTAGCGCGTTCTAGCGCGTCCGCAATGCGCGAGAGTGTGGCGAGTAATTCGCGTGTGGTGATGTTTGTGTCTTGCATAGACTCAGCTTTACGCTCCCAGCTTGCAAAAGGCAAGTACCTTAGCTAGTTTGGTATAATGAAAAAACATCCTGTTCTTTTGTGGTTAATGAAGTATGCAGTGGCAGGTTTGCTGCTGTTATTTTTGTCGCATCAGGTGGATGTGGTGGCGGTATGGGGGCATCTTCGCACGCTTGATGTCCGTTTTCTGGTGGTGGTATTTGGGGTGTTTAATCTCTCGCAGGTGGTTGCTGCGCTGCGGATGCATTATTACTATCACATGCGTGGGTTAGCGTTGTCTAAGTGGTTTTGTATCAAGCTGTATTATGTCAGTATGCTCTATAATATTGTCGTTCCTGGTGGCGTGGGTGGCGATGCGTATAAGGTGTTTTTGCTTAAAAAACAGCGTAATTTTTCTGTGTCTGAGGGCATCAAGCTACAGGTGGCGAACCGTGCGAGTGGGCTGCTTGCGATGTGTGTTCAGATGTTTGGCTTGCTGATTTTTCCGCTGATAGAACTTTGGGGGTGGGTTGGGGTATTGCTGCCTTTTGGTGCGCTTATCATCACCTATATTTCCTATCGTGTTTTGGCGGTAAAATTACTGCAAGAAACTATTGATGAAGCATTCGGTGCATTTCCCTATTCATTAGCGATACAATCCTGTGCGCTCGCGGCTTTTGCGGTGTTGTGGTACGCGCTTGGTGGCGCGGCGCATGTGGGTATGCTTAATGATTATTTATTATTATTTCTGGTGGCGAATGTGGTGGGGATGATCCCGATCACGATGGGCGGTTTGGGACTGCGTGAAATGACGTTCTTTTACGGAGCGACTATATTGTATAATCTGGTCGGGCATCAGATGACGCCAGAGCTTGGTGTAAGCTTGTCACTTTCGTATTTTGCGGTGTCGATGTTGTCGAGTTTTATTGGGGTGGTGTGGATGCACTCGCTGCGGGAGGTATAGAGATATAGAGGCTTAGAGATTTAGAATTCTAAGATTCCAAGACTCAAAATCTCCAACTCTCTCAACTACATATTCGGATAATTCGGCCCGCCGCCGCCTTCGGGCGTAACCCATGTGATGTTTTGGCTTGGGTCTTTGATGTCACAGGTTTTACAGTGGATGCAGTTTTGCGCATTGATCTGCAGGCGTTTTTCGCCTTCTACCTCAATGATTTCATAGACACCCGCAGGGCAGTAGCGTTGCTCTGGTGCGTCGTACTCCTTCAGGTTCAACGCAATCGGCGTGTCCTGATTTTTTAGGTGTAAATGGCATGGTTGGTCTTCTTCGTGGTTGGTGGCCGTGAGGGCGACCGAGTCCAGCCTTTCAAACGTGATGATGCCATCGGGTTTTGGATAATCAGGTTTTTTTGCCTTTTTTGCCTTCACGAGTTGCTTGTGATCCGCGTGGTGAGGGAATGTCCACGGCTCTGCACCGCGAAAAAAGTAAAAACTCAACGCAGAATAATACATGCCGAGCCACAGACCATAACGCGCAAAAGCAGGGCGAATATTGCGTATGGGTTCTAATTCATTCCGAATCCATGATTCACGCACGCTTGATGCGTAGCTGGTCAACTCAATAGGTGTTTCGTTGAGATATCCTGAAGCTATTGCATCGAACGTCGCATCCGCAGCGAGCATTCCTGATTTCATCGCGGTGTGCGTACCTTTGATGCGTGGGACGTTGAGAAATCCTGCTGCGCAGCCAATTAATACGCCGCCTTTCATGGTCAGTTTGGGAATGGATTGCCAACCACCTTCGTTGAGTGCGCGTGCGCCGTAGGCAACCCGTCTGCCTCCCTCAAGCATAGGACGAATTGCAGGGTGAGTTTTGAACTTTTGGAACTCCATATACGGATTGAGATGCGGATTGCGATAATCAAGTCCAATCACCATGCCAATTGCTAATTGATTGTTTTCTAGGTGATAAATAAATGTGCCGCCGTAAGTGCTAGTATCAAGAGGCCAGCCGACCGTATGATGTACTTCACCGAGTCTATGTTTGGCAGGGGTAATTTCCCATAATTCTTTGATGCCGATACCGTAGGTTTGTGGTTGTACGCCTTCGCGTAGTTTGAAATGCTCCATCAGTTTTTGCGAGAGTGAACCGCGACAGCCTTCGGCGAAAAAAGTCTGTTTGGCGCGGATTTCCATCGCGGGTTGGTAGGTGGATTTGTGTGTACCATCTTTTGTCACGCCAAATTCACCCGTGACCACGCCACACACCGCGCCGCCCTCAATAATGACATCCGATGCGGGAAATCCCGCAAAAATTTGTACACCAAGCTCTTCTGCCTGCTTCGCCAACCAGCGCGTCAAATTTCCTAGCGAAATAATATAATTGCCATGATTTTGCAGTGGGGGTGGGCATATCGGAATCGTGAATGATTTGGTGGCGCGTAGGATAGTAAAGCGGTCATGTGTCACAGGCGTATTAAGCGGTGCGTTGCGCTCCGCCCAGTCTGGCAAAAGTTCGTTTAACGCCTTTGGGTCAAGTACTGCGCCTGAGAGGATATGCGCTCCAACCTCAGAGCCTTTTTCCAGCACAATGACTGATAGTTCCGAGCCTGCCTCACGTGCGCGCTGCATCAAGCGAATCGCTGCTGATAAGCCCGCAGGGCCAGCACCAACGATGACCACATCACATTCCATTATTTCACGCGATGATTTCATGAATTTGTCCTTTGCTACTGTACTAAAGTAACATAATCGTGGATAATTCAAAAATAGAATTGCAATGCGCGGCGGGATTGGTTACATCAAGAGTCGCATTATGGCATATCTGCCCATAAGCCGCTTTAGCTCAGTTGGTAGAGCACATCATTCGTAATGATGGGGTCGTAGGTTCGAGTCCTATAAGCGGCACCAAGCTTTTGATTTTTAATTGTAGAGTTATGATGTCGCAACGCCTTGCATTAGAACGGGTTATCTGTGGGGCTTGGAGTGCGTCGACCACATCTGATCCAACTTTTTGGTCCAAGGAGAATTCAGCTTGGGGGCAGTGTGCTGTTACGGCGTGTTATGTCCAAGAACAATTGGGTGGTGATGTGGTGCGAGTGGAATATGCCACAGCGGATGGTAAGCGCGGGTCACATTATTTTAATATTCTTCCATCTGGCGAAAAACTTGATTTGACACTTCGTCAGTTCGCGCAGGATACACAGTTTATTCCGCCTTTAGATGTTTCTAATGATGTGTTAATAGCAAATACTCATGCTTATGTGCAGTCTAAAGGGTATGCTGGTGATACGAAAGACTATGTGCTTTCTTTTCCTACCACGCAGCAGAGATATGACACGTTGGTCTCGTTTATCGCGGAAGCAAAAAAGAGCATTGCTCAACAAGGAGATGTGATGGTTGATCCTCGTATTCACGCGTATCTTGCTGGTCCAGATGTATTTTTCCCTGATGCTATTGAGGTTGGAAAAAAGAAAAAAGATTATCTTGCAGCATTGGGGATAGAGGGACATTTTCCTTTTGACAATGAGATACCTAAAGAGAAGTTTGGTGACTTAAAGGTTGCTTCTAGGGCGATTGCTGATGCCAATGAAACAATGATGGAAGATGTATGTAAAGATGGTCGTATAGGCATCATTTTGGTGAATATGACTCCTTTTCATGGACCTTCTATGGATTGTGGCTCTGCTTTTGAGATGGGATATATGTCGGCTTTGTCGCGTAGAAAAAATGTCATTATTATAGGGTATAGTGCGGATGAGCGTAGTTTTGAACAGCGCGTTATTGAGGATGTTTATCATCATCAGGTAACAACTCATCCAGATGGTAAAATAACAGGTGTTGATGGAAACACAATCGAGGCATTCGGCGGTGCTGATAATCTGATGTTGACGGCTGCAATTGAGCGAACAGGTGGTCGGATATGTAAAACCTTTGAAGAAGCATCTGAGTTAGCTAAGGATTTAGCTCACAAGAAGATTGAGTCACTTACACAAGGTCCTGAGCGTTTTATTAAGCCGTCTAGTCACGGAGTAAGTGCAACGCGTGCGTAAAATTCTTTAAACCACTCTACAAATTTCGGCAGTCCAATACTTAGCGGTGTGGTCGGCGTAAATCCAAATGCTTTGGTGCTGGCTTCGATGTCGGCGTAGGTGTCGAGGACATCGCCAGTTTGCATGGGCTGCCAGTCGATGTTGGCTTTTTTGCCGAGTGCGGACTGTAGGATTTCTATCATGTCGAGTAGGAGTTCGCTGCGGTGGTTTCCGAGATTGAAGAGGTTGTGGGGGGCGTCGCCTGTGGGGATGTGGCTGCTTGCTCCGAGGATGCCTGCGACGATGTCGTCGATATAGGTGAAGTCGCGGTGCATCTGCCCTTTGTTAAAGACTTGGATGGGTTCGCCTCCTAGGATTTTTTGGGTGAAGCTGAAATATGCCATGTCGGGGCGACCCCACGCGCCGTACACGGTGAAAAAGCGCAGTCCTGTTGCGGGGATTTTATACATATGGGCGTAACTTTGGGCGAGCATTTCGCCTGATTTTTTGGTGGCGGCGTAGAGCGATACGGGCGCGTCGGTGCGGTCATCCACGCTGAAGGGGAGTTTGGTGTTTGCGCCGTATACCGAGCTGGAGGATGCATAGACAAAATGTTTGAGGTTGGGCAGATGGCGTCGGCAGAGTTCTAACATGCTGAGTTGCCCGTTGACGTTTGCGTGGGTATAGGCGAAGGGGGCTTCTAAGCTATAGCGCACGCCAGCTTGTGCGGCCAAGTGAATCACATGGGTGATGTGGGGAAGGTGCGGCGTGAGAACGGTTTTTAGTCCTTCATGGTCGGCAATGTCGTATTTGACGAAGGTGAAATCGCCGCATTTTTCTTGTAAAGCAGCGAGGCGAGCTTCTTTGAGCGTGGGGGTGTAGTAGTTATTGACGCTATCTACGCCCACGACTTTTTCACCCCGTGCCAACAACGCGCATGTGAGGTGAAAGCCAATAAAACCCGCTGCGCCTGTGACTAAATACATGTGTTTTCCTTGTTTTATGTGTCGTGCTGCCTATATAACAGCTTAAGTGTATGCTCACAAATAGTAGTTTTATCATTTCAGCAAAAGCTGGAATGATAAGAAAAGAAGGAGAAAAATATGATCACCCGCATCCCCTTTTCAACGCTTGGTACGGCGGATTATGGTTGGCTGAAGCCACGCTATCATTTTAGTTTTTCGAATTATTATAACCCTGAGCGCGTGGGGTTTGGTACGCTTTTGGTTATCAATGATGATGCGATTGCAGGTAATACAGGTTTTCCAACGCATGGACATGATAATATGGAAATTATTACCTATGTGAAATCAGGTGCGATTACGCATAAGGATTCGCTGGGTAATCAGGGTGTGACGGGTGCGGGAGATGTGCAGGTGATGAGCGCAGGCACAGGCGTCAAACATTCTGAATATAATTTAGAAAACGGTGAAACGACACTCTATCAGATTTGGATTGTGCCGAACAAGAAAAACGTCGCTCCGCGCTGGGAGGCGGCAGCGTTTCCTAAGGCGTTGATCCATGAGGGCGGTTTGCCACTCTTGGTGTCTGGTCGTGCAGAGGACGAAGGTAAGGGTGCGTTATACATTCATCAAGATGCTGCTATTTCTGGCGGGGTGATTGCGGGTGGCGTGAGTGTGTCACAGCCTGTGAAACATCAGGCTTACGTGTTGGCATCGAAGGGTGCATGCGAGATTAATGGCGTCGCACTTTCGCAAGGTGACGGCGCACAGATTGTTGGTGAAAAACTGCTGACGATTAAGGCTGTGGGTGGTGAGGCAGAGGTTCTGGTGATTGATGTGCCAGAGTGATTTGGCTTGACTAGAAATACTTTTGTATATACAATTCAAAATTCCTAGAGTAAATGCTAAGGATAGATTTATTAATCTCAACAACTAAAGAAGGTTTTGAACAATGGTTTCTAAAAATTTCTCATGTAATTTTAATAAATTTATAAATAAAGGTATGCCGTATGACGCTAAAGTCTTTTCAACCCTTCGAGTGGGACGAGGATAAAAATGCAATCAATAAACAAAAACATGGCATAGGGTTTGAACAGGCAAAGTCTATTTTTGATGGTGTGGTGTTGGAGGCGATTGAGCCTTTATCGCTGGCGTATTATGGTGAAGAGCGCATCAAAGCTACGGGTTTGCTGAATGAGGCGGAAACGGTGGTGGTTTTTACCTATAGGGGTAGTAAGCGACGCCTAATTTCTGCTAGGAGGGCAAAAAGAGATGAAAGAGAACAATATTGGCAACATTCCGCAGGGGATGACTAAGGAAGCATGGGAACGCTTCAAAAATATGACGGATGATGAGATTGATACCTCAGATATTCCGCCATTGGATGATTATTTCTGGGCGAATGCACGGGTTGTGTACCCTGAAAATAAATCCGCTATATCCATGCGCGTGGATGATGATATTCTGGCGTGGTTTAAGGCACAAGGTAAGGGCTATCAAACGCGCATGAATGCGGTGTTAAAATCGTATGTGGACGCGCAGAAAAAATCATCTGGGGGATGATGCTTAACCCCCAAACACCTTCTTCAAAAACGCAATGGCGATGTTGATGCCTTCTTCGTCAATACCATGACCAAGATTCGGGCGGGTGTGGGCTTCCACGCTCATGCCTGCTTGTTCGAGTGCGGCTTTAGAGGAGGCAAGGTGCGCATAGGGTACGATTTCGTCTGCATCACCATGAATCAAGCAAATGGGGGGCTTAGAGCGTTGCTCTTCCTTTAGTGATTCAGCACCGCGAAATGCACCTGAATAACCGACGACACCAGCGAGGGCTTGGCTGCGGCGCGGCGCGGCATAGAGCGACATCATTGTACCTTGTGAGAAGCCGACAAGAGCGATCTGGTTGGCGTTTAATTCAAAACGCGCCTGCATATCGTCAATAAAATGCTGTAAAATTGGGACAGATGCGGCGGTGTTTGCAATCAAGGTCTGTTCATTGCGATCAAGCAACGAAAACCACTGCCGTCCAAATGGCGACATTTCACATGGATAAGGCGCATTCGGCGATACAAACGCCGCATCAGGAAAATGCTCGGCAAAAAACGGCGCAAGCGATATAAGATCATTCCCATCCGCACCATAGCCATGCACAAACACCACAAGTTGCTTGGGTTTTTCGCCGCTTGCAGGTTCATAGAATGGGCCGTCAAGGGTGGGGATGGGTGCGTTCATGGGATTCTCTTTGATTGTATTTTATATGATAATAG
>DAIPJH010000025.1:0-3821 GCA_036770365.1 Rickettsiales bacterium
TCGTCGCCGTAATCGACGGTAACGTAATCGAATTCGTCGAAGTGAGGGAGACAGTACCTAGTGACCACGCACCATTATTGGTGATGGTATTGGCGGTCGCGGTGAGGTTGCCGCCGCCATAGACGGTATCGGTAAAGGCTAGCGTACCTGTACCTGCGCTCAGAGTCATCCCCCCCGTATTATTGAGTTCTTTGAAGCTGATATTCCCACCATTAGAGGTAAAGGCAGTGTTTGCATGACCATTCCATAAATAGGTACTCATACCGCTCAGATTGATCGCACCACCTGCTGTGATGATGCTCGTACCTATCATATCTGCCCAGCCACCATTGAAAGTGAATGCGCCGTTGCCAGTGCCAACGAGGTTACCAATTTGTTTGCGGAAGCTACTGGTAAAGGTGACAGGGTCAGTAAAGGTGGTATTATATCCCTGATCTCCAATATAGGTATCTACAGAGGAGCTTGCATTACCAATTACAATACTCGACCAACCATCGGTCAAACGACCAATTTCTGTGCTAGTAAGGTTATAATTTGTTGTGCCGTTATTAAGATATACTTCGCGGTTAGTGCTGCTTGGCGAGAGGGTTAATGTTCCCGTACCCGTCAATGCTGCACCAATGTCCATGCTGTCAGAAGTATATGTCTGATTCCCTGCGCCAGAATTAATCGCACCGGTGGTGGTGATGGTGTGTGTTCCTGCATTGACACTGACATTACCTGTGGTCGTGATCGCAGGAAGAGAAATATCTGACGCAGAGGTGAGGGTTAGGTTACCGAGAGCAGTGGTCTTGCCAAGATCATCACCAAAGCTAAAAGAACCAGCTGTTGCGGTAAGATTGTAGTGACTTGCATTGGTATCAATGGCGTTTACGCCACTATCAAAACCAATTTCGCCTGAACCAGCATTAATGGTGAGGTTGCCATTAAGATGGACATTACCAGCAAAGATAACATCATCATTTGTAGTATTAATGGTGCTGCCCCATGAATAATACTGTGCATTAACAGTCATCGCACCATCGCTTGAAATAACCCCCATGCCTTCCCATGTTGGTGTGTAGATACCAAGCGTTGAGCCTCCATCCGTGGTAATGGTGCCGTAGGTTTCTAAATTAGCATTGCTTTGAATAGCAAGCGGGTCATGCCATGTTGAGGTGCTAACTGTGGTGAGAGCTGTAGCTGATGCATTTCCGAGGGTGATGCTTGACCAACCATTGGTGATGCGTCCGATATCGGTCGTACTGAGGTTATAGTTTGTGCCATCTGCCGAGCCATAATTGACGTTGACGGCTCGGTTGGTGCTGCTCGGTGCAAGTGCTAACGCTCCTGTCCCCGTGACGTTTGCGCCGAGGATAAGGTCATTTGAGGTTAGGGTGAGATTACCTGAGCCTGTTGCTAATGCACCCGTCGTGGTGATTGTGCCTGTCCCTGAATTAACGCTCAGGTTACTCGTGGTGGTAATGGCAGGAAGAGAGATATTGGTGTTGTTGGTGGTGAATAATGCGGTGGTTAACGGTGTCGCGCCACCCCACGCACTGCTTGCTGTGATCGTACCTGCATTGGCAGTGAGGTTAAAAGTACCATCAACAAGGTCGGAGAATGCAAGTGTACCAGTCCCAGCATTAAATGCATAGGTGCCGCTGGTAACGCTACCAGCATGAATACGTCCTAAAGTGATGTTACCACCATCGCTGTCGAATGTAGTGTTATTTAGTGCCGCATTGCCAGATGTTAGCCAGTTAATGGAGATATTGCCACCATTGCTATCCATGCTGTTGCTTGTGCTATAGAATACTGCTCCTTGAGAAAAAGCAATATTTCGCCCTTGTGTGGTGATCGCAGATGTTGCGTGAAACTCTGCGGCGTAATTGCCGCCAAAAGTGAGGGATGCATTGTCTAAGCCAGTGACATCACCCAAAACGCGTTTTGCAAACCCGCGGAAGGTTACAGGGTCATACCACGTACTTGCGCCCACATTCATGTAGTCGCCTGATGTTGAACCAATATAAATATTACTCCAACCATTGGTGAGATAGCCGATCTCTGTGGTACTAAGATCATATACTGTGTCCGCAGTACTCGCAAGGTTTACGAGTCGATTATCGGAGGCTGGTTGTAGGGTGATTGAACCAGAACCTGTTAGGCTGCCACCGAGTATGACGGTATCAGAGGTGAGTTCCAAACTGCGCAGTTTGGTCGTTGCACCTATGGTACTAGTTGTGGTGATTGTCCCTGTGCCAGCATTGACATAGAGGTCACGGGTGCTGGCGGTGTCCGCATTGATCGTCCCAAGTGTGATGTTACCGCCGCCTGTGTTTCCAGAAGTTCTAGAGCTAATAGATGTAAAACCGCCAAATGTTCCCGAAAAATTAAATGCATTGCCGTAAGAATAGAGGTAGTTGCCACCATTATTAGACTGTAATGTGGCATTGGTGAACGTGATGCTGCCGCTGCCAGATTCGTCCATGTCACTGTAAATATAGTTATAGAGATTGCCATGCCCTGCGGTGATATTGATGCCCGCATTATTGGTGTTACTCACATTCCCATCTGCAAAAAACTCTACGTAGCCTGTACCCGTGCCAGAATTTTTGGTGATAGTCCTTTCTAAGATGATGTTGCCACCAGAGGCAAAATCGGCAGCATTATCACCAAAATCATGGGCGGTGTTAATATAGACGTCTCCAGCACCTATGGATGAACCTATCCCTGTTATTTCTGCACCAAAGAGGTAGTAAGGAGCGTATGAATTATCGAGTAACGTTTCACCAATCACGATGCTCCCCGCAGAGCAAGAACCCACGCACATGCTGCGACCAGTGTTCAGTGGTTGTACAACAATACTATTTGAAGCATTCCATGATGCGGATTGTCCGGGGCTGCCATCGGTGGTAATGGTCAGGGTGTCGCCAGTGCCAATATATGAGGAGGCGTCATCTAAAATGCCGCTGGCGCGATTACTTGCCGCTGCCCCTGTGTCGGTGATGGTGACTGCGCCGTAGTCGGTAGCTAGTGTACTATATGCTAGTCGCAACATGTAATCATCGGTACTGCTTGTGGATTTTTGACCACGTATGGTGATGGAGTTATCGGCTTGTATCACCGCATTGTTAAGGTATGTTCCGTAATCATAGGTATGTCCACCACTGCCACTTGATATTCCAGCAACGCCATTGACCGTAATATTACCAGCACCGCTGGTAATGAGAACGGCAGATTGGATATCAACGCCGCTACTGTACTGTGTTGAGCTTGCGTCTTGCGCACCGATGCCGTTGATGATGATGTTGCCGCCGCCAGCGTCGACGGTGGCGTTATTGCTGATGGCGACGCCTTGTTTGTGGCTGCTATTGCCGCGAGCGTAGCCATTGCCTGCGGTGATCGCACCCGAGCCACCACCAATGGTAATCATGCCACCGCCACTGGACAGATTGGCTTGTATATCAATCGCGCCACTATTATTGCCATCATTGTCCGCTCTGAGCATGATGGCAGCATTGTCAACGCTGATATCCGCATTGATGTAGATATTGCGTGATGCAGAGAGGGTAATGTTGCTATCTACACCTGTTGAAATGCCAGAGTTAACGGTGATATCGCCATTACCACCCGCAGCGTCGCCGCCAGTGGTGATGGTGACGTTGCCATCTGATAATGCTGCAATGATTGTTGAGGTATCTAGGAAAGAGGTCACTGCGCCGCCGTCAGGGGTGAAGTTTTGTGTTCCAATCCCGTTGATGTTGGCGTTGCTGTTGGTGATGATAATATTCGCAGGATCTAACAGCCATTCACCATTGAGTCCAAAGGGTGCTTTGGTG
>DAIPJH010000016.1:0-43818 GCA_036770365.1 Rickettsiales bacterium
GGTAGAGGCGGAGCCATACAATGCTAAACCAAAAAATAAGAATTCGTCTCTCAGGTTTTGACCACAGTGTGTTGGATCATTCTACCCGTGAGATTGTTAATACAGCAAAGCGTACTGGTGCGCGTGTTCGTGGTCCCGTGCCGCTTCCACGTCGTCGTGAAGTGTTTACGGTTAACCGTTCGCCGCATATTGATAAAAAATCTCGTGAGCAGTTTGAGATTCGCACTCACAAGCGTCTGATTGACATTGTGGATGCTACCCCTCAAACCGTTGACGCATTGGGTCGCCTTGATTTATCAGCGGGCGTTGATGTCGAAATTACCGTACTTGGAGCAGCATAAAATGCGTACCGGTTTAATAGCAAAAAAAGTGGGTATGACCCGCATGTTTACAGATGATGGCAAGCACGTCCCTGTGACTGTTTTACAGCTTGATAATGTTCAAGTTGTGGCACAAAAAACAATTGCTAAGGATGGTTATACTGCGGTGCAGTTGGGCTATGGTGATGCAAAAGTGAAAAATGTAACCAAGCCTATGCGTGGTCATTTTGCGAAAGCAAAAGTTGCGCCTAAGCGTAAACTTGTGGAATTTCGTGTTGACGAAAATGCATTGGTTGACGTGGGCGCGCAGCTTTCTGCGGATCACTTCCTTTCAGGTCAGTTTGTCGATGTGACAGGTACGAGCAAAGGTAAGGGCTTTGCAGGGGTTATGAAGCGTTGGAACTTTGCAGGTTTGGAAGCATCACATGGTGTCTCTATTTCTCACCGTTCACATGGTTCGACGGGTCAGCGTCAAGATCCTGGTAAGGTATTTAAAGGCAAGAAGATGGCGGGTCATCTTGGTGATGAGCGTATTACTACGCAAAATCTCAAGGTGGTATCTACCGATGAAGCACGTGGACTTATCCTGATTGAAGGTGCAGTGCCAGGTGCAAAGGATAGTTATGTATTGGTGCGCGATGCGGTTAAACGTGCGCGTCCTGCTGCAGTTCCCTATCCTGCAAAGCTAATTGGCGCAGGTCAAGAAGCGGTACAGTCTGAGGAGATTGCTGAAGTAGCAGCTCCTGTAGATGATTCAACAGAAGCATAGGTTAGGCGAAGGGCAGAGTGATGAAAGCCAAGGTAATAACATTAGATGCAGCGGCAAGCGGTGAGATTGAACTCAGTGAAGCTGTATTTGGTTTGCCAGCACGCAAAGATATTTTGCAGCGTGTGGTAGAGTGGCAGCGTGCAAAGGCGCGTGCGGGAACGCATAAAACCAAGCAGCGCGCTGAAGTAAGTGGCACGACCAAGAAAATGTACAAACAAAAAGGTACGGGTAGTGCGCGTCATGGTGCAAAACGTGCGCCACAATTTAGAGGTGGTGGTATTGTTTTTGGTCCTCTCGTGCGTTCTCATGCCCATGAATTGACTAAAAAATTTCGTCGTTTGGCGTTAAAGACTGCTTTGTCGGCGAAGCAAGCTGCGGGTGATTTGGTGATTTTGCAAGATACCAAAATGTCTGAAGCTAAGACGAGTGCGTTTGTAGAAAAAGTAGCAAAGTTAGGCTGGGTTAAGCCACTTATTATTGACGTAACGGTTGATGAGGCGTTTGCACTTGCTGCTCGTAATGTAAAAAATGTTGATGTATTGCCGCAAGTGGGTGTGAATGTGTATGACATTCTTCGTCATAAAGAATTGGTCTTGACCAAAGCTGCGGTTGAAACGCTGGAGGCGAGACTGTCATGAGTAAAGCAAAAAAAGTAGAAGCGATAAATGCTTCATTGTTTGATATCATCTTGCGTCCCGTGGTGACTGAGAAGTCGACTGCGGCAAGTGAACAAAACAAGCTTGTGTTTGTTGTGCGTAAGAACGCTGATAAACCAACCATTAAAGAAGCTGTAGAGAAAATTTTTGGTGTGTCTGTAACCGCAGTAAATACCATTACCACCAAAGGTAAACAAAAGCGTTTCCGTGGTATTCTCGGTCAGCGTTCTGATGTTAAAAAAGCGATTGTGACTCTCAAGCAAGGTGAGTCTATCGATCTTGCAGCGGGAGTGAAGTAACATGGCACTTAAGTCCTTTAATCCTATTACACCTTCTCAGCGTCAGCTTGTTCAGCTTGATCGTAAGGAATTGTACAAAGGTGATCCTATCAAGTCTTTGACGGTAGGTCTTACCAAGTCAGGTGGTCGTAACAATAACGGTCGTATTACTACCCGTCATATTGGTGGTGGTCATAAGCGTCGTTATCGTGTAATTGATTTTAAACGTAATCGTTTGGATGTTGTGGCGACCGTGGAGCGTATTGAATACGATCCTAACCGTACCTCGTTCATTGCGCTTGTACGTTATGAAGATGATACGCTTGCCTACATCATTGCGCCGCAACGTCTTGCAGCGGGTGACAAAGTGGTGGCAGCGGAGCGTGCGGATATTAAGCCTGGTAATGCGATGCCACTTAAGAATATTCCGATTGGTACGATTATCCACAATGTGGAGATGAAACCAGGTAAAGGTGGTCAGTTGGCGCGTTCCGCGGGTGCTTATGTGCAGCTTGTGGGGAAAGATTCTGGTTATGCTCAGGTAAAGCTTCGCTCAGGTGAACTTCGCATGGTGCATGCTGATTGTATGGCAAGCATTGGTGCGGTGTCTAACCCTGATCATCAGAACATCAATGATGGTAAAGCGGGTCGTACTCGTTGGAAGGGGACTCGTCCTACCGTTCGTGGTGTGGCGATGAACCCAGTCGATCACCCACATGGTGGTGGTGAAGGTCGTACTTCTGGTGGTCGTAATCCTGTGACACCTTGGGGTAAATGCACGAAGGGTAAGCGTACACGTTCTACTCGTAAGAAAAACAAAATGATTATTCGTACTCGTCATCAGGCGAAAAAACGTTAATTAATGAAAAGGAGAGTTTTGTGACTCGTTCGGTTTGGAAAGGTCCTTTCTTTGATGCATATTTGCTCAAGAAAGCAGAAGAAGCAAAAAAGTCAACACGTAACCAAGTGATTCAAACTTGGTCTCGTCGTTCGACCATTATTCCACAGTTCGTTGGGTTGACCTTCGGTGTGTATAACGGTCAGAAATTTATTCCTGTCATTGTGACGGAAGAAATGATTGGTCACAAGCTTGGTGAATTCGCTCCTACCCGTACTTATCACGGACATGGCGCAGATAAAAAAGCAAAACGTAAATAACCCTCTTAGGTGATGGAAAAAGTCATGTCCAAGAAACAAACAGTGCGTAGCTTGAAAGATAATGAGGCGAAAGTCGTCCTTAATCGTTTACGCGTAAGCCCTCAAAAATTGAACCTCGTTGCGCAAATGATTCGTGGCCTTCCTGTGAATCAGGCGTTGACGCAGCTTACATTTTCAAGCCGCCGAATCGCAGGTGATGTCAAGAAAGCCTTGCTTTCTGCGATTGCCAATGCAGAACATAATCATCAGCTTGATGTGGATAGCTTGATCGTATCAGAGGCGTGGGTTGGAAAAAATATGGTGATGAAGCGTTTTCATGCTCGCGGTCGTGGTCGTGGCGCGCAGATTCTGAAGCCATTTAGCAATATCACCATCGTGGTGCGTGAAGTAGAGGAGCTAGCATAATGGGTCAGAAAGTAAATCCAATTGGCTTGCGCCTAGGTATCAACAAAACGTGGGATTCACGTTGGTTTGCTAAAAATGCAGATTTTGCAGATAAGTTGCATGAAGATCTTAAGATTCGTGCTTATTTGAAGAAGACTTTGCATGCCGCGGGTGTAAGTAAGATCGTGATTGAGCGTCCTGCGAAAAAGGCAATCGTTTATATTCATACAGCGCGTCCAGGTATCGTGATTGGTAAAAAAGGTGCAGATATCGAAAAGATGAAAAAAGATATTGCACGCTTTACCAAGGACGATGTGCATTTAAATATTGTTGAGATTCGTAAGCCTGAGC
This sequence comes from Rickettsiales bacterium, assembly GCA_036770365.1. Lineage (GTDB taxonomy): Bacteria > Pseudomonadota > Alphaproteobacteria > Rickettsiales > UBA998 > DAIPJH01. The sequence continues at coordinate 3,917 of DAIPJH010000016.1, forward strand.
TTGATGCTACATTGGTGGCAGAAGGTATCGCACAGCAGTTGGAACGTCGTATTGCTTTCCGTCGTGCGATGAAGCGTGCGGTTCAATCTGCGCTTCGTCTTGGCGCATTGGGTATTCGTATCAATTGCGGTGGTCGTCTTGGTGGTGCAGAGATTGCGCGTACTGAGTGGTATCGTGAAGGTCGTGTGCCGCTTCATACCCTACGTGCAGACGTAGACTATGGTATTGCAAGCGCACACACCACGTATGGGGTGATTGGGATCAAGGTGTGGATCTTCAAAGGTGAGGTTCTTGGTAAGCAAGATCATAGCCCAGAAGAACATAAAGTGGTTGCTTAATTAGCTCTTTACTTTTGTATTTTTTAAAGATATAAGTTCGCCCCCTCGGCGAATGGGGTTTTAGTCACTTTGATTAAAGCTACTACCTAGAAAAAGGAGCAGGGCTATGTTAAGTCCAAAGAGAACAAAGTTCCGTAAAATGCACAAAGGTCGCATTCACGGTAACGCAAAGGGCGGCACCGAACTTAATTTTGGTGCGTTCGGGTTGAAGGCGTTAGAGCCTGAGCGCGTAACTGCGCGTCAGATTGAGGCCGCTCGTCGTTCGATTTCTCGTTATGTGCGTCGCGTTGGTCGTTTGTGGATTCGTATCTTTCCTGATACTCCTGTGACGGCGAAGCCAGCGGAAGTGCGTATGGGTAAGGGTAAGGGTTCGGTGGAATTCTGGGCAGCGAAAGTGAAGCCTGGTCGCATCATGTTTGAAATTGATGGTGTGGACGAAGAAACGGCGCGTCAAGCTTTTGCGCGTGCTTCTGCGAAGTTGCCGATTAAAACTAAGTTTATTTCGCGCGTTGGCGAGTGAGGCTGATATGAAAATGGAAGATTTAAAAGGTAAGCAAGCTTCGGAATTGAACGCTCTTGTTCTTTCTATGAAGAAAGAGATGTTTAATCTCCGCTTTCAGCGTGCTTCTGGTGAGTTGGCGAACACGGCGCGTTTTCGTGAAGTTCGTAGAGATATTGCTCGTGTGAAGACCGCGCTTGGTGCGTTGATTCAGTCTTCTAAAGCAGCGTAGTGGTGAGAGTGAGATACAGATATGCCTAAAAGAATTTTGCAGGGTACAGTGGTGAGTGATAAGGGTGATAAAACCGTTGTCGTGTTGGTTGAGCGTCGTCTTAAGCACCCGCTTTATAAAAAGACTATTCGTCGTAGCAAGCGTTATGCAGCGCATGATGAGGCGAATACCTATAAGACAGGGGATGAGGTGCGCATTGTAGAATGTCGTCCAATCTCTAAGACCAAAACTTGGACTGTTTTGGATTCAGTTTCGTCCGTAGCGTAAATAAGAAGTATGCAGCTGTGGCTGCGGTAAAGAAAAGGGGAATCTTATGATTCAGATGCAGACGACCATGGAAGTAGCAGATAACTCTGGTGCTCGTAAGGTGCAGTGCATTAAGGTGCTTGGTGGGTCACACCGTAATGTTGCCTCTGTGGGTGATGTGGTGGTGGTTTCTGTAAAAGAGGCTATCCCGCGTGGCAAGGTAAAAAAAGGTGATGTGCATCGTGCCGTGATTGTGCGTACAGCGAAAGATGTGCAGCGTGTTGATGGTACTGCAATTCGTTTTGATAAAAACGCGGCGGTGCTTATCAATAAAGCGGGTGAGCCGATTGGTACGCGTATTTTTGGCCCAGTAGTGCGTGAGCTTCGTGCAAAACGCTTTATGAAAATTGTTTCTCTAGCACCTGAAGTGCTTTAGGTCATAAGAAAAATAAGGGGCGCGTCATGGCAGCTAGAATTAAGAAAAATGATGAAGTAGTTGTCCTTGCTGGCAAGGATAAAGGTAAAAAAGGTACGGTTTTAAAGGTTCTTCCAAAAGAAGATCGTGTGATTGTATCTGAAGTGAATAAAGTGAAGAAGCATCAGCGTGCTTCTGCTGCGGGTGCAGCGGGCATCGTGGAAAAAGAGGCTGCTCTTCACATTTCTAATGTTGCACTTGTTGATCCAAAAGACGGCAAGGCAACGCGTGTTGGTTACAAGGTGCTTGCTGATGGCCGTAAGGTGCGTGTGGCGAAGCGTTCTGGTGAAGAATTAGCGTAGGGTTGAGAGCGATGTCACAGGCTAAAGCAGTATATGAAAAAGAGGTGCGCGCAGCACTCCAAGGTAAGTATGGTTATGCCAATACGATGCAGATTCCGCGCGTTACCAAAATTGTGTTGAATATGGGTGTGGGTGAAGCTGCGCAAGATAGTAAGGCTGTTAATGGTGCCGCAGATGAGCTTACGCTTATTGCGGGTCAAAAAGCAGTGGTCACCAGAGCAAAAAAATCTATCGCAGGCTTTAAGCTTCGTGAGGGTGTGCCTGTTGGTTGTCGCGTGACATTGCGTGGTCAGCGTATGTATGAGTTCTTGGATCGCTTTGTGAATATTGCGATGCCTCGTATTCGAGATTTCCGTGGTCTTAATCCTAAGAGCTTTGATGGTCGCGGTAACTATGCCATGGGTATCAAGGAACATATCGTGTTCCCTGAGATTAACTATGACAAAGTGGATAAAGTGCGTGGCTTTGATGTTGTTATCACCACCACCGCGAAGACAGATGATGAAGCAAGAGATTTACTTGCTGGTCTGAACTTTCCGTTTAGAAAATAAGGAGAAGCACGATGGCTAAGAAAAGCAGTGTTGAGAAGAATGATCGTCGTGGTCGTATGATTAAGCAACAAGCGAATCGTCGCGGGAAGCTTAAGGAGATTGTGATGAATCGGGAGTTGTCGATTGAGGAGCGTTTTGCCGCTCAGTTTAAACTTGCTGAGATGCCTCGTAACGGAGCTAAAGTGCGTTATCGCAACCGTTGTGAAGTGTCTGGTCGTCCTCGCGGTACATACCGTAAGTTTCGTTTGTCGCGTATTGCATTGCGTCAGCTTGGTTCATTTGGTCAGATTCCTGGCCTTGTTAAGTCCAGCTGGTAGGGAGTTTTTATTATGTCAATGAATGATTTACTATCTGATACACTGACGCGCATCCGTAACGGACAACGTGCGCGTCTCGCTACCGTAACCTGCCCATATTCTTCTTTCTGTGCAAACGTGATGGATGTTTTGAAGCGTGAAGGTTATATTCGTGATTATCATAAAGCTGAGAATGAGCGCGGTTTGGCGATGCTTGAGATCGAGCTAAAATATCATGAAGGTGAGCCAGTCATCAAAGAAATTAAGCGTGTCTCTACGCCGGGTCGTCGTGAGTATTCTTCTATTAATGCACTCAAGACATTTTATAATGGTTTAGGTATTGCAATCCTTTCTACCTCTCGCGGGGTGCTTTCTGATTATGAAGCGCGCCAACAGAATGTGGGCGGTGAAGTGCTTTGCTGCGTATTTTAAGGAGCTGAGACATGTCTCGTTTAGGAAAATTGCCTGTTGCATTCCCTTCTTCAGTATCTGTCAACGTGACCGATACGCGTATTGTGGTTAAAGGTGCGAAGGCTGAACTTAGTACGGTTGTTACGGGTGATGTAGAAGTTACTGTGACCAACGGTGAGGTATGGGTGAAACCAGCGAATGACTCTAAACGTGCGCGCACGATGTGGGGTACGGTTCGTAGTAATGTCAATAACCTTGTAAAAGGTGTGACCGAAGGTTTTACGCGTCAGTTGGAAATTAATGGCGTTGGTTATCGTTCAAATGTCGTCGGTAACGTGCTGACATTAGCTCTTGGTTACAGCCATGAGATCAAGTATGTCGTGCCTGCGGGTATCACGGTGGTATGTGAAAAACCAACCTTGATTACGATCACGGGGGCTGACAAACAAAAAGTCGGTCAGGTATGTGCAGAGATTCGTGCGCTTCGTAAGCCAGAGCCGTATAAAGGCAAAGGTGTGCGTTATGTCGGCGAGTATGTACGTATGAAAGAAGGCAAGAAGAAATAATTAGTGGTTTAAGGATATTTGCCATGAATAGTGAAGCAGTAAAATTTGAACGTAGAAAAGCGCGCGTGCGTTATTCACTTCGTAAGAACGCAAAGGGGCGCGTGCGTCTTAGTGTGTTCCGCTCGGGCAAGCATATTTATGCTCAGCTGATTGATGATGCACAAGGTGCAACCGTTGCGGCTGCATCTAGCTTGGATAAAGAGTTGAAACTAAAATCAGGCTCAACCATTGCTGCTGCGCAAGCGGTTGGCAAATTGGTGGCTGAGCGTGCTAAAAAAGAAAAAGTTGATTTCATTGTGTTTGATCGTGGTGGTTATTTGTTTCATGGTCGCGTAAAAGCTTTGGCTGATGCTGCACGTGAAGCTGGTTTGGCATTTTAATTGTAAGTAAACATAAGTTTAAAGAAGAACAGGGTAGCAGCATGAGCAACGCAGCGCAGGCAGCAAGAGAAGAAAGCGAATTGGTTGACCGTTTGGTACATATCAATCGCGTCGCCAAAGTAGTGAAGGGTGGCCGTCGTTTCGGCTTCGCTGCGCTTGTGGTGGTTGGTGATGGTAAGGGTCGTGTTGGTTATGGTAGCGGTAAGGCAAAAGAAGTGCCTGAGGCGATGCGCAAGGCGATTGATGATGCGAAAAAAAATATGATTCGTATTCCTCTTCGTGAAGCACGTACACTGCATCATGATGTGCGCGGTCATTTCGGTGCGGGCAAAGTGATGCTTCGTTCTGCGCCTGCAGGTACGGGGATTATTGCTGGTGGTCCAATGCGCGCCGTGTTTGAAGCACTAGGCGTTCATGATGTGGTGGCAAAATCTATTGGCACGCAGAATCCGCATAACATGGTGAAAGCGACTTTTGATGCGCTTAAGTCTTTGCGCGCACCGCGTGATATTGCTGCAAAGCGTAGTATGAAAATTGGTGATGTGATTAGCCGCCGTGAAGGTGGTACGCATGTTGCTGCAAAGGAAGAGACTGCTGCGTAAGCAGATGTAGGGAGTGAAGGCAATGGCTGAAGCAAAGAAAAAAACGACGAAAAAAGCGGCCGCTACGGTGGTTGTAGAGCAAATCGGTAGCCCTATTGGTCGCCAGTCTTATCAGCGTGCGACATTGATTGGTCTTGGTTTGAACAAGCTGCATCGTCGTCGTGAGTTGGAGGATACTCCTTCTGTGCGTGGGATGATTCGTAGTGTTGCCCATTTAGTAAAAATTGTGGATGCTGCGTAGTTGCAGAGCTATCCGTGAGGAGATAAGATTATGTTGTTGAACGAAATTGCAGATAACTCAGGTGCGCGTAAACCGCGTATGCGTGTGGGTCGTGGTATTGGTTGTACCAAAGGCAAGACGTGTGGACGTGGTGTTAAAGGTCAAAAAGCACGTAATGGTGTGGCGATTAACGGTTTTGAGGGTGGCCAGATGCCTATCCACCGTCGCCTCCCTAAGCGTGGCTTTAACAACCATGCTCGTGTTGAGTTTAACGTGATTAATCTTCGTGATCTTCAAGCGGCAGTAGATTCTAAGAAGTTAGATGCTAAAGCATTGGTGAATCGCGAGGCATTGGTAAAAGCTGGTTTAGTGCGCTCAAATGCAGAAGGCATTAAGTTGCTTGGTGTTGGTGAGCTTTCCGCAAAATTGTCACTGGAAGTATGCAAAGCATCTGCTTCGGCGGTTGCCGCGGTGGAAAAAGCTGGTGGCAAAGTCACCGTTGCTGCATAACAGTCACGATTTCCCTTAATGGTAATTTGATATAGAGTATATGTACTATGACTTCAGCCGCTGAACGCCTTGCCGCTAATATGAATATGGGGGTGTTGGCGCGAGCGACTGAGCTCAAGCAACGCCTTTGGTTTGTGCTTGGTGCATTGATTGTGTACCGTGTTGGTACTTATATTCCAATTCCTGGTATTGATCCCCATGTTCTTGCAGAAGTTTTTAAGCAGCATTCGCGTGGCGTGCTGGGTGTTTTCAATATGTTCTCAGGTGGTGCGCTTGGTCGTATGACTATTTTCGCGCTTGCGATTATGCCCTATATTTCTGCGTCTATTATTATTCAAATGCTCACCATCGCTGTGCCACAACTAGCACAATTGAAGAAGGAAGGTGAAGCTGGGCGGCGTAAAATTAATCAATATACTCGCTACGGCACGGTTATCTTGGCGTTGGTTCAGGGTTATGGAATTTCGCTAGGGTTGGAAAACATGAATGGTGCAGGCGGTGCTGTTGTGTTGATGCCAGGATTGATGTTTCGTGTTTCAACAGCGGTCACATTGACTAGCGGCACAATGTTTCTTATGTGGCTTGGTGAGCAGATTACTGCGCGCGGTATTGGTAATGGTATTTCTTTAATTATTTTTTCTGGGATTGTTGCTGGTCTTCCAGGTGCTTTGTCAGGGATGTTTGAGCTTGGTCGTACAGGCGCGATGAGTACTATCACGATTTTAATGGTGATGATGATTGCGCTTGGTTTGATTGCGTTGATTGTTTTTGTTGAGCGTGCGCAGCGTCGTATCATCATTCAATATCCAAAACGTCAGGTGGGTAACAAACTTTTTGCTGGCGACTCGTCCCATTTGCCGCTTAAGCTGAATACTGCCGGTGTGATTCCTCCTATCTTTGCTTCTTCACTCTTGCTATTTCCATTGACGATTGCCAGCTTTAATGCGGGCAAAGGTCCTGAGTGGTTGTCGCTTATCACAACCTATCTTGCACATGGTCAACCACTCTATATTGTGGCGTATATTGCTATTATTTTATTCTTCTGCTTTTTCTATACCTCGATTGTTTTCAATCCAGATGAGACCGCAGATAACTTAAAGAAGAATGGCGGTTTCGTTGCAGGGATTCGCCCAGGTAAGAATACAGCAGTCTATCTTGATTATGTCTTGACGCGTTTGACGGTGGTTGGTGGTGTTTATTTGGCACTGATCTGTACAGCCCCAGAGCTACTCGTTGCAAAATTTAATGTACCTTTTTATCTCGGTGGTACAAGCTTATTGATTGTGGTGAACGTGACGATGGATTTTGTTGGTCAAGTACAGTCGCATCTTTTTGCCCATCAGTATGAGGGGCTGATTAAAAAAGCAAAATTGCATAGCAGGAGATAATATGAACCTTATTCTTCTTGGCCCTCCTGGTTGTGGTAAGGGTACGCAGGCTTCTGTGTTGGCGGATGCTTATGAGCTTGCAAAGCTTTCTACGGGTGACATGCTGCGTGAAGCGGTGGCGTCTGGCAGTGAGATGGGTAAGCGTGTGCAAGGTATTATGTCGTCTGGCGCACTCGTGGATGATGCAACGATGATTGATTTGATCAAAGATCGTATTGCGCAGGCAGATTGTGCGTCTGGATTTATTCTTGATGGGTTTCCTCGTACGGTGGCGCAAGCGGAAGCGTTGGATGTGATGTTGTCCGAGGTGAATAAATCATTGAGCGCAGTGATTGAACTCAAGGTGGATGATGCTGCTTTGGTTGAGCGTATTACAGGGCGTTATGCTTGCGCGAAGTGTGGAGAAGGTTATCACGATAGTTTCAAGAAGCCTTTAAAAGAAGGTGTCTGTGATAAATGTGGTAGTGGTGAATTTTCTCGTCGTGCAGATGATAATCGTGATACCGTTGCAAAACGTGTGGCTGCCTATCATAGTCAGACTGCACCACTACTACCTTACTATACGCAGAAGAAAATTTTGTCCTCTGTGGATGGTATGGCGGAGATTGATGTCGTACAGACACAGATAAAACAAATTCTTGTTAAGTAAACTGTTGACTTGCACTTTAATCTTCGTATGATGCGTCCTCTTTGCCGTCGTGGCGGGGGTCGTTATCGACTAAAAAATAAATAGATGCCCCTCGCGGGCGCAAGCAAATGTAACCATTAATTAAGGGGTAGATCTGTGGCTCGTATCGCCGGGGTGAACATTCCAAGTGCAAAGTGTGTAGAAATCGCACTCACTTATATCCATGGAATTGGACGTATTAGATCTGTTGAGATCTGCAATAAAGCAGGCTTGGCTTTGGATAAGCGTGTACATCAATTAACAGAAGCTGAGGTGACTCGTCTTCGTGAGATTATTGATGCTGACTATACGGTTGAAGGCGAACTTCGTCGTGAAGTGGGCATGAACATCAAGCGTCTGATGGATCTTGGTTGCTATCGCGGTTTGCGTCATCGTCGCCGTCTGCCTGTGCGCGGTCAACGTACACATACCAATGCGCGTACGCGTAAAGGTAAAGCAGTGGCTATCGCTGGTAAAAAGAAATAATAGGATTTGAGGCAAGTAATGGCTAAAGATACAGCACGAGTTAAGAAGCGCGAACGTAAGAACATAGCAATTGGTATTGCGCATGTGAATGCTTCTTTCAATAACACGATCATCACCATCACCGATACCAATGGTAACGCAGTGTCTTGGTCTTCTTCGGGTTGCCATGGGTTTAAAGGTTCTCGCAAGGCGACTCCTTATGCGGCACAGGTGACAGCGGAAGATGCTGGTCGCAAAGCAGCAGAACATGGCATGAAAACCGTTGAAGTGCGTGTGAAAGGTCCTGGTAGTGGACGCGAGTCTGCGCTTCGTGCGCTTCAGTCTGTGGGTTTCACCATTACGTCGATTAAAGATGTAACGCCTGTTCCTCACAATGGTTGCCGTCCACCAAAACGCCGTCGCGTGTAATTCGGGCTTTGGTTATTTTGGTTTTTTAAAAGAAATTATCTGGCAAAGGTAAAACTATGAGCATGTTGAATCGCAACTGGCAAGAAATGATTAAGCCTAAGAAGCTTGATGTGAACCATAAGGGTGTCGCTAGCAATCGTGCTGTCATCGTGGCGGAGCCGCTTGAGCGTGGTTTCGGTAATACACTGGGTGTTGCGCTTCGTCGCGTGCTTTTATCTTCTTTGCAAGGTGCTGCGGTGACGAACATTAAGATTGATGGTGTGTTGCACGAGTTCTCTGCGGTTGCTGGTGTGCGTGAAGATGTCACGAATATCATCTTAAATATTAAAGAATTGAAGCTTCGTGCGCATTCTGAAGGGCGCAAGCGCATGGTGTTGCGTGCTGAAGGTCCGGGTGAGGTGCGCGCATCTGCGATTGAGACCTCTGCGGAAGTGGATGTTATTAATAAAGACCTCGTGATTTGTACGCTGGATAAGGGTGCAAAAGTCAATATGGAATTTATTGTTGAGACGGGCAAAGGATATGTTCCTGCGTCGCAAAATCGTCAGGAAGATGCACCAATTGGTTTGATTCCTGTTGATGCGATTTTCAGCCCTGTTCTTAATGTATCTTACAAAGTGGAGCATGCGCGTGTAGGTCAGGTGACTGACTATGACAAGTTGATTTTAGAAGTTGAAACCGATGGTTCAGTGACACCTGAAGATGCTGTGGCTTTGTCTGCGCGTATTCTTCAAGATCAGCTGCGTTTGTTTGTCAATTTTGAAGATGAGCCTGAGCATAAAGAGCGTGGTGAGCGTGCGGATCTTCCGTTCAGCCCATATTTGCTCAAGAAAGTGGATGAGCTTGAGCTTTCTGTGCGTTCTGCGAATTGCCTGAAAAACGATAACATTGTTTATATTGGTGATTTGGTACTCAAAACAGAAAGCGAAATGCTGAAAACCCCGAACTTCGGCCGTAAGTCTCTCAATGAGATTAAAGAAGTGCTTTCTAGCATGGGGCTTCGTTTTGGTATGGAAGTTAAGGAATGGCCGCCAGAGAACATTGAAGATTTGGCTCGTCGTTTTGAAGACCCATTTTGATAGTAAAAGATTAGTTTGATATAAGAAGAAATAATAGGAGACGATGATGCGTCACGGTATGAGCGGCAGAAAGTTAAACAGAACAAGTTCACATCGCAAAGCGATGTTTGCGAACATGGCAGCTGCCTTGATTAAGCATGAGCAAATTTCAACTACATTGCCGAAAGCAAAAGAGCTTCGTCCTTACGTTGAAAAACTTATCACTATGGGTAAAAAAGGTGATTTGGCTGCTCGTCGTCAGGCGATTGCGCAAATGCGTGATAAAGACCAAGTTGAAAAACTTTTTGCCGTGCTTGCACCACGTTACAAAGAGCGTCAGGGTGGTTATATCCGTGTGCTTAAAGCTGGTTTCCGTTATGGTGATAATGCCCCGATGGCGATCATTGAGTTCGTTGAGCGCGATGTGACCGCGAAAGGCAAAGATTCAGGCCCAGTTTACTCTGCTGATGAGTCTGAAGCAGCGTAAACTTTGCTGATAAAGTATTATAAAAAGGCGATCACTGAGTGGTCGCCTTTTTTGTTTTTGGTATCTGGTAAAGTTCAGCTTGCTATCCCATATAAGCAGAGTATTTTCGACGGATAACATATGAGGAATCTATGCGCCCATTATTGTCTTTTTTAGTCATTGTGCTGGTTTATTTCTCTGTTACTTCTGCTTTTGCACAAGAAGCGGCTGTGCCAGAGTCTAAAACGCAAATTCAGTTGAGTTACGCGCCAGTGGTCAAGAGAGTCGCGCCTGCGGTGGTAAATATCTATACTAAGCGCGTGGTGAAAGAACGTGTGTCGCCGTTTATGGGTGACCCATTTTTTGATTCGTTTATGGGTGGTTCAGGGTTGACGCGTGAACGCGTGGTGCGTTCGCTTGGTTCGGGTGTGATTGTTGATGCGAAGGGTAGTGTAATTACTAGCAATCATGTCATTGAGGGCAGTGATGCGATTATGGTCGTACTTGCAGACGGACGTGAGTTCAAGGCAACGGTTGAGAATGCAGATAAAGGGGTGGATTTAGCGTTGCTGAAGCTTGAGGAGGTGAAAAAAGATCTGCCTTTTTTAAGTTTGCGTGATTCAGATACGTTAGAGGTCGGGGATTTGGTGCTTGCACTTGGCAATCCATTTGGGGTTGGGCAGACGGTCACAAGTGGGATTGTTTCTGCGCTAGCGCGTTCGGCGGCGGGAATTTCTGATTATGGTTTTTTCATTCAAACGGATGCGGCGATTAATCCAGGGAATTCAGGTGGTGCGCTGGTCGATATGGATGGCAAGCTGGTTGGTATCAACACCGCGATTTATTCTAAATCTGGTGGTTCGATTGGCATTGGCTTTGCGATTCCTTCTGCGATGGTTACCGCTTTTATGCGCGGGAGTCCGCATGGCGGCGGCTTGGTTCGTCCATGGCTTGGCGCGAGCTATCAGGAAATGACCTCTGAGATGGCGCAGGCAATGGGCAGTGATACGCAGCGCGGTGCATTGATACGCGATGTGTTTGACGACAGCCCTGCGCAAGCAGCAGGGCTTAAATCAGGTGATATTATCACGGCAGTTGCGGGCGTAAAAATATCCTCTGTGCAGGATTTGAAGTTTCGCTTGGCGATTGCAGAAATAGATAAGCCGCTGAGTATGGTTTATCTGCGCGCAGGTCAGGAGCATGAAACGGAAGTGATGCCAACATTGCCACCGGAGAAGCCCGCGGCTGATAAGCGTTTACTTAAAGGTAATTCGCCGCTTATGGGTCTAATCGTGGCGAATCTTTCTCCGCGTTTGGCGATGCAGTTAAATAAGGATGTGAACAAACAAGGTGTGATTGTGGTGGAAGACAAAGTAGATGCAGGACAAAGTCGCTATGGCGTGAATGTTGGAGATATTATTTTAGCGGTGAATAATGTCAAAGTGACATCCAGTAAACAGCTTGATGCACTTACAAAATCAGGTGCAAGAGCATGGCAGATTACGTTTGCTCGGGGTGAGCAGGTGATGAATCTGCGGGTTGTGCCATAATGACGACGGCTTCACTCTTTGCCACACAGACACATATGCCGCTTGCTGAAAAATTGCGTCCAACGTCTTTTGATGAAGTGGTTGGGCAAGCGTCTATCTTAGCAGAAGATGGCGTGTTGGGGCGGATGGTACGTACTAAACATTTTCTCTCACTTATTTTTTGGGGGCCTCCGGGCTGTGGTAAAACCACGTTAGCGCGTCTTATTGCGGAGGCAAGTGGCTGTGTACTTGAAACTATCTCAGCGGTGACATCGGGGCTGCCTGATGTAAAGAAATGTTTTGAACGCGCAGGCGCACGACGCGATGCAGGGGAGCAAACGCTCTTGTTTGTTGATGAGATTCATCGTTTTAATCGCGCACAGCAGGATGCATTTCTGCCTTACGTTGAAAATGGTACGATCTTACTAATTGGGGCAACCACAGAAAACCCATCTTTTGAAGTGAACGCGGCGTTGATGTCGCGTTGTCGTGTTGTGGTATTAGAACGACTTAACGCGGATGACTTGAAAAAATTATTGCAGCGTGTGGAGGCGGTTGAGCAAACGATATTGCCATTGGATGTGGATGCACGTGCGTTGCTGTGTAGTATGGCAGACGGTGATGGGCGTTATTTGCTCAATTTATGTGAGGAACTGCTTGCTGCTGAATTAAAAAAACCACTGAGTGTGGAAGCTCTCACCAAATTTACTCAAAAACGGGCGGTGATTTATGATAAAGGGCAGGACGGTCATTATAACCTGATTAGCGCGCTACATAAAAGCCTGCGCGGTTCAGATGTAGATGCTGCGCTTTATTGGTTTGCGCGGATGTTAGAGGGCGGCGAAGATCCACGTTATATTGCGCGGCGACTGGTGAGGTTTGCTAGTGAGGATATTGCGGTTGCAGATCCTCAAGCCTTGATACTTGCAGAAACAGCAACACAGGTTTATGAGCGGCTTGGATCACCCGAAGGGGAGTTGGCTTTGGCGAATATCGTGGTCTATCTTGCTACCGCACCCAAATCCAATGCGGTGTATATGGCTTTTAAGGCAGCGCAGCGCGAAGCAGCAAGTTCAGGCTCTTTGATGCCGCCCAAACATATTTTGAACGCCCCCACAGGTATGATGAAGTCGCTGGGATATGGCAAGGATTATGCCTATGATCATGACACCGAACATGGTTTTTCAGGACAGAATTATTTTCCTGATGGCATGGGGCGTAAGTCATTTTATCAGCCCGTAGAGCGTGGTTTTGAGCGCGAGATTAAAAAAAGAATGGACTGGTTTGCGAAAAAACGCGATGAAAGAATGGAGTAAGCAAAATTTCCTCTCCCTTCGAGGGAAAGGGCTAGGGAGAAGGGAGTTTTAGCTTCGCTAAAACAAGGATAAATTATGAACTCTTTTTTACTTATCGGTCTTGGCGGCGCACTCGGCTCGATGTTGCGTTATGCTGTTATGGTGCTGGCAACGCGTTTTTTTGGCGTTGGTTTTCCTTATGGCACGCTGATCGTGAATATTCTTGGTTCGTTGGCGATGGGGTTGCTGATTGGTTGGGGCGCACACCGTACGCAGATTGATCCACAGCTTCGTAACTTTATTGCGGTGGGGGTGCTTGGTGGATTTACGACTTTCTCAACCTTTTCGCTCGATGTCGTGACATTATTTCAGCGCGAGCCAAATTACCTTGCGCTTGTGTATATTATGTTATCTGTTACCGTGTCGGTCATAGCACTCATGCTTGGCATGACGTTGTTTCGTACTTAAAAAAGAAAGAAAAAAGAATGCAGCCATTTCCAGTCGCCAGTGGTGATGATGATACACGTTTAGATCGCTGGATTAAGCGTCATTTTCCGCATATCTCACAGCCTTTCCTGCAAAAGCAGTTGCGTAAAGGTGCGGTGAAGGTTGATGGTAAAAAGTCGGAAGCTTCTGCGCGCCTCCGTACGGGGCAGATTGTCACGATTGCACCGTTTTTGCTGGTGATCCCAGATGATCCCTACGCAGGTACGCCCTTTGAGCGTCCGAAGAAGAAGCCGAAAGCTCTTAAAATCGAGTTGCTTGATGATAAAACTATCCGCGAAACGCAGAGTTGGGTGTTGTATAAGGACGCATCGCGCATAGTGATTAACAAGCCTGCGGGAATCCCCGTGCAGGGCGGGAGTTCGGTGCGCGACCATGTTGATAGAAGGCTCGATGCACTTACCTTTGACGGCGAGCGTCCGCGCTTGATCCACCGCCTAGACCGCGATACGAGCGGTGTAATGGTGTTAGGGCGTACCAGTAAAGACGCAGCAGCACTCGGTAAAGCCTTCTCAGGCAAAGAAGTGCGTAAAGTCTATTGGGCGTTGGTCGCAGGTGTGCCAGAACTCAAAGAAGGTACGATTGATGCGCCGCTCGAAAAACTAGGGGTTGGGCGTGAGAAAATGGAAGCTAGTGACGACGGCAAATACGCCGTGACGCATTACCGCGTGGTTGAGACATTGTTGCATACGATGTGCTGGGTTGAGCTGATGCCCGTCACAGGCCGCACGCATCAATTACGAGCGCATATGGCATATATTGGGCATCCGATTATTGGCGACGGCAAATATGGCGGAAAAGCAGCGTTTTTGGATGATATGGAGGTGGCGAATCAAGTTCATCTTCATGCACGCCGTCTGATTCTACCAAAAATGGCAGGGGTTAAAGCCCTTGATATTACTGCACCGCTCCCGCCGCATATGTTAAAAAGCTGGAAGGTGCTGGGGTTATCGAAAGATGATATGGGTCTTTCGCTGGCGGAGAGATAGAGAATTACCCTCTCCCTTCAGGGGGAGGGGCTAGGGCTAGGGGCGCAGTTGCTAGTAAAAAAGTTGAAAGATAAATAATGAAAAAATTCTACAAAGAAGTCACCGCATCAAAAGAACCAGATGGATATGCCATTTTGCTTGATGGACGTGCAGTCAAAACACCGTCCAAGCAAACGGTGATGTTGCCGACAGCATCATTGGCAGAGGCGGTTGCGCAAGAGTGGCGTGCGCAGAGTGAGGAAATTGATATGAATAGCATGTATCTCACGCGCTTGGCGTATGGCGTGCTGGGGCTGAATGACGCGGACAGGGTGATGCTGCGCGAGGAGACGGCTGCTTACGCGACAACCGAATTATTGTGTTATAGAGATGCGGGTCACAGTGATTTGCTGGCAAAACAAGAAGCGCAGTGGAATCCTTTGCTGGCATGGGCGAAGGCGGAGCTTGGGCTAGTGTTAGAGGTGACGACGGAAATTATGCCGCTCACGCAGTCTCAGGCAAGTATGGATAAAGTTGCGGCGTTGGTTGCTGGTTTGGATGATTGGCATCTCGTGCCATTTGCGTTGCTTACACGTATTCTGGGGTCGCTGGTGTTGCCGTTTGCGGTGTTGCGCGGGTGCGTTACGGTGGATGATGCGTTGTTATACTCGCGTTTAGAACAAACCTACCAGTTTGAAAAATGGGGTGAAGATGTGGGGATTTTGCAACGTCATCGCGTCGCGGCGGCAGAGGCAGCGGCAACGCAGGCGTTTTTCACTTTAATTAATCTGCCTTAACCGATTGAGATGTAAGGTCACGTACATAAAATATCATAAAAGGTTTGGTATTAGCGTCTATCTTTGCTAAACAGGTGGTTTGCGGAGCTATTTATGGCAACGTCTTTTGTTACTAACAGCCTGATTTATAGGAACTTATGCAACAAGGTACAGTCATCAGGGAATTGGAGCGCAAACGTGATTTAGCGCGTTTGGGCGGTGGACAGGATCGTATTGATAAGCAACACGAGCGCGGCAAGCTGACGGCACGCGAGCGTATAGAGGTGCTGCTAGATCCTGATTCTTTTGAAGAATTTGATATGTTCGTTGAGCATCGCTGCGGGCATTTTGGTATGGATAAGAAGCAAATCCCTGGTGATGGTGTGGTGATTGGTCACGGCACGATCAATGGGCGTTTGGTGTTCTTGTATTCGCAGGATTTTACCGTGCATGGTGGTTCACTCAGTGAAACAAATGCACGTAAAATCTGTAAAATCATGGATATGGCGATGAAAAATCGTGCGCCTGTGATTGGGATTAATGATTCTGGTGGAGCGCGGATTCAAGAGGGTGTGGATTCACTCGCAGGTTATGGCGAGATTTTCCAGCGTAATGTGATGGCCTCAGGCGTGATTCCCCAGATTTCGATGATTATGGGGCCTTGCGCGGGCGGTGCGGTCTATTCACCTGCGCTTACTGATTTCACCGTGATGGTGGAGGGTAGCTCATATATGTTTGTTACTGGGCCTGATGTGGTCAAGACGGTAACGCATGAGGTGGTGACACAAGAAGAGTTAGGCGGAGCATCAACCCATGCCAAGAAAACTGGCGTAGCGGATTTTGCCTTTGCCAATGATATTGAAGCGTTGCTACAAACGCGACGTTTATTCAATTTCTTGCCGCTTTCCAATACCGCTGGTGTGCCAGTGCGTCCAACGCCTGATCCTGCTGATCGCGTGGAACTGTCGCTTAATACTCTTGTGCCTGATAATCCCAATAAGCCATATGACATGAAAGAGCTCCTCGTGCGTGTGGTCGATGAAGGCGATTTCTTTGAAGTCCAGCCTGATTATGCTAAAAACATTATTTGTGGTTTTGGGCGTATGGAAGGGCATTCCGTAGGATTTGTTGCCAATCAGCCGATGGAGCTTGCTGGGTGCTTGGACATTGATGCTTCACGTAAAGCGGCGCGTTTTGTGCGCTTTTGTGATGCGTTCGGTATTCCGATTGTCACGTTTGTTGATGTTCCGGGATTCTTACCTGGTACTGCGCAAGAGCATAATGGGATCATTAAACATGGTGCAAAATTGATACATGCCTACGCCGAAGCGACTGTGCCGAAAATTACCGTGATCACGCGTAAAGCTTACGGTGGTGCGTATATCGTGATGAATTCCAAGCATTTGCAAGGGGATCTGAACTATGCATGGCCAAGTGCTGAGATTGCAGTGATGGGGCCTGAGGGTGCGGTGGAGATTGTCTTTAGAGGTAATATGACGCGTCCAGAAGATCGTGCCAAACGTGTGGATGAATACCGTGAAAAATTTGCAAGTCCATTTGTTGCTGCTGCGCGTGGTTATATTGATGATGTGATTCGTCCGCAAAATACGCGCTGGCGTTTGTGCCGTTCACTTGTGTTGCTTCGTAACAAACAAGTGGAACATCCGTGGAAAAAACATGATAATTTGCCGCTTTAAGTGTGCAGATTACCTAGCATAAAGTGTTGATGTTATGAGTATTCAGATTGCAACTACTACCCCTCGTCGTAAAAAGCCACTTTTCAAGAAGTTGCTGATTGCTAACCGCGGTGAAATTGCGGTGCGTATTATGCGTAGCTGCCAGAAAATGGGCATTAAAACGGTTGCGGTCTATTCTGAAGCTGATACCAATGCGTTGCATGTAAAAGAAGCGGACGAGGCGATTTACATTGGCCCTCCTCCCTCGATCGAGAGCTATTTGAATGTGAATGCTATTTTGAGTGCAGTAGATCAATCTGGCGCAGAGGCGGTGCATCCGGGGTATGGATTTTTGTCTGAGAATGCGGCATTTGCCGAGGCACTTGCGAAGCGTGGCGTGACATTGGTCGGGCCTTCGCCTGAGGCGATTCGCTTGATGGGAGATAAGATTGAGTCGAAAAAAATTGCTAAAAAAGCCGGTGTGAATACCGTTCCCGGTGGGTTGGATGTGATTGAAAATCACCGTGAAGCGGTGAAAGCGGCGGCGCGGATTGGTTATCCTGTGATGGTAAAAGCGGCGGCTGGCGGCGGCGGCAAAGGGATGCGTGTGGTGCGGGCGGAGTCCGAATTGGCAGAAGGCATGTTGTTAGCTGGCTCTGAGGCTGCATCTAGCTTTGGTGATGCGCGTGTATTTATTGAGAAATTTTTTGATAATCCGCGTCATATTGAGATTCAAGTTTTAGCCGATAAATATGGCAATGTGGTGCATCTTGGTGAACGTGAATGCTCGATTCAGCGTCGTCACCAAAAGGTGATTGAAGAAGCCCCTAGCGTGTTTATTGATGAGCGTTTACGCAATAAGATGGGCGCGCAGGCTGTTGCGCTCGCAAAGAAAGTATCGTATTTTTCTGCAGGGACAGTAGAATTCATCGTTGATGATAAAGGAAATTTTTATTTTCTCGAGATGAATACGCGCTTGCAGGTGGAACACCGTGTCACGGAGTTGATTACAGGCATTGACCTTGTTGAGCAGATGATTCGGATTGCTGCGGGTGAAAAATTAGAGTTTGAACAAAAAGACGTGACCTTTAATGGTTGGGCGTTTGAAGCGCGTGTGTATGCAGAAGATCCAAAGCGTGGGTTTTTGCCGTCAACAGGTCGGATTACCCGTTACGAAGAACCCCCTGTTTCGGATTCTCTCCTGATTGATACAGGGATTTATGACGGTGGCGAAGTCAGCATGTTCTATGACCCGATGGTAGCGAAGGTCTGTACGCATGCTCCGACCCGTAATCAAGCGATTGAGTCGATGAAAACCGCACTTTCGGCATTTGTCATTGATGGTATTTCACATAATATGGGGTTTTTATCCTCGATTTTATCACACGCACGTTTTGTTAGCGGGGATCTTAGCACTAATTTTATTGCGCAGGAATATCCTGAAGGTTTTTCAACGGCAGAACTTACCGAAGAATTACTACGTACATTCTTAGGAGTAGGTTCTCATATCTTTTTGAAAGATGCGCGCCGTGCGGCAGAGGTGTCGCAGCAGCTTGCTGGGCGTAAGCGCGTGATTGGTGCGCGTTGGGTCGCAAACCTCAACGGTGAAGATTATGCGATTTCAGCGCATCCGCATGAAAATGGACATGATGTGGGTTATGAGGGCGGGCTGGTTGTGGTACGGACTTCGTGGACGCATGGGCGTTCCCTTTTTCAGGGGACGATTAATGGTAAATCGGTGAGTGTGCATATTAAAACACTCGGTGAAGGCTATGAACTTTCGTATGGTGGTGCGGAGGTTAAAGTGCGGATTCGTACCCCACGCGTAGCGGAACTTGCGACCTATATGCCAGTTAAAAAGCAGGTGGATTCACGTAATCATATTCTAGCACCGATTGCGGGGTTGGTCTCTTCTGTTTCTGTCGAAGTGGGCATGATCATTCGTGCTGGACAGAAATTGCTGACACTTGAAGCGATGAAAATGGAAAATGTGATTTATGCACAGGCAGATGCGGTCGTTAAAAATATTTATATAACCGCTCCCCAAGGAGTGAAGGCTGACCAGCTTCTTATTGAGCTTGGTGATTTTGAGGAAGACATGCCTGTTGAGCCGAGTGTGGTGGCGTGACACGAGCGGCTATATGTGTGCGTGTTGTGATAACTGGGCGCGTACAGGGCGTGGGGTTTCGAGCGTGGGTGCAGACAAAATCTCAAGATTTATTTTTAGATGGATGGGTGCGTAATTGTGCTGATGGCGCGGTAGAAGCTGTGTTCTCAGGTAACATGGACGCCGTACATCGTATGTTGGAAGCATGTCATTTTGGACCGAAGGGTTCGCAGGTAGACGAAGTGATCTCCCAGCCTGTTTCTGCTGTGGCTTTGGCATCAGGGTTTTTTATCAAGCCAAATGTATAGCACTTTAACTTTTATGATTCTCGATTTTCTGGAAAATGGTAAATTTTAAATAGTGCCATATTCATATGGCTCTAGTTGTTTTCATGAGCATTCCTAAATAACGTATTGAAGCGTTACGAATTCATTTTTTCTATGTCGATTTGCTTGGTAGGATATACCTTGTTATCCTTATGATTTGTAATGATACACCACATGTTGTGTTTGGTTTGTTAATTACGTATAGATGCTGTGTGTTTTGCGTTGCGAAACAGTAACGCTTTTGGCTTCCTCACGAAAAAAAAACATGTTCATATATAAAAACAGTTTTGTCTTGTTGACATTGAGACGTCAATGCTCTCTATATTTTGTTATCAGAAAATACTTTAACACAACATCTAGTGTTTATTGTGAGCTTTCATGAAAACAGGCGGTTATTGGTGTCAATAGAATTTTATGGTAAAATGAAGAAGAAAAAACTGTGTTTTGTCTTGGAGATGGGTTAACCTAGATGACGCTCATGAAGAAGTTAGAGATTCGCTCGATTTTTCATGATGTCTTCTCTCTGTGATGCTTCAGGGTTGAATGTGTGCTTGTGTTCGCACAGGGCGATTCGACGCTTAGATGTTTGGTATGCAAATAGCCTTCGGGCGTGTGATGCTCAAAGCGTAATGGCGTTGGGTAAGGAAAAGAAAACATAGAAAAGAGGGCGTGATGACGCAGACTAGCAATACTTATAATGTGAAGATAGATGCTTCACGAGATGCTAATTTGACAGAATTCGGAAAGGCAACTCTGCGTGACCGTTATCTGTTAGATGGCGAATCTTTTCAAGATATGTTTGCACGTGTTGCGAATGCTTATGCGGATGACCAAGCGCATGCGCAGCGTCTCTATGATTATATCAGCAAAATTTGGTTTATGCCTGCGACGCCGATTCTCAGCAATGGTGGTACGAATCGCGGCATGCCAATTTCATGCTTTTTGAATGAAACCGATGATTCGCTTGAAGGGATTGTCGATTTATGGAATGAGAATGTTTGGCTTGCTGCGCGTGGTGGTGGAATTGGTAGCTATTGGGGTAATCTGCGCTCTATTGGTGAAAAAGTGCGTGGTAATGGAAAAACTTCAGGTGTGATTCCGTTCATGCGGGTGCAGGACTCTCTGACATTGGCGATTTCGCAAGGCTCATTGCGTCGTGGCTCTTCGGCGGTGTATATGCCAATTTCGCATCCTGAAATTGAAGAATTTATTGAGATTCGCCGTCCGACAGGAGGTGATCCTAACCGTAAAACCTTAAATATCCATCACGGTATTTCTGTGACCGATGATTTTATGCAAGCGGTGGAAGATGATGGTGAATGGCATCTTCGTAGTCCAAAAGATCAGCGTGTGGTGGATACCGTGCGTGCGCGTGACCTGTGGATCAAAATTCTTACCGCTCGTGTAGAAACGGGTGAACCATATATTCTCTTTATTGATAATGTGAATAAGGCAATTCCTGAGCATCACAAGGTGCTGGGACTTAAAGTTAAGACGTCAAATCTTTGCAGTGAGATCACGTTGCCAACAGGTTATGACCATTTGGGCAAAAGTCGTACAGCGGTGTGCTGTTTGTCTTCAGTCAACTTAGAGACGTATGAAGAGTGGCAGTCACATCCCAAATTTATCGAAGATGTCATGCGTTTTCTTGATAACGTCTTGCAATCATTTATTGATCAAGCACCAGAGTCTATGGCACGTGCGAAATATTCTGCAATGCGTGAACGCAGCGTAGGGCTTGGTGTGATGGGTTTCCATTCTTTCATGCAGGCCAAAGGGATTCCGTTCGAATCAGTCATGGCGAAGGTTTGGAACAATAAAATGTTCGGACATATCCACAAGAAGGTGGAAGAAGCTTCTGTTGTGTTGGCGGATGAGCGCGGCGCATGCCCTGATGCGCTTGATGCAGGCATGAAAGCGCGTTTTTCTAATAAAATGGCGATTGCGCCTACGGCATCTATTTCAATTATCGCGGGGAACTCTTCACCGGGGATTGAGCCTTATGCCGCCAATGCATTCACCCAGAAAACTTTGTCTGGTTCGTTTGTCGTGCATAACAAACATTTGGAGCGTTTGCTTGAGGAAAAAGGGCAAAATAATGAGCGCGTCTGGCGTTCGATTGCCAGCAATGAAGGGTCAGTGACCCATCTAGATTTCCTTTCTAAGGAAGAAAAAGAAGTGTTCCTTACTGCGCCAGAGATTGATCAGCGTTGGATTATTGAACATGCGGCAGACCGTACGCCGTTTGTCGATCAAGCACAGTCAATCAATCTGTTCATTCCGGCCAATATTCACAAACGTGAATTGCATTTGTTGCATTTCATGGCATGGAAAAAAGGCGTAAAGAGCTTGTATTATTGTCGTTCTTCATCATTACAACGCGCAGATAAGGTCTCACGTGATGTAGTGCATACCCCTTTGCAATTGGAGATGTCGTTGATTAAGACGGAAGCTCCAGCGAAAATTGAATATGAAGAATGTTTGGCTTGCCAATAATGTTTGCTGCTATCACGCAGAATGCGCTGCAATGAATTTTTTAAAGCATGTTGGTAGGTTTGCTACACGTATGTTTTTTGGTTTTTATTGTTATGTGTCTTTTGCGTGAGAGTGCAAGTGGTGCTATAAAAAAACAAAAGAAAACGAGGATGTTATGAATATTACCTTGCTAGATGCTCCCCATATTTATAAGCCATTTCATTACCCTTGGGCGTATGACGCATGGTTGATGCAGCAGCGTATTCATTGGCTTCCTGAAGAAGTGCCTTTGGCGGATGATGTGAAAGATTGGAAAACCCGTTTGAGTCCAGAAGAAAAACATTTGCTTACCCAGATTTTTCGTTTCTTTACGCAAGCGGATATCGAGGTGAATAACTGCTACATGAAGCATTATACGCAGGTGTTCAAGCCAACAGAAGTGCAGATGATGTTGGGCGCGTTTTCTAATATGGAGACAATTCACATTGCGGCGTATTCGCATTTGATTGACACGCTTGGCTTGCCCGAGAGTGAATATCAATCTTTCATGAAATACAAAGAGATGAAAGATAAGTATGATTATATGCAGCAATTTGGTTGTGATACCAAAGGCGGTATTGCGCGTACACTTGCTGCATTTGGTGCGTTCACTGAAGGCGTGCAGCTTTTTGCTTCTTTCGCCATTTTGCTGAACTTCCAGCGTTTTGGTAAAATGAAGGGGATGGGGCAGATTGTCGCGTGGTCAGCACGTGATGAGTCACTGCATACTGAATCTATCATTCGCTTGTTCCGCACTTTCATTCAAGAAAACCCAGAAGTGGCGGATGAAGAACTCAACCGTGATCTTTATAAGATCTGTGATCAAATCATTACGCTGGAAGATGCGTTTATTGATTTAGCGTTTGGTGTAGGTGGTATCGAAGGTTTGGTATCAGTGGATGTGAAGAAATATATTCGTTTCATTGCAGATCGCCGCTTGCTCCAGCTTGGTCTCAGCCCACTCTATAATATCAAAGATAATCCGTTGCCGTGGATGGATAATATTTTAAACGGTGTCGAGCATACCAATTTCTTCGAAAACCGCGTGACCGAATATACCAAAGCGGCAACGACGGGTTCGTGGGAAGAAGCGTTTGAGTAGGAATTAGGATTCAGGATTTAGTGAAGAAAAGGCGAGGGATGTTCTCTCGCCTTTTTTCTTATTTAAATTAGCCCCTATACCCTACACCTATACTCTCAATTTAACAGGTGACATCCCCATCTACTTAGGTTAAAAGAGCGCGTCATAGGAATGCGGCGATATTGCTGCCCTGCGAGATAAGGTGGAAGCTATGACATTACCCAAAATTATAGAAGCATTGACGTTTGATGATGTGCTGCTCAAGCCTGCGGCGTCAGATGTTTTACCTGCAACGGTGGACACAAAAACACGCCTAACACGCACTATCGAGTTGGGAATTCCGCTGATTTCTTCGGCGATGGATACGGTAACAGAGAGCCGTTTGGCGATTGCGATGGCGCAGCATGGCGGCATGGGTGTGTTGCATAAAAATATGGAAATTGACGCGCAAGCCGATGAAGTGCGTCGCGTCAAAAAGTTTGAATCGGGGATGGTGGTCAATCCTGTAACGATTACACCTGAAGAAACCTTGGCGGATGCGCTGGCCGTGATGGCAGCAAACCATATTTCTGGGATTCCTGTCGTAGAGCGTGGTTCTGGTAAACTTGCGGGGATTTTAACCAACCGTGATGTGCGTTTTGCGCGTGATACGCGTCAAACAGTTGCTTCATTGATGACCAAAGAAAATCTGGTCACAGTACGTGAGGGTATCTCCCTTGATGACGCAAAAACCTTGTTGCATCGTCACCGTATTGAGAAATTATTGGTGGTTGATGATGCGTATCGCTGTATTGGATTGATTACGGTCAAAGATATTGAAAAAGCACAGACACATCCAACCGCAGCAAAAGACGGTAAAGGTCGCCTACGGGTGGCAGCAGCCGTGGGAGCTGGAGAAGCAGGCGTAGCGCGTGCCGAGGCGTTGATTGCAGCTGATGTTGATGTGATCGTGGTCGATACGGCACATGGGCATTCTGCGGGTGTTTTGAGAACGATCAGTGAGATTCGCGCACTAAGTCAAGTAGTGCAGATTATTGGTGGTAATGTTGCTACTGCGGAAGGTGCGAAGGCTCTGATTGATGCGGGCGTCGATGCAGTAAAAGTGGGGATTGGGCCTGGTTCAATTTGTACAACCCGTATCGTTGCGGGGGTTGGAGTGCCACAGCTTACGGCAATCATGGATGCAGTAACGGTGTGCCGTAAGCATGATGTGCCGCTGATCGCTGATGGCGGTATTAAATTCTCAGGTGACTTAGCAAAAGCGATTGCCGCAGGCGCAGATTGTGCAATGATTGGCGGTTTGTTCGCAGGCACAGAAGAAAGCCCTGGTGAGGTGATCTTATATCAAGGGCGTTCGTATAAATCCTATCGTGGGATGGGATCTGTCGGTGCGATGGCGCGTGGCTCTGCGGATCGTTATTTCCAACAAGAAGTGCGCGATACATTGAAACTCGTGCCTGAGGGTGTGGAAGGTCGTGTGCCGTTTAAGGGTTCGGTCTCTGGTGTGATTCACCAGTTGGTCGGCGGCTTAAAAGCGTCGATGGGTTACACAGGCTCAGCGACGATTGCACAGATGCAGTCTGGGTGTCAGTTCGTACGTATTACCAGTGCAGGGCTTCGTGAAAGTCATGTTCACGACATTACCATAACACGTGAAGCCCCTAACTACCGTGTGGAACAATAATGAAAGCAGGAGCGCAGCTTGCGGCAGCTATTGATGTTCTTGCCATGGTCAAAGATGCGTGGGAAGACGGAGAACGTACACCTGTGGATGGTGTGCTATCTTATTACTATAAATCGCACCGCTACATTGGGTCAAAAGACCGTAAGGAAATAGCCAAATGGGTGTATTTTGTTCTGCGCTACGGCGCAACATTGGAATGGTGGCTGGAGCAGGCGCAGATGAGGTCTTCGCCAAGGTTACTTGTCTTACTTGCATTGGTATTTAAGGGCAAAGCCGATGTGCGGATGGCGGATGAGTATTTTTCTGGCGAAGTCTATTGCCCTGAAGTTTTGACCCCTGAAGAATGTGCGCTGGTAGAACGTTATATGGATTTACATATCATGCATGGAGATATGCCAGATTCAGTGCGCCTCAATTATCCTGAATGGATGGAGACGCGCTTAAAAGCAATTTTTGGCGATAATCTTTATGTAGCGATGGAGGCTCTTAATGAAGAAGCCTCGCTAGATTTGCGTGTAAATACGCTCAAGGCAAGTCGTGAAGAAGTGTTGTGGCAGTTGGATAAGCTTGGTATGAATCCTACCATGACCCCGCATTCGCCCTTGGGGGTGCGCCTTCCCAAGCGTGAACCTGTGATGACCACCAAGTTGTATAACGAGGGCTTGTTTGAGATTCAAGATGAAGGCTCTCAAATGTTGGCGGCGTTGGTGGATGCTAAAGCAGGCGAGAAGGTGATTGATTTTTGTGCAGGTGCGGGCGGCAAGACGTTGGCAATTGCCGCGGCGATGGAAAATAAGGGACGGATTCTGGCACTGGATGTTCATGAAATGCGCATGAGCCAGATGAAAAAGCGTTTGGCGCGGGCAGGAGTGAATAATGTGACGACCCATGTGCTGAGTTCAGAACAGGATAGTTATTTGAAGCGTCACCGTGATAGTGCAGATTGGGTGTTAGTCGATGCGCCCTGTTCGGGTAGCGGTACATGGCGTCGTAATCCTGACATGAAATGGCGTATGGGTGAAAAGGATCTACGGGAAGTCATCGAAAAACAGGCGCGTATTTTGGAGAGTGCCTCGCGCTTGGTTAAGGTAGGTGGCAAATTGGTGTATGCGACTTGTTCCATTTTTCATGATGAGAATGAACGACAGATTGAGGCTTTTTGTTTAGCACATCCAGAATTTCATCTGTATGGCGATTTGAGTTCTGCACAGCAATGTTATTTGCGAATGTTCCCACATCAGCACGATACTGACGGATTTTTTGGCGCGGTGTTGGAGCGTTTAGTGTAGGCTTCTATGCAGATCATACAATATCTGGTGGGTGGATGAAAAAAGTGCCTGTGGATAACCCTGTGAATTTCTCTTGAATTTGTTTAGATATGCTTACCTGTAGTATGTCATGTAATTAAATCATACTAGCTGTTGATTTTGCGGAAGTCATGTGCCATAAAGGAAAAGCAATTTTCGGGGTTTTCTCAAGTGATGTTTGCGTGTATGTTGCACCTCCTCGGGAACACATATAGGCAGAAAAGGGGTGAAGATGCGGCGGAAAAAAAGAACCTCTCCATGGACACGACTGCTTAAGACGCGTAAAATTTTAGTCGTGACCGACCAATCAGTCGATTATTATCCTCTTGGTCGTGGAGTTCAGCTTGCTACCGTACTGGCGGTCATCAGTTTTATTTCATGGGCGTCTTATTCAACGGGCAGCTATATGGCTGCAAAATCTCAGATTCGTGAAAAAGATAAAGAGATTTCTGAATATGCGGAGGCAAATCGCAAGATCGAGAGCGAGTTTGCGATGTTGAAACGTGATTTTTCACGGATGGCGCAAAATGGTTCAGCTCCTCGTGAAGGTGAGTATGAAAAATATATCTTGGGTCAATATGAGAAAGACAAGCTTGCTGGCGTAAAAGAGCTAGCCTATGGCAACAGCTTTGGTGGTAATAGCGGGAGTTTGATGCATGATCGCGTGAATTTCTTAGAAAAACGTGTGGAAGATCTCAAAAAAGAGAAACAGGAGTTTGTTGATGCGGTGTTCAAGGTCACCAAAGGGCGTATTACACGTTTGCAGGGGGCGATTGGTCTGACTGGCTTAAATTCGAAGGCTCTGGAGCGGAAAGAGGATGAACTTAGTCGTCGCGATGTGCATACGGATGATTCAGAGGATGTTGGGGATGAGAATGCCTTGGCAAACGCTGTAACCACTGGGCATCCTGCTGCTAATGGACCTCAAGGCGGACCTTATATTCCGATGGAAACATCTAAGTTAAGTAAAAAAGAAATTCAGGTGTTTGAGCAGTTGGACACTATGGAGACGTTAGAGCGTGTCGTGGGGAAATTGCCGCTAGCTATTCCAATGAAACAGGGTAAGTATACTAGTGGATTTGGATCGCGTTATGATCCTTTTACGGGGCGTTTGGCGCGTCATATGGGGATTGACTTTTCAGGACCAACAGGCGCACCAGTCTATGCGACGCAAAATGGTCGCGTGGTCACGAGTGGCTGGAAGGGGTCGTATGGCAATACGATTGACATTCAGCATGCGCTAGGCGTTTCAACTCGCTATGGACATTTGAGTCGAATTATGGTCAGTAGTGGAGATATAATAAAAAAAGGACAATTGATTGGCATACAGGGATCGACAGGGCGCAGCACAGGGCCGCACCTGCATTATGAGGTTCGTTATTATGACAAGCCACTCAACCCAACCAATTTTATCAAGGCAGGTCAAAATGTTTCAAAAAATGACTAAAACAGGGACGTCGATTTCTATTGCACCAAAGTCAGATGCAGCGATATTGAGAAAAAGTCCTCCTTCGGTGATTTCTGCGGATGTGAATATTCTAGGTAATATCATTAGTGATGGTGTGCTGGATATTGACGGACGTGTGGATGGTAATGTGAAGTGTCGCAGTGCAACGATTCGTCGTAATGGACGTATCACGGGCGATATCGTTGCTGAATCTGTACAAGTGTTTGGTGAAGTTACGGGTACGATTAAAGCAAAGGAAGTGAGTCTCTTCGCAACGTGTCGTGTTGAAGGCGTGATAATGCATGAATCGCTCACTATTGAAGATGGTGCATTTGTCGACGGTCAGTTTAAGCGTATGGATAAGGTCGTGCTGGATGATGTGATGTGTGATGATGACGATGACGACATTGATGTATTTCGCCAGTTCAAATTGGTGAATTAATTCTTTTCGTAGATAAAAGTAAAAGGCCTCGTAGTGATGCGGGGCTTTTTTTATGTTCGTCTTTATGATGAGTGTTCTGTCATGCGCTGGAATGACAAGAGAAAAAGAAAGCTGAAATCATGAAACCTACGAAAAACCCCGCCGAGAATGTTCTGGGCGGGGTTTTTGTAAAAGTTTAGAGATAGCTTACGCCGCATCTTCGCCAGTCTCATGGCCTTCAATGAGGGCTTGTTCAGCATTCTCATTAGCGGTCTCAGCAATTTGGCGTTCAATCTCTTTATCACGCGCTACTGCGATTTTCTTGTATTTCGCAATAGAAGCCCCTGTTCCCGCAGGAATCAGACGACCGACGATGACGTTTTCCTTCAAGCCATGTAAGCCATCCACTTTGCCGCCCACTGCTGCTTCAGTCAACACACGGGTGGTTTCTTGGAATGACGCCGCAGAGATGAAAGAACGTGTCTGCAATGACGCTTTGGTAATACCTTGCAAGACTGCGGTGCAGGTTGCAGGGCGGAAACCTTCCGCAATGGTTTTTGCATTCACAATATCAAATTCTTCACGGTCAACTTGTTCACCTGAAAGGAAGGTGGTTTCTCCTGGATGCTCGATCTCAACTTTTTGTAGCATTTGACGAAGGACAACTTCGATATGCTTATCGTTGATACCTACCCCTTGCAGACGATACACCGCTTGTACTTCATTCACCATGTAGCGTGCGAGAGCTTCCACACCCATGACTTTTAAGATGTCATGTGGTACAGGGTTGCCATCCATAAGAAGATCACCTTTTTGAACGTAATCGCCTTCATGTACGGTGATGTGTTTGCCTTTTGGAATCAAATATTCTACAGGCTCAACATCTGCATCTTTTGGTTTAATCACAAGGCGACGTTTGGTTTTGTAATCTTTACCAAATTCAACTGTACCTTCGATCTCTGAAATAATCGCATGGTCTTTCGGCTTACGTGCTTCAAACAGCTCGGCTACGCGTGGAAGACCACCCGTAATATCGCGAGTTTTGGTGGATTCACGCGGAATACGTGCAAGCACGTCGCCTGCAAATACTTCCTGACCATCGGTGACACTCAAGATAGCATCAACAGGAAGGAAATAACGCGCTTCCAAACCGTTTGCCATGGTGATGATTTCACCTGCTTTATCACGTAGTGCAATGCGAGGTTTCAAATCCGCACCGCGCGTCTGTTGACGCCAATCGATAATCACCTTATTCGAAATACCTGTAGCTTCGTCCATCACTTCACGAAGAGATACACCTTCAACAAGGTCACGATAATGAGCGATACCATTCTTCTCGGTGATGATAGGAATGGTGTACGGATCCCACTCAGCGAGTTTTTCGCCTTGTTTGACTTTAGCACCTTCATCTTTAAGGATACGCGCACCATAAGGTACTTTGAAGCGCGCACGTTCACGATCATCCGTATCTTTCAATACGACTTCACAGGTACGGCTCATCACCACCTGACGCCCTTTAGAATCAATCACCACGTTGCGATTAGAAAGATTCATGGTCGCGTCATGTGATGCTTCAACGCTGTTTTGTTCTGCACCACGTTGCGCTGCCCCACCAATGTGGAAGGTACGCATGGTAAGCTGTGTACCTGGTTCACCAATGGATTGCGCTGCGATAACCCCAACGGCTTCCCCCATATTCACAGGAGTTCCACGTGCAAGATCGCGTCCGTAGCACTTAGCACAGGTGCCGCCTTTGCTTTCACAGGTAAGTACAGAACGAATCATAAGAGATTCGATTCCTGCCGCATCAATTTTTGCGACTTCGATCTCTTCCATCAATTGACCTGCTTTGATCAAAATCTCATCAGTGACAGGATGGTAGATGTTTTTCGCACTGGTGCGACCTAGAATAATCTCAGAAAGCTGCACGATAATGTCACCGCCTTCAATCACAGGCTTGGCAACAATCCCATTCTCAGTGCCACAATCTTGTTCGATGATGATACAATCTTGTGAGACATCGACAAGGCGGCGAGTCAAGTAACCAGAGTTTGCTGTTTTTAGCGCGGTATCGGCGAGACCTTTACGCGCACCATGTGACGAGTTAAAGTATTCAAGTACAGTCAAACCTTCTTTAAAGTTTGAGATGATCGGTGTTTCGATAATCTCACCAGAAGGTTTTGCCATGAGGCCACGCATCCCTGCAAGCTGTTTGATCTGCGCCGCAGAACCACGCGCTCCAGAGTGTGCCATCATATAAATGGAGTTCACATTCTCAGCCTTACGTGCCCCTGGAATATTACCAAGAGATGAAATTTCTTTCATCATGTCCTCAGCAACACGCTCGGTGCAATGTGACCACGCATCAATCACTTTGTTGTATTTTTCACCTGAGGTAATCAAACCATCTGAATATTGTTGTTCAAACTGTTTCACTTCGCCCATGGTTTTCGAGATATGGACTTCCTTGGTAGTTGGAACGATCATGTCGTCCTTACCAAAAGAAATACCTGCTTTACATGCATGTTTAAAGCCAAGCGACATAATGTGATCAGCAAAGATCACGGTGTGTTTTTGACCACAATGACGATAGACCGTGTCAATCAAACTAGAGATGGTTTTTTTGGTCATGAGTTTATCAACAAGTTTATAACCAAGCTGAGGATGCTTTGGTAGTAATCCTGCAATCATCAAACGACCTGGGGTACATTCAACAACCTCTGTGACTAACTTGCCGTCTGGGTTTGATTGAGTAAAACGGCATTTGACTTTACTATGTAACGTAATGAGTTTGTTCTCTAAAGCGAGCTTCACCTCGTTCATATTCGCAAAGGTCATGCCTTCACCTGGCTCACCATCTGATTCGAGTGACAGATAATACAGACCAAGCACCATATCTTGAGATGGTACAATAATTGGCTTGCCATTTGCAGGCGATAAGATGTTGTTCGTAGACATCATCAACACGCGTGCTTCGAGCTGTGCTTCGATGGAAAGTGGCACGTGTACTGCCATCTGATCCCCGTCAAAGTCTGCGTTAAATGCAGTACACACGAGCGGGTGAAGCTGAATAGCGCGGCCTTCGATCAAGATAGGTTCAAATGCCTGAATACCAAGACGGTGAAGGGTTGGCGCACGGTTAAGCATCACAGGATGTTCACGAATTACTTCAGAGAGAATATCCCACACTTCAGGACGCTCAGATTCTACCATACGCTTTGCAGCTTTGATGGTCGTTGCAATCCCATAAAGTTCTAGTTTTGCATAGATGAATGGTTTGAATAGCTCAAGAGCCATTTTTTTAGGTAGACCACACTGATGTAGCATCATCTCAGGACCAACTACGATGACCGAACGACCTGAGTAATCGACACGTTTACCGAGCAAGTTTTGACGGAAACGCCCTTGTTTCCCTTTAAGCATGTCGGAAAGTGATTTGAGAGGACGCTTATTTGCACCCGCAATCACACGACCGCGACGACCATTATCGAATAACGCATCTACTGCTTCTTGTAACATACGTTTTTCGTTACGTACGATAATGTCTGGCGCACGAAGTTCGAGTAAGCGTTTCAAGCGGTTGTTACGGTTGATTACACGGCGGTACAAATCGTTCAGATCTGAGGTCGCAAAACGACCACCATCCAACGGTACGAGTGGACGCAAATCAGGCGGAATCACAGGCACAACATTGAGAATCATCCATTCCGGTTTATTGCCAGATTCAAGGAATGCTTCAACAAGCTTCAAGCGTTTCACTAGTTTCTTACGGCGTGCTTCAGAGGTAGAGTCAGTGAGTTCACCGCGCATTTCCGCACGGATTTCCTCTAAATTCATCCCAGCTAACAAAGTCTGAATCGCTTCTGCACCAATAGAGGCAGTGAAGGTATCTTCACCAAATTGATCCATCGCGTCATAATATTGATCTTCAGTAAGAAGCTCCCCTTTTTTGAAAGAGGTAAGACCTGGATCAGTGACAATATAGCTTTCGAAATAAAGTACGCGCTCTAAATCTTTGAGCATCATATCCAGCAGCATACCAATACGGCTAGGAAGTGATTTCAAAAACCAGATATGTGCCACAGGTGCTGCAAGTTCAATATGACCCATACGCTCACGACGTACTTTTGCTGTGGTCACTTCGACGCCGCATTTTTCGCAGACAATGCCACGATATTTCATGCGTTTATATTTACCGCATAAGCATTCATAATCTTTGATTGGACCAAAGATACGCGCACAGAACAAACCATCGCGTTCAGGTTTGAAGGTACGGTAGTTGATGGTTTCTGGCTTTTTTACTTCGCCAAATGACCATGAACGAATCTTTTCAGGACTCGCAATCATAATCTTAATTTCATCAAAATGTTTCGGTGCATTGAACTGCCCGAAAAGATGCATGATATCGCTCATTCTTATCTCCTTAAAATCAAGGTATCGTATGTCGTTGTCAGCGTGTCACGAGGACCGCAGGAAAGGGAAGAAAGACGTGAGTTACACGTCTTTCTCCTTGAGTTCTACGTTCAAACCAAGCGAACGAAGTTCTTTCACCATCACGTGGAAAGACTCGGGAATGCCTGATTCAAAAGAGTGATCCCCGCGTACAATGGATTCATAGACTTTGCTACGACCACTGACATCATCGGATTTCACGGTTAACATTTCCTGCAAAGTATAAGCTGCACCATAAGCCTGCAATGCCCAGCACTCCATCTCCCCAAAACGCTGACCACCGAACTGTGACTTACCACCGAGCGGTTGTTGCGTAACAAGAGAGTAAGGACCAATTGAGCGCGCGTGAATCTTATCGTCCACCAAGTGGTGAAGTTTTAAGATATAGATGTAACCTACAGTCACCATACGATCAAAAGGATCACCTGTACGACCATCATACAGACGTACCTGACCCGAAGATGCCTGACCAGCACGTTCCAGCCAATGGACGATATCTGCTTCATGCGCACCGTCAAAGACTGGGGTTGCAAACGGAACACCTTTGCGAAGGTTGGTTGCAAGTTCAAGCATATCTTCGTCATTCATTTTGGCGATTTCTGCTTGATGCTCTTTTTCGCCGTAAATGTCGTTTAGCTTTGCACGAACCAAGTTGGTGTCGTTTGCTTCTTGTGCTGCTTCCATTGCTTCACGAACTTGACGACCAAGACCCGCAGATGCCCAACCAAGATGGGTCTCTAGAATCTGACCGACGTTCATACGAGACGGTACACCAAGAGGGTTAAGCACGACATCCATCGGTGTGCCATCCGCCAAATGTGGCATGTCTTCGACAGGAACAATACGAGAAATAACCCCTTTGTTACCATGACGACCTGCCATTTTGTCGCCTGGTTGAAGCTTGCGTTTAATTGCCACAAATACTTTCACCATTTTGAGGACACCAGGAAGTAAATCATCCCCGCTTTGAACTTTTTCGATTTTTTCTTCAAAGCGTTTGTTTTGAGCAATGATTGCGTCATCAAGATGTTTTTTGAGGGCTTCAATCTGACCCATCAAAACTTCTTCTTTGACCGCGATTTCCCACCACACACCTTTCGGGAATTCATTAAGAGCTTCCTGAGTAATGATGGTTTTTGCTTTCATCCCTTTCGGGCCTTTGACAACTTCCTGACCGTTCAGCAAGGTAAATAAACGTGCATAAATATCGCGCTCAACAATGCCGCGCTCATCATCACGGTCTTTTTTCAAGCGTTCAATTTCTGCTTTTTCAATTGCTAAGTGACGTTCATCTTTATCAATCCCACGACGGGTAAAGATTTTTACGCCGACAACTGTACCCATACCTCCTGGTGGCAAGCGAAGCGACGTATCACGTACATCTGCTGCTTTCTCACCAAAAATCGCACGAAGTAATTTTTCTTCAGGGGTCATTGGAGATTCACTTTTAGGCGTTACCTTACCAACGAGAATATCCCCAGGTTTTAGTTCCGCGCCAATATGTACCACCCCGATTTCATCAAGGTTGCGTAGTGCTTCTTCACCAACATTCGGAATATCACGGGTAATCTCCTCAGGCCCAAGTTTTGTATCACGCGCCATCACTTCATATTCTTCAATATGGATGGAGGTGAACACGTCTTCGGAAACCATTTTCTCAGAGATAAGAATTGAATCTTCGTAGTTGTAACCATTCCACGGCATAAACGCCACGAGGACGTTACGACCTAGAGCAAGTTCACCGAGATTGGTTGAAGGACCATCTGCGATGATATCTCCTTCCGCAACCACATCACCCACTTTGACAAGCGGATGTTGGTTCATACAGGTGTTTTGGTTAGAACGTTGGAATTTCACCAAGTTATAAATATCGACACCCGTTGATTCACTTTTTGCGCCTTCGTCATGCACGCGAATTACGATACGCGTTGCGTCGACTTGGTCAACAATCCCGCCGCGACGTGCAACGGTGGTTACACCTGAATCACGTGCTACCACGGATTCCATTCCTGTTCCCACAAAAGGTGCTTCAGAACGAATCAGTGGTACTGCCTGACGCTGCATATTTGATCCCATAAGCGCACGGTTCGCATCATCATTTTCTAAGAAAGGAATCAGCGACGCTGCCACAGAGACAAGCTGTTTTGGCGATACGTCGATAAAGTCAATCGCTTCAGGCGCAGACATGGTGAAATCTTCACCACGACGGCAGCTTACCAAGTCATTTTTGAAGTGACCTTTTGCGTCAAGCTCAGAGTTTGCCTGTGCGATGGTATAGCGACCTTCTTCAATCGCAGAAAGATAGATGACCTCATCTGTGACGTTACCACCGACTACTTTACGATATGGGCTTTCGATAAAGCCGTATTTATTGACGCGAGCATAAGTTGCCATCGAGTTGATCAGACCAATGTTTGGTCCTTCAGGAGTCTCAATTGGGCAGATACGACCATAATGGGTTGGATGGACGTCACGTACTTCGAAACCAGCACGTTCACGGGTCAAACCACCTGGCCCTAAAGCTGAAAGACGACGTTTATGCGTAATTTCAGAAAGTGGGTTGGTCTGATCCATAAACTGAGAAAGCTGAGATGCACCATAGAACTCACGTACTGCGGCAGCCAAAGGCTTTGCATTGACGAGGTCATGCGGCATCACGGTGTCAATATCAACTGACCCCATACGTTCAATAATACCGCGTTCCATTCGTAGCAAACCAATACGGAATTGGTTTTCCATCAATTCGCCGACAGACCGTACACGACGGTTGCCTAAATGATCAATATCATCAATTTCACCAATGCCATCTTTAAGCTGCACGAGAGTGCGGATGGTTTCAATCATGTCTTCTTTGGTGAGCGTGCCGACTTTTTCATCAGTTTTCAGATTAAGACGCGCATTCATTTTGACGCGACCTACTTCTGACAGATCATAACGCTCGGTTTCAAAGAACAAAGAATTGAACATTGCCTCTGCTGCGTCAGGAGTCGTAGGTTCACCAGGGCGCATTACACGGTAAATATCCATCAGTGCATCATCACGGGTGGTGTTTTTATCCGCAGCCAATGTGTTGCGCATGTAAGGCCCAACATGAATATGGTCGATGTTAAGTACAGGCAATTCTTTGATGTTTGCCGCGGTGATTTGCGCGAGCTTGTCTTTATTCAGCTCATCACCCGCTTCAGCAAAAATCTCGCCTGTTTCAATATTCACAATGTCATGTGCAGCGAATTTACCGATCAGCTCATCATCACTGACGAGAAGATTTTTCAAACCATCTTCTGCCAGCTTGTTAGCTTTGCGAGGCGTGAGTTTTTGACCCGCTTCGACTACAATAGCACCCGTTGCGGCATCAACCAGATCACGCTCAAGTTTGACACCACGCCACTGCGTAGGAATATACTCAATTACCCATCCTTTTTTCTGATGGGTGTAGGTGATGGTTTTGTAGAAAGTGTTTAAGATGTCATTATTGTCAAGACCAATAGCGCGTAGCACTGAGGTCACAGGTAATTTACGACGACGGTCAATACGTGCAAAGACCAGATCTTTAGCATCAAATTCGAAATCCAACCATGACCCACGGTAAGGAATGATACGCGCAGAAAAGAGAATTTTTCCAGAAGAGTGACTTTTGCCTTTGTCATGATCGAAGAACACCCCTGGAGAACGGTGCATTTGAGAAACAATCACGCGCTCTGTACCATTAATGATAAACGTACCATTTTCGGTCATGAGAGGGATATCACCAAAATACACTTCTTGCTCTTTGATGTCTTTAATTTCGCGTGCGCCTGTATCTTCATCGACAATCCACACGATTAAGCGTAGGGTTACGCGTAGTGGTGCAGAGAAGTTAATGTCGCGCTGGCGGCATTCTTCTACATCATATTTAGGTGCATCAAAATCATACGACACATATTCGAGTGTCGCTGTCTCTGAAAAATCTTTAATTGGAAAAACGGATTTAAGTGTGCTGTGCAGACCAGTGTCTGTACGCTGTTTAGCAGGCACATGCATCTGAAGAAACTGCTCATATGAGCTTTTCTGAACCTCAATGAGGTTCGGCATGGTTGCAACTGAACGAATCTTACCAAAGCTTTTACGGATACGTTTGCGTGAGGTGAAGCTGTGTGCCTCCGCTGCGTTTGACTGCACCATAGGAAGAACCCCTTGTCTATAATCTGTCTATCTGCCGAGATCCGTGGGCGATCTGGCGTTGCGAATGTTCGCATGTGAGTCTTTTGCTACCACGAACTTAAGGCTAAGTTCATTTCAGACACGTCACCACGATAACGCAACGTCTGAAACAGGCAAAGCGGGACATTGCAATGTGCAATGACCCGCTAAAACCATGTGGAAAACCGTCTTACTTAATTTCAACGGCCGCACCAGCGTCTTCAAGCAATTTCTTGAATTTCGCTGCATCATCTTTAGAGCAAGCTTCTTTAACTACTTTAGGAGCTGCTTCTACGAGGTCTTTTGCTTCTTTCAGACCAAGACCAGTAATCACGCGAACTTCTTTGATCACGTTGATTTTATTTGCGCCAGCCTCTTTCAAGACAACGTCAAACTCGGTTTTTTCCTCAGCAGGAGCAGCGGCAGCAGCAACTGCGGCAACGGCCACAGGAGCAGCAGCAGAAACGCCCCACTTTTCTTCAAGCATTTTAGAAAGTTCAGCCGCTTCCAATACGGTAAGCGCAGAAAGCTGATCTACGATTTGTTCCAGATTTGCCATGTTAAATCCCCTTAATTACACATTCTGAATTGATAAAAAATCTTAATTACTTCACACAAGGTTCTTATGACTCTTTCTTGCCATAAGCACCAAATACGCGAGCAAGCTGACCTGCGGGAGCTTGCGTGATACCTGCAATGCGCGTTGCAGGTGTCATGATGAGTGCAATCAAAGACGCTCTCATCTCGTCCAGCGAAGGTAGTTTTGCAAGCGTTTGAATCTCAGCTTCGCTAAGAATCTTTTCGCCGAATGCGCCACCAACTAGCACTAGTTTTTCGTTGTCTTTTGCGAATTCCGAAATAGCCTTCGCCGCGGACACAGGGTCTTCCGCCCATGCAACTGCGGTTGGACCAACGAACTTGCTTGAAAGCGACTCATAGGTTGTGCCTTTGAGTGCAATCTTGGTAAGACGGTTTTTGGTGATTTTGAACGATGCACCCGCATTACGAATACGTATGCGGAGATTGTCCAACTCAGCCACCGTCAAACCCTTATATTGGGTGACGATCAGAATACCTGCGCTTGAGAAATTCGCATTAGCATCTGCAATCCATTCTTGTTTTCTTTTACGTTCCACGATACCACTCCCGCGATCTTCGTTATTACTAAAATGCCACTTACGCAGCAGCGAGAGAAGAGAGATCCACGCCAATGCCAACGCCCATGGTTGAACTCACGTAAACTTTCTTCAGATAAGTGCCTTTTGATGCTTGCGGCTTTGCTTTTTGCAAAGCATCCACTAGCGCACGGATATTGTCTGCAAGCGCAGCCTCAGTAAAGCTTGCTTTGCCAACACCCGCATGCACAATACCAGCCTTCTCAACGCGGAATTCTACCTGACCGCTTTTCGCAGCTTTCACTGCTTCTGCGACGTTAGGCGTTACCGTGCCGAGCTTAGGGTTTGGCATCAAACCGCGTGGACCGAGTAGTTTACCTACTTTACCCACAAACGCCATCATATCAGGCGTTGCAATACAACGATCAAACGGCATATCACCCTTTTGAATCATTTCCACGAGTTCATCAGAACCTACGATATCTGCACCAGCATCACGCGCTTCTTGCGCCTTTGCATCACGCGCAAACACTGCCACACGAACTGTTTTGCCAAGACCGTGAGGCATAGCAACCGTGCCGCGCACCGCTTGGTCAGATTGTTTGGGATCAACACCCAGTGCAATCGCAACATCCACAGTTTCATTAAATTTGCTGTTTGCCTTGGTCTTTACCAAGCTGATTGCCTCAGGCAATGTATATAGCTTTGCTACATCCACGCCTTCATAGGCTTTACGCAAACGCTTGCCGTGCTTCGCCATGTCCTTACTCCACTACTTCCAAGCCCATAGATACTGCAGTGCCACGAATCATTTGGCTGGCTGCATCAATCGTATGTGCATTCAAATCTTTCATTTTCGCCGCAGCGATCTCACGCACTTGATCCATCGTTACTTTTCCTGCAACAGCTTTGCCAGGGGTTTGAGAACCCTTTGCAAGTTTCGCTGCTTTTTTCAGGAAGTAAGACACTGGAGGTGTCTTCGTAATAAATGTAAACGAACGATCCGCATATACTGTGATCACCACAGGAGTAGGGATGCCCGGTTCCATTGATTGCGTCGCAGCATTAAACGCTTTGCAAAACTCCATAATATTTACACCGCGTTGTCCCAATGCTGGACCAATCGGTGGAGACGGGTTGGCTTTCCCCGATGCGATTTGCAACTTAATATAGCCAGTAATCTTCTTTGCCATGACCTAACCTTTGTCGTACCTTTCTTCCAATGGGCGCAAACCCTGAAAAGGGCGCGAAATATAGACTACAATTCTAAAAATACAAACACTTTTTTTAACTTTATGATGTGCGGCACATTTGCGGCCGTACAACAATATGAAAAATAAGTGAAATCAAACTTTTTCTACCTGAGAGTATTGAAGTTCAACAGGAGTTGCGCGTCCAAAGATAGTTACCGCCACTTTGAGGCGTTCTTTTTCTTCGTCAATTTCCTCAACAATTCCAACGAACGATTCAAATGGCCCATCCACCACTTTGACCTGTTCGCCAGTTTCAAAGACCACGCCCTGCTTAGGCCGATCCAACCCATCTTCCACTTGACGGAAAATACGCATTGCTTCTGCTTCCGTGATAGGTTGAGGGCGATTGCCGCCACCACCTAAAAACCCTGTGACCTTTGGCACGCTTTTTACAAGCTGCCATGTGGTGTCATTCATGGCCATTTTAACCAAGATATAACCAGGAAAAAATTTGCGTTCGGACGCAACTTTTTTGCCTCGGCGCACCTCAAGTACGTTTTCAGTCGGCACAATCACCTGCTCAATGGCATCAGACATGCCATGCTGCGCAGCTTGCTCCTGAATGGTCTGAGCCACTTTTTTCTCAAACCCAGAATGTGCGTGTAAAATATACCAACGTTTAGGTGTCGTCATGTCTTACCTCTCTGGCGTACCAGATCTTATTTATCTAAATCTTATCGAGTCTTAAATGCCCAATCCAAGCACCCATTGGACGCCCCATTGAGCAACATTATCTACCACGAGTAGGAACACGGATGCGATTGACGCAAGGACCAGTACCATCGTGGTCGAAATCATTGTTTCTTTACGTGTTGGCCACACTACCCGCGACACTTCTTGTCGCACTTCGCGTATGAACTTAGCTGGATTCAATGCCACGACCCACTCTCACTTCTTGTTGCTACGTTTTACGTACGCAGCGATTATATCTATGCCGCGACATCAAGCATGAAGCCATGCTAAATGGTGCAGACGGATTTGCCTTAGATTGGCAGGGGCGACAGGGTTCGAACCCGTGGCCTGCGGTTTTGGAGACCGCCGCTCTACCAGCTGAGCTACACCCCTAGACCTAAGTGACGGTGATTAAAGGGACACACAGCCAACCCTTGTAGTAAAACATAACGAGAGGGGAACGCCAAGGCGTTACCCCTCCCGCAATAGGTATGT
>DAIPJH010000026.1:0-3560 GCA_036770365.1 Rickettsiales bacterium
CTTCTCATGAGTGTGACATGCTAAAATCTTGTCTTCTTTCTTCTGTTGTTTTAACCATTGTTGCATTGTTGTCCTTTGATGCAAAGGCAACAAAGTGTGAAACATTGCTGTTTTCTAAAGCTTATCAAAGTGCTGATGTCGTCATGCTTGGGTTTGTTTCGCGTGTCGAACCTATAGAAGGCAATAAGGCTAAAATCACTTGGGATACTCAGAAAATTTGGAAAGGGAACGCAGGCGAACGAATAGAGTTCATCACTATTGATAAAATGCCAATGCTAGAAAAATGGCATTCATATGTTTTATTCTTGGATAAAACAGAAATGGATACAAGGTCAGACACGCTATGGCAATGTACGCCTAAAGTTGATATTTCAACGCCCAATGGATATGCAGTGACAGTAATTTTGGATAGCTTTAAGCAAACAAAATTATCAAAATCCATGCAAAAAAGAGTGGGAAATCAAAATCGGTTTTTCTTAGATGATAGACCTGATAAAGAACCTGAAGTAGATATGTATGACATCATTCTGCAAGAAGTAAAAGAGAGAGGAAAGAAAAATGAAAACCATTAATTTTACTTTTAATAGAATAATAGGATCGAAATTTAGATTCTGATGCTGGTTTGGAGTTTGCATTATCTGACGGGACTCTCGCAGACAACATAACGAGTGTGTCGTCTGACGCGAATATTTTCCTGAAGGCTATGTCTGAATGGGAGCGTGTTGCTCAAATTGATTTTGTCGATGCAAGTGTTAACTTGCCGCCTGATACATATTCAATCAACTATGCTTCATTGGTAGGTGCTTTTGGTATTGTTAATTATACAAATTATCTGTTGTTTATTGATCAGCCTCAGCTTGTTAATTTGGCGCAGGGGACTTTTGGTTATGAAGTGATTTTGCATGAATTAGGGCATGCATTGGGTTTGGGTCATGTTGCTGGGGATTCAACTGCTGCAGTAATGGTTGAAGAAGTGAATTTGCCCTACGTGATGACGCCATCTATTTTGGATATCCAGAAAGTTCAGTCTTTGTATGGCGCAAGCAGTAATAATGCAACAGATACAACGTATAAAATTACTGGTACAGGCATTTCAGATGGTTCAACGGTTTGGAATGCGTCTGCAGGACAAGCGTATGTTACTGCATGGGATTCAGGTGGCACTGCTGATTGTGTGGATTTAAGTGGCTATACTGGTTCAGGTGATGGACGTATTGATCTCAGGGAAGGGTTTTCTAGTGGCCAAATGCAATATGTAAGTAGGGTTGATGGCATTAACTTATTTCTTGCTTATGGGTCGGATGTAGATAATGCAATAGGTTCAAAAAATGCAGATAATATCATTGGTAATGCACTATCAAATCATTTGGATGGTGGTGTAGGTGAGCAGGAAGATGTCTTGATTGGTAATGGTGGCAACGATACGCTTATAGGTGGCGGTGGTGGTGATGACTTGTCTGGTGATGATTATAGAAATTTAACCAATGGAAGCGTTGTCGGCAATGACACCCTTGTCGGCGGCGCGGGCAATGACACGCTGGACGGCGGTGCGGGTAATGATGTGTTGTATGGATTTTGGTGGAATGGTTTGGGTACTGCGCCTGCGAATCCGACACCTGGGAATGATGTGCTGAATGGTGGTGATGACATAATCATATTTACAGGCACATATTCTTTTGCTAGAAAATTAGACATTTATTTCGTCTTGAGGATGTATCGTGTTAAAAGTAATTTTTCGTTATCGTAAAATTGTGATTATTACCTTTCTGTTTGCGTTGTGTTACGGCGGTTATAGAGTTTATATCATCCAATATTTTAAGGATATGCTTCCTGCAAAGTTGGAGGTTGAAAGCACTCTTTATGCTAATCGTAATGAAGAAGTAACCTGCGGTGCAGCGTTGTTTCGCTTGAGCGACAAGACCATACAACAGATAAACGAACAGGGGCTTGCATTTTTTAAGGGTGTCAATGTTGCGCGTCATCCTATTTTCACTGGGACTAATAGGTTTAAGGAATGGAAAAAAACACCGTTCAGTCAAGAAGAAGTGCTAAATGGTCCATTTATAGGGGGGGGGTGTATGCAAAGTTGGGATAAGCACATTAATAAAACATTATATGAAGCAGCGAAGAGTGATGGTAACTATCGTGCAATAGGTATTTCTGGGCCTTCGATATTGGTGATTCCATCAGAAAAAATAGTTTTAATTGAGATGTTTGATTTTTAGGAGTGGGCATTATGTCTTATGTACAAGTGAAGGAAATTATTAATGACTTTCTTTATGGTTAGACCACAACACCGAATAAATTAAATGATGGTTTGATTCGCTCCAATTCAGCGGTTTCCCCTGCGTATAATGTTAATACGGCGGACTTTATGAGCTCCACAGGTGCAGGTCGTTTTGCTGTTGGGGCGCGGTTTGCGTGGGTAGAAGAGTTTTTAAAGGGGACAGGTTCTTTAAGTTCTCAGATTGCGGCAAATACGGCAACAAAGCCTTATTATACCAAAAATGAAATTTTTACTGCTTTGAATATTACGCAATTTCCGCAAAAAGTTTGGAGTATGAATCAATATAATTATCAGGATAATATTACAGATTATGCTGAACGCACCTTGATTTACAATACGATGTCATTCCAGATTGCTGAAGATGCCAAATTTTATGTGAATCCATCTAATGGCTCACGTTATATTGATAATTTTGCTGTACTGCCCACAACAACAGTGCAGGAAAATTTTGATTTTAACAGCATAGATGGTTTTACCTCGATTGCCAATATCCCTCTAAAGACATATCTTGACCCATCGGGCATTGGAAGAACAGTCAATATTAACTTTGTTGGTGATACGGCAAGAACTAATCATTATGATTTGCAATCATTAGCGGTTGATAAAAGTAAGATTGCTTCATGGTCAGGACTTAATCCAGTGACATTGGCGGCAGATGGCAATCAGTTATTGGATCAACTTTTTAACGATGGCATTACCAAGTTTCTCACATCTGATAACAAACCTATCCTCTATGGTACGGTGGGTGCGGATACGATAGCGGCGAGTGATATTGGCAGTATTAGCCATCATATCTCGACCTATATAAAGCAAACGGTGTTGCGTTGCTTGGTGGCGCGGGCAACGACACGCTACTTGGTGGTGGTTTTGCGGATATATTGCAAGGCGGTGCTGGTAATGATACGCTTGATGGTGGCGCGGGTAATGACACTATTTATGCTGGGGATGCG
Organism: Rickettsiales bacterium; assembly: GCA_036770365.1. Taxonomy (GTDB): domain Bacteria; phylum Pseudomonadota; class Alphaproteobacteria; order Rickettsiales; family UBA998; genus DAIPJH01. Next base: position 3,238 of record DAIPJH010000026.1, read on the forward strand.
ACGGACACGGTTAATGGTGGCAGTGACTTGGACATACTTTCGTATGAATTCTCTTCTGCTTCGGTGAATGTGATGATTGGGAACTTGGGTATTAATATCATGAGTATTGAGGGTGTTTTTGGTTCTAATTTTGCGGATGCGGTGGTGGGCGACGCACAAAACAACCTAATTGTTGGGTTGGGTGACAATGATACACTAAAAGGTGATGTCGGCAATGACACCCTTGTCGGCGGCGCGGGCAATGACACGCTGGACGGCGGTGCGGGTAATGATGTGTTGTATGGATTTTGGTGGAATGGTTTGGGTACTGCGCCTGCGAATCC
>DAIPJH010000017.1:0-40042 GCA_036770365.1 Rickettsiales bacterium
GACTTCAAGCATCAACCCTACGCCAGAAGCTTAACCGCAAGGACTATGACGGTGCTGCACGAGAATTTGAAAAATGGGTGTTTGTAGGTAGATGTAGGCTAGATGGTTTGGTGATGCGCAGAAAAGCGGAACGTATGTTTTTTAGCCAATCACCTGATGCGGAGTCTCAGCCGTAACAACCGCTCCATGGTGGAGGTGAGCCTGTGCATGAACGGTTGCTTGTGGCATCAACGCTGCCTGCTGACGTTTCTCATACCCGATCATCTTTGTCACTAATGCACTATCTGTCACGAGTGCCTCCGCGTCAGGCACTGCTTCTGCGATCACATGTATATCTTTATGTATATCCGCCACCCCAAGATGTTCTGCCTCACCTTTGCGCCACATCATGAAGGCTTTGACCAGCACCCCAATTTTTGTTCCAAGTCCAAAATAGCTTGAAGGAGCGATATAGGTATCCTGCCAAAATCCAAAAGGCTTTCCTGCATTACGAATGCTTTGTGGAATAAGAATCTTCGGTTTTGTAACTTTTGCGACTACCCACGCCGCAGCCCCCACTGAAATGCCTGTCAACGCCAGCTTTCCAAACCATCCCACAAAATTACTTGCATCCACATGCTGGCTTGGTCGTTGCGCAAGTGGTGTCGGAGCATACCATCTGTCATCTTGTTGTGATGACTGTTCGGGGGAGGTTGGCATATCATCCTCGCGCCGTTGGACTGATCGACTCTTGTGATGCTTCATGCATGCGCCCCTTTTGCTGCGCATGTGCCGCGGCGATCACCGCATCAGGAGTATGCATACGTAAAGCCTCGGTCTTGGCTTCTTCTTCACGTAACATTGCACGTAAACGCATGTTTTCTTTTGCCAATTCTTCTGTGCCACGTGTACGTAGCTTCACATTTGCAATATCTTGATTGATCTCTTGTACACTAAGCTTGGTAGATTCCTGTTTTACCCAATGTCCGTATGCCAACACCGATCCTGAGACCAAACCACCCAAAATCATCCCGCCACCCATCGACCACTGCGTTAAGGTTGCAGAAGGCGCAACGCGGTGCTGTTCTATCAAAATCTTCTTAATAGCGGATTTTTCAGGAAGCGTGCGTTTTGCTTCTTCAATCAAGGCGTCCAACTTATTCTGATGTAAGAATTGTTGTACCTCACTAAAATCCATAGTGTCAGAGTTCTTAAAATTCTCAAACTTACGGTAAAGCGTACGATGAAGCCCGTGTGCTTTCACGCCCAATATCCATTCAGGCTTGCGCTCCGCAATATTATACCCCACTAAACCACCGCCTAGCAAAGAGCCGATCGTGATCGCAAGCTCCACCACCTTTTTACGTGCATAGCGTACGGGGCTGAGTTCTTCTTGATGTTTTTGCGCAAAATCTTTGGAAATAGTCTTATCTACAGACAGCACAGCGTCCGCTGCACCCGCTGCCACAGAGGATACAGGTGTTGCAATATCATTAGCATTTTGTTGCTTTTGTTCCGTTATTTGTTCCACATCTCACACTCAATATTGCTTATGCTTTATTATAGCATTTCAACTTTATAATCACTTGTTTTATCTAGCATTATTAAGTTAAACGACTAGACATGAATGTCTATCCTAGCACACACTCTAGCATAACTATATGACGGTTTAATGAAGGCTGACATAAAAGATGCTATTTTGATAACACAGCCATACATAACGTAACAAAAGAGCCTATTTTAGGTATGTTTTTTCACTACATCACACAGAGTTTGCTACAATTTTCCATCACTCAATCAAGGCATCATTATGATCACTGTCCACTATAAAGAAGAAACAGGAAAAAACCCGCACACACTAGAAGGAGGCACACCGCTTCCTGAAAATGTGATTTGGATTGATATGTATAATCCTTCACATGAAGAATTATGCGATATTGAACGTCAGCTCGGCATTGATATTCCTACCGAAAAAGAGATATGGAAAAACAACGTCCTTAACCGTCAATATACCGAGGATGGCATTGCCTATATGACAGCGGCACTTATCACCAAAATGGACAGCCCCTACCCTGACACCAGTGCAGTCACCTTCATTCTTGCCCCTGATTATTTACTTACACTGCGTCATATTGCCCCAACTTCTTTTTCTGACTTCATTAAACGTATAGGACGTCCTAACGAACATTTTTCTGATGCTGCCTATTTGTTTGAAGGACTTCTAGAGGAAATGATTACACGCGTCGCGCATAATGTCGAGGTGGTCGCAGATACACTTGATAACCTTTCTCATCAGATATTTGGCATAACTAATCACGATGCTATAGAACCAAACAAAAAATCCAAAAGCCCATCCCAAATGATGAAAGACGTGTTGGCACAACTAGGCACGAGTACTGACCTCAATTCTAAGATCAACGAAAGCCTGCATTCAATCTTGCGCCTACTGGTCTTTTTTAAACATCATAGTCACTCTGACAAACATCTATGCGAAAACATTGATACTCTGATGACAGACGCACAGGCATTGCTGCGTCAAACAGATTTTATTTCTAATAAAGTAACGTTCCAGCTCGATGCCACGCTTGGTATGATCAATGTTGAACAAAACTTGATCATCAAAATTTTTTCGGTCGTTGCTGTATTTTTTATGCCTCCCACACTCGTATCCTCCATTTATGGTATGAATTTCAAGTATATGCCAGAATTAGAAAAGGTTTACGGCTATCCTTGTGCGGTTTTATTAATGGTACTTTGCGCACTCGTTCCTTATCTCTATTTCCGCAAAAAGGGATGGTTATAAACTAGCAAATAGAGAGTAATCTGCTATAATGCCGCGCATGGAACATTCAGACATACTCATTATCGGTTCTGGGTTAGCGGGTGCGGCGACTGCGCTTGCATTGGCGGATATTGGGCTGTCGGTTATCATGATCGATAAAGACCCCAAAGATGCTGCCATCAAACCTGAGTATGATGGTAGAGCGAGCGCAATTTCAGAAGCTTCCATACGCCTTCTTAAGTCAATCGGCGTATGGGGCGAGGTCGCACACGACGCCGAAGCCATGCGTGATATTGTTGTCGTGGACGGTTTTTCTTCTGCTTACGTGCATTTCGATCATCATCATGTCACACTTGGCACATCTCAACCCAACGAACATCATGTGCCGTTTGGTTATATGATCCCCAACGCTTCTCTTCGTGTAGCTTTACTAAAAGCGGCACAGCATCATATCAACATCACACTGCACCATAACTGCGAGATCGAGAGCTATCAACGCAGTGAGCAGGCCGCAGGTGTCACCTTAAAAGATGGTCGCGTGCTTACTGCCTCACTGATGGTCGCGTGTGATGGTCGTTTTTCTAAAACACGCGAGTGGATGGGCATCAAACACCGTACGACGATGTATGGTCAAACCGCCATCGTCTGTACCATACAACACAGCAAACCACATCACGGCGTTGCACTAGAGCGGTTTTTAGCGCGAGGGCCGTTCGCCGTGCTACCACTTCCTCATCAACGCTCTTGCATCGTCTGGACAGAACCAGATGCGATGAGCAAACACTTTATACGTCTCAGCGATAGAGAACTCAACGAATGTTTACAAGAACGTGTAGGAGATTATCTCGGCGACGTGAGTATTGTTGGTACATGCCACAGCTATCCACTCTCATTGGTACAATCGGATTGTTACGTCGCAGCGCGTGCTGTACTGGTCGGAGATGCCGCACATGGCATTCACCCGATCGCAGGGCAAGGCATCAATCTTGGCTTTCGTGATGTGGCAGCACTACGCGATGTTCTTAAAGATGCGCTACATGTAGGCGCGGATATTGGAGCAGACCTGACCTTGGAGCGTTACAATCGTTGGCGTGCTTTTGATGCGGTGAGCATGGGCGTCATCATGGATGGTTTAGTACGTTTATTTTCTAATGATTTTACTCCTATTCGTTTGGTACGCCGTTTAGGTCTACGCATTGTCAATCAGCTATTCCCCGCGAAACAATTCTTTATGTTACATGCAATGGGACTTATTGGTGATTTACCTGAATTTATCGCACGAACAGATAAGCACAACGCCGCATAATCCCCTCCTTGCTCTCTCCTTATGTATTTGCTAGAGTGCCTTAGCAAATTTCAAAAGGATCATCTCATGAGCGCAGCAGCATCTTCTATCTATGTCGGTAAGGGCGAATCTGACCATAGCCTACTACTGAAACTTGCAAACCGTCACGGTTTGATTGCGGGTGCGACGGGTACGGGCAAAACTGTCACCTTGCGGTTGCTAGCAGAGGGCTTCTCTACGGCGGGCGTGCCTGTATTTATGGCAGATGTAAAGGGTGATTTGGCGGGCATAGCAACCCTTGGCACTCCCAATGAAAAACTACAAAAACGCGCTGCCGAGATTGGTATGACCGACTATACTCCTCGCGCCTTCCCTGTGATATTTTGGGATTTATTTGGCAAAAAAGGGCATCCGATTCGCGTGGATATGGAAGCGATGGGGCCGATGATGCTCGCACGCTTGATGGATTTGAACGAAACTCAAGAAGGCGTCTTGAACGTTGCATTTGTGGTAGCGGAGAAGCAAAACCTTCCGCTAGTTGATATGAACGACCTGCGCGCTATCCTCACCCATTTATCGGATAATGCAACGCAGATTTCCTCTGAATATGGTAATGTCGCGGCGGCTTCGGTTGCCTCTATCCAACGTCGACTCCTCATGCTTGAACAAGAAGGTGGGGATGCATTCTTTGGTGAGCCTGCGCTAGATTTTTCTGATATGACCCGTACCAAAGGAAATGAAGGCTATATTAATATCTTAGCTGCGGATACCCTCATCAACTCACCAAAAACCTACGCAACATTCCTTATGTGGATGCTATCACACATGTATGCAACCTTCCCTGAGGTTGGCGATTTAGACAAACCAAAAATGGTATTCTTCTTTGATGAAGCCCATTTGCTTTTCACCGACGCACCCGCTGCTTTAGTACAAAAAATCGAGCAGATCGTACGCCTGATCCGCTCGAAAGGCGTAGGAATTTATTTCATCACCCAAAACCCAACAGATATTCCTGATGCGATTTTAGGGCAGCTTGGCAACCGCGCCCAACATGCGCTGCGCGCCTTCTCACCACGTGACCAGAAATCCGTACAGGTTGCGGCGGAGACCTTCCGCCAAAACCCAAAATTCAACACCGAAGAAGCCATCACCCAGCTCGGCGTTGGTGAAGCGTTGGTATCCCTGCTTGAAGATGGCGGTACACCTAGCATCGTTGACCGCACGCTTATCGCGCCCCCTGCTTCCTTCTTAGGCGCGATTGATGATGCTGCACGCGCAGCGATCATCAGTGCTAGCCCTGTTGCTGGGGTTTATGATGAAGCCGTTGACCGCGAGTCAGCCTTTGAATTATTACAGAAAAAACGTACTGTTCGCCAAGAAGCAGGGCAAAGTGCTGCGTCACAATGGGGCATTGGTGATGATGATGCCGACGAAGAAGCCGCACAGGCAGTCGGCGGCGGTCGCGCTCCTACTGGAGCAGGTCGTCAGCGCATGGGCTACGGCGAAACACTTGCTAAAAGCGTGATGCGCTCAGTCGGCACAAAACTCGCCAATGAGCTTGTCAAAGTAGCGATTAAAAGCTTTTTGAAGTAATTTTGCTTGTGATACTGCTAAAAACTGATATCCAAAGCCCCTTATCCCTTGCAATGACTCATAACTCATAACTGAGACCAATATGCGCTTTTCAAACTATTTCCTACCGCTTATCAAAGAAAACCCATCTGAAGCACAAATCGCCTCACATCGTTATATGCTGCGCTCGGGCATGATTCGCCAAGTGGCTTCGGGACTCTATAACTGGCTGCCACTCGGTTTGGCGGTGCTGCGTAATGTAGAAAAAATTGTGCGCGAAGAGATGGATAAATCTGGCGCGGTGGAATTGCTGATGCCAACTATGCAGCCCATTGAACTATGGGAAGAATCTGGACGTGGCGGTTACGGCAAAGAAACCTTGATGGCAACTGACCGCCATGATCGCAAACTCATTTACGGGCCAACCCATGAAGAAGTGATTACCGATATTTTCCGTAATAACGTGCGCTCTTACAAGAGCTTACCGCTTAATCTCTATCAAATTCAATGGAAATTTCGTGATGAAATTCGCCCGCGTTTCGGCGTGATGCGCGGACGTGAATTCCTTATGAAGGATTCTTATTCGTTCGCTGCTAACATGGATGACGCACTGAAAATCTATGACACCATGTATGCAACCTATTTCAAGATTTTCAGAAGACTTGGTCTCACCGCCGTCCCCTTTGCCGCGGATACAGGCATGATCGGTGGTAATCTGTCACATGAATTCCAAGTGATGGCAGAAACAGGCGAGAGTGAAATCTTCTACGACGCCGCGTTTGACGCCGCTGTTGCGCAGCCTGAGCTTGACCTTGATTACCTCAAAAGCCTCTATTCAGCGGCAGATGAAAAACATGTACCTGCCGAGTGTCCGATCCCATTAGAGCGCATCAGATCCGCACGCGGGATTGAAGTCGGGCATATCTTCCTGCTCGGTGATAAATATTCCAAAGCGATGGGTGCGAAAGTGCAACTCCAAGATGGCTCTGATATCCCTGCGATCATGGGCTGCTACGGCATTGGCGTATCACGCCTAGTTGGCGCACTTATTGAAGCAAACCACGATGAAAACGGTATCATCTGGCCTGACAGCGTTGCACCTTTCACCGTTGGACTCATCAACCTACGTCAAGGCGACGCAGCGTGTGACGCTAAGTGCGAAGAGATTTATGCTGCGCTGCAAAGTAAAAACATCAAGGTACTCTACCACGACACCGATGAACGCGCAGGAGGCAAATTTGCGACAATGGATTTAATTGGTCTTCCTTGGCAAATCGCCATTGGCCCTCGTGGTTTGGAAGCAGGCACAGTAGAACTGAAACATCGCAAAACGGGAGAAAAATCAGAAGTGAGTTTGGAAGCGGCGTTAACGCATGTACTCACGCGATAAGGCTTGTTTTCCATAAAGCTGCATTTTTCTGTGATTTTCTGTGGCAAGCGCAAGCTGTGGCAATAAAGCTTCTATGAATTTTCGACCGTATGCCCCTTTTAACTCTTCCATGATGGCGGGAATCTCAATATTTTTTAAAGTTCTATCGTATGAGAACAAGGCATGTTTTTTGTATTTACTTGCAAAAACTCCAAGCCGTTCTTTCATATCTTCCATATCTAAGAGCAACCCTTGCTTAAGCGTTTCAACGTCCTCAACATCAATCCTTAAACCGCGCTTTTTTCCAAGCACACGCAGTTCATGCGCTGCTTCTGGCATCGAACTATCTACTCCACGAATATATGCTTCTACAGTAGCAAAATGTTCCGCGTCTTCTCGAATCATTGCAGGCAAACGTGTTTTATATTTCTCAGCAAAACTTTTTTTGGCATCTAGATCAAGCTTATGCTCAATTTCATGGCAAATTGTTCCAACTAGATCATGATGTGGTTTATGTATTTCTGAAAACCCAACGACCGACGTTGATAACCCATCGGCAGAAGGTATATGGATACCCACTGCATGCTCCGTATTGGTATCGACAAACATACTTACTTGCTTAAACATATCAATATCAGAGGCATCAGTAAAAAGTAAGGCACTGTGTGTTCGTGCTATATAATCTATCACAGCAGGCTGTACAGCGTCGGTTGTGACCGCCGCCATAGTGCGCTCAACCTCATCAAACACAGGGTCGTAAGGGTGATGAAGAGAAACGGCTAACGCCAGAACATCACTCCGCGCACGTAACTCTGCCCCTGTTTTTAGAAATGCATCACATGTTGTGTGAGCTGGCAAAGATGTTCGCGCTGCCACCTTAAAATTCTCTAAAATCTCCCAATCCCAATCATGATCTTTGAGATAATCTTGTAGTGTTTCTCCCCATTCTTGTTTTGCCTTTGCTTCCGTGTCATTGTGGGGTTCATCTGCCATATACACAAAATAATCACGCTGGACTTCGTCTTGCATATACCCCTTGATCACATCCGCATAATTAGAACGATCATAGAACATCATATAATGTTCCAGTTGTTGCGTAGCTTTTTCTTTAGTGATGTGATGACTACCCAAAATATAATTCAACCCTTGCTGGACATGCTTCACATTGTTTTCATTAACAAACGGCAACACCGAAAAATCAATCTTAGGATAAAGCTTTTGGAACATCGCTACTTTGAATGCCAAACGCGATTCTGGGGCAGCATCTTTCACCATATAATTAGCAATGCGGGCATCCAAACTCTCTGGTAAATAGATCTGTGCAACGTGCTGTATAACACGTGGATTAAAATAGCGTGGATCATGATCACCTGCATAAAAAGCATCTGCTGCTTCTTTGGTCTCAAATAATACTTTGCCATGCACAAAGAGTGATGTCCCTTTCCCGCCATAAGGCGCAACCATCCCATAATTGCTTATTTTTGAACGCGGTTCGTCACGTACATCAGGATCATCAATAACCAAACCGATCTTGTGACCGTCCACAAGCTTACGCGCCCACTGTTCACGGTTAGGATTACGAGAAAAACGTGTTGGCAAAGGCGTTTGCGTCATAGAAAAACAATTTTCTTGTTATTTTACCGCTACTCATAGCACAATACTCAAGAAATCGCTAGCGTTTCACTCACACACACTTTTTCCATCAACCTACGGCGCGCTTCGGGCATTTGGTGATGATGGGCAGCAAACAGCCAATGATGGAGAAAATAGCCCGTGACCTCAAGGCTTTTAAACGTGTCATCATCATCGCTATGTTCGGTAGATTCATCAGCGATCAGGCGTGTGAGCGGTAGCATTTTATGATGATAGGGCGCGCCAGCAACCGCACACACCGCCCTACCTGATTTAGGTGAAATATAGAGTAAACCCTCTGTACCCCCCGTCGCTGCACAACAAGATACGTCTAAACCGTAACCAGATTCTTGTAGTAAACAATATTCAAGCAATGCATAATGCGACAACCAATCTGACGATTTTCGCCCACCTGCACAGGCAACCAAAAATGCTTCAAAAGCATCATAAAGCTGTGGATGTGGGTCACGCTCTAACATGGCGCGTTCTAGTAAACTACACGCTGAAGTGAGTGCAGCCAGCGTTGTAGCATCACCCATCAATAGTGCAGCATATGGCGTTAAGAGTTCCCCGCGAAAATTCCCCATATGCTCAATCAGCCGCGCATTCCAATGCACATGTAACACATTACCCATCTGCCAATCTGCGCGGTTTTGTTTAGTCGCACCGCCTTTGACCATCGCATGATACCGCCCGTGATCACGGGTAAAAAGGCTGACACGCATATCTCGCTCGCCAAAAAGCGAGGTGTTTAGCACGATACCTTTGTTGTTCCATTGCATAGAATACCTTATTTGTTCCTCTGCTCGCTTCCTGCTCGCAAAATGAATCTAACGTGCTTCGCACGACTAAAGACTCACCCTCCTGACCTCGCTTTATAAAGAGATTAAAACCTAGAGAGTTCTAACCCTTGTAGCGAAATCTCTGTCTCTCTACCTTCCAAAATATCCGCAATGATATGGGCTGAACCAGCACCATGCGTCCATCCAAGCATGCCATGCCCAGTATTCAAATAAAGATTAGGAAAATTCGTACGCCCAATAATTGGAGGGGAGTCAGGCGTTTGCGGGCGTAGACACGCCCATTTTTCCACATGCGTTACATCCGCCTCAGGAAAAAGCGAGGTCAAACTTTTCAAAATCGGCAGAATACGTTTGCGACGTATGCGGTAATCAAACCCAGCAAACTCTGCCGTCCCCGCCGCACGAACCCTATCGCCAATGCGTGAATAAACGACTTTGTTTGATTCGTCACCTAAACTGACCACAGGAGCGTTTTTCCACGCAGGCACAGTTACACTATACCCCTTCATAGGTATAATCGGCACATCAATACCTAGTGGCTTAAGATAAGGCCGCGAATGACTCCCAAGGCAGACCAAATAAGCATCCGCCTTCATCGTACCCTTACTAGTCTCAACAGTAGTGATACGACCATGATCACGCGTCATCCATGCCATTTTAGTTTTATAATGAAAGACAACACCTAACTTTTCAGTACAAATACGCGCAAGCTCACGGGTAAATATATGAATATCACCACTCGCATCTTTGGGGGTGAAGATACCACCTACCAACGGACGATGCATATTTTTGAGCGCAGGTTCTTTCAGCATCACATCTTCTGGCTTGAGTATCTCTTTTTTCAGATCCAATACACGGGTAAGATGTTCTGCATGGTCACATGCTTCATCAAACCCCTTTTGTGTATCGAACAAGCGCAATATCCCTTTGTTCAAATAACAAAAATCAATATCAGTATCACGGATAATATCCTTCATCTTTTGGCGGGAATACATTCCCAAACGTAGCATGGTTTCGCCATTTTCGCGCTCTTTATCACGCGTGCAGTTACCTAAAAAATCGACTGTCCAACGCAAAAAATCGACGTTAATAGGCGGACGAAAGACCAACGGCGCATCCGCCTTAAACATCCATTTCATCGCTTTTTTGAGATTATCCACGCTCGCCACAGGGTCAGCATATGAATACGAAAGCTGACAGCCATTAGCAAAAGAACATTGCTGCGCTGGCCCGTTATCCTCATCGATCACTTCCACTTCATGACCACGCGAAGCAAGTACATAAGCGGCTGAAACGCCTGTTACCCCCGCACCTAGAATCAATATTTTCATCTATGCGCCTCACACCCAATATCATCTTATTGCTATTTTCGCATATATGATACGCATATGTATGGGGATTAGAAAAGGTTTTTTTTCATCTTGATTGCAGCTTAAGAAGAAAAAAGCTACATTACACACACAAAAATCAAAAGTGAGTATCTATGGCGCGCCTTCTACTGTCTATTTTTTATATCTCCCGCATAACATTATGTTGGGTGATAGTGATGTTCATGGGCGGATCAGACAGCGCGTTGGCAGATGAATCTTTTCGTCCCGCTCTCATCTTTGAAAGTAGCGGCAAACAGTCCGACAATGCCTTTATTGAAATGATGCAACGTGGCGCAAAGCGCGCCCACGAAGAGCTAGGCGTTAAATATCAAGAGTTCAATCAGCCAGAAGGGGTGGATCGTGTTGCCTTTATGCGAGGCATCGCACAAAGTGGTGTCACCCATATCATTGCTGTGGGTTTTCAAAATGTTGTGCCAGTCCTCACGCTTGCTGAAAAATTCCCAGAAGTCAAATTCACCGTGATTGACGGTATTGTGCCGCCGTTATTTCCTAATGTTCAATCTATCAACTTCAAAGACCAAGAAGGTGCATTTTTGGTTGGTATGATCGCCGCCAAAGTTTCAACTACCAATAAAATTGGCTTTATTGGTGGGATGGATATTACATTAATTCAAAATTTTGCTAGCGGGTATTATCAAGGCGCACGCTATGCCCGCAAGGATGTAGAACTACTGCGTGACGTGATTGGAAGTGATGCCAGCGCGTGGAACAATCCAGACAAGGCTAATGCTTTGGCTAAAAAACAATTTAATGCAGGCGCAGGTGTCGTGTTTGCAGCAGCAGGTGGTTCAAGCATTGGCGTCCTGCATGCCGCGCAAGAAATGGGTAAATACGCAATTGGAGTAGATACCAATCAAAATGGCATTTACCCCAAAGCCGTCCTCACTTCAATGGTCAAGCGTGTTGATAATGTCGTGTATGACACCTTAGCTAATGCCTATAGTGGCAAGTGGGAATCAGGAGTTAAATATTTGGGTATTCGTGAAAATGCCCTTGATTATGCCGTTGACCTACATAACAAAGACATTCTCCCTAAAGCCGTCATTGATGCGGTCGAGGATGCAAAAGACCGTATTATCCGCGGTTTAATTCAGGTTGAGGTCTATTCGCCTTACTAAAGACTAATGACGCGTGACGAGCGACTTACTCTTGCTTTTTGGTCAGCTATTGCTACAACAAACACCTCTTCCCAAAACAAACCAATGGAGATATCCCATGACCTTTACCCTTCCCGCTTTGCCCTATGACAAAACAGCTTTAGAGCCTTATATGAGTGCGAATACCTTTGATTTTCATCATGGCAAACACCACAACACCTATGTGGTCAATCTTAATAATATGATCAAAGATACTGACCTCGCCGCTAAATCACTCGAAGAGATCATCCTTGCTACCGCTGGCAAATCCGATAAAGCAGGTATTTTCAACAATGCGGCACAGGTTTGGAATCACACCTTTTTCTGGAATTCGATGAAACCCAATGGTGGTGGCAAGCCATCTGGTGCGTTAGCAGCAAAAATCGAGACTGATTTTGGTAGCTTTGAAGCGTTTGCTACTGAATTTAAAAATGCAGGCGTAACCCAATTTGGTAGCGGTTGGGCATGGCTAGTGCTTGATGGTGGCAAACTCAAAGTGACTAAAACCGCCAATGCTGATCTACCTATGGCGCATGGTCAGGTTGCACTGCTTACAGCAGATGTGTGGGAACATGCATATTATTTGGATTTCCAGAACCGTCGCCCTGATTACCTTGCAAGTTTCCTTGAACATTTAATTAATTGGGACTTTGTGGCAGCAAACCTTGCAGCAGCGGCGTAATTACTCATCATCCCCTCTCCCCTTTGTGGGAGAGGGTTAAAGCAGCTCCAGCAAAGGGATGAGGGTTTATCTTAAACCTCTATAATAAGTCCATCATACGCGGGCATCACATTCTCTGGTAATTCCTTCACAAACGCATGATATTCAAAATCATGATTCATATGCGTAAGATAAGCACGTTTTGGCTTTACCCGCGCAATCCACTCCAGCGTCAAATCTAAATGTGCGTGGGTCGGTGCTTCTTTATGGCGCAAACAGTCTACCAACCACACATCAAGATTTTCTAAATGCCTGAAACTCTCCTCTGGTATCTTATTTACATCCACACTATAGGCAAAATTACCCACACGCACACCAATCGTCGGTGACGCACCGTGAATTTGCTGAAATACAGTGATCTTGCCGCCTTTAGGAAGTTCCACCACACCATCACTTTGCAATGCTTCATCTATCACCACAGGCACTAGACTTGGGCGATACCAAGGATGTGCGGGGTTATGCGGGCGAAAGACATAGGCAAACCGCTCATGCAATTGTGCAAGCGTCTGAGAATCACCATAAGCAGGAATTGGAGTGTTTGCATGATAATTGAGTGAGCGTACGTCATCAATACCATGTACATGATCCGCATGGGCATGGGTATAAAGCAGTGCGTCTACACTTGTAATGTGATGCGTTAAACATTGTTGACGGAAATCAGGGCCAGTATCAACGATAAATCGTTCTGCTCCATCAAGTTCTACAAGAATAGAGCTTCTTAATCTATTGTTTTTTATGTCTTTTGATGTACACGTATCACACGGACACGCCACCAACGGCACTCCACCTGATGCACCGCAACCAAGTACCGTAATTTTGACGTTACCACTCATACTGCGACACTCATAGGCCGCTGCGCTTTACTAAACAGCGCGAAGAAATTATCCGTCGTGATACGTGCGCATTCTTCTTCATCTATACTCTTAAGAGAAGCTAAAAATGCGTTGGTATATCTAGTAAAAGAAGGTTCATTGCGCGAACCACGCTTCGGGTTCGGTGCAAGATACGGTGCGTCCGTTTCCACCAACAACCGCTCCATTGGCAAAGCTTTTGCCGCTTCTTGCAATGCTGTCGCGCTCTTAAACGTAATGATTCCAGAAATGGAGATATACAGCCCCATATCCACACATGTTTCAGCAAGTTGTAATGAAGATGTAAAGCAATGGATAAGCCCTGTAAAGGGAGCTTCTCTCATCATTTCCTTTAAGATTGCCAACGTATCATCCTCCGCCTCGCGTGTATGGACGATCACAGGCAAACCAGACTTCGACGCAGCTAAAAGATGATTGCGAAACGATGTTTGCTGCTCTTTACGCGGGCTATGCTCATAAAAATAATCAAGCCCAGTTTCACCAATCCCGATCACTTTAGGGCGCGCAGCAAAATCTAGCAAATCTTCTACACTTACCAAGGGTTCTTTACCCGCCTCATGTGGATGAACTCCCACCGAACAGTAAAGTTCATTATGCGCCGCTGCCAGCGTGTATATCGACTCAAACTCACCCATACGTGTACAAATCGTCTGCATTATCCGCACGTCCGCCGCCCGCGCACGTTCAAGCACTGCATCAATATCCTGCGTAAACTCGGGATAATTTAAGTGACAATGAGAGTCAACAATGAACATTAGGATAACTTTCTACCTTACTCATCAACATTAAAACGTGGGAACACACCTTCCGGCTTACCAATCGTCACACCAGAAGCAATTGGCTTCAAGATATGTTCTAAGCTACGTTCATTCTCTGGGATCATCAGTTGTGTGAGCATATTTGCTGCCGCATCAGGCGTAAAAGGCTGCAACAACAGGGCGATACGACGAATATCTTCAACAAGCTCATAAAGTACACGATTCATCTTAGCGAGTGACTCTGGTGTCCCCTCCTTTTTAAGTGACCAAGGAGCTTCGCGGTCAATCTTTTCATTAGCATCACGCGCCACTTGTACTATCTCCTCTAACGCCAAATGAAATGCCTGTGATTCCATATATTTCCGTATATTATAAATCAAAGAAGAAGCATCACTTAAATTAGCATCAGGCGCGGCAGGAATCACGCTCTCACAATTTTTGACCACCAGCGACAAAGTTCGCTGCATCAAATTACCAATCGTGTTGGCAAGCTCGCTGTTAATGCGCCCAACCATCGCCAACCGCGAGAAATTACCATCACCACCAAACGGCACTTCACGCATCATAAAATAGCGCGTCTGATCCAATCCATACACCGAAATTAACGCGTGTGGATCAATTACATTCCCCAGCGATTTGGAAATCTTCTCACCTTCATTCGTCCACCAGCCATGTGCAAAAACACGCTTCGGCAGTGGTAAATCCGCCGACATCAAAAACGCAGGCCAGTACACCGTATGAAAACGCAGAATGTCTTTGCCAACCATATGCATAGTATTCGGCCAGAAATGTCTGAACGTATTTGAAGTTTCATCAGGATAACCGAGCGCAGTAATATAGTTCACCAACGCGTCCAGCCATACATACATCACATGTTTCTCATCCTGAGGCACAGGAATACCCCATGCAAAGGTCGTACGTGAGACCGACAAATCCGTCAACCCACCTTCCACAAAACGCAGCACCTCATTGCGACGCGCTTCGGGCGCAATAAAATCTTTATTTTCTTCATAAAACGCTAGTAGTTTATCTTGATACTGCGACAATTTAAAAAAATAACTTGGCTCTTCTACCCACTCTACAGGCGCACCTGTGGGGGCTTTTCCATCCACTAGCTCGCCTTCACCATAAAACGCTTCATCGCGCACCGAATACCACCCCGCATAGCTACCAAGATAAATATCGCCTTTATCTAAAAGCTTTTTCCAGATCGCTTGCGCAGCAACAATATGGCGCGGCTCAGTTGTACGAATAAAATCATCATTTGATAAATTAAGTGCCTGCGTTAAGTCTCTGAAAGTTTGAGAAACAGCATCAGTGAATTCTTGTGGTGTCAAACCTTTATCTACCGCAGATTTTTCTACTTTTTGACCATGCTCATCCGTCCCCGTCAAAAAACGTACCTGATACCCATCGAGTCGCTTCCAGCGCGCCAACACATCGGTTGCAATCGAAGTGTATGCATGCCCAATATGTGGCTTATCATTCACATAATAAATCGGGGTGGTGATATTAAAATATTTTTGATTATCAGACATTTTTATTTCCTAGTTTTTTGTCATTGTGAAGAGCATAAGCGACAAAGCAATCCAACACCACACTCGCAATGTTTCTGAATTACCTCGCTTATACGGCTCACAATGACGGCTACGCCGTTACACCAAAGACCTTCGACCGCTTAAACTCTCCATCACTCGCATCACTGTCTGCGCCTTATCCATATATAGTTTTCCCGTATCTGCGAGCAAGCTGCCGAGTGCATCCCACTGATGCATCCAGTACCCTAGTGGACGCGTACGTGCAAGAATTTCTGGTAATGTTTCCCCCGAACTCGCTTCGTCACCTCCATCTGTCATCGTTTGAAATGTCGCAAACGTCGCGGCGTGACGAATAGTACGCGCCATTAAATTCGATAAAATGAGGCTAATATCCTCCCAATCCAACGCGTCATGTCCTTGATGCCCTGCCACTTCTGCAACCTTGATCGCTTCTAAAATAGGAAATTTAGGGGATTGACGCAACACATCCCCCAGCGCGTCCATCCACATCCCTGCGCCACGCGCATGTAACTGCAATGCCGTCCCAATAGACCCAGCAGAGAGCGTAAATAACTCATGTAACTGGTGTGCCTCCAAATGCATCCCAACATCCTCTAATACCTGTGCAAATAACATTCTATCAGGCGGAGTAAAAGACAAGACACGGCAACGCGAACGAATGGTAGGAAGTAAAATCCCTGGCTTGTGCGAAATAAGAATAAAAATACTACCCTCTGGCGGCTCTTCTAACCATTTAAGCAATGAATTCGCCGCAGCGTTATTAAGCATATCTATTGCATCAATGATTACCACTCTCGCCAAACCTTCGCCCGCGGTATGTGATAGAAATTCACCCACTTTGCGAGTTTGCTCAATTACAATTTCGGTTTTCCAGCGTTGTTTTTTTTCATCCCATTTTGGCTCTAACACCAACATATCCGCATGCGATCCTGCCAACATACGCTTTACAGTGCGTGATTCGCGGTCAACATGAAGTGTTTTAGGTGGTTCACTTGGCAAAGGATCACCAAACAATCCAAAATTAGATTCTTCCGCACCCCTGTCAGGATGGAGTCCTTTTTCCAACAAAAATGCCGCAAAACGATACGCCATCGTCGCTTTGCCAATACCGCGCAGCCCCGTGAACATATAGGCATTGGGCAACTTATTCTCATGCCATGCACGCAGCAATGCGTTCTCAATATTTTTATGACCAAAAACATGCGTCCCAAAGCGCGGATGTAAATCCCGTGTTAATTTCGCTTGTTTAGGAACATCGCCATCATCATCACCTTCAGGGTAATAATCATCGTCCACGCCCATCGCGTATTCATCGCGGTCGTCATCATCGTCTATTTCGTCATCATTACCAAACAAATCCATACGCGCAGGTTAATGGAAATAGGGAATCGGTGCAAGTGATGACTGAGGAGAAAGTAACAACAAAAAAGGGAAGCTGAAGCCTCCCTTTTCTATTCTATAATCATTTAATTTACTAGATTCCTGCCTGTGCAGGAATAACAATAAATTTGGACCAAAAAAACAAGAAACTACTTACGAATACCGAGTTTCTTAATGAGGTCATTATAACGACCCACGTCATTTGCTTTCAAAAAGTCAAGCAAACGGCGGCGGCGACCAACCATGATAAGCAGACCACGACGCGAGTGGTGATCTTTGTTATGTTGTTTGAAATGCTCCGTAAGCACATTGATACGGTCGGTCAAAAGCGCAACCTGCACTTCTGGAGACCCAGTATCGTTTTCTTTAACGGCGTATGCTTTAATCACATCGCCCTTGCGTTCTGCTGCTACCGACATCGTAAACTCCTAATTCTAATGGTTAAACGTTGATTTACTGCCAAACTACATCATGAACATGCGCACAGAGCAAACCGCCCCATCCTTCCACTGACCGAGAGCAACCAAAACATCATCACGGTAAACGCGAAACAGCGCGGCTTCATCAACGGACATCGAAAGTGCATTTTCCAACACATCCTTCGCAAAAGGTAAGGTTTTACCCTGCAAGAGATGCGTATGTTGCAACTTATCCACCCTGAGGACCGGGATGTCGTCCAGAACGGCATCAGGGGTGAGTAGCAATGAATTCAATGACTTAACCGCCATTTCTTCATTACCATTCACAGTAAGCTGTAAGTCGTACACCATTTTTTCCAATTTTTCTAGTGAAAACATAACCTTCGCGTCAAGTTTTCCTACCCGTAACCGTCGCAACAGCGTTACATGCCCGACCGAACCCACCGCGTAGGCAATGTCACGCGCAAGCGAGCGCACATATGTCCCCTTGCCACAGGTCACTTCCAGCAAGGCTTTATCGCCTTTAAGTTCAAGTATTTCAAGCGCATGAACCGTCACCGCGCGCGGTTTCATTTCCACCTCTACCCCCGCGCGCGCCAAATCATACGCACGCTTACCGTCAATCATCAGCGCGCTGAAAACTGGCGGGATTTGCTGAATATTTCCTATAAAACGCGGCAGTACTTCGACAATCTGTGCCGCATTTGGACGCACTTCGCTCGTCTGTATCACTTCACCTTCAATATCCAGCGTTGTCGTTTCTGCGCCAAAACAAATCTCAAATTGATAAGTTTTGGTTGCATCCATCATAAACGAGACTGTCTTGGTCGCTTCACCCATCGCAATCGGCAAACACCCCGTCGCCAGCGGGTCAAGCGTCCCGCCATGCCCAATTTTTTTAGGATGAAGTAAACGCTTAAGCGCAGATACCGCCTGCGTTGACCCCATTCCATAAGGTTTATCTAGCGCAATCCAGCCATGCAGCGGAAGAATAATTTTTTGGGGTTTTGACATGTTACTCATTATATTTTCAAAAGTGACACATCACTCATACACAAAACTTCATACAATTGTCATGCTTCTTAAGATAGTTTTATGGCATAATGCAAGGGTAGACATCTAACTTTTTCATGGCGCATGATTTTACGAAATAACATTTCAGAAAACATAAAAAACACCATCATGGCAGCACACGCCGCTAATGATGGGAATCCTGTGCTTGCAGACTTACAGGCTGCTCAAGCTATTTTAGAGTCAGGGTTAGCCAGCAGCAAGCCCTCTGATCTTGCTGTAGAGAGCAAAAACCTCTTTGGTATCAAAGGTAAAGGCACAGATGGCAGTAAAAAATATTCAACAACAGAATTTGAAGGTAGTACATCTAAAAAAGTGATGGCAGACTTTGCTGTTAATAAATCACTCGCAGACTCTTTCCAACAACACACTAGCCTCATACAACGCGTTTACCCCGACGCAACTAAAGCAAAAAGCTTTGAAGAAGCTGCGCGCGCCGTAAAACGCGGTGGATACGCAAGTGATCCAGACTATACTCAAAAACTTATCGACATATACCGCAATACCATCTTACCTCGCAAACGAGAGCTTATTGCCGAAGGAAAAATTGATAATGCGGGACATTATCTTGGTTCTGACAGCATGTTTGCACTTACGAATCCCAATTTTTATGACCGCGTTGCCTATAAAACACAAGATTGGGAAATTTTTCAACACCGTGACGGCAGTGCAAATGGCTGGACCATGACAGCACTTAGCGGTGTCCTCACATCACTCGGACTTTCTTTCTTTAACAAAGACAAAAAAGAAGAAGAAAAAAGCTGGCTTTCCAACATGCTTTCTGGTGCAACAACCTTGGCGATTATCGGTGGAACTATTGGATTTTTTGTAGATAAATTCATGAATAACGGCAGCTTGGTAACCACCAATGTCGCCAAAGCCACCCCCCCCTCTGACGGAACGGCACTCGCCTCAGCGAACAAAGACAAAAAGCCAACAGATTTAGCTTCACTAAACCTTCCACAAAACAAGGGACGCTTACCCTCAACTCATGTAGATGAAGTACCGAGTGCCACACTCGCTATGGCTGGTGGCAAAAATAATGCAGGAAGTGGTGGATTAGGTGTTGCGCCGTCCGCATGATAATTGTATATAACCGCCATTCGGGGTGTAGCGCAGTCTGGTAGCGCATCTGGTTTGGGACCAGAGGGTCGGGAGTTCGAGTCTCTCCACCCCGACCATCCGCTTCCGCTCATAGAGCTACAGCGTGGTGAATCCTTCTTCGCCCATTGGGCTTGGAATGACACGTAACAAGCCGCTTATTGCGGCTTTTTTTATAGCTGAGTATCTATGCGTTTTTTCATCTCAGAGTTTATACACTTTGGCTTCAAACAAGCCTACGCCTGCCTATTTGGTGGAGCAATGCTGTTTCTGATCCTCTGCACAAAATTTTTCTGGCCACATGACGCCACCCTAGCACGCTATGATTTTTTGTTCATAATGGCAATCGCAATACAATCACTTTTTATACTCTTCAAGCTTGAATCATTGGAAGAGGTCAAAGTTATCTTTATCTTCCATATTGTTGGCACAATCATGGAAATCTTTAAAACCCATGTCGGTTCTTGGATATATCCTGAACCCAACCTACTGAGAATTGGTGGTGTTCCACTTTATTCAGGTTTTATGTATTCGGCAGTGGGCAGCTATATTGCTCGTGTATGGCGCATTTTTGATTTTCGTTTTTCCTACTACCCACCCACACGCTGGACAATTATTCTCTGCGCGATCGTTTACGCTAATTTTTTCACGCATCACTATATAATGGACCTACGTTACGCACTATTTGCATTGATCTTATACATCTACGGCACAACACAGGTACATTTCAAACCGAACAGCACACATCACACCATGCCGCTGCTCATTGGTTTTGGACTCGTCTCATTTTTCATCTGGATAGCTGAAAACATTGGCACTTTCGGCGCAATCTGGTCCTACCCTAACCAACACACGCAGTGGCATCTTGTCTCACTCAGCAAAATGGGATCGTGGTACTTACTGATGATCATCAGCTTTGTGCTAGTGAGTTTATTACACAAACCTGAAACCTTAACCCCCACAACAACCCATTAACCCTATCTTAAGATTATATTGCTATTTTATAATGGTAAGCGTATAATTTGCATATGCTTTGTCATGAGGACAATGTTTTCGTGGACGTTATTAGGTAAATAATAAAATTAGCCTTTGCTTTAAAGAGTTGCTTAAGCAACCATCACGCAAAAGCTAGTAGAAAATCCTCGGGAGGGATTAAGACCATGGTAAACTCTGTAGCATCTGGTGGTTTGGCCGCCCAGACTTTACAATTACTCGGCGTGAACGGCAAAAACCTTAGCCGTTCGTTAGCGGCACTTGCAAGCGGCAATCGCTTAACGCAAGCTTCAACGGATATTTCTGCACTGTCAGTCGCAACTGGGTTGCAGACAGAAACAACGAGTTTACGCTCTGCCCTGCAAAACATTTCTCAGGCCTCTTCCTTTTTACAAGTGGCTGACGGCGGACAAGAACAGGTTAGCCTAATGCTCGATCGCATGAGCGCAATCGCAACTCAAGCCAATTCAGGTGCGCTTTCTGATGCTGCACGTGAAGGCTTGAACCGTGAATTCCAAAATCTTCAGCAAGAAGTCAACCGCGTTGCAGGAAACACCAGCTTTAACGGCGTCAATATCTTAGATGGCTCGCTAGCTGGCGACGACACGGCAGATTTCCAAGTCGGCAGCAGCACAGAGGAAAGCGTAAGCTTACGTATTGGCGATGTCAGCACAATCACGCTTTTTGGCGGTGCATCATTGGATGTACTTTCTGCTGATAACGCCGCTACCGCAATGGACGCCCTTCGCTCTGCACAGAGCTATATCACTTCTGAGCGCGCTAATGTTGGTTCATACCAAGAAGCCCTTGCTTATACCGCAGGCAACGTTGAAACTGCAATTCAAAATCAAGAAGCCGCACGCGCAACACTTGAAGACACAGATTTTGCATCAGAATCAACCCTGAATGCACTGTTCCAAGTACAAAATCAATCTGGCATTGCCACACTTGCACAGGGCAACAAACTTAATAGCAATATTTTGAAATTATTGAATTAACCCAACTATTCTCTCCTACTGCTATAACCCCATCAGGTAACTGATGGGGTTTTTCTTAGAGTCACTGTATTTTCTACTTTGAACGTTCCACTTCAACAACATTCTTATAAGTTGGTGTTGGAACAAAATTATTTATCTCGGAATTAACATGATTTGCAGAACTCTCTGCACTAGATAAATTACCAGACTTCATTCGCGCAATAATTTCACCTAACTTGCTATCATTCACATTAAACGAAGTTTTTTCATTCTGTTCTTTTGAAACATTTAACCGCTGTTCTTCCGTCTCAATTTTATGTTCATTGTGTGCTTGAAGTGTTTTAGGAATAAATTCTCTTATCTTATTTCCATTTTCTCGCGTATCTGCAATAAGGACAGTCTCATTAGGTACGTTCTTTAAATCCACCCCATCAAAATCACGCTTAATATTTTCTAAGGGTGAGGCAGGAATTCTAGTTATCGAGGCATTGTTAAATTCTTTTTGCTGGGCAGAGTCCCACATATTAGTCATTTGTTCATGTGTAATAATGTGGTCTTTATATAAACGATCTAAATTACCTTTAAATTCTTCTGATGTTATGTAACCATCGCCCCGCTGTGAATGATACATTCGCTTGAATATATCATCTGCCTGCTTAAGTTCACCAACATCAACCTTACCGTCACCATTACGATCTAACGTGTTGGCTATTAAATCCTGTGTTTTAGCCACATTTTCCAGTATATCACGAATTTCTTCCTTACTTTTACCCTCAAACAATTTTTGTAAAACCTCTGAATCCCTAGCACCAAAAACAGGTCTTTTATCTTCAGGCTTCATTCCTTCTGGATCAAACTTGTAATTAGGGCGTTGAGTTTCAAGATCACCCGTATTTATAGACTTACCTGCCCCATCCATAACAGGCTTTCCTGATGAATCCACAAGAATATTAGATTGTTCTTTTTCTTCTGCCATAGTCGCACAATGCTCCCCATAGCTAATTTTAACAAAATAATATTACGGTTTGATTACAACCTACTATCAATATACACAAAACTGTACTTGGTAACAGCTCATAGAAAAGCCCCACCAAATCGCTCTGGTGGGGTTATCTTTGACACTAGCCGAATCGGCTACACCATTACACTCGTTTGAGAAAGAAATTCCGAAAGTTAAACAAGGAAAAGTGTAGTAATAAGGCCTACATGAGCCGATGCCTGACGATGGAAAAAACTTTTAACTCAAACGAGTAAATGTAGCACTTTCGCTTTATAATAGGATGATGTTACACTGAATAATACATTTCGAATTCCACAGGGTGTGGTGTGTGTTCAAAACGGTGTACTTCTTCCATTTTGAGTGCGATGTACGCATCAATCAAGTCATCGTTCATTACATCACCTTTTTTCAAGAATGCACGGTCTTTATCAAGTGCTTCTAGTGCTTCACGCAGTGAACCACAGACTTGCGGCACATCTTTTAGCTCTTCCGGTGGAAGATCATAAAGGTTTTTATCCATAGCATCACCAGGGTGAATTTTATTTTCGATACCATCAAGCCCCGCCATCATCAATGCAGTGAAGGCATAGTATGGGTTGGCGGTTGCATCCGGAAAACGTGTTTCGATACGTTTTGCTTTAGGTGAAGATACGTAAGGAATGCGAATCGACGCCGAGCGGTTACGTGACGAATAGGCAAGCAATACAGGTGCTTCAAATCCCGGAATCAAACGCTTATATGAATTGGTCGAAGCGTTGGTGAAGGCATTGAGTGCCTTCGCATGCTTGATGATACCGCCAATATAATACAGACAGGTTTCAGATAAATCTGCATAACCATTACCCGCAAATAAAGGCTTGCCTTCTTTCCAGATAGACTGGTGAACGTGCATACCAGAACCGTTGTCACCATGGATTGGCTTAGGCATAAAGGTTACTGATTTACCATAAGAATCAGCAACCATCTGTACCACATATTTATATTTCTGCACATCGTCAGCACATTTGACCAATGTATTAAAGGTAAAGCCAATCTCGTGCTGCGCAGGCGCAACTTCATGGTGATGCACATAAGGCTTGAAGCCTACTTGTTTCAAAGTAGTAACCATCTCAGCGCGTACATCTTGCATCGAATCTACAGGTGCAACAGGGAAATAACCACCTTTAACGCGTGGGCGGTGACCAAGATTACCTGTATCATACTGGGTTGCGGTATTGGCTTGCATTTCCGCAGAATCCAACTGGTAGAACGAACCATTCATTCCCGTTTCAAAGCGGACATCATCAAAAATGAAAAACTCAAGTTCAGGACCAAAGAATGCTTTATCACCAATACCAGAATATGCCAAATATGCTTCCGCACGTTTTGCAATAGAGCGAGGATCACGTGTATAAGCCTGACCTGTCCCTGGTTCAATAATATCACAACAAATGATGAGCGTCGGTTGCGCAGTAAAAGGATCAATAAACACCGTCTCAAAATCAGGCTTTAAGATCATGTCTGATTCATTAATCGCCTTCCAACCAGCAATTGAAGATCCATCGAACATGATACCTTCTTCAAGCATATCAACATCCAATGCTTCTGCAAAATAGGTAGTGTGTTGCCACTTACCACGTGGATCGGTAAAACGAAAATCCACAAATTCAATTTCGTTTTCTTTGATCATTTCCATGATTTTTTTAGCGTTCATTGTGTTCGTTCCTTATTGGTTTATCAGTTTATTTATTTTGTTCCTCTGCTCGCATCCTGCTCACAAAATGAACCTAAGCCCTTCGGCACTAAAACTCGGACTCCTGTCCTTGTCTACATACTTAAAACCTATCCACTAGATGCTAGAATCAATGACTATATTGCTGCATCTCCACGTTCTCCCGTACGAATCCGAATCGCATCCTCCACAGGAGTGATAAAAATTTTACCATCGCCAATGCGACCCGTACGCGCCGCTTCAACAATCGCCTCCACCGTACGTTCAACCAGATGATCTTGAACAACAATCTCTAATTTCACTTTCGGTAGAAAATCCACTACATATTCCGCACCTCGGTACAACTCGGTATGCCCCTTTTGACGCCCAAAACCACGCACTTCAGTTACCGTGATACCTTGCAGCCCGACTTCCTGCAACGCTTCTTTCACTTCATCAAGCTTAAATGGCTTAATCATAGCTTCAATTTTTTTCATGCATTTTTCTCTTTCTGTCATACCAACGAACGCTAGTATCCAGAGGTTATACATATCCATCTAGATTCTGACTTACGCTGGAATGACGATATGCTTGGACAAGGCAACGCTACTAAAAGCAGATATCGTGCCAATTTACTAACTTCAATATTTTTCACAAAAAACCAATAGATTAGATATTTTTATAATATAGCCATAATCTGCGTCACGCCTAAAATGTCACCAGACTGATTATTTTTTAATCATCCCTCATGCTTATCTTTTATACACCCCTCTTAAAATCACCCAAATCAGCACTCAAAAAAGATACAGCAATCACTTGACCTGCTACCCACAAGTAATGTATGCAGTACGTCCTTTTTGGGCAGGGATGCCAATTTGTTTATGTGGCGGGTGTAGCTCAGTTGGTTAGAGCGCCAGATTGTGGTTCTGGATGTCGCCGGTTCGAACCCGGTCACTCGCCCCACCTTTAAAAACAATCAATGAAACCAGACTCTCATCGCAGTTCAGACCAGATCGAATCATAAGGATCAATAGGATGCGTTTTTCATTACTCACATGCTTCACTTTATTCACCAGCATATTTAGCCTTGCGATAAGCCGTGAAGCCGTAGCAACAGACACACAATTCACTGCTGGTATCTATGAAAATACCCCTATCGCGTTTGACCCCAAAACCAAGCGTATCAATGGCTACTTCCATGAGATCACGGGAAACAATCAATTTTCATGTCTTTTTTTCTTTGAAGGCACATTACAAGGCAATACTGCTCACATCATCAGCTACTTTCCAGAAGAAAAACCAGAAATCATCGAGGGGACGCTGACAATATCACCCAATGCCCCCAACAGATTTTCTCTCCTATTGAATGAAGAACATGGCGGATGTTGGAATGTTGCACATTTCACGGATAAAGCAGCACTAGCAACATTTGAACTCGAAGAAACACATAAAAACTGGCAGAATCTTCGTATCATTAAAGCGGAAAAGGCTTATTTTCATCAATCGCCTGACCCGTCCACAAAACTCAAAACTTACGTCATCCTTGGTGACTTTATCGCTGTCACCGCCACACTCAAAGATTGGGTAAGAGCCGAATATCCTACCCCAAAAGGATTAGTAACAGGTTATTTGAAAACATCAGATTTATGGAATATCACACTTCCTCACTCGTAAAAAATCCCCAACTCTTAGGGAAATGTGGGCAAGTTAGGATGACAATTCAAAGATATCTCTAAGTGACATTCTAAAATAATGAGAACTATATGTGATTCCTTACACATATTGTTTTGGCACAACTAAAACTTCCTTTCCCTTTAATAGAAGAAAGCAAAGCATTACTCAAAATAACCATCTACCCCGCCTAAAATGGCACGCGCAATGCGTTCGCGGTGTGACGCAGTTTTTAAACGTGCTGCCTCCTCAGGGGTAGAAATAAAACCAAGCTCAATCAACACTGACGGCGTATCGGGAGCTTTCAATACTCGAAACCCCGCAAAACGATGTGGGTCTTTCAACATGCGCACCTGATTTCGCTGCATGGAACGCGTGATGGCTTGCGCCAGATCTGTCGATTTATTTTTGGTTTCGCGGCGCGCTAAATCTGTGAGAATGTCCGCAACCACTTTTTCTTGATCACCCAGATCCAACCCAGCAATATTATCTGCATTATTCTCAGATTCCGCTAATTTCGCTGATTCTTTGTCGGACGCCGTCTCTGAAACCGTATAAACAGACAACCCTTCCGCCTGCGCCGCAGGTGCAGAATCAGCATGAAGAGAGATAAACAATGTTGCCCCAGCTCTACGTGCGATTTCCACACGCTCACCCAACATGATAAAACTATCTCCATCACGCGTTAACATGGCACGGTAACGTCCCGAAGCGTTAATAATACGTGCAAGCTGTTTAGCATAAGCTAGTGTAATCATCTTTTCTTGTTCACCCGAACGTCCCGACGCACCGGGGTCTTTACCACCATGCCCTGCGTCGATCACGATCAACGGCTTGCCATTACCTTTAGCATGAGAGGACGTTTTTTTATTCTGCGTAGAAATATCTACCAAAGCAGGCGTCATAACTTGCTTTTCTACTTTTGCCTCACCAGCATCAGGCACACCCTGTACTGTTACTGATACTGAAGGTTTATAGGATGATGGTAACCGCCCAGAAGGCCTAACACTTGTTTCAGCAGAATGATCATGCTTATCTACACCCCTACCTTCAGCATCATGAGACAAAAATGAGAAAAACGAAGAAGAAACTTGAGGCACGTCCCGTGGAGACGAAGTTTCACCACGATTTTGCTCATGCAACACATCATCACTCACCCCCATTGCCACCACAATACGAAACGGTTTGCCATCTTCCGCATCAAACTCATGCGCACTCACCGACTTCGGCGCGGAGGCAAGCGCAATCACAAACCGCGAAGTCGTAGGATTATTTTGTCCAAACCGCACAGATCTTATCCATGTCCCCTCGTAATCACGTGGCAAGCTTACCGCACTATCATCAATCTTAGCAATATCCAAGACCACTCGGTCGGGATTATCCAAGATAAAAAGCTTTTGCTTACGCACTGCCTCCGAGAATTGTATTTCCAACAGTTCTTCACCTGCATGACGATGTGCTTGCACTGAAACCACCTGCGCCCGCGCCCATGCCTCTCCTCTAAACCCCACCATCACAGCACATAACACCATCACGTACACGCCCTGCATCATCAGACGAGAAAAGAAAGATTTTTTGTGTTGCATACAGCACACTCCAATATTTTGTGATGATATATACATACTGTGCTTGATTGTGGGTTCAAGAAAGTATTATAGTAAACCTGCAAAAAGAATTTCGTAGTGACTGCGTTGCACAATGGTGGCAGCGCGTGACACTACTTTGACATACTTTGAAATGGTACGCCTCGCCGAGATAAGACGCTGAAGCTGCTGTTTTAAAATTTAGGAATTGTGGACGAAACTTATGCAAAAGTTCTCTGTTCATAACGCGTTGGATGTTTCATCTTTCGCGCCAACACACACCTCCCCTTATGATCACATAAGGGAGATGGTTTCTTTTTCGCGTAACGGCTTAACGCCTCTTTCGCAAATTTCTTATCACTCATATAGTTTTAACCCAATATCCACCAACGCCCTACAGGCGTTACGAGCATTTGCTGGCGCGGTTTTCGCTTGCGCCATCCATGTGATTTCACGTTTTTTACTTTCCTTGTCGCCGCCTCTTTTCATAACGCTCACTGTGCCTGATGTATCTGCATTATGCCTGGGGCTAGGACGGAGCAGCACATGATTGTCATTTTGAATCATAGCAAATATTGTGACGTTACGGCGGAGGTGCTAAACCCTTAAAAGGAGTTAGCCCATGAAGCACTTAATGTTGATCGACGCGCAGCATCCTGAAGAAACGCGCATTGTAATTACGAATGATGGTCAAATTGAAGAATTTGATTTTGTTACCCAAAGCAAGACCCAAATCAAAAGCAACATTTACCTTGCTAAGATTACTCGTGTTGAACCATCGCTCCAAGCTGCATTCGTAGAATATGGCAGTGGCAAACAAGGATTTTTATCCTTTTCAGAGATTCACCCAGACTATTATCAGATCCCACTGGCAGACCGTCAGCGCATTTTAGAAGAAGAACGCCGCGCTGAAGAAGAAGCACAGGCTCGCGCAGACGCTGCCGATGATGAAGATGATCGTCTTGAGGGAGAGGACGACTCAGAAGAAGGTGATCTCAATACACGCAGTAATGAGGAAGATGAAGATGGCCCTCGCCGCGATAAAGCGCGTCGCAGCCGCCGCCGCGGACGCCGTCGTGGTCGTGATGACCGCGATAAAAACAATGCCTCTAGCACAGAGAACGTAGAAACAAACGCATCTACAAATGTGTCTAATGATACGTCATCACCTCATGAAGAGCAAACCGAGATAGCTCAGGTCTCTACCTCCAATACTGAAGGAGATTTTTCTCCAGCAGAGGCCACAGGCGCGGATACATCCCCTGAAAAGCCAAAACGTGGTCGCCGTCCTGCCAAAAAACGCCCTGCGGAGATGTCTGCTGAAGATGATGAACTGACGACAGCATCAGACATCATTGACGAGGAGGATGCTTCTTCCGATACCCACGAATCTACGACACAAGAATCAGAAAAATCAGGCAAATCCAGAAAACGCACCTCGTCGCGTAAAGCTAAAAAGGCACACACAGATGATGCAACGCCTGAAACATTTGCAACCACGAAAGTCGCCTCCGATGTGACAGCTTCAGACCAACAACCACAAGACGACAATGAACAAGATCGTGAAGACGGCGAAGAAAACAGTGATGGCGACGTTGAAACCATTTCTGGTGAAGATTCTGAAGAAACCCACAGCGCGGGTCATCAATCATTCCGCCGTCGCTATAAAATTCAAGAGGTCATCAAACGTGGACAGATCGTTCTCGTGCAGGTCATCAAAGAAGAGCGCGGCAACAAAGGGGTTTCCCTCACTACCTACATCTCTCTCCCTGGTCGTTATTGCGTCTTAATGCCGAACTCTCCTAAAGGTGGCGGCATTTCGCGCAAAATTGCGCGTGGTGAAGACCGTAAACGCTTGCGTGCGATTGCTGCAGATTTAAAAGAATCTCGTGGACTCAGCGCGATCATTCGTACCGCAGGGATTGACCGCACACAAAGCGAAATTCAACGTGACTATGAATATCTGGTGAAATTGTGGAATCAGATTCGTGAAACAGCGATTTCATCTACTGCGCCTGCCCTCGTCTATGAAGAAGGCGACATCGTTAAACGTAGTATACGTGATTATTATAATGCTGACGTTGACGGCATCATTATTCAAGGAGACGACGCATATAATAATGCACGTGAGTTCATGAAACTGATCATGCCTGATAATCTAGGCCTTGTGAAGCAGCATCGCAGTGACACACCAATTTTCTCATCCTACGATGTGGAATCACAACTTCAAGCTATGCATAAACCTACTGCACGCCTCAAATCAGGTGGTTATATTGTTATTGATCCAACCGAAGCGTTGATTTCTATTGACGTCAACTCAGGGCGTTCAACCACTGAGCGTAACGTCGAGGAAACCGCACTTAAAACCAACCTTGAAGCGGCAGCACAGATTGCTCGTCAACTACGCCTACGCGACTTAGGTGGTCTGGTTGTCGTCGATTTCATTGACATGTATTTTGGTAAACACCGCCGTATGGTCGAGCGTGCCTTCAAAGATGCACTCAAAAAAGATCGCGCAAAAATTCAAGTCGGGCATATCAGTGCCTTTGGATTGTTAGAACTTTCACGCCAGCGTTTGCGTCCAAGCATTGCGGAAACCACCTCTATGCCTTGCACCCATTGTGGAGGGTCAGGACGCATTCGTTCACGCGAATCCCTAGCGATCGAGATCATCCGCGAACTTGAAAAAGATGCAAGCAGCGGTAGCTTCTGTGAACTCTTGGTTACGGTCACCATGGATCAAGCCGTACACCTACTCAACCACTCGCGCAGCTATTTCAGCCGCATCGAACAAGACCATGGTGTACGTATCAGCGTTCGCACCGACAACAACATCTCAGGTGGCAGCTACACCATTGAGCGCGTTAAAGTCCAAGGAGGCAACCCTCGCCCAGTCGAGCGCGAACGTGATCGTGACCGCGACAAAGACCGCAACACTAATCGGGACAGAGATCGCCACCGCGACCGTGACCGCCACAAGCCTCGCGAAGAAACAGAGGCAGAAACGCAATCTAATGACGAACATGACGCAGAGGGCGACAACGCAGTAAACACCACAAGTTCAACCAATGAAGCTGGTCAAGACACCCGCCCTCAGGGTGAACGTGGTAGCCGTCGCCGTCGTGGTTCACGCGGAGGCCGTCGCCGTCGCTTCAATGAGCAAGGCAAGGAAGTGGACGCACAAGGCAACATCGTCGACGGTAATGGCGAAGCTGAATACACACAGCAAGACGATACCACGACTGACAACATACAACCGCACCATCACCATAGCTCGCACAGTGATCATGCACCACGTATCACCTCTGAAGCTTCTACAATTACTACCGCTCCACAGGAGGTAACAGTACAATTCGAATCACCAACCGTGATTGTTAAAACCACACCAATTCGTACCGTACCTATCATTGAAGATCCTGAACCAGCGGTCATTATCGTTGAGCAAACACCTTCAGACAAAAAACCATCGAAAGGTGGTTGGTGGCGTAGAATTGTGGAAAACTGATTCCACAAATAAGTTATAAAAAACCCTCCCAACGCACAACGTTTGGAGGGTTTTTTTATTATGGCTCATTATGCCCCTGCTTTTAACTATAACGAAGCCCATGCACAGGTGTATGCGTATCAACATAAAGACGCATACTCGTATAGCTGTTAGCAATCTTTTTGAACGTCTCAATATCAAAAACAGGCGGTTCATCGGGGGATGTTTCATGAATCTTTCGGTGGACATCATTCAAAAAATGAACATATTCAGGCAATTGTTCCTCAAATAAACGCACTGCCTTTTTTTGGTCATCACTTAACACAACTGTTCGTGGTGTCTCTCTGCGTCCACCATCTGCATCTAGAATCAATGGCTCTAATTTTTCATTCGCATCCGTAAATGCCACGCTGTTTAAGTTATGATAGGCGACATCATCATCAGTCAACACACCAGCTTCCACTAAAAAACGCCAATTGATCTTCATCATCTCCTGAAATTCAGGCGAAGCAATCAACCCATGATACGCCAAACATGAACGCACTCCACGGGAAAAATCACTATCACGCGTGCGTATCATCGTCTCTGGAGTACGCCTTATACCTTTTTTTAATGATGATAGGTCTGGCATAATATGCAAGTTCTCTTCATCCGTTGGCACAGCCAATTTGAAATCTTCATAAACAACCGCTTGCTTGGCAGATTCCAAAAGCGAAGAAGAAACAAATTGATGCGTATCAAGCAAAGACCGATATCCCTGCACAAAACTCTTCTGCACATCGAACGGCGGAACATAGTCTGGTTGTGCTGCACGCTCTGGGAAGGTGAGCGCATAACATGCATTGGCCTGCTCATAGGCTAATCCTAAATCATGCCCTACCAACGTCAAATAACGTTGGTTATCTAAAATGCATCCCCCAAGCGTTTGCGCCCTTGATGATCATGCAAAAAACTCTCTAGACCCGCCAACGTTTCGTCAATTTCAACTAATTGAGCTTGTAAACCATGACATATTTTGGATGCGTCGCTTTCCAAAGGATGTTCTTGATAATAACGGCACATATCAATAAAATCTACACTGTGCGACAAACCAGCATACACAGCGCGAACACTAGAAAGCACTCGTTCTAGTGGCAATCCATTGTCTGGACTCACCAATGCCACTAAGAGTCGATTCTCATCACCATCAGTAGGATGTCTCTGTTGATCATCTGTCATATCTATGTGTCCTAATTATAGCGATGTCCCCAGCTACCGTGATGCTCACGCTGAGCAAGAAATTGCGCCATCGTGGTGACGGCAACTTTTTGAGATATATGAAGATCAAACACTGGAGAAACATTGTCTTTATCAAACACCGTCGCATAGGTTTCATTTAAAAAGGCAACATATGCGGGTAACTCTTTGTCCAACCAAAGTGCCGTCTCTTTTACTTCTGGCTCAAGCTTAACCGCGTTATCTCGCGTACGACGTTCGCCGTACTCATCTAAAACAAGATGTTGTATAACGCCTGCCGCTGCATCCATGGATTCAAAATATTTAAAATATTCTTCTTGCATCTGTTCTGTAATACCAAAACGTGACTTTTCTTCCTCTGAAGTGAATTTCCCTTCGCCACACACAAGACGTTTCAGCTTTCCAAATTCTGGCTCTGCCACCAGCGATTCAAAGGTAAGATACGCCTTGATCGCACGCATATAAGGTGTATCACGACTCATATGTTTTACCGAGAGACCTTCTGTGCCAATATTATAATCAGGATATCCCTCTTCGCCCGCTCCATCTTCCAACAAAGAATGTTCTGTATGCACCATCTCATTTCCATCATCATGAGAGGTGGGTAGGGCATGCGCAATTTCACCAAGCTGGAGGGATGACTGCCACTGAAAAGGAGGTTGGTAATCTGGTTGTTCGGCTTTCTCTGAGAAAGTTAGCGCGTAACAGACATTCGCATCGTGATATGCACGCTTAAGATCATGTACAGCTCGCATAAAATCATCATACTCGGCTAACAATGCTTCTTTACTAACATCAGCAGACGTTTGACTCTTATCTAAGAAATCTTGAAACCCTTCGATCACATCTGCGATTTTTGGGACTTCGGCATCTAATTTTGCCGCCATCTGATGCGTCTTTGATTCGGGCGGCTCTAACAAACACTGCTGCATCATCTCAATAAAGGCGGGGCTTCCCTCCAATCCCTCATACACATACTGCATATTTTGAACGACTTGATAAAGCGGCGCACCCATTACCTTTAATGTTGCTTCTTCAAAATCATCTAAAGGATTTTCTGACATGATTTCCTAACTTACTGCCATACTAACTTCATCTCAGGATTAAATACTTCCAAACGATAGGTGCTGCGCGCATCAAGCTTTGAAATAGCAAAATCTTTTTCTATATGAAAGGGATGTTTATCCTTCTCATCTGGAAAAAACTCAGCGTATAGTATATTTAGGTCACGATACACATTCCCCATATAGATCGGAAGATTCACCCGCAATGCTTGAGAATTTCTCTGCACATCATCTTCTGTCCCTTCACGCACATTAGACGCATCCGCGGCATCTCGAAGATAGGCAACCATAGACGGAATTTTCGTAAGCAAACCAGACACTTCCCTAGCACGCTGTAGCACCTCAAGCTCCGAGTGCGAAAATGACTTTTTTTCAACAAAACTTACCACTACTCTATTAAGCTTCTTAAATGATTCGCTTAAAGTAAGCGTATTATAAAGCGCAGCGTAGCTGTAAGCAAACTCAACAGGTTGAATCTTAGTATCTGGAATTTCGGCTTCGCTAGGGAGAGTCATCTCTGTTTTTTTATTTTTTTTTGCCATGCAAATACGCTTCATCATTTCATTAACAAAACAACCATAGCATTAACCTTTAACCATCGCAAGCGATGTTACATGCTCCATCTTGCATGCGGTTTGCACTGCGATCACAATTTTGTCTGCGCTCAAACCAGCATCATCGTACATCTGCTCTGGTGCGCCGTGATGTTGGTAGGCATCAGGTAAAGTTAACGTACGTACTCGTGACACACCAAGCAATCCTGCATCTGCCAGCGTATGCAATACCATTGCGCCAAAACCACCACGCGTACCTTCTTCAACGGTAATCACTACACGGTGTTCTTTTACCAAACGTATTAGCAAATCCACGTCTAGCGGCTTAGCAAAACGTGCGTCGGCTACTGTAGTTGAAATCCCTTGTTCCTCAAGCATCTGCGCTGCTGACAAGCACGCACCAAGCCTTGCACCAAAGCTCAACAGCGCAACATCCGTCCCTTCGCGCAAGACACGCCCTTTACCAATGGGCAGTATTTTTCCGCGCTGCGGTAAATCAATACCTAACCCTTCGCCACGTGGAAAACGAAATGCAATCGGTCCAGCGTCATACGCCGCCGCTGTGGTTACCATATGCTTGAGTTCCGCCTCGTCCCCCGCCGCCATCACCACCATATCAGGCAAGCAAGTAAGAAATGCGACATCAAACATCCCAGCATGAGTTGGCCCATCTGCGCCCACCAAGCCCGCACGATCGATCGCAAAACGTACAGGCAAATGCTGAATTGAGACATCATGCACGATCTGGTCATAGCCACGCTGCAAAAAAGTTGAATAAATCGCCACAAACGGCTTCATCCCTTCCGCTGCAAGCCCTGCGGCAAACGTAACGGCGTGCTGCTCGGCAATTCCAACATCATAACAACGCTCAGGAAATGCAGACGCAAACTTATCCAGCCCTGTACCCGATGGCATCGCCGCGGTAATCGCTAGCACTTTATCATCAAGCTGCGCCTCTTGAATCAGCGCGTCCGCAAAAATGCTGGTATAAGATGGCATGACGCTACTTGATTTTTTGAGCAACCCCGTATCAGGATCAAAACTACTGACCCCATGATATTTTTCCGCTGCATCCTCCGCAGGTGCGAAACCCTTACCCTTCTGCGTCACCACATGAATTAGCACAGGCTTAGAATCTTTTTCATCACGTACATTTTTTAATAACGGCAATAAGTGATCAAGATTATGCCCATCGACAGGGCCAATATAATACATCCCAAGCTCTTCAAACAACGTTCCACCCGCGGGAAGCCCACGCGTAAACGACTCAGCGCGCTTTGCCACCTCTTTCATCGATTCAGGTAAGTGCTTGACAACTGCCTTACCAAAATCACGAAACTGACGGTAAGAATGTGACGAAATCAACCGCGATAAATAAGCACTCATCGCCCCGACCGCAGGTGCAATCGACATATCATTATCATTCAAAATCACAATCAAGCGCGAACCAAGCGCACCTGCATTATTAAGTGCTTCATACGCCATGCCCGCGCTCATCGCACCATCACCAATCACAGCGATCACTTCATGGTCTTCACCTTTATGATCACGCGCCACAGCCATACCAAGTGCGGCAGAAATTGAAGTCGAGGAATGCCCTGCACCAAAAGCATCATACTCACTTTCATCACGCTTACAAAAACCAGATAAGCCGCCCGCTTGACGCAGTGTTGGCAATTCCGCTCTGCGCCCTGTCAACATTTTATGGGGATAGGCTTGATGCCCAACATCCCAAATAATTTTATCTTTCGGCGCATCAAAGACATGATGCAGCGCAACGGTCAACTCCACCACGCCCAAGCCAGCACCCAAATGCCCACCTGTTTTTGATACCACTTCGATCAATTCACTGCGCACTTCTGCGCAAAGCTGCTCTAGCTCAAGACGCGACAAAGACTTCGTCTCTTTCGGCGAGCTGATGCGGTCAAGTAACGGGGTTTTGGTAGGGTTATTAGCTGTCATTTTCGCAGTATAGCGATTTTTGTGTCGGCTTCAAGCTTTGGATATGTCAACATCGTCATTGCTTAAGTTGCGCAGTAACTATGGCACTGTTAAGTGTGAACCACCCCTACAATGTCCTGCATTCATATCATGACGTATAACGGCTTCGCCGTCCATCAAAAACATCTACCAACTTTCTCTAAACCCTATTATAATCAGCGCATGACCTCACCCCCCACCACCATCACCGCCTTATTCGCCGCTTTGTTGAAAATTGCAAAGCAAAAGGGGCATTTGAGCCTGAAAGACGCGCTTCACCACATGGATGGACGGGTTTATGGCATCTTATTTCTCCTCTTAGCATTGCCTAACACGCTGCCTATCCCTAGCCCTCCGGGATTATCAGGACTGACAGGTGTTCCTATCATGCTACTCGGCGCACAAATCGCACTTGGGCGTACTACTCCGTGGCTTCCTGCGCGTATCATTAATTATCAGATGTCTTTAGAATGGTGTGAACGCATCGCAGTCAAAGCACAACCCACCATCGACCGCGTAGAGAAACTTTTGCACCCGCGTTTAAAATGGGTAGGCGAAGGCATGTGGCTGCGGATGGCTGGTGCGCTCATCATACTACTTAGCGCATTGCTATCATTACCTGTACCTTTTGGTAATGTATTACCATCCATCCCAATTGTAATGATTGCACTTGGCATGGTTGAACAAGATGGCTATTTTATAATGGCAGGATTCACGCTCGGCATCGCGGTCACGCTCGGCATGGTCATTTTTTGGAGCGAGGTCATTTATCACATCGTAACAAATTTTTTGTGATTACACAGGACGTCCACCACCATGTGCCTGAGCATCATGCGAAGCTTCGTGATGTGCTGTCATTCTACCAACAAAACCAGCCGCAACCACTCCCCCCACAACAGCCAACGCCGCTGTTTTTGGATTGCGTGAGACGGCATTAGAAACGCGAGATATCCAAGACCCTGTCAAACGTGCTTGTTCACAATATGCATTTCGCGCCGTTGCAAGCACTTGACCCACTTGACGCTGCAACTCTTCTCCTGTCACACCACCAAGCCCGACCACTTCATGTGCCGCTTGGATTGCTTTTTGCTCTAATTCAGAATGCTTTAAAAACGCTTCAGTGATTTGTGCAGATTGTGTTGGCGTAATATCCTTCACCGCACCGACGACACCGTGCATACGCGCAAGCTCCGCTGCATGCGCTTCCTCCTTCAAACCACCCATATACATCACATAGGCCTGTGCATCTGGATGAAGACCTATCAATTCTTTTTGTGCCTGTGAAGGCAAACCATGGATCATCCCCGTCAATTGTTGAGCATGTGTTACTTGCTCTGCTACTGCGCTCTGCAATCCTTTATTTAACTCAGCCAAACGCGCCGCCATATTACCCGCTACCGATGTTGTAACAGGTTGAAACGCGGCATTTTCCACCGCTGGCGTTTGTGTTTGTTCTTGTGTTGCTTGTTGCGCGGACACAGACGCTCCCGCCGCAGGTGTAGCTGCTTCTGCCATATTTATTTCCCTTTTATACAACGGGTATTATTATTTTTCATATGCACTATAACAATAACTTAGTATAAAATGTATTAACGTTTCTTATTAAATACGCAGAAAAGAAGAAATGTGTCATGATTAGGTCAAGCACTAGCATCAACTGCTTGCGCAGTGATGGATGCTGTTCTATTCGTCAAAGGAATCATTATCACCCCCTAGAAACCCATGCGCCCAAACGAACTCAATATGCTGTTTACGGATGTGACCACGCTTAAAGGCGTGGGTGACGGCTCACGTGCGGCGATTGGGCGGCTGGTGGCGCGGTTTTCACCTTCGCTGTATGGTGGTAGCGAGC
This sequence comes from Rickettsiales bacterium, assembly GCA_036770365.1. GTDB lineage: Bacteria > Pseudomonadota > Alphaproteobacteria > Rickettsiales > UBA998 > DAIPJH01. The sequence continues at coordinate 37,915 of DAIPJH010000017.1, forward strand.
ATATACCGACCATTGCCAAATTGCGCGATTTATTGTTTCATCTGCCTTCTGGCGTAATTGATAGGCGTGAAATTATACAAATCATCGCTGTGCGTGACGGTGCAGAGCCAACCCTTAAGGTCAAGGTAATAGAGCATTTTAAGCCTGCGCGCATCTCAACACCCTATAAAGTCTCCTGCACCGACGGCACGGGTGATGTGATGTTGGTATTTTTCAAAACCAAAGGCGATTGGATTGCGAGTAAACTACATATTGGTCAAGAATATATCATTTCGGGACGCTGCGAACGCTTTGACAGCATCTTGCAAATGCCGCATCCTGATGTGATCGTTCCACTTTATGACGCAGAGAAAGTGCTACGACTTGAGCCTGTCTATCCCCTCACCTACGCCATCACCTCCAAGCGCATTGCTACATGGCAGGAACAAATTCTACAAAAAATCAATGAATTCCCAGAGTGGATTGATCCATCGCTCGTCGAAAAACACCGCTGGCCATCTTGGAAAACCGCGCTTTCGCGTTTGCATAATCCTATTGACCCTGACGATATTGCGCCGCAGTCTCATTACCGCGAACGCCTCGCCTATGATGAACTGCTCTCACATCAACTCGCCCTTGCTCTGGTGCGTCGCAACATGAAAAAAAAAGCAGGTATACCCATCCCTGCGCAAAGTCCACTGGCAGAATCCATCGAAAAAGATTTACCGTTCACCCTCACCGAAGGACAAAAGACAATCGTACAAGATATTGTCTTTGATATGAGTTCGGGCAGCCGCATGACGCGCTTGCTGCAAGGTGATGTTGGCAGTGGCAAAACAGTAGTTGCGCTCATGGCAGCGTTGCATGTGATTGAAAGTGGTCATCAGGTCGCGCTGATGTCACCCACCGAGATTTTAGCGCGCCAACATCACGCTTCGCTTTCTAAAATGCTAGAATATAGCAACGTTAAAACCATGCTTCTCACAGGCAGCCTCAGTGCGTCTGAACGTGGCGCGGCACTCAAAGCAATTGCGAGCGGCGAAGCACAGATCATCATCGGCACACACGCGCTCTTCCAAACTGCCGTTACCTTCCACAAACTCGGCTTAGTGGTGATTGATGAACAGCACCGCTTCGGCGTGGCACAGCGTATAGCACTCACCGAAAAGGGGCAACATCCCCATGTTCTCCTCATGACCGCAACCCCCATACCACGCAGCCTGACGATGGTCATGTACGGTGATATGGAAAGCTCTAACCTGCGCGAAAAACCCTTGGGTCGCCAAGAAATCCAAACCCGCGCCGTCCCTTCCTCGCGCGTTGCGGATGTCATTGATGGCTTAAAGCGCAAGGTGGCAAAAGGTGAAAAGATCTATTGGATCTGTCCACTCGTCGCTGAAGGTATGAATAATTCACTCGAAGGCTTAACTGAGGCCAAAGGTGATGAACCAGATATACAAGCCGCACAGGAACGCCACCGCGCCCTTACTTCGCTACTCGGAAACCGCGTTGGACTCGTTCACGGACAAATGAAAGCAGATTACCGACAAGAAATCATGCAAGGTTTTGCAGGCGATAACTATGACGTACTCGTCGCTACCACCGTCATCGAAGTTGGAGTGGATATCCCTGCCGCCACCGTGATTGTCATCGAAAACGCCGAACGCTTTGGACTCTCACAACTTCACCAATTACGTGGGCGCGTCGGGCGCGGCGACAAAGCATCTTCGTGTATTTTGCTCTATCATCCCTCTCTTTCCGAAACCTCCAAAGAACGCTTAAAAATCATCCGCGAACATACTGATGGCTTTTTGATCGCCGAAGAAGATTTGCGCCTGCGCGGCAGCGGAGAAATACTCGGCACACGCCAAAGCGGCATGCCTGATTTTATCTTCGCTGACCCATGGCAACACCGCACCCTCATCGCCACCGCCAGAGATGATGTCAAACTTATCTTAGAGCGCGACCCAGAGTTAGCCACAGCGCGTGGGCATGCCCTGCGGATTTTGCTATATTTATTAGGGCAGGATAAGGGCGTAAAGCTGTTGGATGGTGGTTAGAAAGGAACTAGAGACCAAAACAAAAAGCCCCACCAAATCACTCTGGTGGGGCTTTTGTTATCAAGTTAATGAACGTAATAGTGATTTGG
>DAIPJH010000003.1:0-176702 GCA_036770365.1 Rickettsiales bacterium
ATCTAGCCCCACCCCACCAATAACAGTATCATTCCCACCATTTCCACTGATGGTATCATTGCCATTTAACCCATCAATGCTATTGGCACTATTATTATCACTGAAAGTATCATTGCCATTGGTGAGGGTGTATGCAGTCATGGTTGTCTCCTATGTTGCTTGTGCAACTATAGAACCAAGGCTGCCTAAGTCAAGTTTTTGCCCGTAATATTTTTCCGTGTATTCCGCAAAGAATTGTTGCGCATCCTCCTCAACACCATTCTCGCTTGCCCAGTCAGTCAATTTATTGAACTCTTTTACCACATTACCAAACTGTTCACCCGCCCTTGACTCTGAATCGTGCATACTCTCTGTAATATACTGCTCCCCAGATGTATGGTGACTCAATTCTTCTGCACGCAACGTATTATCTCGCCATCCCTGCAAATTGCTCATAATTTGCGTGATAGAATCTTCCATTTTATTAACAAAATAATTGCCATAATCTGCCTTGGTCTCTGCGGCATCAACAATCTCCCATTTTCCAGACGATGCTGATAAACGAATCTCCGATGGCAACGCCACCTTATCCCCTGCTTCTTGGTATTTTTCAAACACACCTTCCTTCTCACGCGCCGCTTTCCAAGCTTCCATAGTTGTATATTCATGCATTGTCTTTGATTGCGACTCCAGACTCTTTTGCGCTTCCGCAGAAAGACTCACAGAGTCGACATTCTGCGCCACGCTAGGTGTCTCTTGAGATACCATCAAGGCGAAACCACCCGTGCGCGCCGTCAGTTCAGGTGAAAGGCGAGCGATTGCCTTCCCCTGCAAGGCTTCTGCATTAGCATCTTTAAGACGGGTGAAATTATAACTTTGTAGTGATTGAACAGACATAGACATAACATTGCTCCTTATGGTTGCTTTGACCCTAAACTAAAAGCAAGTTCCGTGCCACATCATACAACCACTCACGCAATAAAAAAGACCCTGAAAATCTCAGAGCCTTGCGCCGTAACAACTAAAGAAACCAAACGATTATGTTGAACTTGCAACCATAGAGCTAAGTGCATTAAAGTCAAGTTTCTGCCCATAATACTTCTCTGTGTACTCCGAAAAGAACTGCTGTGCATCTTCTTCCACACCATTCTTACTTGCCCACTCGGTCAATTTATCGAATTCTTCGACAACTCGTCCAAACTGCTCACTTGCCATTGCCTCCGAATCCTGCAAAAGACTCTGTGCAACACCACCATTTTCAGCATCTTGGCTCAACTCTTCAACACGCAATGTGTTATGCTGCCACCCTTGCAGATTACTCATAATCGTGTCAATGCCTTGCTCCATTTTTGATACAAAATAATTGCCAAAACTCGCTTTAACTTCTGCAGGGTCAACATAACCCGATTTCTCAGATGATCCACGCCCCGGCATCACCATCCTGATTAACGTTGGCAACACAACTTTATCGCCTGCTTCTTGATATTTTTCAAATACACCTTCCTTCTCACGCGCCGCCTTCCACGCCGCCCCACTCGCATACTCGCTATTTGTTTTAGATTGAGACTCTAAACTTTTCTGCGCTTCCGCCGAAAGACTCACACGGTCGGCACTCTCCGCTACCCCCCCAGACACCATAGACGCAAAATTACTTTGTGATGCCGCCGCAGCACGCATTGCATCCTCACTAACATAAGCCCTTGCCATCACCTTCCCCTGCAAGGCTTCTGCATTGGCATCTTTAAGACGGGTAAAATTATAACTTTGTAGTGATTGAACAGACATAGACATAACATTGCTCCTTATGGTTGCTTTGACCCTAAACTAAAAGCAAGTTCCGTGCCACATCATACAACCACACGAACAATAAAAAAGACCCTGAAAATCTCAGAGCCTTGCGCCCCAAACACCCTCTTTTTGACAAAATTGCCACGTGTTATGTTTATGATGCGTGTGCGAAAAAAAATCTCACCTTTTCAGATGAAGTTGTAGTATAAGCAGCCACATTATTTTAACATTCTTGGGTTAATTCAGGACACTTTATGAGCGCGACCACCATGATGACAAAAGCCGAGACAGAGACGCAACCACATTATGACCCGATGATCTTTACGCAAAACATGGCGCAAGCTGGTGCAGAGTGGCAAGGCGTGATCCAACTTTTGGCGCAGCAACCGCTGAACATCAGTCCAACGCGTGAGCAATACGAATTTAATATCATCACACGCACGCTCGTCAATGCAGCACAAAAACTAGCTGCTGATCCAACCAAAATATTCAATGCACAATGTCAACTTTGGCAAGATTACCTCGTGCTATTGCAACAGACCACCAGCCGCTTTTTGGGGGATGAAACCGCGCAACCAACCATCCAAACCAGCGACAAACGCTTTAAACACAATGCATGGCACGATAATGCCATGTTTGATTTCATCAAACAATCCTACTTAATCAACTCCAAATGGTTACACGATGTGGTCACTAAGTCTGGCGCGATTGATGAACCTACGGCACAAAAAACAGACTTTTATACGCGTCAGATCATGGACGCCATCTCTCCCAGCAATTTTGCATTGACCAATCCCGAAGTGATTGATGCCATGTTAGAAAGCAATGGAGAGAACCTTGTCAAAGGACTACGTAATCTGCGTGAGGATTTAGAACGTGGCGAAGGACGCCTGCGTATTCGCATGAGTGATGAAAATGCTTTTGAACTTGGTAAAAATATTGCTGCCAGTAAAGGTGCGGTCGTTTTCCAAAACAAACTTATGCAACTCATTCAATACGAACCCACCACTGACAAGGTTCACGCAACTCCGCTACTCCTGATGCCTGCTTGGATCAATAAATTCTATATTTTTGATCTACGCGAAGAAAATTCATTCGTACGTTGGCTGACCGACCAAGGGCATACCGTCTTTGTCATCTCGTGGATAAACCCAACCAAAGCTCAAGCGCATAAAACCTTTGACCATTACCTCACGCAAGGCCCGCTTGCTGCACTGGATGTCATCGAACAGATTACAGGTACAAAACAAACCAGCATCATTGGCTATTGCTTAGGCGGCACACTACTTTCTATCGCCCTCGCATGGCTTGCTGCCAAAGGACAAAGTGATCGTGTTGCCTCTGCAACTTACCTCACCACCATGATTGACTTTAGTGAACCAGGAGAACTTGGTATCTTTATCGACGAAGAACAGATCAAAGCCGTTGAAGAGCGTATGAGCGAAAAAGGCTACCTCGAAGCCCACGATATGGCACAAACATTCAATATGCTACGCTCTAACGACCTGATTTGGGGCTTCGTTGTTAACAACTACCTACTCGGCAAAGACCCGTTTGCCTTTGATTTACTCTATTGGAATGCTGATGCGACCCGTATGCCTGCCGCCATGCACAGCTATTACCTGCGTAATATGTATCAAAAGAATAAGCTTGCAACACCATCCGCACTGGTGATTGCAGGCGAAGCGATTGATGTCACCCGCATCACCACACCATCTTATATTCTCTCTTGCCGTGAAGATCATATTGCGCCATGGACATCCACCTATATTTCCACACGCCTTTACCGCGGCCCTGTTACCTTCACGCTTGCAGCATCAGGACATATCGCAGGGGTCATCAACCCACCCGCCAAAAACAAATATTGTTATTGGACGGGGGATGGCACACCACTTCCACATAACGCAGAAGATTGGCAAAAACACGCCAAAGAAAATACGGGTTCATGGTGGCCACATTGGAACACTTGGCAACAATCATTTGCAGGTGAAGATGTGGCTAAACGTACTGTCGGCAAGGATAAAACATACCCCGCACTCGAAGCTGCGCCGGGGAGCTACGTCAAAAGCAAAAGCTAACTTCTGCCTTTGACTTCCATCGTCGCCAAATCCTCTTGCATCAAACGTGAAACAAAATCTGGCTTCGCCTCACGTGCAATCGGCGTTGCATATCGCTCCACAAAACGTGGGCTTGCGGTCATAGACTCAGCGTTATCATGAGAAACTTCAGGCACGCGCATTACCACATCTGCCACGTGCGAAGACATAGGCTTCATACCTTTTTGCACCACACCACGCGCAGCCTTCTCAGCCTTATAATTACCATCAGGCAATTCTGCAGGCAATGGTTCACGCAGCGGCACACCTGAATGCTGTCCTTCAATCGCAAACGCCAGTTCCGTTGCCACCAAACGCCGTTCATTAAGAAGCTGCGTCATCTGCAACACACCAAATTGTTTATCATACATCGCCACGATCTGATGTTGCGTATGCGTAGGTAATCTATCATACGACGTATGGTATACATCCTCAATATCGGCAGCCAATGTCTTATCAGCAGCCACATACAGACTAAACACACGTTCAGGCGAAACACTAAACCCTTTGCGTACTTCCTTATCCATTGCACGAATACGATCATCCAACGTACCGCGTGTTGCCCCTGACATCTTATCTGCAAAAAAACCCAACACCTGATCCACAAAAAAATTGGTCACACCAACACCAAGACCAACTCCAATATGAGACATATACTGACCCGCAGTACTACCTACCATCTGCGTCACATCAACACCACTGTTCATAAAGAGACTTGCAACACCTAAGGTGATAAGCGCAGATACCACATGCGTCACAAGATTGACCACACGAGACTTGTCATTTTGATCCAATACCTCACGTAGCACAGGATTAGGGGCAATGCCTGCCCCCTTATTGCCATACGCCACCGTGTAAAGCTGCTCTAACCCCACCTTATCAGGCGGCATATGCAACACACTCGCAATTTCATTTTTATAACGCTTGAGAAGTGATTCTTCACGATGCGCATGCAGCAATTGTGTCGTCACCGAAGAGATCGCCGCCGCCATCGGCAAAATGATAAATGGTAACCATGCGCCTGAGACCCCAAAGGTCGTACTCGCTAACGCCACCGCACCAAAAATCAAGCCGCGCCCTGTCAGCCAGACCGCGCCTGCCTTTAATATCTTATCAAATGGCTTCAGTGCTTCAAACATGAGACTCTATCTTTTACCCATGCGTCATCCCTCACGGACTACCGCACTCTCAAATATAACAGAAATTCATGGGAGTTTTGTGAAGTTTTTGTGAATCTAAACTTCGCCCTCCCCTGCATGCGAAGAAGAACTAGGGCAAGGGAACTTACTTAAAAAGACTTGCGTGATATTCCTCAGCCAATTCACAATAATTCTGTGAAGACACAGGAATAAACGCTTTCTCGGCGTTCTTCATCTCACGAAAAAACTTGGCAGGATTACCTGCCCAGAGCTGCCCTGATGGCACACGCTTGTTCGGCGCAAGCAACGCCCCTGCGGCTAACATCGCACCTGACTCTACGACCGCGCCGTCCAACACGGTCGCGTGCATCCCAACGAAGCAGTCATCCTCCAGCGTACAGGCATGCAACAACGCCGAATGCCCAATCGTGATCCCCGACCCAATATGGGTTGGACCGACTTTGCGCGTAACATGAATTACTGTACCATCTTGAATGTTAGTGCGCTCCCCAATACGAATAGGACAGACATCCCCACGTATCACACAACCAAACCAGATATTACTCCCCGCACCAATCTCCACATCACCAATAATCGTTGCATTTGGCGCAATGAATACCCCTTCCGCAATACGTGGAGTGATGCCTTGATAGGGAAGGATAAGGGGTTGCTGCATAAAAAATCTCCTACGGGAACACCGCCGTTGAATTCAACGCCATCGCTTCAGGAAAACCATACATGATATTCATATTTTGAATCGCCTGACCTGATGCACCTTTGACGAGGTTGTCAATGACCGACACAAGGATGATTTCACTCCCGCGCCGACCTGCAAACACACCTATATGACAATGATTACTCCCGCGTACATTATGCGTTGAAGGCATCTGTCCCTGCGGCAAGAAATGTACAAAAGCCTCGTCAACATAGGTCGTAGCCAAGGTTTGACGAATATCCGCAAGGCTGACGCCTTTCGCCATTTTAGCATAAATAGTCGTCAGCATTCCACGACGCATCGGAATCAAATGCGGCGTGAAGTTAATCAACACATCTTCTCCAGCAGCACGCGAAAGCTCTTGTTCCATCTCAGGGATATGACGATGATTACCAACACCATACGCGCTCATCCCCTCCGTCACTTCACAGTAAAGAAGATTACGTTTCGCAGAACGCCCTGCACCCGTCACCCCTGATTTTGCATCAACCACGATATAGTGCGTATCAAGCTGTTTTTCTTGTAGCAATGGTAAAAGCGGCAACAAGGTTGAGGTCGGATAACACCCCGGATTGGCAACTAACCGCGCATCACGTACTGCCGAACGCGCATGTTCACTCAAGCCATACACCGCCTCTTTTTGTAAAGCAGGTGCGCAATGCGCATGACCATACCACTGTGCATAGGTATCCACATCAAACAAGCGGAAATCCGCCGATAAATCTACCACCCGCACATGTTTTGGCAGTGCAGCAATGATTTCTTGTGTCGTCCCATGCGGCAAACAGCAAAACACCAAATTCACATCCTTCATATCCACGTCTTCCAACTTGACCAAGTCAGGAAGCCCTGCGGTTTGCAAATGAGGGAACACATCGCCCATCGGCTGCCCTGCTTGCGAATCACCTGTCAGTGCAACAATTTCGACATGTGGATGATGTGGCAAAAAGCGCAGCAATTCCGCACCTGTATAGCCACTTGCACCAAGTATCACTGTTTTGATTTTGTTCATCAATTTATCCCCTTAGGATGACAAAAGCAAAAAACCCACTTGAATCTCTCCAAGCGGGTTTCTCGTAGCGAGTATACATACTCTATATGATTAACGCTTAGAGAACTGGAAGCTACGGCGCGCTTTCGCTTTACCATATTTTTTACGTTCCACCACTCGGCTATCACGGGTAAGGAAGCCACCAACGCGCAAAGCTTTATGGAAATCTGGGTTAAAATTGTCCAAAGCACGGCTGATACCATGACGTACCGCACCCGCTTGACCTGAGAGACCACCACCAGCAACGGTGCAGAACACATCAAACGCACCTGCACGATCAAGCGTTACAAACGGCTGATTGATAATCATACGAAGAACGGGACGTGCAAAATATTTTGCTGCTTCACGACCATTAATCACGATATTACCCGTACCAGGCTTTACCCACACACGCGCCACAGCGTCCTTACGACGACCCGTACCATATGCACGACCAGCGGCATCAGTTTTTGCTTTACGTTCAGGCTTCTCTACTATTGCAGTGCCAATCATTGATCCCTACCTATTATCTCTTGTTCTTCTCGTTCATCGCAGCAACATCAAGCACCACAGGAGCTTGTGCTACATGAGGATGTTCAGTACCAGCATACACACGAAGCTTGCCCAACTGCTCACGACCTAACGGGCCACGTGGCAGCATGCGCTGAACAGCTTTATGAATCACGCGCTCTGGGAAACGACCAGCAAGAATTTTACCTGCGGTTGTTTCTTTAATCCCACCAGGGTGACCTGTGTGACGATAATAGAACTTATCTTTAAGTTTATTACCCGTCAGCTTCACTTTATCAGCATTAATCACCACGATATGATCACCGCAATCAATGTTGGTAGAATACATAGCCTTGTGTTTACCACGAAGTCTCATCGCCACAATGCTAGCCAAACGACCTAGCACAACATCCTGTGCATCAATCACCCACCACTGCTTGGTTACTTCCGATGGTTTTGCGGAATAGGTTTTCATAGAAAATAAACCTTGTCTTACTTGCCTGTTTATAAAAGAGGCAGGTAAATAAGCTAAGAACTAGCCATCTGTCAACGAAAAAACACACAAAAGAGAAACTTATCCTTGAACGATCTTGTAACTCAAACGCCCGACGACCGAATGCACCGCTTCATCTGTCGGCCCAAGCGGCAGTAAACACTGACGAAACCTTATCTCTTTATTATCAAGTAAGCGAAAAACTCCCTCTTGAAAATAAGGCTTCTTTTCCACAACCACCTTAGCAAGCTGATCCCCAATATCACATGCATTCAGTGTCACAATATGCGGAATACCCTCAGGAAGCACCCCTGTTTGATAATCTTGGATAATACTTTCGCCTAAATAGGTATAATTATAATGTTCTACGCAAACGATATCACGCACCTGCACTAAAAAACAAGCACTCCATAAACTTGCGATCTCTTCAAAGTCAATAATATCTTCACTCGGAAACAAACGACTCCCTCGCAAACGCTGCCATAAATACAGTAATAGCTCTGTATGGCGTTTTTCCTGAGCAGGTAATTGCTTAACAGCACTGTCCATAAATTCCCTAGCCTTCACCACGCATCAACCATAACGCCCTGTAATATAATCTTGTGTCTGCTGTTTTTCTGGATTCGTAAAAATCCGCTTCGTATCGCCGTACTCTACTATCTTACCCATATGAAAAAAAGCAGTTTTTTCAGATACTCGCGCCGCTTGTTGCATAGAATGCGTCACAATAACTATGGTAAAACGATTTTTTAGCTCATCAATCAATTCCTCTACCCGCGCCGTCGCAATAGGATCAAGTGCGGAACACGGCTCATCCATCAAAATAACCTCAGGATTTACGGCGATGGTACGCGCAATACATAAACGCTGCTGTTGACCACCCGACAAGCCCGTACCCGCATCATGCAGCCTATCCTTCACTTCTTCCCACAACCCCGCCTTACGCAGGCTATCTTCTACCGCCACGTCCATCTCCGCACGAGTCTTCACCAACCCGTGAATCTTCGCACCATAAATCACATTTTCATAAATAGATTTTGGAAAAGGATTCGGCTTTTGAAATACCATGCCCACCCGCGCACGAAGCTGCACCACATCTTGCTCTGGCGCATTGACATTCACCCCATCAAGTAAAATCTCTCCCGTGACACGGCAATGCTCGATCGTATCATTCATACGATTGATGGTACGCAAAAAAGTAGATTTACCACAACCAGAAGGTCCAATCAGTGCTGTTACGCTACACGGCGCAATGTCCAAATCCACTTCAAAAATCGCCTGTTTTGTGCCATAAAACACGCTCACATGACGCGCCTGTACCACTCCCTTTGTACCACATTGAGAGAACGTATCTTGTTTTTGCTGTTGTGCCGTGTGCATACAAACTCACCTTACTCATTATAATTATTGACATCTACCAACGTTGCTCAAACTTTTTACGCAGATAAATCGCTCCCGCGTTCAACAACAACAAAATACCGATTAATATCAAAATACCTGCCGCCGTTTTGTCCACGAAACCAAGCTCAGGACTTGATGCCCAAATATAAATCTGCACAGGCATCACCGTTGCAGGATCAGTAAATCCATGAGGAACATCTACAATAAACGCTACCATCCCAATCATCAGCAAAGGTGCAGTCTCACCTAACGCACGCGCCACCGCCAAAATCGTCCCCGTCATGATCCCCGGCATAGAAAGTGGCAACACATGATGCCACACTGCTTGCCACGGTGATGCTCCAACCCCAAGCGCAGCTTGACGAATAGAATCAGGTACAGCACGTAGAGCCACACGCGTTGTAATGATAATAACAGGCAGCACCATCAATGCCAGCGTCAATCCACCCGCCAACGATGCCGAACGAGGAATCCCAAGAAAATTAAGATAAAGCTCCAACCCAAGCAACCCAAAAACGATGGAAGGCACGGCAGCCAAATTATTGATATTCACATCAATCACATCACGCAACCGATTTTTCGGCGCAAATTCTTCTAAATAGACAGCAGTCATCACCCCAAACGGAAACGCCAATGCCAAGCACACTAACACGGTCAAAAGTGACCCGACAATCGCACTAAAAAAACCTGATTCTACAGGATTGCGCGAATCGCCAGCAGTGAAAAAATTCACATTAAACGAACGTTTAACCAAATTCTTTTCTTGTAATACATTCATCCAAACAAGCTGCTTATCATTTAGTACGCGCTCTGCCTCTGGCGCATGGACATCCACACGCCCCTTCATCAACATATCCGCGCCATCTGAAGCAGGAATCCAAATACGTTTGACCTCACCCACCATTAATGGCTTCGCCTCGCTGACATCTGACCACATCGCCAGCACATCACGTGCAGATGCTGACGCCGCAATCAATTTATAAAGCTGACGGCGTAACGCCTTATCTTCCTTGGCTTCAGGAAATAACTCCAAAAGCGCGTGTTTTACCATGACGGGTGCTTTGCGACGCAACTCTAACGGACTACTTAACGCTTCCTCGACCTTAATATCCAGACTAATTTCAGTGCGTGTTAACCCCTTAATACCAGGGAAAATAATTGACGAAAGCAACACACATAACATCACCACCGCACAGCCTAGAGCTAATCTGCCATACATACGAAAACGACGCTCTGCGCGATGACGCGCCGCCACGTGCTTTATCTGATGTGCGGAAATATTACTCATATTGTTCTCTGTATTTCTTTACAATAATCAAAGCGATGATATTCAATACAAGCGTCACCACAAATAACGTCAAACCAAGCGCGAATGCCGCTAGGGTCTTGGCACTATCAAATTCTTGATCTCCTACCAACAATGCCACAATTTGCGCCGTCACCGTCGTCACTGCTTGTAATGGATTAAAGGTCAGATTTGCACTCAGCCCCGCCGCCATCACCACGATCATTGTCTCACCAATTGCACGAGAAATTGCCAAAAGCAATGCACCCATAATACCAGGGAGAGCCGCAGGTAACACCACATACTTGATGGTTTCAGACTTTGTTGCTCCAAGCCCTAGCGACGCATCACGCAACGAACGCGGTACTGCGGTTAAAATATCATCTGAAAGTGAGGAAATAAAAGGAATGATCATAATCCCCATCACCAACCCTGCGCCAAGCGCACTCTCAGAAGCAATATCTAGCCCTACCACCGCCCCCACTTCACGCAAGAACGGGGCAACGGCTACCACCGCAAAATAACCATAAACCACCGTCGGAATTCCCGCCAACACTTCAAGAAGTGGTTTGGCGATATTACGCAAACGCGGCGTTGCGTATTCTGCCATATAAATCGCTGAAAAAAGCCCAATCGGTGCAGCGACCAGCAATGCGATCACCGTAATTAACAATGTACCCACAAATAAAGGAATAGAACCAAAAGACTCCCCGATACGCTCAGGAGGCAGCGAATCCGAAGCCTGAGGACTCCAGTGCGCACCAAACAAAAAATCAACAACAGAGACGTGGCCAAAAAAACGCAATGCCTCAAAAAGCACGGACAACACAATCGCAAGCGTAATCGCTACAGACGCAAGCGCAGCGACAAACAATGCCCCATGAATCAGATATTCAGCCTTATTACGTACTGGAATTCTGACCGTCACACACTCTCTCCGCCTTATAACTTACCCAACACACTCTGCCAATCTTCAATCATATCAAGACGATGTTTTGCCGCAGCGCGTCATCTCTATAAAACATTTATTCCGATACGTCTAGCATCCATACACACCCAACTGCATGACAATTGCAATCTCCACGTTTCTTGGCTATGCTTGCAAACAGAAAAAGAATTGATTGAACCAATGAAAAAACCACCTGTCCCCTACCACACACTTCTTAAAACAGTGGCCATTGTGTCGCTGCCATCTTTGTTAGTACTCGCCGCACTGGTAGCAATAGGTAGCCTATCTTTGCAAGCATTCCTACTTTCATATGCAATTATTTTACTTGGTTCATTAGTGCTATCATTACCCTTTCTCTCCAACGTTGCGTCACTGATTGCTTACGTCCAAAGCCTCGCCCTTGACAAAAAAGTACACGCTCCCAACCTTGGATTTTTGAGTATGGTCGGCGAACTATCGGACGCTCTGGGTCGCTTACAGCGCATCTGGGAAGTTAAAAAACAACAGATGGAACGCATCATCACCGAGCGCGAGATTTTAGTGGATACACTTCCTGATATTCTTATTATGATCAACGATGAAGGCAGCATCATCCGCACTAACCGAGCTGCACGTGCAGTATTCGGACAAAACCTTGCCAATCGCCATATCCGCGAGATCATTCCCAATGAAGTCTTGATGGAAACCATCTCGTCCGTCATTGAGGACTTAAAGGGACGCGAGGTGGAGTTTCGTATTGAAGAACCTATCCTACGCGATTTTCTTGCTGTTATTGAACGTTTTCCAATCCCGTCAGCAGGCGGCATGTCGGTCGTCATTACCATCAATGACATCACCGAACTCAAAAGCGTAGAACAGATGCGTGCTGACTTCGTCGCCAACGCCAGTCACGAAATCCGCACCCCGCTTGCCAGTATCGCAGGATTCATTGAAACCTTACAAGGCCCCGCCCGCGACGACGAACAAGCACGTGAAGAATTCTTAAAGCTCATGGCAGAGCAAGCAGAACGCATGAAACAACTCATCAATGACTTGCTTTCTCTTTCCAAAATCGAAATGAATGCCCACTCTGTTCCTATGGACTCCGTTGATCTGCTAGCGGTCATCAAACGCTCTGCGGATTTGCTCCGTCCCCAAGCAAAAAGCAAAAACGTTACCTTTAAACTCGACATGACAGAAGATCTCCCGAATGTTAAAGGCGATGCTAACGAACTAGCACAAGTGATGCATAACCTTATTGGCAATGCCATCAAATATGGTGCATCTGACAGCGAGGTCATTATTTCTGCGCGCATCACCTCGACCTTACCACGAGATCAAAACATGCGTAACCTCTCGCGTGTTGTACGCTTTAGCGTCAAAGACGAAGGCGAAGGCATCGCCAAAGAACACTTAGCCCGCCTGACCGAACGTTTTTATCGTGTCGATAGCGCACGAACCCGCACTGTTGGCGGCACGGGACTAGGACTCGCCATCGTCAAAGGCATCATCGTACGCCATCGCGGGGCAATTACCATCGAAAGTATCGTTGGCAAAGGTTCAACGTTCTCTGTTTTCCTACCACTTTACGAGGATATGTAGACCATGAATTCTCCTCTGCCACGCGTACTTATTATTGCAGGTTCAGATTCTAGTGGCGGCGCAGGCATTCAAGGTGACATCAAAACAGTCACCATGCTCGGTGGTTACGCGATGACCGCCATCACGGCACTCACCGCGCAAAACACAAGAGGTGTTGCCGCCATTTATGATGTGCCACCTGAGTTTATTGAACATCAAGTTACCCTCTGCTTAGAGGATATTGGCGCAGACATCATTAAAACGGGGATGCTACACCGCGCCGATATTATCCACGCCATTGCGAACACATTAGAACATTATGCACTTGGCATTCCGATTATCGTTGACCCTGTGATGGTTGCTAAAGGCGGTGCATCACTGCTACAGAACGATGCATCCAACGCACTTACCTCACGCCTGATTCCACTCGCAACACTTATCACCCCGAACATCCCTGAGGCGGAAGTCCTCGTTGGCAGACGCATCACCTCATTACTGGACATGAAGCTCGCCGCCGAAGAATTATTAGAACTAGGATGCCGTGCCGTACTTTTAAAAGGTGGGCATCTTGAGGGGGATATCATCTATGATGTGCTGCTTTCACATCAAGACTACGACGTCTTTGAAAGCACACGCATCCAATCGCACCATACTCACGGCACAGGCTGCACACTTGCTTCTGCCATTGCAACCTTATTAATCAAACATAACGATATAAACATAGCGGTTCATCTAGCACGTGATTATGTTCGACGTGCGATTGAAACCGCACCATGCCTTGGTCACGGGCATGGCCCACTTGGGCATGGACATCCACTACAAAACCTTACCACAAAATCTTAAGAATAACTGTTGATTTCTACGTTCATTTGCAGTAAAGACTCGCGTTCTTTAAAAATATATGACTTTGCCAAACGCACGGAGCAAGACAATGAAAAAAGGTATTCACCCTAATTATCACGCAATCACCATCGTTCGCACCGACGGCACGCGTATTCCAAGCCGCATGTGCTGGGGCAAAGAAGGTCAGGATTATATCTGTGACGTTGATCCTTTGACCCACCAGGCATGGGTTGGCGGCAACACCCTCCGCAAAACAGGTCAGATGGAAAAATTTGGCAATAAATTCGGTGGCGTTGATTTTGGCTCTTTGGGCAAAAAAGCCTCTGCATAACCAATATGCGTATAATTTAATACAAAAAGGCGGCTTATCAGTCGCCTTTTTTGTTTTTGACCACTAACATCACCTTATGAATATGCTGGCTAAACATACGAATTATATCCCCGCACTGACAGGATTACGTGGTATCGCCGCCTTATGGGTCGTCTTACACCATATCTGGGCGTCTGCAGGTTATCCCAATCAAACCATCACCATCTTTGAACGAACATTCAATTTACAGTTTTTATTTTCTGGTTGGCTTGGGGTGGATATTTTCTTCGTACTCTCGGGCTTTGTTCTCTGCGCGCCCTTCCTCGCCTATCTCAAAAGCGAACAAACATTTCCAAACATGCGCCACTATACTATACGACGCGCAGCACGTATCATTCCCGCTTATTATGCTCAACTTATCTTGCTTGCGCTACTCTCTACTCTCGGCATCATGCACATACCCGCCAATGCAAGTGACTACCTCACCCATGCCTTTTTCATCCAAAACCTCGTGTCACTCAAAGGCGAAGTCATCAATGGTAGCTATTGGTCCCTCCCTGTCGAAGTGCATTATTATTTTACCCTACCTACGCTATTTTTTCTGTTCAAGAAATATGGTGTAAGACGCGTTGTACCACTAGTGCTTATCGCCATGTTTGCCTACCGCATAGGCATAATCCACTTGCTACAACATGATCCCATCGCACTCAAGTCACTCTATCTTGACCAAATTTTCGGACGAATTGACCAATTTCTAATTGGTATGGGCTGTGCCTATCTCTACACTAACCGCGATACTTTGTTGAACAGTCGCCGAACCTATGCACCTGTGCTGCTTTGCCTCATGGGTATAGCAGGATTATATGAAGTGCTTATCATCATCTTAAATGTGATTGGACTGGAAAAATTCTGGGCAGGGCATCCCTTCCTTTACATTTTTCGTACTATCCTCGGTTTATCAGTTGGCTGCCTTATCATGGGTATCAGCTTAAGCCCCCGCATCGCAGGAAGGATACTTGCCAACCCCGTCACTTATTTTCTCGGTACAATCAGCTACGGGATTTATCTCTGGCATTTTCCCGTACATATTTTACTCAACACCTACCTCACTTCCAACCTACATCCGCAAGGCATTATGGCATCTTTTGCTGTTACCGCGACACTCACCACCATTGCCGCCAGCGTCTCTTACTTTGCCATCGAACGCCCTATCCTAAACTGGGCTGGGCGCATTACCAAAAACTAAAGGAACATTTCCCGTATATCAATCGACGAACGCACACCCACCGCATGAAGATGCGATTTCAACCAATCACCACTAGACTGACGACCCACATCACGTAAATGTTGCAAAAAATCCCAATCTGCATTGAGTTTACTCGCATAATCCATTGAGGCCATCACATCTTGCGCCTCAATCATATGAATAAACATCTCTTTATAATTACCCTCTGGTAGCGTGCCTTCACGCACCAAACGACCGACAAACTCTACCGCACGCATTTCGCGCAGCAAGCTCGCATTGAAACTAATTTCATTAACACGATCCATAATCTCCGCTGCACCTGTGGGCGCATCATCTACATACATCGGATTGATCTGTACCAATAAAATATCTTTGCAGCTCGCCTTATAAAACAAGGGAAACAATGCGGGATTACCCGAATATCCACCATCCCAGTAAGGCACACCACCTACTTCTACCGTCTTATACAAAAATGGCAAACAGGTAGAGGCCATCACCATATCGAGCGTCAATTCTTCAGTCACAAAAATTTTAGGTTGCCCTGTACGTACATTGGTTGCAGTGATAAAAAGCTTGATATCCTTTTGTTCACGCAACACCTTAAAATCAACCATGCTCATCAAAATATCTTTAAGCGGGTTTAGATCCATCGCATTAAATTGATACGGTGAGAACATCCGCGTCATCAAATCCATCGCAAAGAAAGACGGCGAAAAATCCATTTTCGTGCCACCCATAACCTTATCCCACCATGTTGGCTGCATTGGCGACATGCTCGCCACCACACTTACCCGATACCAAAAATCATGCAGTAATTTTCGGGCTTTTTCTATGCCGCCTGTGGTAAGTCCATACGCCAGCACCACCGCATTGATCGCCCCAGCACTTGTGCCTGTTATTGCTTCAATATCAAGCACATCCTTTTCAAGCAAAGCATCCAACACACCCCATGTGAAAGCACCGTGCGCCCCGCCACCTTGCAGTGCAAGATTGATTTTACGTTTTTCCTCAACAGAAACATTTACCGCATTCTTAGCCATGTTTTACCAACCTAAATCAGGAATTACTTAAAAAAGGAAGATGCTGCAACACTTGCAGCTTTTTTACGTGTGATTTCTTGTTCAGTACGAGTAATTTCTACCTGTAATTCCATAATATAATCTTGAAGCTCATCAACACTCACTCGCTCCAAATTGCGCGGGGCAAATACGTCACTTTTTTTCTTCGGTAATTCTTCTTCAAACATAAGATTTCACCTAATACTTGTACATTATACTCTTTCAAATTAAGTTTGGTGCAACCAATCTAGTCTTTCTGCACTTTAGAACTGGAACACACGACATGCAAGCATTACCAACCACCATGAACGCCGTAAAAATAGTACATGCGGGCATAGAGGGTACACTTTCCTATGAAGCATGCAGCATGCCAACACCAACCCACAATGAGATCTTAGTGCGCGTTCACGCCGCTGGCGTCAATCACGCTGACCTCTATCAAGTACAAGGCTCATACCCTTTTCCTAGTGAAACAGACGGTATTTTAGGGCTTGAATTTGCAGGCGAAGTGGCAAGCATTGGCGCAAATGTCACACGCTGGAAATTAGGCGATAAAGTCTGCGGGATTATCACCGCAGGTGGTTACGCGGACTATGTCACCGTCCACACCGACCACGTCCTACCCATCCCAAAACATCTCGAAATGGAGCAAGCTGCCTGTTTGCCTGAAGCCTTAGCCACTGCCTACCTCAGCCTGTTTATCTTAGGCAAAGCCGAACGCGGACAATCCGCACTCATTCACGGTGGGTCTAGCGGCATTGGCACGATCGCCATCCAAATGCTGCGGCACGCTGGCTTAGAAATCTTTGCAACCGCAGGCAACGATGCTAAATGCCAAGCATGCGAAACGCTCGGTGCAACAGCCATCAATTATAAAACACAAGATTTTGTTTCTGTCATCAAAGGCGAAACAGAAGAGCGCGGTGTTGATATTGTCCTTGATATGGTCGGCGGTAGCTACATCCACCGCAACCTACGCTGCCTTGCACTTTATGGCCACATGATAAGCATCGCCTTCATCGAAGAGGCCACCATCACCGCCAATATGGCTGGGCTACTGATGAAAGAAATCACATGGCGCGGAATGCGTCTTCGCGCTCAGAACCATGAAATGAAAGCGCGTATCATACGTGAAATCGAGGCAAGGTTTCTTCCTGCCATAACGGAGGGACATATTCTACCCGTCTTAGATAGCGTTTATCCCTTGAAAAATGCTGAAAAAGCGCACGCTCGGATGCAAGAAGGCTTGCATATTGGCAAAATTGTATTAAGTATGGTGCGTTTTCCACATATATAACCATAGACAATAAAACGGATTTTACCATGACGTTACCTTTGATGCCAAAAGCAACCGCTGTATGGTTGGTCGATAATACCAAACTCACCTTTGAACAAATCGCTGAATTTTGTGGAATGCACCCACTCGAAGTTCAAGGGATTGCTGACGGCGAAGTCGCGGGCGGCATGATTGGCGAAGATCCTGTCGCATCAGGACAGCTTTTTGCTGAAACCATCACCGCATGCGAAGAAGATGCTTCTAAAAAACTGAAGCTAGCTTCTACCGCACGCGAGCATTTGAAAGAGCGCGTCAAAGGCGCACGTTACACTCCTATGGCACGTCGTCATGATAAACCAGAAGCGATTGCATGGTTACTCAAATTCCACCCTTATATTCCTGATGCACATATCATCAAATTGATTGGTACAACCAAAAAAACCATTGATTCTATTCGTGAAAAAACCCATTGGAATATCAGCAATATGCAGGCAAAAGACCCTGTACTTCTTGGGCTTTGCCAACAGCTTCACCTCAACGAGATGATTACAAAATTCCGCCCAAGTGAGCCAAATCAGGATTCTCAGCAAGCATCGTAGACCAAAAGGGTAGCCATGCAGCATGAGTCGCAAAGTGTGAACCTCATTCACCGTATTGATGCCTTTAATACGGCAAGGGTGATGTGTGTTGGTGATGTTATGCTTGATAGATTCGTCTATGGTCATGTCGATCGTATCTCGCCTGAAGCCCCGATTCCTGTTGTACGCTACGATCATGAAAACATTATGCTTGGCGGCGCAGGTAATGTCGTGCGCAATATCGTCTCTCTCGGTGCAAACTGCTCTTTCATCTCCGTTATCGGCGCGGATGATGTTGGACGCACCATCGCAGGACTCACTGGCAAGCAAGAACGCTTAGAGCCGTATTTGCTGACCGACAGACACCGAACTTCCACCGAAAAAACTCGCTATATTGCAGGCAGCCAACAGCTTTTTCGCTGTGATCGTGAATCTTCTGAACCCATTGAGAGCCATATCTCTGAACAAATCTTAGAAATTTGTGAACAAGAAATTGCCAAACATCACGTTCTTATTCTCTCAGATTACGGTAAAGGCTTACTCACCAGAAGCAATGTTGCTGCGATTATTACACACGCAAAAGCAGAAAACGTTCGTGTGATTGTTGACCCTAAATCACGCGATTTTAGCCATTATGCAGGCGCATGGCTACTCTCACCTAACCAAAAAGAACTCGAAGCTGCATCTGGCGGTGAACCACTCAAAACCCCAATAGAGATTGAGAAAGCCGCACGCAGCTTGATGCAAGCTCATAGGCTAGACAACATGCTGGTCACACGCGGCGCAAAAGGCATGATGCTGTTTATGGCAAATGGCACAAATTATATCATCGACACCCGCGCGCGCGAAGTCTTTGACGTCTCGGGTGCAGGCGATACAGTGATTGCTACGCTTGGTGTCGCCATCTCTAGCGGATGCGACCTCATCACCGCCGCAGAACTTGCCAACACCGCCGCAGGGATTGTGGTTGGTAAAATGGGTACAGCGACCATCTACCGCACCGACCTCAAAGCTGCCGTACACACCCAAGATATCCTCACAGGACAAAGCAAAATATACCCGCAAGATATTGCCGCCGCACAAATTGAATCATGGCAGCGCGAGGGCTTTAAAATTGGCTTCACCAATGGCTGTTTTGACATCGTCCATGCTGGGCATGTGGCGTCCATCAACGACTGCAAAAGCCACTGCGATAAGCTTATCATCGCGGTCAATTCCGATGACTCTGTACGCCGATTAAAAGGCGAGTCCCGCCCCATCAACCATGAAATGGATCGTGCATTACTGCTTGCCGAACTACGCTCGGTCGATATGGTCGTCATCTTCCGTGATGATACCCCGCTCCCGCTTCTCGAACGTTTGCGTCCTGACGTACTAATGAAGGGCGCAGACTATGAAAAAGAGCAGATTGTTGGGTGGGATTTAGTAGAATCTTACGGTGGCAAAGTTGTGCGCATCCCACTGAAAGAAGGCTATAGCACTACGAATACCATCAAAAAGATGCAATCGTCTGCATAACAAATAAAGCCTTGTCATACTGAACGCAGAGAAGTATCTCCCCCACACGCCTAAACCTTACTTCAAAAGAACTGAATCTTAAATCTTGATTTCTCTCTTAAGAAACTTTCTTCTTAATCACATCGACCAATTCATCAGCAAAACGTTCAGTCAACTGCTTGTCTTCGGTTTCCACCATCACGCGAATTTTCGGTTCTGTGCCTGATTTACGAATAAACACACGCCCACGCGCACCGAGTTCTGACTCAATTTTGCGAATCGCCTCACCCACTTCTGGTGCTTCCAACGGATTTGCCCCAGCATACGTTACATTTTTCAATACTTGTGGAACAGGCGTGAACACGCGACCACATCGTGAAAGCGGCTTGCCACTCTCTAGCATCACTGCCAGCACCTGCAACGCGGCAACCAAGCCATCACCCGTTGTGTTATAATCACTGCATACAATATGCCCCGATTGCTCACCGCCAAGATTGCAGTCATGCTCACGCATACCTTCCAGCACGTATCTATCCCCGACTTGAGTACGAATCAATTCAATTCCTGCCGCCGCCAGCGCACGTTCCATCCCAAGATTCGACATCTGCGTTGCCACCAACTTAGATCCACGCAAACGCCCATCAGAGTGCAAATACATTGCAATCATTGAAAGCAATTGATCACCGTCCAGCATCACACCGCGCTCATCACACATCGCAATGCGGTCTGCATCACCGTCAAGCGCAATCCCAATATCCGCACGCGTTTCAATCACCTTCTGACACATTGCTTCAGGGTGGGTTGAACCACATTCTTTATTGATATTAAACCCATTCGGTTCACTGCCCAGCGCAATCACCTCTGCACCTAACTCATAAAGCACGGTTGGTGCAATACGGTACGCCGCACCATTCGCCGAATCCACCACAATCCGCAGACCATCTAGACGCAAATGACGAGGAAATGTACTTTTAACAAACTCAATATAACGTCCGACCGCATCATCAATACGCTTCGCTCGACCCAGCCTATCAGGTGCTGCCAGCCCCATGCTCATATTACCATCAATGCGCGCTTCAATCGCCAATTCGCGCTCATCGGAAAGCTTGCTGCCATCTGGCGCAAACAATTTAATTCCATTATCTTCATACGAATTATGCGAGGCAGAAATCATCACGCCCAAATCCGCACGCATCGAACGTGCCAGCAACGCCACCGCTGGTGTTGGCATAGGACCTACCAAAATCACATCCATCCCCACCGCAACAAAACCAGCAGTGAGCGCAGGCTCAATCATATAGCCAGAAAGCCTTGTATCTTTGGCAATCACCACTTTATTACGACGACCTTCACGACGAAACTCCAGCCCCGCCGCCATCCCAACTTTCAACGCAAGTTCCGCCGTCATCATTGCGCTATTCGCACGACCACGAATACCATCCGTACCAAAATATTTTCTACTCACACTCGCCCTCGCTCAAGCTTCGTCTTTATCAGAAGAAGTGTCTTTGGTTTTCTTTGGCTTTTTCTCTTTTTTAAGTTCCACCACTTCCACATCGGCCACCGCCTCGGACGCAACCTCCTTCGCACGCGTTGATGGGAAACTAGAACGTGTTGATTTGATTTTCAGGCTCTCTGTCGCCACACGATTAATAGGTTTACCCGCAATCAAATCACGAATCTCATCGCCACTTAAGGTTTCATATTCAAGCAACCCTTGCCCAAGAATTTCTAGCTCTGCGCTAAATTCAGTAAGAATTTCATGGGCTTTATGATGTGCCTGCTCGACAATACGTTTCACTTCATCATCTACCTTTGCCGCAGTCGCCTCAGAAATATTTTTCTCTTGTGAAAAACTATGTCCTAAAAACACTTCTTGTTGGTTGCTACCATAGTTAATTGGGCCAAGCGACTCACTCATTCCCCACTGCATCACCATCGCACGTGCCAATTTGGTTGCATGCTGAATATCAGAAGATGCACCGCTAGAGACCTTATCATAACCAAAAATAAGTTCTTCCGCCACTCGACCGCCCATAGATACCGCTAAATCCGCATACATTTTCTCACGCAAATAGGAAAGCTTATCCGCTTCGGGCAAACGCATCACCATCCCTAACGCACGACCACGCGGGATAATCGTTGCCTTATGAATCGGATCAGATGCAGGACAATGAATGGAAACAATCGCATGACCTGCTTCATGATACGCCGTCATTTTGCGTTCTTCTTCGCTCATCACCATAGATTTACGCTCTGCACCCATCATTACTTTGTCCTTGGCTTCCTCTAACTCACGCATCGTCACCACTTTACGGTCACGGCGCGCAGCCAAGAGCGCAGCTTCATTAACAAGATTCGCCAAATCCGCACCTGAAAAACCGGGTGTTCCACGCGCAATCACATGGGTGTTGACATCAGGTCCTGTAGGCACTTTGCCTAAATGAACGTTCAAAATCTTATCGCGCCCTGCAATATCAGGGTTTGGCACTACAATCTGACGATCAAAACGACCAGGACGAAGCAGCGCAGGATCAAGCACGTCAGGACGGTTCGTTGCCGCAATCAAAATCACACCTTCATTGGATTCAAACCCATCCATCTCAACGAGCAATTGATTGAGAGTCTGCTCACGCTCATCATTACCACCACCAAGGCCAGCACCACGATGACGACCTACCGCATCAATCTCGTCAATAAAGATAATGCACGGCGCATTTTTCTTACCTTGTTCGAACATATCACGGACACGACTCGCACCCACCCCGACAAACATCTCAACAAAATCTGAACCTGAAATCGTAAAAAACGGTACACCTGCCTCACCTGCGATCGCACGCGCAAGCAACGTCTTACCCGTACCAGGAGGACCAACCAACAAACAACCTTTAGGAATTTTTCCACCCAAACGCTGAAACTTCGCAGGATCTCTCAAAAAATCTACGATTTCAACCAATTCTTCTTTTGCTTCGTCTACACCCGCAACATCTGAGAACATTTTCCGCTCAGATTTTTCCGTCAACATGCGCGCACGCGATTTCCCAAATCCCATCGCGCCACCGCGACCACCGCCGCCTTGCATCTGACGCATAAAGAAAATATAGACGCCAATCAGAAGCAAAAAAGGAAACCATGAAAGCAAAGCACTCCACAGCATATTCGACCCACTGGATGCCGGCTGGGCAGAAATCTTCACATTACGCGCAACCAACTTATCAACCAACGCAGGATAATCAGGCGTTAGCGTAGTAAACCCCGTCCCATCACCAAAATGACCAGAAACTACTGTTCCATCCTCATTAGAACGACGAATAATCACATCAGTCACATCACCACGTTCCACTTTTTGCATAAAATCAGAAAAAGCGAGATTCAATTGTTTACCTTGATCAATACCACCCTCAAATGCCTGAAAAATCACAGCACACAACAACAATACCCCAAGCCAAATGGCAAAATTCTTACCCATGCCCATGCAAAACCTTCTCGCTTCTACTTCTTTTACAAAAAATCATTCTACTCTAGTACTTTATATAGCACGTCCACTTATATATGACACCATATTATGCGATGAAATGGTGTCATATAAAAATAAAAAAACCACAACATCCTTTAATTTAATAATTTTACGTGAATATAAAATTGTTAAGGTAAATGATTTTAATCAGCAAGTGCTTTCATAGGCGACCACGTGATACGTAAGTCATTATACAACGGTGCGTCACTGTAATATCCCATATGGGGAACACAGGCGAGTTCTTCAAGCCTTGTATCATAAAAAACCGCCGGGAAAACACGTAAAACCTGCACAGGAAGCTTTGGTAACGCATAATTTAGCTTTCGCAAAAAGCCAACACCCCGAACACCCAATGCCCCAATATAATAAGTTTTTTCACAAAAAAATTGTCCCGTCACCTCAAAACGATTATCCCACCGCTTAGGACAATAGCTATGAGAAACACAACAAGCATCAGCAATACGTTCAAGTTCTCGTATAAAAAACACATTATCCGCCAACTTATCCACAAGCACCAAACAACCGTTCAATGTACGAGGCTTAAACTTTTCTGGATACTTAAGCGCACGCGCCAAACGTTCAATTTCTTCAAGACGCGCCACATCTTCAACACCTAATACAACACAACACACTGATTTTATTATCCTATAAAGCAATTCATCATCGAGCTGCTGTAAAGCCTGTGCTGCCACCCGCACATACCCCGCGGGCGAAACCAATACATGCTTCACCATCCATTTCACAAGCGTATGATGAATAAAATGATTGCTACGCCTAAAGTTATCCACAAGGGTTAAACCTCGAGCAACATCCAACCCTTCTTCTTGAAGATGAGGTAACCACCCACGCACGCGATTTCGTAAATATAAAGGTTTGCTATTCGTAGGATCTTCTACCCAACGCACCCCCCGTGCTTTTACATAATCTATACATGCCTGTTTAGACACCTCAAGCAAAGGACGCACTAAACGTACCTGTGATAAATAACGTACCTTATCTATTGCACATAACCCCTGCACCCCTGAACCACGTATGAACCGCATCATCAACGTCTCTAACTGATCATCACCGTGGTGCGCCGTCAACATATGTAGAACATGATGCCGCTGACACCAGGCCTCTAGCACATGATAACGCGCTTCACGTGCATCACGTTGAATGGACGTAATACCATTTGGGAATGTAAGCGTAAGAACTTCAGAGGCAATCCCAAGGTCACCTAGGGTCATGGCAACACCACGTGCCTCCTGCGCGCTCTCAGGACGTAGACCATGATCAACAATCAATGCCGTGAGTTGGCCATCACGGCACGCTAACCACGCCCGCATTAACAATACCAATGCCATGCTATCTACTCCACCAGACACAGCAACGGCACAATGAGGACGCACCTCAAACCCACCTATATCATGAAGGACAATATTAAAGTATGTGGTGAGTGCATCCATCAGACACCCCTCACCCACACATCATGTTAAGAAGCTTTTGCACAACCCTGTTTTTCCTGCTCACGAGTCGCACGCGTACGCACTACTTCAGGCCCAGGGAATTTTTTCAGCAACTGCGTCAACACCACACACGCTTGTTTTTGTTGCTTCATTTGCCCCAGTGCCATCGCTAGCTTGAGCAAATTATCAGGTGCTTTATTGCCTTTTGGCATAGACTCAAAGCCTTGACGGAAACTATCCGCAGCTTTGACATAATTGGTACGCACATACCACGTCTCACCCAGCCAATAATACACATTCCCTACCAACGGATCGCTTGGATATTTTTTAATAAAAGACTCAAACGCTGACCCAGCCTCTTCATAACGCGCCTTATTCATCAACGAAAAGGCGTAATTATAATGTTCTTTTGATGAAGCAAACGTCTGACCCGTAGCATCCGCCACAGCTGTTGCCGCTGCCGCAACAGGTGTAGCTCCTACTGGAGCAGGAGTCACAGTCTGCGGCTGTTGCGCTGTAGGCGCAATAATAGGTGCTGCCGTCGCTGGAGCAGGCGTCACAGCAGATGGCACAGTTCCAGCCCCCATATTCACCACAGGTCCACCTGCGGCGGCAGACGCACCACTCGCCTCTAGAGCTTTTAAACGAAAATCGACATCTTGTCCTAGAGAGGTCATCGAACTCTCTAACTTCACCACACGATGATTCACCTCTTCTAATTCCCCGCGCAAACTGGTCATTTGTTTGGCAAGATCATCCATTTGCACCTGCAAACTTGCAGCGTCTGCACCCGTTGATGCGCCGCCACCTTGTTGCAATTGATTTACTTTTTCTTCCAACTGATTAAATCGGTCTTCCATATCTTTTTCACGAAACGACACCGCATAGGCAGCATCCGCAACAAACAGACTTACCAACAAGATACTTACAAAACGCTTCATCTTTCACTCCACATGTAAAAAGCCGCCGAGTGGCATTGCCACAGCGGCGGCTTTCAACGAACCTTTAAGGCTTAGCGAGCCAACACTGTTACAGCGCGACGATTCTGAGCCCATGCTTCTTCACCAGAACCAGTGTTAGCAGGACGCTCTTTACCGTAAGACACGGTAGATACGCGAGCTGCGTCTACACCTTTACCAACAAGGAACTTACGAGCTGCGTTTGCACGACGCTCACCAAGTGCCAAGTTATATTCACGTGTGCCACGCTCATCGCAATGACCTTCAACAACGATTTTCACATCGTTATACTGCTTCAACCAAGAAACTTGACGATCCAAAGTAGCTTGTGCTTCTGTAGAAAGCGCAGAGCTATCATATTCAAAGAACACGCGATCGCCAACATTCTGAGCGAAATCTTCGTTAGTACCTGGGGTAGCTGCGCCAGCACCATTTGCACCACCAGCATTCGCTGCATCAGAACCATTTGGATTTTCACAAGCCGCCAAAAGCAACAAAGCAGTAGCTGCAACACCTAATTTTACGCCGAAACTCATCGTTTATTCTCCTAATGTTAAAATGTATCCGGTGAACTGTCTATAGAGCATGTCGCGTGAAAATCAACGATTAAAATAAAATTCATGCACTCTTTAGACAGAAGTTTTTTGTCTGTGGTTTTCATGTGATAATTTTGCATAACTATCCAAAAACAATCCTGCAAAACCACCCACATCAAATACTTACATCGGCAAAAGTGGCGACCAAGCAGGATCAGATGCATCCATCGGGGTCATCACTTCACGCAAATTATACCCTGTCAAATCGACTGAAAAAAGACGCACAGGCGAACGCGGCGAATCTTGACGGAAGAAAATCAAGACCCGACCATTCGGTGCCCATGATGGTGCTTCTGCAAGCCAGCTTTCAGAAATCACGCGCTCACCACTCCCATCAGGGCGCATCACCCCAATATAAAAACGCCCACCTGACATTTTAGTAAACGCGATCCAATCTCCACGCGGCGACCATACAGGTGTACCATAACGACCTGAGCCAAAACTGATTCGTTGCACACCACTACCATCCGCGCTCATCACATAAAGCTGCTGGGAGCCACCACGATCCGAATTAAAAGTAATACGTGTACCATCAGGTGAATAAGACGGCGAAGTATCAATATTCGGATCAGACGTCAATTGACGCATCGCACGCGAACGCAAATCCATCTCAAAAATGTCAGTATTACCATTACGTGCAATCGACATTACCATCTTGCGGCCATCATGATTAAAGCGCGGCGCAAATGACATGCCTTGGAACTTACCTAAAGACTCCTCTCGACCTGTTTGCAAATCACGCAAATATACGAGCGGCATTCCCTTCGCATAAGAAAGATACAAGATCTCTTGTGTATTTGGCGAGAAACGTGGGGTCAACACGAGGTAACGACCATCCGTAAGAAATTTATGATTCTCACCATCTTGATCCATAATCGCCAAACGCTTAACACGATTACCTTTCGCACCTGACTCAGCCACATACACAATACGTGTATCAAAATAACCATCTTCCCCTGTCACACGTTTATAAATCTCATCCGCGATCAAATGCGACACACGCCTCCAGTTACGAGTAAATGTATTATATTCCTTGCCAGCAATTTGTTGCTCGCCATACGTATCCCACAAACGAAAACTCACTTTCATTTTGCCGTCACCCATCATCACCACATTCCCTGTGACAAGGACAGACGCATTAATCTGCCTCCAATCCGCATAACGCGGCACAGCAAGGTTAAACCCTACTTTCTCAATAAAAGCATTTTCTGCAATCGGACGAAACAAACCTGAACGCTCTAAATCTGCACTAACAACACCACTGATGTCACGCCCCATCCCGTCACCTTCACCACCATTGGATGCAAGTCCTGTGACTGCAATCGGCAGTGGATCAACATGCCCTTGTGTAATATCAAGCTTGACCATGGCAGAAGCAGTTTGCACCTGCACCATTACCGCGAGAAGCCCAGCCAGCGTTGTTTTGAACCATTGTTTCATCGTGTACTCCATTAAAGAGAAATCATTTGTGATACGGCTATGCCCGTATTTATCTCGCAACTCATAACCTATTTTTCTAATACAGTAAATCCTTTGGATTAAAGGTCAGCTCCATATCTTTCCACGTATCATATTTATCAGGTGGTAAGTTCTTGAGTGGGCTACACATCTTTACCGCACGTACTGCACTGTCTGCCGCTGCCCTAAAGAAAGTATCACTACCATAACGCGCTTTATCTTTTGCAAGCTCAATTTGCTGGACTGTACCATCCGAAGCCACCACCAGCTTCAATGTCACTACCAACGCATACGCATCTTTCGCACCCGCAGGAATGCTCCAACAACGATAGAACTGGCTAACAATCGCATCACGCTCACTGAGCGAAAGTGGCTGACTAGAATCATACTTGTCTGAGATATTCTCACTCTTCGTGCTGGCATCATCCTTTGCCACATCATCTTTTTTCTCTTGTGCTTCTTCTTTGACCGCCTTGAGGATACTCTCTAACTCATCCACTTCCTTTGGCTTATCCTTTTTCTTTTCTTCTTTTTTCTTTTCTTCCACCTTTTTCTTCTCAGGCTCAGGCTTTTTTACCTCAGGTTCTTTAACAGGCTCAGGTTTCTTTTCTGGCTCATCTTTGGGTAATTCTTCTTTTTTCTCAGGCTCAGCTGGAGCTTCTGTTTTAACCTTTGGCTGCGGTTTTGGAGGAATAGGCTTATCCTCCACCTTTGCCTTCTTTTCTTTATTAAGCTTTTGCCCCTTCATCACGTTGGACATTTCGCTCATTGGCAACACTTCCACCGAGATCACCATCGGCTCGGGTTCACGCATTGCCTCAAACAAATCAGGCAGACCAAAAATCATTGCGAGCAGCAATGCCACATGCATCCCGCCTGAATAATAGAGTGCGCGCGATCGGTTCACATCCATGACCGAATCATTCCTTATTTCTTAGATTTAGACGATGCGACTGCCGCAGAATCCGTCACCAGCCCGACCTTCAAAAAGCCTGCACCGTTAATCGCCCCTACCACTTCCATCATCATGCCATAATCCACCGATTTATCACCACGCACAAAAATACGGGTCTCTTTCTTCTGCCCAGCAATCGCTTCAAGCTTCGCGGCAACGTCCTCAATCTTCACTTCTGTTTTTTGAATATAAACCGTGCCATCTTTTTTAACACTCACTTCAAGTGGCTCATCGTCCCCTTGCACGGGGGAAGAACTCGTCTCAGGCAAATCCACCGTCACCGCCGTCGTCATCATCGGTGCAGTCACCATAAAAATAACCAAAAGCACCAACATCACATCCACCATTGGCGTAACATTGATCTCAGAGAATTGTTGTTTACGATAGCCGCGCCCGTGACCACCTTTAGACAAATGCATGCTCATAAACGCCCCTATGAAAGATCAGATTGACGAGAAAGCAGCGTATTGAACTCTACGCAGAAATCTTCTAAACGTCCTGCAAACTTTGCAAGTTCAGTAGACAATTTATTGTACGCTATCACCGCAGGAATTGCGGCAAAAAGACCAATAGCAGTAGCAAAAAGAGCCTCTGCAATCCCAGGGGCGACAACAGCAAGCGAGGTGTTCTTTGACATCGCAATCGATTGAAAGCTATTCATAATCCCCCACACCGTACCAAACAACCCCACAAACGGCGCAGCAGTACCGACCGTAGCCAAGAAACCAATACCTTTCTCTAATTCATTAAGCTCGCGGTTACGTGTCACACTCATCACCTGATACATACGGTCTTGAATACTAGCACGAAGCCCTGTGCGGCGACCGCCTTTTTCTGATCTCGCCCATTCTTCCATTGCCGCCAAAAACACGATGGCATAAGGATGATTGGCACGGCGTTTCACTTTTTCATAAAACTCATCAAGAGCCTCAGACGACCAAAAATCCGCTTCAAATTTCTCACCTTTTTCTTTCACAGATTTGAACTTCATAAATTTCTCAAACACGATCACCCAACTCCAAAACGAAGCCATCAACAACATGATAATAATGGATTTTACAATCATATCTGCTTGCAAAAACAAGCCAAACATTGACAAATCATGTGCGGCTACTGTTCCCGCGACATCGGCTGCCTGTACCACAGGTGCTGCTGTATCTACCATCGTCATCTCCTTCACAAAAGCGTCTAAGACGCCACGTCTTGCACATTCAAATGTTCACATAATGCCTGAACGATCTCAGGCGGTATTTTGGCTGGTTTACGCGCCGCGTCTATCATCGCAATGTCCACCTCTATTCGAGTGAGCATCCTGTCGCCGCACGAAATCATCTGTAGCATACTCATACGCACCCGCCCTAATTTCTGCAAGCGCGTTTCTACACTCACTTCATTATCCAATGACGCGGGTGACAGATAATCCACACTCACTCTGCGTACCACAAACCCAAGCCCATGCTGCTGTAACAAATGAGATTGATTGATACCGCATGCGCGTAACGCGTCTGTGCGCGCACGTTCAGCATATCTCAAATAGTTTGCATAATACACAATCCCTGCCGCATCCGTATCTTCATAATAGACACGAAACTGTGTGAAAAATGCACCATTTTGAAAAAATCCTTGGGTACTCATGCTTCACCATCCAATGGCAACTCTGCTTGCGCAAGTACGGCGATTTCTGAGCGTGCAGGCGGTTGCAGCCCTAGATGATGAAATGCACCGTCTGTAAGCATCCGGCCGCGAGGGGTACGCTGCAACAAACCAAGCTGCAATAGATACGGCTCAATGGTTTCTTCCAGCGAATCACGCTGCTCAGAGAGTCCTGCCGCGCAGGTTTCTATCCCCACTGGTCCGCCCATATAATGATCAGCAATGAAACGTAAATAACGCCTATCGGCACTGTCCAACCCTGCCGCGTCCACTTCTAAGCGCGAGAGCGCGCTATCAGCGAGCGTGCGGTCAATAATGTCCTTACCCCCTGCATGGGCAAAATCACGTACCCGACGCAACAACCTCACCGCAATGCGCGGCGTTCCACGTGAACGTTTCGCAATCTCAAGCGAACCATCGGATGTCATGGCAACACCAAGTACGCTGGACGCACGTTCAATCACGCTTTGCAGCTCAGAAACTTCATAAAATTGAAGGCGTAACGGAATACCAAAACGATCGCGCAGCGGGTTAGAAATCAACCCAAGCCGCGTAGTTGCCCCCACCAACGTAAACGGTGAAAGATCAATGCGCACGGTACGTGCCGCAGGCCCTTCGCCAATAATCACATCAAGCTTACCATCCTCCATCGCAGGATACAGCACTTCTTCCACCGCGGAACTCAAGCGATGAATCTCATCAATAAACAACACGTCTGAGGGCTGCAAACTGGTCAAAATTGCAGCTAAATCCCCTGCTTTGGTAAGAAGAGGTCCAGAAGTCGAACGAAACCCGACTCCCATCTCCGCCGCAACAATCTGCGCAAGCGTGGTTTTGCCAAGCCCCGGAGGCCCATAAAAAAGCACATGGTCTAACGGCTCACCACGCGACCTAGCAGCATGTACAAATATGGACAAATTCTCACACGCTGCACGCTGCCCCGTAAACTCAGCCAACCGCTGTGGGCGAAGTTTTTGCTCCTGCACATCCTCCTCAAGCTTTATTGCGGTTTGCAAACGCGAGTCCATCTACATCAGCTCCTTCAAACCCAAACGTATCAAATCTTCTAGTGTCGCATCAGGCTGCACATGCTGCACCCGTGATACGGCTGAGAACGCATCGACTTTATTATAACCCAGATTGGTAAGCGCAGACACTGCCTCATCACGCGCCGAAGAAGAAGCAGGCACACTGGATTTGATGGTGCTTTTATCCAGCCCCGCCACAGGACCAGTCGGCACAACCCCAACTTTACCTTTAAGTTCTGTCACAATACGTTCGGCCAATTTTTTACCAACCCCCGACGCACGGGTCATCATCACCTTATCTTGCGCACCAATAATCGTAGCAATTTCTTCGGTGGAAAATACACTCAAAATCGCCAACCCCACCCGTGAACCCACGCCCTGCACCGTAGTCAGCAAGCGAAACCAATCGCGCTCCCCTTCATGCATAAAACCATACAGATGAATGTGATCTTCGCGCACCTGCGTTTCAATCGTCAAGCTGACGTCACCTTGAACAGGCGCAATCGCCCCCAAAGTCCGACTTGACGCAAATACACGGTAACCCACACCATTCACATCTAAAATCGCATGGTCTTCTGCGACAGAATCAACCCGACCTCTAAGTTTTCCTATCACTGCGCCGCCTCCAACATTTTTTTCATCCCAGCATGATGACTATGGCATAAAGCAATCGCAAGCGCATCCATTGCATCCACTTTTTGCACCCCTGCCTGCGGCAACAACATGCGCACCATCGCACCGACTTGTTCTTTTTCTGCTCGCCCAGAACCCGTTACCGACTGCTTCACGAGGCGTGACGCATATTCATGCACCTCAAGCCCAGCAATCGCAAGCGAAAGCAACAATGCCCCACGCGCATTCGCTAACTTCAAGGTTGAAGAACCGCTCATATTGACAAATGTCTCTTCAATCGCCGCTTCCTGAGGCTTATACTGAGCAATAACGCCATGCACACCCTCATGCAAAAGCAATAATCTCTCCACCATCGGCAATTTTGCACTCGGAGAAATCACCCCACACGCCACAAACTGACACGCATTCCCCCGCGCCTCAATCACACCCCATCCCGTATGGGCAAGTCCTGGGTCGATTCCGAGTATTCGCATAGGATTCCTTTATTACTCTCTACCCGCCTCCTGCTCGCAAAATGAGCCTAACGGCTTCGCCGACTAAAGGACTCGGACTCTTGTCCTTACTTCCGTGCAACGAACGACTAATAACCAATAACTAGCGACTCCTAAGCACTCAGCTTACGCATCACTTCTTCAGATACTTCAAAATTCGAAAAGACTTCTTGCACATCATCGCAATCTTCAAGCACATCCATCATTTTAAGCACACTCGCCGCCTGCTCTTCATCCACCGGCGCAGTCACTTTCGGTAGCCATGTGAATTTAGAAGATTTTGGATCACCAAATTTCGCTTCTAAAGCACCCACAACCTCATGCATATCTTCCAAAGTGGTCGTGATAACAAAATTATCATCCACCGCTTCCACATTCTCTGCGCCCGCTTCAATCGCCGCTTCAAACATCGCATCTTCGCTGATAGACCCTTTAGCAAACACAATCTGCCCGACATGATCAAACATAAAATTCACGCTGCCTGTTTCGCCCAAATTACCACCATGCTTAGTAAAAGTAGAACGCACCTCAGATGCTGCGCGGTTACGATTATCAGTAAGCACCTCGACAATCACCGCCACGCCGCCCACACCATAGCCCTCATAACGAATCGCCTCATAGTTATCACCAGAAGTTTCCCCAGAACCGCGCTTGATCGCATTTTCAATCTTATCTTTGGGCATATTCTCCGCGCGCGCCGCAAGCACCGCCGCACGAAGGCGCGGGTTCGACGCCATATCAGGCAAACCTGATTTCGTCGCCACAATAATTTCTTTGATCAAGCGCGTAAAAATCTTTGCACGTTTTTTATCCTGCGCACCTTTGCGGTGCATGATGTTCTTAAACTGACTATGACCTGCCATGACTGCTTCCTTGTTTAGAGACTAGAGGCTAGGGACTAGAGGCTAGTGAAAAATACTAGACCCTAGCCCCTAAACCCTAGTCACTCACTATATACACACCCCAAACATTTCGGCAACAACACATTGTAGCACTTTAACTTTATAGTTTCCTCATTTCTTGAGGAATCATAAAGCTATGTAGTACTAATAAATTTAAAAGGTTTAGTCGTTTAACTTCTTATAAAATACCTAATTATTAGGTTAAACGACGATAACACTATCTAGGCAAATGCCGCCACCAGCCCTGTTCATTAATCGAGTAAATAGGCGTGTAATGATGAATATCTGAGTCACGCACCACCTGTGAGATTTGATTATCTAAAATATAATTAACGTCGCCCATATGCACCGCCAGTACAGAATGTAATAAATTCAAATTGCGATCTTGCAAAACCACCACTCGCATCGCATCAGATGATATCCCCAACCATTTCAACGTCATATATTTCACAATAGCGTAATCTTCACAGTCGCCATCACGCGTAAAAAACTCATAGGGCGTCTCCCAATAATCCTCCATGGACCAGTTCACAATATCGGTAATGTACGCCGCCTGATTCAAACGCTGGTTCACTTTATCAAGCTTCATCTTTGCGGGTTCGGCTCGCACCGAATCCACCAATGCCTGCCATTGTTGCATAGGACAACTATCTCCACGCGACATCGTACATAATGTACTCATCGTATGACGATGCCTCGCATCCTTAGATAAAACCCCTGTCCATTTTGGAAAAGGCTGCACATTACTAGAAAACACTTCCTTTGTACCAAACAGATCAAAATCCTCAGCAAAAGCCACAGAAGCAGGAATACCACCCACTCCGCTCCACAATGGTATGATGCTTAATGCCAAAAGAGTAAATCGTCGAAACATGATGGTTTTTGATTGCGGTTATGCTATTACGCTATAAGATTCCGTAAAGAAAAGCATCCTAAAATTAGGGTTTTATAGTCATTTCAATGAATAATTTAACAGCAAGCGAAAATGGGAGCTTTTCGAGAACCGCAGCGCAGTGTATATAGACATACATAAGCAGTAAAAAGCGCAGAAAACTTCTATTCGCAGCACTGTCAAACTTTAAGTGGAATGACTATATGATGATGGATACCACAACCTCCCTTGTTCCCGAAGAAACATTGTTAAATAAGAACAAGCGACGCGTGTTGGTGATTAGCTGGATCATACTCATCATCCTAGGCTACCTCGCCATGTATATGCTTATCCAACGCGAAGAAAATCGTGATGCACGTGGCTGGGAAATGCGCCTCGGACTCATTGCAGGCTCACAAGCACGTGACATCGAACATTGGCTGAAAATTCGCCAAAAAACCCTACAAAACCTCGCAGAGAATATTTCGCTTAAACTTTATATGACGGAACTATCATTATCTGCAACATCACCCGAATCCATTGAACCAGCGCAACAAACATACCTGCGTAACCTGATTATTTCTTCCGCACGTGAAGGCGGTTTTCAACCTACTATACCCGCACCAGAAATTCACGCCAATGTGAGACCAGAACCTAGCGCGGGACTTGCTCTGTTTAATGCTTCAGGCAAACTGCTTGCTGCTACGGCAGGCATGCCCGCTTTTTCAGACCTTCCTACTACCATCACCACCCCTAAGAACCCGAAATCTCCGATATTCTCCTCACCTTACTTATCAGAAAATAACAAGCCATCACTTGCACTAAGGCTACCAATCTATGGTGTACAAGATGATACAACTACTGCTCAACCTCTTGGATTCTTAGTCGGCGTTACCTTACTCGATGATAGCCTTTTCGACCTTCTTAAAACCATAGACTCCTCTAATATATCTGAAGAATCATTATTAATTGCGACACAAGAAGCTCACGCAACCTACCTCTCTCCTTTGCGCAATGGAACAAAACCTCTAACGCTTTCACTGACAATAGATACCCCCAACGCCGAAATTCAGGCCTTATTGCGCCCACAGACATTCATTCGCGCAACCAGTTATCACAAGACAGATGCCATTGCCGTAGCCAGCCCAATCAAAAACACACCATGGCATCTTATTCGTATGATCGACTATAAGAACGCCATGCAAGACACACACGCACGCGCCTTATGGCTTAGTATTGCCTATGCACTTGCAGTAGCATTACTTTCAGCATCCATCGTTGCAGTATGGCGCAACGCCACCACCTTACAAGCGCGCAACATCGCTGACCATTTCCGTGCGATGGCACACCGCTTAGAGCGTCAAGAAAAGCTACTGGATCTTATTGCTGAGAACACCCCCATCAGTACTTTTATCACAGACAATGACGGACATTATCGTTATGCTAACCGTATGGCGGCGCAACGCGCAGGAACAAAACGTGAGGACATGCTCGGAAAAGCTCTTGATGCCGTATTAGGAAAATTTCGAGCAAGAAACATCGTCGCAAACAATGAGCGTGCGATAGAACAACAAGAAACCTATATCACAAATACCATCACTTACGATGATATTGGCAATATCGAAGAGGCCATTGAGTCCGTACATATCCCTCTTGCCAATATTCCCATCGTAGATAGTGAAGAAAATATCCCAGGCATTTTAGTATTAGAAAAAGATTTTACCCAAGCTGCTTCTGCCTCAGAAAAACGAGCAAAAACTCTCAAGCAATTGGTCACAACTTTGGTTACCATCGTAGACAGACGCGACCCCAACGCAGCAAATCATTCTACCTGTGTTGCACATCTTGCTGAAGCCATCGCCAAGGAAATGGGTCTAGACGAACAAGACATCACCACCGCTGCTACCGCTGGAAATTTAATGAATATTGGCAAGATTCTTGTACCAGAGACCATCCTCACCGCAAATGATGATAAAGATGAAGCACATCGCCTCCACATCCGGCATGCTCTGCGTGCCAGCGCAGATTTACTCGAAAACATTGACTTTGATGGTCCTGTTGTGGAAACACTGCGTCAATCAGGTGAACATATGGATGGTTATGGAACACCGCTTGGCCTTAAAGGCGACGATATTCTTATCACAGCGCGTATTGTTGGGCTTGCCAACGACTTTATCGCGATTATCAGTCCACGAGCATGGCGTAAAGGCAATAGCCAAGAACAAGCAACAAAGATTGCGCTTGAAGGTATTGATAAAAAGTATGACCGCGCTGCTGTTGTAGCTCTCATCAACTTTCTCGACAATCGAAATGGCAAAGAGTTACTGTCGTCATGGATGCAACAGTAACGACAAAAACAACACTTCTCGCCCATGAAGAGACATATAATACTTAGATTTTAACCCTTTGTTTGCATCCTCATGCTAGCCTACAAGCTTAACTATTTCTACCACAGGCGTTGTTGATTATTGCATGTTTAACTACTTAAGACATTTTGCCGCCATCAGCCTTGTTCTTGTTGCCGTTGCAGCATGGTTTGTCGGAGGGTATTTTAAATCCGTTTCCAGTGAGGATTTGGTCTTCTTGGTACGCCAGAATAACGCCGCCCTCGCTCAAGGCTTCATCAACACCGTATGGAAAAGTCACCATAACGTGATTGAGCGGCTCTGGAGCGTCGAAGTCAGCACATGGGGTAACTATAAAGAATTTCGTAAGTTCAGAGATGAAAGCATCCGTTTTTTTGAAGAGATGCCCGTGGTCGAAGTCAGCATTTATTCTCCAAAAGGCGAGCTGATTTTTTCTACCGACACCACGAAACGCCCTGATGAAAACAGCCATATCACCAATGATCCTGACTTTAACGCGGCTATCAATGGCAAGACAAGCGCACGTATTTTAGAAGATTCTCAATATCTTAAGCCCAATAAGGAAGTAACAACGGGAACACTTATTAAAACTTTTGTGCCGATCACTTCAGACTATTACGTCCCCATTCTTGCCAAGAATGACATTCCTCCCGCGGAAGCGATCGTAGAGCTTCGTTACAATGTCACCTCACAATGGGACAGACTCTCAGGCTTCCAAATGATTGCAACGATTGGGGTAATTTTAATTTTCGTCGTATTGATTCTCGTACTTATCATTACCTCACGCAGAGCAGAAAATATCATTGCCAAACAGCATGAAGTCAATCTCGAACTTGCAGCCACCGCCGCCGCTGCCGAAGCTGAGAACCGTGACAAATCACAATTCCTAGCCAATATCAGCCATGAACTACGCACCCCCCTCAATGCTATTATTGGTTTCTCGGAAATCATCAAGAATGAACCAGAATCAGGACTATCACCACCACATCAAGAATATATCCGCGATATTCATTATTCAGGCGTCCATCTACTCAGCCTCATTAATGATATTTTGGATTATTCTAAAGCTGAAGCAGGTAAATTAGAGGTCAATATCAGCGAAATTGATGGCGTCAAGATGGTCAAAAACAGTATGCGCCTTGTGATTCCACGTGCGGAGAGTTCACAGGTGGCACTGGTAGAAGACCTTCCAACACGCCATTTTACCCTGCAAACCGATGCAAAAAAACTCAAACAAGTCTTACTCAATCTCCTTTCTAATGCCGTCAAATTCACGCCTGCAGGCGGACAAGTGACCGTGGCGGCATGGCATGACACCAACAATGACACCATTGTCTTCACAGTCTCAGACACAGGGATTGGCATTGCGCTTAAAGATATTTCACGCGTAATGACCCCATTTGGTCAGGTTGATAGCACACTTGCTCGCCGCTACGAAGGCACAGGACTCGGTCTTCCCCTCTCCAAGAAATTCGTTGAAACATTAGGAGGAAAGCTTGATATTCACAGTGAAGTTGGCAAAGGCACGACCGTATCCATCACCTTGCCTCGTATCTTCAATCGTGCGGCGGCAATAGCACAAATTAGCCCATCTTCTGATCCCGCGCTTTAATTTTCTACAAACTTCGCTATGATGCAGCAAGTTTCATCAATATAAGCACCATCATGTCCTCTCAAGCACCTATCAAACGCCTTACCATTCCAGCCATTCAAACCCTTAAAGGTGAACGGCCGATTGTCGCGCTTACCGCTTACACCACACCCTTTGCGCGTATCTTAGACCCACATGTAGACATTCTCTTGGTTGGTGATTCACTGGCAATGGTACTCTACGGCATGGAATCAACACTTGGCATTACACTTGATGATATGATTCGCCATGGTAAGGCGGTCAAACGCGGTGCGAACCATGCGCTTGTAGTGGTCGATATGCCGTTTGGCAGCTATCAAGGCAGCACTGAACAAGCGTTCAACGCTGCTTCTCGCGTGATGAAAGAGACTTTTTGCGACGCTGTGAAACTTGAAGGCGGCGCAGAAATGGCAGAAACCATTCGTTTCCTCACCCAGCGCGGCGTCCCTGTGATGGGGCATATCGGACTCATGCCACAACATGTCAATAGTTACGGCGGCTACCGCTATCAAGGACGCACGGACGACGATAAGAAACGCATCACCCGCGATGCCCACGCGCTGCAAGATGCTGGTGCATTTGCAGTTGTCATTGAATGTACCGAAAAAACCTTAGCTCGTGACATCAGTAAACAGCTTGTCATCCCCACGATTGGCATTGGCGCGGGAGTCGAATGTGATGGTCAAGTATTGGTCACCGAAGATATGGCAGGGCTTTTTGAGCATAATGCACGCTTTGTACGCCCGTTCAGTAATCTTGGTGCAAGCCTAGAAGACGCTGCAAAATCTTATGCTGAAGCGGTCAAAAGTCGCAGCTACCCAAACGAAAAAGAAAGCTTTGGGGGATAAATTTTACCGTTTTCTTAGATATATCTTAATACGATAAATCACATAGAGTATGCTTCCTAATGCACCTATTTCAGCTAACAATAAAAGGTAATGAACTTGTGGGTAGCCACGCATACCGACCTTTCCCCCTGCTGGCTGACCATTCGACGACACCCCATCCCATGCAATAGTTCGTTCAAGAACTTCATGTTCATAACCAATAGCATGAAACCAGTCAAAAGTTGTTTCTTGGAAACGTTGGTCACTTAAATCAACAGGAATCCATAACACATTCCACGGCGGAATTACCAACATCACAAAGAATAACAACGCGATAAAAATGCGCATAAATACCCTACTCAAACAAATGACTGACCTTCTCGCGCACTTCGCGTGACCAATCCTGCGTGACAATAGAAACTGCATCAGTGAGGGTTGTGAGTTCGTCTTCATTAATCGTCAGTGGTGGCATCAGATAGATGACGTCGCGGAACGGGCGAATCCAGACATTATGCTGTGCAAACGTACGGCGCAGGGTTGGGATATGGACATATTCTTTTGCAAGCTGCACAGCGGCAATCGCACCTTTGACGCGCACATCCATCACCCCTGAAAGTTCACTCAGCGGCTCTAATGCGGCGAACATTTGTGCTTCCATAGCGTTCGCTTGGTCAAGACGAGGCTCACGCTCAAACAAATCGAGTGACGCATTCGCCACCGCGCAGGCAAGCGAATTTGCCATGAAGGTTGGGCCATGCATGAGCGCACGCTCAGGGTCATCAGAGACAAATGCTTCATAAATATGTTCTTTA
This sequence comes from Rickettsiales bacterium, assembly GCA_036770365.1. GTDB lineage: Bacteria > Pseudomonadota > Alphaproteobacteria > Rickettsiales > UBA998 > DAIPJH01. The sequence goes on from DAIPJH010000003.1 coordinate 39,900, forward strand.
GTAAGAGTCGCAGCAAGTGACATCACACCACCTGTTAAGCCTTTACCAAGACATAAAATATCAGGAATAATATCTGCCTCGTTGCAAGCAAACATATTGCCTGTACGCGCAAAGCCCGTAGCAATTTCATCCGCAATAAACAAAATATCATGCTCTTTGCACAAACGGTGAACTTCTGCCAAAATATCAGGGCTATAAAACCGCACCCCACCCGCCCCTTGAACAAGTGGCTCAATGATAAGCGCAGCGGTTTGCGGTGCGATTTCAGCTAACGTTTCGCTAAACTCTGCCAAACTATATTCACCTGTGGGAATTGCCATCGCAAAATTGCGATTTTGCAAATGCGCATAGGCACGGTGCATCCCATGCACGGGATCGCTGACCGACATCGCACCCATCGTATCACCGTGATAACCATCATGCATACAAATAAAACGGCTTTTATTGCGCTTGCCGACATTCAGCCAATATTGCATCGCTATTTTCATCGCCACTTCACAGGCAATCGACCCAGAATCCGCAAAAAACACGCGCGTCAACCCTGTTGCTTTATCGCCATGCCCCATCGTCATCGCACATAAGCGACGAGCCAAGGTATATGCTTGCTCATGTGCCAACCCACCAAACATCACATGCGGCATCAACTCTAATTGTTTACGCGCCGCCTCAAGCAAATAAGGATGATTATAACCATGCGCCGCTGACCACCATGACGACACGCCGTCAATCAGTTCGCGCCCATCTTCCAAAATAATACGACAACCCTCCGTTCGCTTAACGGGAAGCGGTGCAGGACTCGCAGGAAACTGCCCATAAGGAGGCCAGATATGATCAACGCCACTTGTATACCAGCTAGGCAAACTCATGCGGCATACCCTTCTATCTTCATGCCAAGTCGTTCCAACAAGATTTGATCTTTATTGGTTTCAGGATTCGGGGTAGTGAGTAGCGTATCACCATAAAAAATTGAATTCGCACCAGCGACAAAACACAATGCCTGCGCCGCATCATCCAACTCACCCCGCCCAGCAGACAAACGCACATAAGAGGTCGGCATCAAAATACGCGCCACCGCGATCGTACGGACAAATTCAAACATATCCGTTTTCTCCGCGTGCGCGAGCGGCGTCCCCGCTACTGGCACTAAACTATTGATCGGCACACTATGTGGATGCTCAGGCAAGTTTGCTAATGTTACCAGTAAACTAGCGCGATCTTCCCGTGCTTCACCTAAGCCAATAATCCCACCCGAACAAGTCTTCATCCCTGCTTCGCGCACATGCGCAAGCGTGTTCAAACGGTCAGCATAAGTCCGCGTGGTTATCACCTTGTCATAATAGGCCTCAGATGTATCAAGATTATGATTATAGTAATCAAGCCCAGCTTCTTTAAGTGTATGTGCTTGGTCTTCAGTGAGCATCCCCGCTGTCAAGCAAGTCTCCATCCCCAATGCACGCACTTCTTCAATCATCTGAACGAGTGCAGGCATATCCCGTGCCTTCGGCTCGCGCCACGCTGCACCCATACAAAAACGCGTAGAACCATTGGCTTTCGCTACTTTTGCCGCTTCCACTACTTTTTCGGTATCAAACAACTTGGTTGCTTTCAACCCTGTATCAAAATGCGCACTTTGCGAACAATAACCACAATTTTCCGCGCACCCACCTGTTTTAATCGACAGCAAAGTGCTAACTTGCACTTCTGAAGGGTCAAAATGCTGACGATGCACAGTTTGCGCCTGAAATACTAACTCAGGAAGCGACAATGCATACAAAGCCAAAGCCTCCTCTGTCGTCCAGTCATGACGTTGATTCGCGCAAGCCGCCTGCTTATAAGATGAGCAATGTGAGTGCAAAGACATAATTTTTCCGCTACAAAACGCTAAATGAATCCATCCTATAGCAAGGATACAATAAGAATGCCAGCATTAGACGACATCTTACATCAGAAGCTTGAGAGGTTAGAAGCAAAACACGCACGCCGCACCTTGCATGAAACAGCACATGAGGAAGGCATAGGGGTAATGCGCAGCGGCAAACAACTACTTTCTTTTAGTAGCAATGATTATCTAGGTTTAAGCAAACATCCTGAGGTTATCAACGCAGGAGTTAAAGCACTCTCATATTACGGCGCAGGCGCAGGCGCATCACGTTTGGTCACAGGCAATCATCCACTCTACGGCGCACTCGAAACACGCCTCGCCGCTATCAAAGGCACGGCATCTGCACTCGTATTTGGCAGTGGCTACCTCGCTAATATCGGTGTGATTTCTGCACTGATGAGTAAAGATGACCTGATTATTGCAGATAAACTAGTCCACGCATGCATGTTGGACGGCGCAAAACTCTCAGGCGCGAAACTGCTGCGCTTTCTCCATAATGACACCCAAGACGCAGCACGACTGCTGGTGGAACACCGCGGCAACGCCCGCCATTGCTTAATACTGACCGAAACCGTCTTCAGTATGGACGGCGACCTCGCTCCTATTGAAACATTACAAAAACTCGCAAATGAGCATGATGCATGGTTACTCAGTGACGATGCACATGGGGTTTTTGAGTCAGAGGTCAAGGATCAGGGGTCAGAAAATTATATCCAAATCGGCACACTCTCCAAAGCCATCGGCACGTATGGTGGCTACGTCTGTGGTTCAAAAACATTGATAGACTATCTTATCAGCTCTGCACGTAGCTTTATTTTCTCAACCGCGCTCCCACCTGCGGTGATTGCCGCCGCAGACAAAGCACTGGAAATCATCGCACAAAACCCTGAACTTTGCGCAACACCACTAAGGAATGCAAGACACTTCACAGATATACTCGAGCTACCCCAAGCCACCAGCCAGATTGTCCCCATTATCATTGGCGACAACGCGAAAACATTGGACATAGCAGCAGCACTCGAGGCAAGAGGACTGCTGATCTCAGCGATACGCCCACCCACCGTACCGCAAGGCACAGCTCGCCTACGCATCACTTTTTCTACGCTTCATAGCGAACAAGAAGTAGAAGCACTTGCTAAAACCTTAAAATCACTACTTTGAAAATTGTAATTTTGCTACTATAGTGCCTTAAATTTTTCACGCTCAAGGTTCTCTCTCACCATGAAACATTCGCTCATATCCACCCTCTTACTCTCACTTTGCACCCTCACAGCATGCTCCTCTCAGCCGAAAACGCTGCAAGACCGTATTGTACTGATTAATCAAGGCATGGTGCGTGAACAAGTGCTTGAAATTCTCGGCGCACCAGGAAACCGCTCTTTCAATAGCAACCTTGAAGCGTTGCAATATTGCGAAACCAACAATCACACCGATTTTTATGTCACCCTTTTGCTCAAAGATGGCACGGTACGCACTATGAACACCAGCAACACCAGCTATGCTGATGGTTTATGCCGTTCACGCTTTACTCCTGTTGACTGGAACTTAGTAAAATAGCTATATGGCGTTATCATCTTAAAAAAGGAAGAAACTATGGGCATTATGCCAGATAGCTGGATTCGCCAGCAGGCTAAAGAATTTGGAATGATTGAACCATTTGAAGAAAATCTTCAGCGTGATGGTGTGATTTCTTACGGCGTTTCGTCTTACGGCTATGATGCACGCGTGGCGGATGAATTCAAAATTTTCACTAATGTAGATTCCGCCGTCGTTGACCCAAAAGCCTTCCCCGACGAAGGTTTTGTTGATAGAAAAATCCCGATTTGTACCATTCCCCCCAACTCATTCGCTCTAGCGCGTACCGTAGAATATTTCCGCATTCCGCGTGATGTCCTCGTTGTATGTGTTGGCAAGTCGACCTATGCGCGTTGCGGTATCATCGTCAATGTTACGCCGCTAGAACCAGAATGGGAAGGGCATGTCACACTAGAGTTTTCCAACACCACTCCGCTCCCCGCAAGGATTTATGCAAATGAGGGGGCGTGTCAATTTTTATTCTTTAAAGGCGAAACAGGCTGCGAAGTATCGTACCGCGACCGCAAAGGCAAATATCAGGGACAAATAGGCGTAACGTTACCGCGCATTGAACGCTCGTAAAGTATCCTCATATGACCACACTTCCTGAACCTATTGTCACATTACCCAACATAGCAAGTCGCTATGATAAAACGGATAAAACACGTTCAATAATCGACGATACAGCAAGCCGCGCCTATGATAATGGAGTTGCACCTTTACGTAAAGCCCGTGCTGCTTTTGCGCAACTTGCTAACCGCTACAGCCTGACCCATAATCCTAAAGATGCGCAAGCTCTTGGAAATTACCTAGAACATTGGGCAAAAAGTGATGGTCTCACAGGTTTTAGTAATCATGGTAATACCCCAGAAGACAAAAACAATCACAGTACACAGCAATTCAATCTCTCGCTTACCTTAAGCACCCTTGGCATGAGCTATGCGCAAGTACGTGACGCATTACCCGATACGCAGAAAACCACGATTGATACATGGCTAAAAAAGGTAGACGCAACCTTAGAAGAACCTGAGGCCACAAAATTCAAACCTAATAACCACGCATACTGGCGCGGCGCAGCGCACGCAGCAATCGGTCATGCTACAAAAGACGATGCTTTATTCACCAAAGGGCTAAACATAGCGCGTATCGGCATTTCCCAAATTGACAAAGATTTACTCTTTCCCGCAGAGACCCAACGCGGTTCACGTTCACTGGACTATCAGTATTTTGCTGCGATGCCGCTAGTCATGACGGCAGAGCTTGCCGCCACCAAAAACATCCCTCTTTATCAAGAAAACAATGCCGCACTGCGCCGCGTGGTAGAAGAGCGGCTTGTTCCAGCACTCGAAAACGATCTAGCAACCTACAAACTACTGAATGATCGTTCAGGAGAAAAGCAGTTACCACCAAAACAAACTAATATGCCACTTTTTGCATTGTATAACAATCGCTTTCCAAGCCCACGCACAGAAGCCGCTGTCAACAACTACCTTGCCCATCTTAAAAGCAATCCCCAAACCGACGTGAGTGAAGAAAATACGACGATTACCACAGGAACAAATCTCACCCCAACCATCCGCACACTCTCCTACCCTGCCCTTGGCGGTCACATCGATATGGTCTATGCGCACCTGCATGCATTACCCCCCACCACTGAAATTCATGGTGGCGATAGAATCGCTCCACCGACAATCCCCCCCCTAACACCCTCCACTCCCAAAGGCACGAATACATGGACAAGATAAGAATCGTCGGTGGCACACCACTCAAAGGACGCATCTACATCAGCGGCGCAAAAAATGCTGCATTGCCACTCATGTGTGCCTCGCTACTAAGTGAAGAAACCCTGACACTGACCGGCATGCCGTACTTGGCTGACATTGTAACACTAACCCGCCTACTCATGCAACACGGTGTCTCACTCAATATGCATGATCACTTGTTTTCTAAAGAAAAACATTTTGGACATACAATGTCACTCTGCGGCAAAAACATCACCAGCCTGACAGCACCTTATGATTTAGTACGCACCATGCGCGCCTCTGTCCTCGTGCTTGGCCCGCTACTTGCGCGCTTTGGCGAAGCAAAAGTATCCCTACCAGGAGGCTGTGCGATTGGCTCGCGTCCAATCGACCTCCACCTCAAAGCACTTGAAGCACTCGGCGCAGACATCGAGATTTCTGAGGGCTATGTCAATGCCAAAGTTAAAGGTCGTTTAAAGGGCGCGGAAATCTATTTTGATAAAGTCTCAGTTGGCGCAACCGAAAACCTATTGATGGCAGCCGCACTCGCAGATGGCGTAACCGTACTTGCCAACGCAGCACGTGAGCCTGAAGTAACGGACCTTGCGCAGTGCCTCGTTAAAATGGGTGCAAAAATCGAAGGCATCGGGACGGATAAACTCACCATTATCGGCGTGACCTCACTCCACGCAGCAGAACACCGCGTGGTTGCAGACCGCATCGAAGCAGGCACATACATAACTGCCGCCGCCATGACAAAAGGCGACATCGAACTCATCGGTGCGTCCGCAAACACACTCGGCGCAGTGATTGAAAAATACGAAGCCGCAGGCGTGACCATCACCCCTACTGCTAAAGGACTCCACGTCACCGCCGCAGGCGACATCAAAGGCGTGGATATGATGACCCTACCGTTTCCGGGATTCCCCACCGACATGCAAGCGCAGTTCATGGCACTGATGAGCTTAGCCAACGGCGCAAGCATGATCACCGAAACTATCTTTGAAAATCGCTTCATGCACGTCCCCGAACTCGTGCGCATGGGTGCAAACATCAACGTACAAGGTCGCTCGGCGATGGTACGCGGTGTAGTTGGACTCAAAGGCGCGGAAGTGATGGCGACGGATCTTCGTGCGTCTTCATCCCTCATCCTCGCTGCCCTCGCTGCCGAAGGCGAAACTACCATCCACCGTGTCTATCACCTTGATCGTGGCTATGAAGCCCTAGAGGAAAAACTAGCAGCGTGCGGCGCGGAGATTAAGCGGTTGCATTAGGGAGTGGCTAGAAAAAACTAGTTTCAATTTTTTTGATTATCACTTTGCAATTCGTCACCATCAGCGTCTTGCTCTTCTTTATCAACGAAAAACGGCACTCCACTCAAAATTGTTAATGCCGTAAAAAACCACAAAGAAAGAAATCTACTTTTCTTTTTTGAAAAAAGCACAACAAGGCATGCAATCATCAAACCAAGCACTATGGCAATCATTAGATGCCCGATAAAACGCTCTAAATCCATGCCACCTCATCCAGTATAATGAAAGTTCTTTCTATCTTTCTGTCACAGCAACGAAATAACTATAGTAGTTTAACTAAATAATTACACACTTCACTAGAAGCTAAACAACTATAACTTATTGAATTTATAGCACCACACAACTTCACCATTTCTCTAAAAATAGGAAATTATAAAGTTAAAGTGCCATATAATTTCATCTGCTATATTACAACTTACCAAGAGACAGGTATACTCGCAAACATAATTATATCGACTCCTTTAACATCTTCCTATCTTTCGAATACACTGAACTAAGTCTTATTAACTTAGTTAATCACAATGGAAACCGTCAACATCCATCACGCAAAAACGCAGATTAGATGTAATAAAAGGACAAATCACCATGATGGATGATTTTGATGCGTATGATGCAGAAATCATTCGTATGTTTGAAGGAGAATATGACGAGAGTCCGCTATAATGTATCTAATTGACACCCATACACTTATTGCTTAACCTAACTCCCCCCTTGCCCCCACGACAAAAAAATGGCATAAAGATGCCCTTATTTACGCAAAATATATCACTATCAAAGCCTCACCCCGCGTCATTCCATCGCAAGATGGAATCTCTGAGTAACCATCCTCTGGATTCCTGCTTTCGCAGGAATGACAAAAAATAAAAAAGCTAAAGAAAAACCATGACCAATAAAATCACTCTCGCCATTCCAAAAGGGCGCATTTACGAAGAATTGCAGCCGCTCCTTGCGCATACGAGCATCACGCCTGAGGCGGGGTTTTTTGATGAACGCGACCGCAGGCTTATGTTTGCGACCAACCGCAACGACGTGCAAATCATCCGTGTGCGCAGCTTTGACGTGGCAACTTTTGTTGCTTTTGGCGGCGCACAAATTGGCGTTGCTGGCTCAGATGTCTTGATGGAATTCAACTATCCTGACCTTTATGCCCCACTGGATTTAGGCATTGGCAAATGCCGCTTAAGCGTCGCAGAACCAACCGAACTCGCCGAACATGACGATCCCACGCGCTGGAGTCATGTCAAAGTCGCCACCAAATACCCCAACATCACTAAAGACTATTTTGCTAAACGCGGTGTGCAAGCGGAATGCATCAAACTCAACGGCGCGATGGAACTTGCGCCGTCATTAGGGCTGTCAGAGCGCATTGTCGATTTAGTTTCTTCAGGCGCAACCTTGACCGCAAATGGCTTAGTGGAGATGGAAATCATCACACAGGTATCCTCGCGCCTGATTGTTAACCGCACCGCACTCAAAACACGCTCTGACGCACTGATACCCATCATTGAAAAATTCAGGGAGGCACTCGATGCTCACACGACTTGATGCGACCGCCGCTGATTTTGATGCGCAGCTAGACGCATTACTCCATGCGCGTGAGCAAATTGAAAGTAGCGTCGCGCCTGTCGTATCAGACATCATCACCGATGTCCGCCACCGTGGTGACGCCGCCATTATCGACTACACCAATAAATTTGATACACTGACGCTCACACCCGAAACGATGCGCTTTAGCGAAAAAGACATCGCACAAGCCTTGTTTGATTGCCCAAAACCAGTATACGCCGCGCTTGAACTCGCCGCCAAACGCCTACACGATTTCCACGAAAAACAGATTCCCAATGACATTCGCTACATCGATGCGGTCGGTGTCACGCTCGGTATGCGCTGGACACCGATTACCGATGTTGGAATCTATGTTCCAGGTGGTCGCGCCTCTTACCCTAGTTCCGTACTACACAACGCCATCCCTGCTCGTGTAGCAGGCGTAAAACGCATCGTGATGGTCGTCCCGACCCCACACGGCGATGTCAACCCTGCGATTTTAGTCGCAGCGCATCTTGCTGGCGTGGATGAGATTTACCGCATTGGCGGCGCGCAAGCCATCGCGGCACTGGCTTACGGAACAAAAACCATTCAACCCGTCCATAAAATCGTTGGACCTGGCAATGCGTATGTCGCCGAAGCCAAACGCCAAGTATTCGGTAAAGTAGGTATCGATATGATTGCGGGGCCGTCTGAGATTTTAGTGGTCTCAGACAAACACGCCAACCCATCATGGATTGCCGCAGATTTACTCTCACAAGCCGAGCATGACCCGCAAGCGCAGTCGATTTTGATTACCGATTCATGGGAACATGCCGATGCGGTCGATCACGCACTACGTACCACTCTCGCGTCCCTCCCGCGCCGTGAGATTGCTGGAAAAGCACTCGAACAATTTGGGATATGCATTGTGACTGCGTCCTTGAGCGATGCACCGCGCATCATCAACGTGATTGCGCCTGAACACTTGGAACTAGCCATAGAAAATCCTGATACACTACTACCTGAGATTCACCACGCGGGTGCGATTTTCATCGGGTATTATACGCCAGAAGCACTAGGCGATTACCTTGCAGGGCCGTCACATGTCTTGCCAACCTCACGAACTGCACATTTCTCGTCTGGACTATCGGTCTATGATTTCATCAAAAAAACATCACTACTCGGCGCAAGCCGCGAGGCGTTTCAGGTGCTTGGTAAATCTGTCGCAACCTTAGCCGATAGTGAAGGACTTAGTGCGCATGCCTTGTCTGCGCGTTTGCGACTTGATTAGTTTTATGAACAACAGCCTCGAATATATTGCACATATCTACATGGACGAACACACTGTCCTGCGCAGGTCAGCGGAGATTGAGCATGAGCGAAGCGTTGCGCTGAAAGACTTACAAAAACATAATCAATTCCGTGTCAAAGAGTTGGAACAAGGGCCATATTACGTGCATCTTTCCATCAAGGACAATCGCCTGAGCTTCGAGATTTCTTCAGAAGTGGTTACCTCACCTTATTATATCACGCTTCCCATCAACCCGTTCCGCCGCGTGGTGAAAGATTATTTTCTCATTTGCGAAAGCTATTTTGAAGCCATGAAATTGAATAATAATTACCGCGTGGAAGCAATTGATATGGGGCGCAGAGGTATTCATAATGAAGGCTCAGAACTCTTGACCGAGATGCTCTCAAGTAAGGTCGAGATGGATTTTGATACTGCGCGAAGGCTGTTCACACTCATTTGCGTTTTACATATCCGCTAGGCTGTGGTATGAGGCAGCACCAAAATACTCTTAAACAATAATGAAATGCGATTAAAAGCTCATGGCTAAAGAAGAATTGATTGAATTTGAAGGCGAAGTACTCGAAGTATTGCCAAACGCGATGTTTCAAGTAAAACTGGATAATGGACACGAAGTACTCGCACACACCTCTGGTCGTATGCGTAAAAACCGTATTCGTGTACTTGCTGGTGATAAAGTCACGGTAGAGATGACTCCGTATGACCTTAGCAAAGCCCGCATTAAATTCCGCCATAAGTAGTTTTCCAGATGTCCGCGCCATTGATACTTGCTTCTGCCTCCCCACGCAGAAAGGATTTGCTTGCGCAAATTGGCATCACCCCAACCGCGATTTTACCCACAGACATTGACGAAACACCACTGAAAAATGAAAAACCATCAATATACGTCAAACGCCTTGCCATCTCTAAAGCAAAAGCCATCTCACACGCCCATCACGGCAGCATCATTTTAGCAGCCGACACCACCGTCGCCTGCGGCACACGCATCTTAGAAAAACCAAACGACATCAAGCAAGCAAGAAAATTTCTTGAACTCCTCAATGGTCGCGCCCACCGCGTCTATACAGGAGTTGCAGTCACCAACCCTACTGGAGAAATCCGCAGCAAAACCGTAATGACCCGCGTCCATTTCAAACATCTCAGTGATGAGGAAATGCAATGGTATCTTGCAAATAATGAATGGCAGGGCTTGGCAGGTGGCTACGCTGTACAAGGCTTGGCCGCACGTTTTATCACGAATGTCAATGGCTCTTTCAGCTCTGTTGTCGGACTGCCACTGTATGAAACCACGCAGTTACTAAACTGGGCCGGCATTTCATTAAACCATCATCCAAACAAGATTTAGCTGCAACACATATTCAAATACGCTATACTGAGCGAAGTAGTTTCAATAACCGTTATATTATTGACATTACCAGCCACGACTGCGACTGCGACGATCTTCACCATAAGTCTTAATGGCGTTTGAACGTCAATTAGTTTTGATTATTCAAAACTAATTGGAAAGAACATGTATGAAACAAGAAACCATCACATTACTCGACAAAATCAGCCAACACAGCTTTACCGATGAATATAGCTGTCTATCCGCGATGCTACCTATTTTAACGCCATGTCGTCATCATGCGAGTGAAATTCTTGCGCTTGCATCTACGCTCACAATTAATATTCGTGAGCATAAACAAAATCTTAGCGTCGAAGCCTTTTTGCAGGAATACCAACTCTCAAGCAAAGAAGGCGTCGCTATTATGTGTTTAGCTGAAGCATTACTACGCATTCCTGATCGCTCTACCGCCGACGCGCTGATTAAATCAACGTTTAGCAAAAAGAATTGGGCAGCACATTTAGGTCAGAGTGATTCTCTTTTTATCAATGCATCAAGCTGGGGACTGCTCCTTGCTGGCAAGACAATTTCCTTTACCAGTGAAGAAAAAGACAACCCTGAGAAACTAATTTCAGGGATCGTACGATCGATCAGCGAAACCACCCTGCGCTCTGCGCTCAAAGCCGCCATGCGTTTGATTGCAAAACAATTTGTACTAGGTGAAACCTTAGATGATGCGCTTAATGAAGCCAAAAAACTCCACAAAGAAGGCTGGAAATTTTCCTATGATATACTCGGCGAAGGAGCGCGGACATGGACACAGGCTGAAACCTATTTTCAATCCTATTTAACTGCCATTCAATCAGTTGGAAAAACACGCTCTAAAGGTTCGCGGCTTTTTGATGCACCAAGTGTATCCATCAAACTCACCGCGCTACATCCGCATTATGAACTACGCCACACAGACGAAGTAATAAAAACGCTCCTCCCCAAGCTTATCACCCTCGCACTTGCCGCACAAAGGGCAAATATTGCCATTGCGATTGACGCGGAAGAAGCGTACCGCCTTGACCTTGAACTCATCATTTTTGAACGCTTGTGCAAAGCACAAGAATTCAAGAATTTCGATGGTTTGGGCTTTGTTTTGCAAGCTTATCAAAAACGTGCGTGGCTAGTCATTGACTACCTTAAACAGATAGCGGTGGATACGGGGCGCACGATTCCTGTACGGCTCGTCAAAGGTGCATATTGGGACAGCGAAATCAAACATGCACAAAACATGGGGCTGCCTGATTATCCTGTCTTTACGATGAAGGCGCACTCAGACACCTCCTATCTCGCCTGCGCAATAAAGCTATTGGAAAACAACACACTTTTTTATCCGCAATTCGCCACCCATAACGCCCATACAATTGCAACCATCCTTACCTGCGCTCCTAAAGACGCAAAATTTGAATTCCAACGGCTCTACGGCATGGGCGAGGCACTACACAAGCAATTACTAAACGATCGTTCAAGCCGTATTTACGCGCCCATAGGCGCACATAAAGACCTACTCGCTTACCTCATCCGCAGGTTGCTCGAAAACGGTGCAAACAGTTCGTTTGTACATCAGATCATGGATAAAAACATCCCGATTGAGCAGCTACTTGACAATCCTATATCTACCACCGCGCATCATATCAAAGACAACACACCCTCTCCTATCCCCCTGCCGCGCTATGCCCTCAGTGGCAACTGGCAATGCGCAACAGGGATGGATTTGGGCTATAGCCACATGCTGCACACATTACCATCGCTTACACCACTATCAACTACACCTTCTAAACAAGGTGACAACGATATCCTATATGCACTCGAACGCGCAAATAACTATGCCCCAACATGGGCAGATCATCCACTAAATGATCGCACAAACTGCCTTCTAAAAGCAGCAAATTTACTCGATCTGCGCAAGAATGACGCCTTAAATCTGCTGATACAAGAAGGACGCAAAACATATAAGGACGCTATCTCAGAATGGATGGAAACTATCGAGATGCTACGTTACTATGCGCAGCTTGCAACACATACACTCACCCCAATTTCACTTCCCAGCATCACGGGTGAACATAATGTCTTAAGTTATCACCCTCGCGGCACATTTCTGTGCATCTCCCCTTGGAATTTTCCAATGGCAATCTTCACAGGACAAATTGCCGCCGCGCTCGTAACAGGCAACACCGTCCTCGCCAAACCTGCCGAACCAACACCACGTTGCGCCGCCTTCATCACTGATTTACTTCATGAGGTAGGCATTCCTAAAGACGCGCTGCACCTAATTCTTGCCAACGGCAAATGCACCGACACATTACTTGTTAAAGACGAACGCATAGACGGTGTCGTCTTTACGGGTTCAACCACCACTGCGCGCACCATAGCACAAAGTCTAGCTGCAAGAAAGGGCGCACTCACTCCTTTAATTGCCGAAACAGGTGGTCAAAATTGCATGCTACTCGATAGCTCCTGCCTGCTCGAACAAGCACTAGATGACGTGCTACATAGCGCATTTGGCAGCGCAGGACAACGCTGCTCCGCATTAAGAGTACTCTATATCGCCGACGATATTGCTGACGGATTTATCACCCTACTCAAAGAAGCCACTAGTAATTTACATATCGGCGACAACACTCTCACCACCACTGATGTTGGTCCTGTCATAAATCATCAAGCCAAAGCTACATTAGAAGATCATGAAAAAGAGCTAGAACAAAGCGCATGGGCATCACTTCTCGCCAAAGCTCCCATCCCTGAGTCCAACCTCCCGCTTATTGCACCGCAAGTGTGGGAAATTGATAGTATTTCACGCCTCACGCAAGAACATTTTGGTCCTATTCTCCATCTGATTCGCTTCCCCAGCGCAGCACCAGAAAAAGTGATAGAGCAAATAAACAGCACGGGCTACGGACTCACTTTCGGCATCCACAGCCGCATCCCCTCACGTTTTGAAGGTTTGGCGCAGCGCGTCAAAGCTGGCAACATCTACATCAACCGCTCTATCACGGGTGCGCGCGTGGGCAGCCAGCCTTTCGGCGGCGAAGGCCTGTCTGGCACAGGGTTCAAGGCAGGTGGACAACATTATCTGCTGCGCTTCATCACGGAGCGCACCACCACCACCAATGTCGCTGCCATTGGCGGGAATATTGAGTTATTGATGCGGTAAGAGACTAACAAATATCTTAAATGCTTTATTGACAAACGCAAAGCCCATCTTTATACAGGCGAGTTCTTAAAATAAGAACGTACTATATTCGGAGCAAGACCATGAAACGTACATACCAACCAAGCAAACTCGTTCGTAAACGCCGTCACGGTTTCCGTGCGCGCATGGCTGAGGTCGGTGGTCGTAAGATCATCAATGCTCGCCGCGCGAAAGGCCGTACACGTTTGAGCGCATAGTTTTTAAGGCGCACAGCTATGCCTGATGCCTTAGCACCAGTGTTTCTGACGCGCCTACAAAAACGCAAAGACTTTCTCGCCGTAGCCGCCACTAAAAAACGCTTTATTTTGCGTGATATGATAATTCAATATCAGCGCAGAGACGAAGGCAGAGCAGAAGAGAAACATGCGGTACGTGTTGGTTTTACCGTTACAAAAAAACATGGCTCAGCAGTTGTTCGCAACCGCATCCGCAGAAGACTCCGTGAGGCAACGCGCACATTGCTGCCAAACCTTGCACAAGCAGGACATGACTATGTCTTTATCGCCAAAGCGATATACGCCACATGTCCTTATGAAAAGATTTTAGACGATATTCGCTTCGCATTTGGACATATTCACAGGGGTAGCTCTCCCCAGAAACCAAAAGCGCAGCAAGCACAGGAAGACGACACGCTATGTTAAGTCGCAGTTTCATCTTTCTTATTGCCCTTTATCAAACGGTCATCTCACCTTTTAAACCTTGCGCGTGCTGTAGATTCACGCCAACCTGCTCACATTATGCCATCGAAGCACTGCACACGCACACATTACTTGCAGCACTCTGGCTTATCAGTAAGCGTATTTTTTCTTGCCACCCGTGGGGTAAAAGCGGCCATGACCCTGTCCCACACAATTTTTCTTTTCCCTTTAGTTCAAGGACACAGCCATGAAAACCCAAGACGAAACGCGTAACCTTGTTATTTCATTGATCATATCAGTCGCCATTTTGGTGGTTTGGCATTTCACATGGCAAGTACCACAACAAAAAGCGCAAGCAGAAAAACAACGTATTGCCTCCTTAGCACAAAAAACCGCTGCTGCTGCAATGCAACAACCCTCTTCTAATGCCACAATACTTCCTGCACCTGAGAATCTTACTCCCTCACAGCCCCTATCTCGTGACTCCCTTCTCGAACATAGCCGCCGCATCACCATTGAATCCAACCAAATCAAAGGTTCAATCTCACTACGCGGCGCACGCTTTGATGACCTTACACTGAATGCATATCGTGAAACAATTCACCCTGAATCTCCTGCGGTCAAGTTACTTTCTCCTTCAGGCGATACCCATGCTTATTTTGCTGAATTTGGTTGGCTAGGAAAAAACAATACGATTAAGCTTCCTGATAATAACACTGAATGGAAAGCAGACCACGAGACACTAACCCCTGAAACCCCCGTCACCTTAAGCTGGGACAATGGTGAAGGCTTAGTCTTTGAAAAAAAGATATCAGTCGACAAAGACTATATGTTCCACATTGAACAAACCATTGTTAACAAAACAGCGACCGCCATCGATCTTGCGCCATACGGTCTTATTAGCCGTACTTTTGTGCCAGAAGGTAAACATTTTGCCATTTTGCATGAAGGACCGCTAGGAATTACAGACGGCGCATTAGAAGAACTGGAATATAAGAAACTTAAAGAAGATGGTGGTGTCACACGTGCGAATGCTTCAGGCTGGTTTGGCATTTCAGATAAATACTGGTTAGCCGCGATTATCCCAGATCAACAAGCATTTAAAACCAACTACAGCTATTATAATTTGCAAGGACAAGATAAATACCAAACGGATTTTGTAGGCGCTATGCGCACCATTGAAGCAGGTCACAGCGTAACCTCCTCTACTCACTTTTTTGCAGGTGCAAAACGTCTCAACCTACTCGATAGTTACGCCGCCCAATATAACATCCCCCTTTTTGACCGTGCGGTGGATTTTGGACGTCTTTATTTCATCACCAAACCTTTGTTTCAACTCCTACATTATTTTTACAATTTAATTGGTAATTTTGGCTTGGCAATTATGCTCCTTACCGTCACGGTGAAGATATTTCTCTTCCCCCTTGCTAATAAATCCTATGCTTCCATGGCACATATGCGTGAATTGATGCCACAGATGAACCATATCAAAGAACGCTACGCAGATGACAAAGTGAAGATGAACCAAGAAATCATGGAACTCTACCGCAAAGAAAAAGTGAATCCTGCGGCAGGCTGCTTACCCATGATTATTCAGCTTCCTGTGTTTTTTGCCCTCTACAAAGTATTATTTGTAACATTAGAGATGCGTCAAATGCCATTCTATGGTTGGATTCATGATTTGTCAGTCTCAGACCCAACCAATATTTTTACGCTCTTCGGTCTCATTGCATGGACTCCGCCAAGCTTCCTCCATATTGGTGTATTGCCGCTTGTGATGGCAATTACCATGATCATACAACAAAAAATGAACCCTAAACCAGCAGACCCTATACAGGCACAGGTCATTGGCATGATGCCTTACGTGTTTGTGTTCATGTTTGCAGGATTTCCCGCAGGTCTTGTGCTTTACTGGGCATGGAACAATACACTTTCAGTCCTTCAGCAATGGGTCATCACTCGCCGTCATGACGCAAAAAGTAAAAAGCGTAAATTGGCACATGCGTAAGGTCATATGATGAGCGAGAACCCAATTCACGGCGTCAATAAACTCTTCACGTCTCAATGCGATTTCGTATTTGGGGCAGATAGCCACGATGGCTTGCCGCCAATGAGCTTGCCTGAAATCGCCTTTGCAGGTCGCTCGAATGTCGGAAAGTCTTCCCTACTCAACGCACTCACAGGGCGCAACAGCTTGGCACGTACCTCACAAACACCAGGACGCACACGCCAACTGAACTTTTTTAATATTGGTGACACCTTCTTACTGGTGGATATGCCTGGTTATGGCTACGCTAAAGCCTCTAAAACTGATGTCGCCAAATGGATCAACACTACCAAACGTTATCTTTGTGGGCGGACGACACTACGTCGTGTTTGCATCCTGATCGATGCGCGTAGAGGCATCACTACTCCTGACAGAGAATGGATGGTCATGCTCAATGAGGCCGCAGTACCTTACCGCATCGTCCTTACTAAAGCGGATAAAGTGACCACAACAGAACTCAAAAAACTTATTGAAAATACTGAAGCAGAAATCAGCAAACAACCTGCGGCGATGCCAGGGGTATTTATCACCAGTGCTGAAAAGAAAATAGGCATTGATGAACTCAGACAAGATATTGCAAGTTTAATGCAAGACAGCTAAACATCAAAAGATGCTCCCGCAAGAAAGAATAAAAAATGAAAACACGCGCACTCAAAACATCAGAATCCATGCTTCGTACAGCACGTACCGTATCGGAAGCACTACCTTATATGCGCGAGTTTGCAGGCGAAACCTTTGTGGTCAAATATGGTGGTCATGCCATGGGTGATCAAGAACTTGCCAACCAATTTGCGCGTGATATTGTCTTGATGCAACATGTTGGCATTCGCCCCGTAGTCATCCACGGCGGTGGCCCTCAGATTGGCAAAATGCTCGAACGCCTCGCAATTAAAAGTGACTTTATCGATGGACTTCGCATCACCGATGCTCCAACGGTGGAAATCGTCGAAATGGTACTATGCGGCTCTATTAACAAGAATATTGCCGCTTCTATCAACGCCGCAGGCGGTAAAGCGGTCGGTATTTCAGGCAAAGACGGTAATTTAATGCAAGCACGTAAACTCACGCGCACCCAAAAAGACCCTGATTCCAATATTGAGCGCATACTTGATCTAGGATATGTCGGTGAACCCATGCATGTCAATCCTGCCATTTTGGATGAATTTGCTAGTGCAGGCATCATCCCCGTCATTGCCCCTATTGGCATTGGAGAAGATGGCCAAACCTACAACATCAATGCAGATACAGCAGCAGGCGCGATTGCAGGCGCGCTTGGCGCACGTAAACTCATGCTCCTCACTGACGTTGCGGGGATCTTAAATAAAGACAAAGAACTCATCAGCGAACTTAACACTACCGAAGCCCGTGGGCTGATTGAGGACGGCACGGTCTCAGGCGGCATGATTCCAAAGGTCGAGACCTGCATCTACGCGCTAGAACGTGATACCCAAAGCGTCCATATCTTAGACGGACGCATCCCGCATGTACTTCTTGTGGAAACCTTCACCGAACATGGCGCAGGCACAATGATGACGCAGGGCTAAAGCCTTCACCTCAGCCTATTTCGTCTTAAAGAACGAAGTGAGATGTTTAAGCTGAATGACTTGGTCCAGCAACGAACGTGCTGCACCTGAATTTTCTTCCACCATCGCTGCATTTTGCTGGGTAGATTCATCCATATCACTCACGGCTGATTTAATTTCAGCAATACTATTTTCTTGTTCCTTACTAGAAGCGGCAATGTCTGCAATAATTTGATCCGTATCACTCACCGATCCAACAATACGCTCAATAATTTCTCCTGCCTTCTTCGCAAGGTTAGTCCCAGTAAGTACTTTATCCATACTCACCTGAATCAAATTACGAATTTCTTTGGAAGCCGAAGCAGACCGCCCAGCAAGCGCACGTACCTCTGAAGCCACCACGGCAAAACCTTTACCTGCTTCGCCCGCACGCGCAGCTTCCACTGCCGCATTCAAAGCGAGTAAATTAGTTTGGAAGGCAATTTCATCAATCACACTCACAATCTCCGCTACTTTACGCGAAGAATGATTAATATCCTCAATCGAATGCACAACCTCAAGTACGGCCAATTTACCCTCATCTGCAACATGCGATGCCTGCTTAGATAAACCGCTCGCTCTTAACGCCCCATCCGCATTTTTATGAACCATCACAAACAAGGCGTCCATCTCGGAGGATGTCTCCTCCAAAGACGATGCCTGCATTTCTGTACGACGCGCTAAATCATCACTTGCCGCAGTAATTTCGGAAGACGCATTATTAATAGATTCTGCCGCTGATCCCACTTGTTGTAACATCCCATGTAAACGTTCGATCGTACTGTTGAGTGCCACTTGAATATCATGAAATGTACCCCGATAATCTCCCTGCATACGCTGGGTTAAGTTACCTTCAGCAAGCTGACTAATCACATGGCGCGTTGCTTCCATACTACGTTCACACACCTCGCCAATACGATTCATGCCTTCACACAACATCAGCAGGAGACCTTCACGACCAGATATACTCAACCGCTTAGAGAAATCACCCGCGGCACATGCATCAATCACACCTGAAACCTCGTGAGCAATACGCTGCTCCTGTGCTAAAATAGCCCTCTTCTGCTCTTGCTCTGCATGCGCAGCTTGTTCTTTCTGCTCTGCTTCCAACTGACGTGCCACCTGCAATTTTTGTTTCGTTGCTGATAACACTTTTGCTGCTGCACCAAATTCATGCTGGGCATGAACATCGAGATGCATCACACCATCAATACGACCTTGTTCAATGTCTTTCAAATCAGCTTCCAACCCACCAAAAAGGCTTCCCACCCTACGAATAAGACGCAATGCTACGACCAAAGAAATAACTAAGGTCCCCACGACAACAGCTAAAATCATTAACATCATGCTTTTATTCGCTGCAAGAATATCACCAATACTCTTATTCGCATTTTCAGACTTTTTAGTGATAGATGCCTCCACAATACCAACAAAAGCCTCACTTTGATCGGCAATCTTTTCTGCCACACCATCAAACTCGCTCATAAGCTTATTACCGCCTTGAGGACCTTCAGCAACATAAGCATGCGCCATTTTTTGACCCGTGGCATAATAAGGAATAAAACTTTCTTGCATCGTTTTTAAACGTGCCACTAAATCTGTGTAGCCAGCCTGCTGCGCTAATTCCAAAGCAGCTTTTGAATCAGTATCAAACGCAACTGCAAATTCAGCGGCTTTATCAAAGCCATCATCAAGACCATCCTGCCCACGTGTTGCAGAAACATCAGTTAAAAATTGCTGCACTTGAATCACATCCGCACGAATATTTTTTGCAAGAATCAGCAGTCTGGTATCCGTTCTAGTGATGGTCGCTAAATCCGACTTAAATGTTTCTAACTTTGGACGTTGCGCATAAAGCCCCACAACACCAAAACCACCCACAACCAGTAACGCCGCGCCCAACAAAAGCAACACAACCGCTATTTTCTGACGAATTGACCCCCTGCTTGCACGACTCATAGCAAAACCCTACCTCTAATGAATATTATTACATACCTGAGTAATAGACTGAGCATATCAAAGTACAGACGAATAAAATACGAGTATTCCTCATATTTTATTTTAAAAAAGGAACATTGATTTCTTAGCAACAGTTTTAACGCATATCTGCACGCCCTACTTAATCTCGATGATAGGGATGCCCTGTCGAAATCGCATAAGATCGATAAAGCTGCTCTGCAACCATCGTTCGCACAAGGAGATGTGGCCACGTCATCTGCCCAAAAGATAAAATTTTATCACACGCAGTCAACACGGATTTATCCAACCCTGCATGCCCGCCAATAATCCACGCCATTTTGTTCACCGCCTCCTCATCACGCCACCTCCCAAGCAACCCTGCCAACTCACGACTCGCCATTGTCTGCCCACGTTCATCGAGCGCAATACGCTTATGCGCACCAAAACTCGTACATGCTACAAGTATCTTTTCCGCCTCTTCAGCTTTTTGGCGCACAGTGTCTTCACGCTCTTTCACCTCCAGCTCACGCAACTGCACCTTCCACGGCAACCGCCGTACATACTCCTCATACAGTGACTTTTCCGCCGAGGCTTTCCACTTTCCCACCGTCACTAGCAAAATTTCCACAATCATACCCTATTCTTGCTTGCGCATTTGAAAAATGCTATATTATATCATTACAAAGGAAAACACGATGCTCTCCCACCATGACCATCATCATTGTATTACAGACGCCATCACGCAAGCAAAAACGCTGTGCGAAGCGAATGGACTTCGTTTTACAGGGCTGCGCCAACGCGTCTTAGAATTAATCTGGAAACAACACCGTCCCATCAAAGCCTATGATTTGCTTGATAGGCTGAAACTTGAAGATGCCGCTGCTAAACCCCCAACCATTTATCGCACCCTCGATTTCTTATTAGAACATGGTCTAATTCACCGTATCAATCGCTTGAACGCTTTCATTGGATGTACCCATCCGAACCAACATCAAAGCTGCTATTTTATGATCTGTTCACAATGCGCTGAGGTTGAGGAATGCTGCACCCCAGCCCTCGAAGCCACCCTTAAATCTGCTGCCGCGACCCGCCATTTCACTCCACAAAACATCAGCGTAGAAATCGAAGGCATCTGTGCATCATGCCAAGCGAGCAACCCATCATGAGCTTGCTACGTGCCGACAATATCCATGTGATACGCCGCAACCGCACCATTTTGCGTGATGTTTCTCTTGCCATCGAACCCAATGATTTTATTACAATTATTGGTCCAAATGGCGCAGGAAAATCTACCCTTTTACAATGTTTGATGGGTTTCTTCCCACCAGATTCAGGCACGATCACCCGCGCAGAACATACTCGCATTGGCTACGTTCCCCAAAACATCACCAAAGAAGTCACCATACCCATCACCGCAAAACGGTTTCTGACGCTCGGTCAATACCACCGCGCACCCGATTTTGTATCCTTTTTTGATCGCATCTGCCAAGAAACAGGCGTTACTCCACTTCTCGCCCGTAGCCTACATGTACTCTCGGGTGGAGAAATGCAACGCGTCCTACTCGCCCGCGCCTTACTACGTGCGCCAAACCTACTAATCCTAGATGAACCCGCACAAAACCTTGATATCACGAGTCAAATCGCGTTCTACAAACTGCTTGAGACCATCTATACTGAACATGGCATCAGCATCCTGATGGTTTCGCATGACCTACACCTCGTCATGGCATCAACCCGTAAAGTCATCTGCCTTTATCACCATATCTGCTGCTCTGGTGAACCACACCTTGTCACACAAGACCCTGAATTCTCAAAACTCTTCGGGCAAGACATCACCAATATGATGGCGATTTATCACCATCAACATAACCACCAGCATGACCATACCCACCACGCAGACCATCTTTGCAACCACGATCACTCCCTCCACGACCACCCTGAAAGCATCTAAATATGGAAAGCTTTTTAATCAATGCAATACTCGCAGGTATAGGCGTCGCACTCGTTGTAGGGCCACTTGGCTGTTTTGTCGTATGGCGTAAAATGTCTTACTTTGGTGATTCGCTTGCCCATAGCGCGCTTCTAGGTATTGCACTTGGTTTGGCATCAGGTATCGGCGCGACATGGGGAACACTCCTCATTTGCTTACTCTTTGCTGCGTTGCTCGTTTTTTTACAAAGCAAAAAAATTCTCGCCACGGACACCCTACTCGGCATCCTTGCTCACGCCGCGCTTTCTATTGGGATTATCACCATGAGCTTACTAGGAAATCCACGTTTTGACCTCTATGCTTACCTTTTTGGCGACATCCTTACCGTCACAAAAGATGAACTTCTGTGGATATATAGTGGGGGCGCAGTAGTGCTTGCGATCTTAATTCGCTACTGGTCGGAACTGGTATTGGTCACACTGCAGGAAGAAATCGCTCGTGCAGAGGGCATTAAACACACTACAGGACAATTTTTGTTAATTGTCATGATGACTATCGTCGTCGCCATCGCCATTCGTATTGTGGGTATCTTACTGATCACATCCATGTTGATTATTCCAGCCGCTACAGCCCGCCATATTGCACGCTCACCCGAAGCAATGGCAGTCTACGCATCCCTACTTGGCGTCAGCAGCGTTATACTTGGTACATACCTATCTTTGCATTTTGACACGCCTTCTGGACCAACAATTGTAGCGACAGCAGCACTGTGCTTTATGCTTATTCTACCACTTGCCACCCTTACACAGTACATGAACAAACGTTCAGCATCATCACCCTTGAAATCATAGGGGCTTGCTTTATGATACGAAAGAATGGGAGACACATATGATTACCAAACACACACTCAGCAATTACGATCGCAAAATCCATGACTTGCATGAAAGCATCTTAGAGATGGGCGAGCGCGTCAAGGAATCGCTATTGCTCACCAACAAAACCATCACGGTACGTAGTGAAGAGATCTATCAAGAGGTTCGTGCCAATGACAAAAATGTTAACGCATTGAACGATCGTATAGAACAACAGGTCACAGAAGCCCTTGCCTTAATGAATCCAATGGCGGTCGATTTACGCCTTATCACCTCGGCACTCAAAGTTTCAATGGCTCTAGAACGTGCAGGTGATCTTGCAAAAAGCACGGCGCGCAAGCTTGCGCGTTTGGAAATGGATGTCCCTGCGGATGTATCATCCATTCTAGAAAATCTCATTACCATCAATATCAATATGATGGATGCTGCCCTCGACGCAGTACGCACAAGCAATGCAGACAAAGCGACCGCTGTATGGAAAAGTGATGATGAGGCCGATGCTCAATGCCGCCTCGCCTTTGATTTACTACGTGACCGTATGATAAAAGATCCTCAGAACGCGCCACATCTGGTTGATATCATGTTTGCCGCTAAAAACCTTGAACGTATTGCAGACTATGCAACTAACTTGGCAAAAACTGTCCATTACGTCATCACGGGCGAGAAACCCAAAAAATCGCTCTTGCTTGCAAATGATTAACACGGCATAAAAGCGCAACATCCACATGCGAAGAGTTTACCTATGATCAAACTACCACGCCCTGTAATGTTGGTAATTATGGACGGTTGGGGACATCGTGAAAACCCTGAGAATAATGCCATTTTCCATGCAAACACCCCCGTCTGGAATGATCTGTGGACGCATTACCCACGCGCCTTGATCGATGCCTCTGAAGGTGAAGTGGGACTTCCCGCTGGACAAATGGGCAATTCTGAAGTTGGACACATGAATATTGGCGCGGGACGCATCATCATGCAAGACCTTCCGCGCATTGATACCGCCCTTACGGATGGCTCACTCGCAAATAATCCTAAAATCCAACAGATGATTGTAACGCTCAAAGCCTCTGGCGGCACAGCCCATCTGATGGGACTACTCTCAGATGGTGGTGTACACGCTCACAACATACATCTCCTAGGTATTGCCAAAATATTCTCTAATGCAGGCATTTCAGTTGCGCTACATGCTTTTCTTGATGGGCGAGATACCCCACCGAAAAGCGCAGCCAATTTTATACAAGCATGGCAAAACGCCACGGCATCGTACAAGAACATCAAATTTACTTCCATGTGTGGACGCTATTTTGCAATGGACAGAGATAAACGCTGGGATCGTGTTGAACGTGCGTTCAATATGATTGCTCTCGGCAAAGGTATCACGGATGACGATGCTCTTGATGCGCTGCAAAAACAGTATATTCATGGCAAAACGGATGAGTTCATCGAACCTGTGATTTTTGGTAATTATACAGGCATGAAGCCAGAAGATGCGCTTATCATGTGCAACTTCCGCGCAGACCGCGCCCGTGAGATACTTCACGCCTTTGTGGATACTGAATTTACACATTTTGAACGCTCGTTCAAACCACAATTATTTGGGGGCATCATAGGGATGACCGAATATTCTTCAGCACTAAACCCTTTCGTCCCTGCATTATTCCCTCAAGAAACCATCAAAAATACACTTGGAGAAGTCCTTGCGCAACGTCACATGCGTCAACTGCGCATTGCTGAAACTGAAAAATATGCACATGTCACCTTCTTCTTTAACGGTGGCGTTGAAACGCCCTATGCAGGAGAAGATCGTGTTTTAATACCTTCACCCAATGTCGCAACCTATGACTTACAACCAGAAATGTCTGCTCCAGAAGTCACGGATAAACTGGTTGAAGCGATTACGGCGAACACCTACGATCTCATCGTTGTCAATTATGCAAACACCGATATGGTAGGACATACAGGTGATATGAACGCCGCCATTAAAGCCGTAGAGGCGGTGGATCATGCTCTAGGTCGCCTCAAAGACGCCCTCGACAAAACTGGCGGTGTTATGATTATCACGGCGGATCATGGCAATGCAGAAATGATGTATGATCACGAAACGCTACAAGCACATACCGCACATACACTTGAAAAAGTTCCCGCAGTTCTCTATGGCAAAGATTATCGTGACAGCACCGTACAACTACGCAACGGTCGTCTCGCCGATCTTGCCCCCACCCTGCTCAAGCTGATGTCTGTACCTCAGCCTATAGAAATGACAGGGAAATCGTTAATTGTATGATAAGCACAATAGACCGCGCCCTCTCTCACCGTATTATGGTTTTTGCCATAAGCGTCTACGCACTCTTTTTCCCATCTAACTCCGTTTTTGCACAATCTATTCCCACTTCCAACATCGAAAAACTCAGCCTTGATGACCACAAAGAAACCTTGAAGAAAACCAAAGATGACCTCTCCCATTCACAATCCAAACAAAAAGATCTCGCACAAAATTTAGATAAAACCCAAAAAGAATTAGAAAACATTACTGCCGAGACCCAAAAGATTGCCAGCCGAATCCAAGAAGGTGAAGCCAAACTTACTGAACTGGAAGAACAACTTTCAATGCTTGCGGTTCAAAAAACCGAAAAAGAAATCGCACTACGCAAACGCGGCAAAGAACTCTCTGGCATGGTCGGCGCAATGATTCGTCTAGGACGTGCGCCAGAAGAAGCTGTACTCGTCATGCCTCAAGGTATCGCAGGCAAGATCCAAGCAAGCCGCGCACTCGGCATGATGTCAGAATCAATGCGTGAACAAATGGAGGCCATGAGCCGACAAGTCGCTGAACTACAAGCACTTGAACAACAGATTCTTACCAATCAAACTAATACAAAGAACCAACAAGCCTCGCTACTTAAACGCCGCGAAAAACTTGACTTGGCAATCAAACAACGCCAAGCATTGCTACAAACCCTTCAGGGTGAAACCCTCAAAGAACAACAGAACATTGCCAATCTTTCAAAGAAATCAAAATCCCTTGAATTACTGATTAGCAAACTGGAAGAAGAGCGCGAAAAGCTACGCCTTCGTCAGATGGAAGAAACACAAAAAGCACAAAAAACCAAGAAAAAACTACCTCCACAAACAAAACAAGACACCACATCAACCACCCCCACTTCTCAAGCACATAACATCGTTCGCAACCATGAAAACGATGATGATACCAGCCTCAACCAAGGCAGCATGAAGCTCCCCGTTGCGGGTCGCATAACAGGACGCTATGGTCAAAAACGAGGCGTCAATGACACCCTCAAAGGCATCCAGATCATGACCCGCGACAATGCACAAGTCACTGCTCCTGCGGCAGGAGCAGTCTTATTCACAGGCCCGTTTATGGAATATGGTAAAGTGGTCATCATTCGCCACAACAGTCGTCACCACACACTGCTTGCTGGATTAGGAGCAATACGGTGTGCTACAGGACAACAGGTTCAAGCAGGCGAGCCAATTGGGACAATGGGCAGCGACGAGAAAAACAAACAACTTTATGTCGAACTACGCAGCAATGGAACACCTGTCGATCCAATTCCATGGCTACAATCAGGGAGTACTATCGCAAAAAAATAACACATACACATATAGCACTTTAACTTTACAATTTCCCCTTCTTAAGGGAATCATACAGTTTGTAGTACTATAAATCATAGAGTTATAGTCGTTTAACTTCCTATGAAATGTGTAATTATTAAGTTAAACGACTATAAAATAAAATTTCAATCATTGACAGAATGATACACTTCATGATGATAAGTGTACTTCACAGATAGGAAAGTATCGCTATGTTAAAACGCTGGATGTTGCTCACCGTCACTGCACTCCCTCTTATTACCGCCTGTGCGAATGCTGTTCACGCTAAAGACACTGCGCCAGCACCCGCCGCGGCGACAACAAACAAAGAAAGTACTTACGAGTTACTGAATCTTTTTGGCGACGTATTTGAACGCGTCAAACAAGATTATGTTGAAGAGGTTACCGACAAACAATTGGTTGAATCCGCAATCAATGGCATGCTCGCTGCACTTGACCCACATTCGGGCTATCTCGATGATAAAAGTTTCAAAGAAATGCAAGTCCAAACCAAAGGTGAATTTGGCGGACTTGGCATTGAAGTCACCATGGAAAATGGACTTGTTAAGGTGGTTTCTCCTATCGATGATACCCCCGCCTTCCGCGCAGGCGTGAAAGCAGGTGATTTTATTAGCCAAATTGATGGTGAACCCGTAATGGGACTGACCCTCTCTGATGCAGTGGAAAAGATGCGCGGCAAGGTTGGAACAAAGATTAAGGTGACCGTACTGCGTGAAGGGCTTTCTGAACCGCTTGATATTACGATGACCCGCGACGTCATTCGCATTCAATCCATTCGTTCTCACGCGGAAGACGACGTTGGTTATGTCCGCATCACCTCGTTCTCTGAGCAAACCTTTGAAGGACTTGAAGCCGCAGTCGCAAAACTTAAAAAAGATATCCCGAACATGAAGGGTCTCGTACTTGATCTACGTAACAACCCTGGTGGTCTACTTGATCAGGCAATTGCCGTTTCCGATGCTTTCTTAGAAAAAGGTGAAATTGTTTCTACCCGTGATCGCAATCCTGCAAATACCAAACGCTTTAGTGCAACAGCAGGTGACCTCATCAACGGACTACCTATTGTTATCCTCATTAATAATGGCTCTGCTTCTGCTTCTGAAATCGTCTCTGGCGCACTGCAAGATCAAAAACGTGCAATTATTTTAGGAACAAAATCCTTTGGTAAAGGTTCAGTACAGACCGTGATCCCTCTTAAAGACCACGGTGCGATCAAACTCACTACAGCGCGCTATTACACTCCATCAGGCCGCTCTATTCAAGCCAAAGGGATTGAACCAGATATCAAGGTAGAGGCAGCCAAACTCGTTGCTGCAAGTAATGGGCTAGACCGTTCCGAAGCAGATCTTCGTGGTCGCCTTGCAGGTGACGATGAAAAAACGCAAGCACAAAAACAAAAAGATGCTGAAGACAAAGCCGCAACCGAGGCAGAAAGAACCAAGGACAGCGACAAGGATAAAGATAAAGACAAATCCAAAGGTAAAGATGGCAAAGATGCCTCACGTGAGCCAACAGGAAAAGAAGATTTCCAATTGGCGCGCGCACTCGACCTTATCCGCGGTCTCTCCATCTACAGCAACCTTAAAGAAAAATAAGGATTCACGTTATGGCGCGTCCCTCATTGCTGAAATTATCTACCTTGCAATGGGGGATGGTCGCTGCATTTTTTATGAGCGTCGCGTTCCTTGTCTATGGCATACACCCTTTCTTTAGTTCTAAAGAAAGGGCAACTGCCCAAGCCATGAACGAGGGAAGCTACACGCGACTGATTGTGGCGACAGGTGACATTGAGGGCAAACCAAAACCTCTCACTACGACACCCACAACAAACCCAGCTCCCAAAACAGCAGCCCCTCTACCAATATCTGTCGATGCCAAACCGACGACTGAAACAACACACACACCTGAAACACATTCAACATCTCCTGTTTCCACAACCACCTCGGAACATGCCCCCACGCATACAGAAATTGTACCTCCAGCAGCGACTTCCCATCAAGCAACACCTATAGTCACCGCTACCACCGCACAGCCCGCCGCACCTGATGCGACTCCTGTCATGAGCAATGAGAAACCGACAGATGTAAGCCCTGAGTCAGCACCCCCTGCCGCAGGACAACCGCTTGTTATTAAAACTAACCCAGCAATTCTAGAGGTCTATAAAGACAAAAAAATACCTAGAAAATCAGAAGATGGTTCAACGCTTCCATGTGAGTATTATGCCCGCCCAGATAAAACACCCCGTGACATGCCTGTCATTGCACTGCTCGTCACAGGGCTTGGCATCAACACCCCTCTTTCCAACGCGGCAGTCAATACCCTCCCCGCGGAGATAAGCCTCAGTTTCTCACCCTACAGTAATAGCCTACAAGACTGGATTGCCCGCAGTAACCATTACGGTCATGAGGCATGGCTGGATGTTCCAATGGAATTTGCGGACTACCCCGCCAGTGATCCAGGTCCTCTTGGACTACTCAAAAAAGCTACTGAAGCAGAAAATCTTGAGCGGTTAAAAACAACATTTGCCACCGCGACAGGCTATGTCGGATTAGTCGCACCCAAAGATGAGATTTTCACAGGCTATACTATGATGGAAATGATGCACCATGAGATCGCAAACCGTGGACTTTTACTCTTACTGCGCTCACGTGCCTACAAAGCACAAGCAGATGCTTCCAGTGTCCTCTATTCCAGCCGCGCACTCGTACGCGAAAAGTCCAGTGCAGAAGCATTACAATCACTCAAAGATCTAGAAGCGATTGCCAAGGATTATGGCTTTGCCGTAGGTGTTATTGATGCATCTCCGAGCAATTTTGATACCGTCAACGCATGGGCAAAAGAACTTGCAGCGCGCCATATGACCCTTGTACCTCTTTCTGCCATTCCAAGCCGCCACCACTAACCTAAAGATACCCCCATGTACGCTCATCTCCCTTATCGCCCCTGCGTAGGCATCATGCTCTTAAACAACAACAATCTTGTTTTTGTTGCACGCCGCATTGACATGACTTCCGAAGCATGGCAAATGCCGCAAGGCGGCATCGACGAAGGAGAGGATACCCGCACCACGGCCATGCGCGAACTGATGGAGGAAATTGGCACGAATCACGCTAAAATCATCGCAGAATCATCTTCATGGCTACGCTACGATTTACCCGACGAGATCATTCCAAACGTATTGGATGGTCGCTACCGTGGGCAGGAACAAAAATGGTTTTTAATGAAATTCTTAGGAACAGATACCGATATTAATATCAACACACCTAATCCTGAGTTTGCACAGTGGCGTTGGGCTCACCTCCATGAGCTACCAGAACTCATTGTTCCTTTCAAACGTAAACTCTATCAAGATATTCTAGCCGAGTTTCGCCCTCACATAGAAAAACTATAACAAAAGCATAAAATAAAGCATTGACATTGAAAAGCCACGAGTTATATTACCGCTCCTTTTTCGCGTCAGCTATAAGAAGATAGATAGAGATATAATTATGTACGCAGTAGTAGAAACAGGTGGCAAGCAATATCGCGTTCAAAGCGGCGATGTCATCAAAGTAGAAAAACTAGCAGGTGTTGCTGGCGACACCATTGCGCTTGGCAAAGTCCTAGCTGCATCAGATGGCACGACGATTAAAATCGGCGCACCCTTAGTAGATAAAGCTTCTGTAGAAGCTGAGATTCTTGAACAAGGTCGTGGTGATAAAGTCATCGTTTTCAAGAAAAAACGTCGCCAAAATTACCGTCGCAAAAATGGTCATCGCCAAGACTTGACTGTGCTTCGCATTGCAAGCATCACCGTCGATGGCAAAAAGACCGTTGCTGAGAAGAAAGTAAAAGCTGTAGCGTCAGTTGCGGAATCCGCTCCTGCGACAGAAAAAGTGGCTAAAACGGCAAAGGCTGCAAAAGCTGAAGTAAGCGCAGATGCCACAGCAGAAAAGCCAGCAAAAGCAGCGAAACCAGCCGCAAAGAAAACCGCAGCAAAAAAAGCTGAGTAATTACGTTTAGAAGGAGGCCGTCATGGCACATAAAAAAGCAGGTGGTAGTTCGCGTAACGGTCGTGATTCAGCGGGTCGTCGTTTAGGCGTGAAAAAATTCGGTGGCGAAAACGTACTTGCGGGTAACATTTTAGTGCGTCAACGTGGCACGGAATTTTTTCCTGGTGATAACGTAGGCATTGGCAAAGACCACACCTTGTTTGCATTGATTGAAGGCAGCGTATCATTCCGCACCAAAGCGGGTGGTCGCCAGTATGTTTCTGTTACTGCCGTTGCGTAAATCTAAGTATAGACTACTATAGGAAGGGGTGGCTGTATTGCCATCCCTTTTTTGTTATAATATAATTTAGCTTTCAACATTCCCCTTGCTACCAGCCTTCGCTGGAACGACACGCATCAAAGTTAGACTCAATATGAAATTTCTCGACGAAGCAAAAATCTTTGTTAAAAGTGGCAATGGCGGCGCAGGCTGCGTGAGTTTTCGTCGTGAAGCCAACATGCCTTTTGGTGGCCCTGACGGCGGCAATGGCGGACGCGGTGGACATATTATCGTCCGCGTCGAAAGTGGTCTCAATACATTGATTGATTACCGATTCCAACAGCATTTCAAGGCCAAAACAGGTACACATGGCATGGGCAGCCAACGCCACGGTGCAAAAGGTGACGATGTCATCATGAAAGTACCTATCGGCACAGAAATTATTGATGATGAGACAGATGAGGTCATTGCGGATTTAACTGAGGTCGGACAAGAATTTATCCTAGCTCGCGGTGGCGAAGGTGGACTCGGCAATATCCATTTCAAAAGTTCCACTAACCAAGCCCCCCGCCAAAACACCCCCGGCGAACCAGGAATTGAACGTTGGGTCTGGCTCAAGCTCAAGCTTTTTTGCGATGTCGGATTGCTTGGCAAACCCAATGCGGGAAAATCCACTTTTCTTGCCGCCACCTCGCGTGCGCGTCCCAAAATCGCAGACTATCCCTTCACCACCTTGCACCCACAACTTGGTGTGGTGTATGTGGATGAAAAAGAATTTGTCCTCGCGGATATTCCAGGGTTAATTGAAGGTGCAAGCGACGGCATCGGTCTTGGTATTCGCTTCCTCAAACATGTGGAACGCTGCCGTATTTTGCTGCATTTAATTGATGGTACAGAAGAAGATGTAGTAGAGAATTATCATATCATCCGTGAAGAACTCGAAGCCTATAGTGATATTCTCGCAGAAAAGCGTGAGATCATTGCGCTTAACAAGATTGATGCGCTCAGTGACGAAGAAATCGCGGAGAAGGTTGCTGCGCTCGAAGAAGCCTCAGGGCAACAAGTAGTCGCCATTTCTGCCGCAGCGCAAATCAACATCACCCCCTTACTACGCACATTGATTAAAGGTGTAGAACAGGATAAAAAGCGTGAAGCAGGTGAAATAACAGATGAGGATGAGGATGACGACTAGGCTCGATACGGCGCAACGCATCGTCATCAAAGTAGGCTCTGCTCTTGTTGTCAGTGGCGACACACATGAAATACATCATGCATGGATGGCATCTTTAGCCGAAGACATTGCACTGCTACGCGCCCAAGGCAAAGAAGTGATTTTGGTGACCTCTGGCGCGGTAGCACTTGGTCGCACAGCACTCGGACTCACCCATAAAAAACTCAAAATTGAAGAAAAACAAGCCGCAGCAGCATGCGGTCAAATCCGCCTTATGGACGCATGGGATCGCGTCATGGCGGCACATAATATCAATGTTGCACAGCTCCTCCTCACATTAGAGGTCAGTGAAGAACGTCGCCGTTATCTCAACGCTCGCGCAACATTGCAAACCCTACTTGCAGCAGGTGTCATGCCTATTATCAATGAAAATGATACTATTGCGACCGAAGAACTACGCGTGGGTGATAATGACCGCTTGGCGGCAAGGGTCGCACAGATGGCAGGGGCAGATGTACTGATATTACTCTCAGACGTCGACGGCATGTATACCGCTGATCCTTCCAAAGACAACAACGCAACCTTACTCCCTGAGATCACCGCCATCACCAACGAAATTCGCGCCATGGCTGGCGGCTCTGCTTCTTCTGTTGGCACAGGTGGCATGCGCACCAAACTCGACGCTGCCGAGATCGCCCTCTCAGGTGGTTGCCATATGGTCATCACACGTGGCTCACCCCTACGCCCCCTCAGCGCACTCCAAGCAGGCGCACGTGCGACATGGTTCATCGCCAGCAAGAACGCCCAGCATGCCCGCAAAGACTGGATCGCGGGATCACTCTCCCCCACAGGCACGATCACCATTGATGAGGGAGCGGTCAAGGCACTCAGCAGCGGCAAAAGCTTACTTCCCGCAGGCGTCAAAACAGTGGAAGGGCAATTCCAACGCGGTGACGCCGTATTAATACGCGACGAAAGCGGCAAACCCATCGCCAAAGGCTTGATTGCCTATGACGCTGCCGATGCAACACGCATTCTTGGACGCAAAAGCGAAGAAATAGAAACCATCCTTGGCTTCAAAGGACGCGACGCCCTCATCCACCGTGATGATCTAGTGATGATGTGATTACCTTTGCCACGTCACAGGAGTAGGAACAAGTGACGTATTAAAAGTACCATCATACATCCAATTAATAGAGTAAGGATCATACACCTCTGGATTATAAGGCATTGCCCCTTGCCAATCGGAATTTCCCCAACACCACAATGTGTCATCAGACTTAATAGCACACATACGTGGAAATGTACCAAAGACTGTATTAATTGAACTCAACAATTTTTTCCAACGCCCGCCACCCCCCACCTGCGTTGGAACAGATTTATTAGCACTCGTACCATCCCCAATAAAACCATATGCATTATTCCCCCAACACCACAATGTGTCATCAGACTTAATAGCACATGTCGTAGAATTAACCATACTTACAACTTTCCACGCACCACCACCACTCACCTGTGTTGGAGCAGATTTATTAACACTCGTACCATTTCCCAACCGCCCAGCAGCATTTATCCCCCAACACCACAATGTATCATCAAACTTGATAGCACACGCCCCAGAAATTGAACTCCCAGAATCAGACATTAAAGTAACAGACTTCCACGTCCCACCACCACTCACTTGCGTAGGAGAAGTTACCCGAGTCGAAGTTGTCCCAATACCAAGCTCACCCTGCCAGTTTTTCCCCCAACACCACAGTGTATCATCAGACTTAATAGCACAAACAAAATTGCCTGGTGGAGCAATTTTAACAGACTTCCACGTTCCACCACCATTCACTTGCGTCAATACATATTTGGAAATTTGTGTGCCGTCTCCCATTTCACCATACCCATTCGTACCTACACACCACAATGTGTCATCAGACCTAATAGCACACATTACTCTATCGATACTTACTGACTTCCATGCACCTCCTACACTCACCTGCGTTGGTACAGATCTATTGACTATTGTGCCATCGCCTAAATTACCACCGTTACTCCCCCAACACCACAATGTATCATCAGACTTAATGGCACAAACCGCCAAAGATTGACTTGATACGTTAACAGATTTCCATGTTCCGCCACCACTTACCTGTGTTGGCACAGCTTTAGTAACACTTGTACCGTCCCCAATCTGACCATAACTATTTTTACCCCAACACCAAAGTGTGTCATCGGACTTAATAGCACACACTAATGTGGGGCTATGACTAACTAATTTCCACTGTACAGCACCACTCACTGGTGACGTATAATACTTTGTTTGGTACGAACCATCACCAAGTTCACCATTTGTGCTTTCACCCCAACACCACAACGTACTATCAGTTTTCTGAGTACACGAAGTTGCACTACCAACAAATAAATCTTTCACCTTTGGCAACAAAATACCACTTTCAACAGGAACATCCACGCTCTGTGCATACCACAACACATAATCATCATATGCACTCGCAGCAGTCACACTCGAAGACGCCTTATCATCCACAAAGGTCGCATCATCATCACAATTCTCACTGTCTTTTACGGTGCTGCCGCAGGCATTGCGTGTGGCAGAGTCCAAAGGATACGCGCCGTTTCCATCTTCACCATGGCTTATTAACACAAAAATTGGTTTTCCCATCGTGGGTGATTGTGTCAGGCTATTACCCGCCGCATCGGTCACTGTCAACGAACCTGACCCGACTGTAGAACTCACGGTATGGGTGATATCAATCGCATAAGTTACCTTATTATCCCAACTATCCATCGCCACAGACTGATTAATGCCAAGGTCTTTAAAAGGAACCATCCCAATTGCGGCATTCCCACTTCTAGTAATACCAGTAATGGTCGTTATGGCACAGCTTGCCGCTTCCACACCATAGGTCGTAGAAGATACCACATCATTTTCACGTGCGGGGCATGGGTATCGTCCATGTTTATCTTTAAAATAATGCAACGCATCGCGGATCGCCGCAAGCTGGGTCTTAGTAGAGGTCACATCACCCGCTTTCAAAATGGTCTGCCCTGCCGACATCGAAAGACCACCCACCATACCAACCACCACGAGTACCACCGCAACTTCAGCTAGCGAAAACCCTGCCGCCTTCGCAGTGTTCGCACGCCCACGCATCAGCACGCAAGACCATAGCAACTGAAGAAAAGAGCCTAACTTTTGACCTGACATAGCACACCTATGAGATGATAAGAATGTGTCACTATAACATCACACTCATTAACAAGTGGTTAATTTAACAATGCATTGTATAATATTTCAGCATGTTATAACCAATGTTATGGCCATACCACAGGCGTAGGCACAAGCACATTGACCGCTGTGCCAACACCAGCCTGCCCAACATTATTATAACCCCAACACATCAATACATCGTCTGATTTGATGCCACAAGCATACCCACCCGTCGCATATTTTGCTACCTCGACGGATTTCCACGTCCCACCACCACTCACTAAGGTAGGTACAGTTCTAGTGATAACAGTACCATCTCCCAATTGCCCCCAATTATTGCGTCCCCAACACCACAAAGTATTGTCGGTTTTAATGCCACACGTACTGTCATAGCCTACCGATACTTTTTTCCATAAATCACCGCCAGCAACTTGCCTAAAATGTCCTGAACCATCAGAAATATCGACACCAGAACCTACTTGTCCATTTGTTGGATCTCCCCAACACCACAAACTATTATCGGTTTTAATACCGCAGCTATGTGTTGCACCCACCACCACATCTTTCCATGTACCGCCCAGAAAAACCTGCGTGGGTTGCCCGACATCAATAAGACCATATTCATCAACATAATCTTGCGATCCCGCTTGGGCATCCGTATTATAGCCCCAGCACCACAGTGTATTATCTGTCTTGATGCCACAGCTATTTTTTGCCGCCACAGAAAGCTTTATCCACGTCCCTCCCCCAACCACTTCTGTAGGAAACAAAACATTTGTACCAATATTGCCATTTCCCGATCCAGCTTGTCCTCTATCATTTGTTCCCCAACAAAAAAGCTGCCCCACACTGTTGATAAAACATTGATGTGTCAAACCAAGCCCGTAAAGATTGACGCTGTTTTGTTGCAGTATTGGGGTAAAACCACTCACGACAGATGTCCAACAATATAGATTATCATTGCTGTCCACAGCGCAGCTATTCGTTCCCGCAACCGCCACGGATTGCCAATATAGATGCTGTGACTCTTGTACGGGAGCATTCACACCATTACCCCAACACCACAACGTATCATCAAACCTGATACCACACGCATGATCTTCTGCAACAGCCACTGTTTTCCACGTGCCGCCACCTTGAACTCCCGTCGGGGTATTCTTATTCGCCGTTGTGCCATCACCAATTTGACCATTGGTATTATCACCCCAACAAGAAAGCCTATTATCAGGCTTGATCCCACACGTCGTCGCAAAATAGTTAGAAACCATATTTACTTTTGGCAACGTGGTTGTCTCACCACCCTGCGCATACCACAACACATAGTCATCAAAATATTTCACAGAGATATTACTCTGCGTTGCAGAAGCATCCATAAATGCCCAATCATCATCACAATTCTCGCTGTCTTTTGCGCTGAGATCACACGCTTGACGAACATCCCCATCATCAGCATACGCCCCGCTGCCATCTTCACCATGACTAACAAGTGCAAAAATAACCTTCCCCATCGTAGGGGATTGCGTCAAACTATTCCCATTAACATCCACAATCATCAACGAGCCACCCCCAATAGTGGAACTGACCGTGTGATTCACATCAATCGCATAGGTGATCTTATTACCCCAATCGTCAATAGCAATGGACTGATTCAAACCCAATGATTTATAAGGTGTCATACCAATCGCCACAAAGGCGTCTTTTACAACGCCAGCAGTGACGGTATTCGCACAATCACTCACCTCAACCCCATACGTCGCGGACGACATCACGTCATTCTCACGCGCAGGACAAGGATAACGCCCATGCTTCTTTTTAAACAAATGCAACGCATCCCGAATCGACACTAACTGTGTTTTGGTCGCATTGATCCCACCCGCTTTCACAATCGTCTGACCTGTAGACATCGACATTCCGCCAACTAAACCCACCACCAATAAAATGACGGCAAATTCAGCAAGAGAAAAACCAGCTTGTCTTTTTGTGATAAAACGCATGGCATGCCCAAAGAAGAAATATACGCCTATACTCTAATGGGACACCCATTAATATTTAGTTAATTTTCTATTAAAATACACGCTACACCCGCAGATTGGCTTTGATGTCAGCGTCATTTTACGCTAAACTGTCTCCTCACAGGAGAATGACCATGACACAGGCAGCACTTCATATGACAACACAACATCATGAACGCTCGATCCATCACGACATGCAGAGTGTGGGTCAACGTGCGCGCATAGCATACCGCGCACTGACTGACGCAACGCCAGAACAAAAAACCCGTGCGCTCAACGCGGCGGCTGACGCAATGATGACACACACACCCGATATCCTCGCTGCTAATGCGCAAGACATGCAGGGTGGGCGTGATAAAGGCTTATCAGTGGCTCTACTCGACCGCTTACAACTCACAGAAGCGCGTATTGCGTCCATCGCCCAAGGGCTTCGCACGATTGCACACTTCCCTGACCCTTTAGGGCGCATCCTAACACAATGGGATCGTCCTAATGGTCTTAAAATTGCTCGCGTGTCCGTGCCTCTTGGTGTCATTGGCATTATCTACGAAGCACGTCCAAACGTCACCGCTGATGCGGGTGGATTATGCCTCAAATCAGGTAATGCCGCTATCTTACGCGGTGGCTCAGAAAGTTTTTACTCTTCTAAGGCCATCGTCGCATGTATGCATGAAGGACTTCGTGCAGGCGGGCTTCCTGAAGATGCTATTCAACTCGTCCCAACCACAGACCGTGCCGCGGTAGGTGAGATGTTAACTATGGTCGGATTGATTGACGTCATCGTCCCTCGTGGCGGCGTTACGCTCACTAAACGCGTTGCAGAAGAAAGCCGTATTCCTACCATTTTACACCTTGATGGTAATTGCCACACCTATATCCATGAGGCAGCGGATGAGACGATGGCATTAGCCATTATCAAGAATGCCAAGTTGCGCCGCACAGGCATTTGTGGGGCAACTGAATCACTCGTCATTGATAAAAATATCGCGGCGGCCATGCTGCCTAAAATTGTTACTATGCTCATCCATGAAGGCTGCGAAATACGCGGAGATGCACAGGCAATGCAAACTGATGCACGCATTCTTGCTGCCACCGAGGAAGATTTCAGTACAGAATATCTTGATAAAATCATTTCCATCAAAACGGTTTCAAATGTGATGGAAGCTGCTGACCATATCAACCATTACGGATCGCATCATACCGATGCCATCATCACCAACGATGACGCCACCGCACAACAATTCATCAAAGCGGTCGACAGCGCAATTGTCATGCACAATGCCTCGACACAATTTGCAGATGGCGGCGAGTTTGGCATGGGTGCAGAAATTGGTATTTCTACAGGGCGGTTACACGCACGCGGCCCTGTTGGTGCGGAACAACTCACCACTTATAAATATGTCGTAGAGGGTACAGGACAGATTCGTCCCGTATAGTCCACGCCCATGCCCCGCAAACAACGCATAGGTCTCCTTGGCGGATCTTTCAATCCACCACATGAAGGACATGTCCATATCTCATTGGAAGCATTGAAACGCCTCAGGCTTAATGAAATATGGTGGCTCGTTTCTCCCGCCAATCCCCTCAAAGATCCCAAGAGCTACACTCCTTTCTCAAAACGCATGGAACAAGCGGAAACCATCACCCACGCCCATCCACGCATTCACATTAGCGACATCGAACAACACGCAAAAACAAACTATACTGTTGATACCATTGAATATCTACAAGCACATCACCCTAAAATACAGTTTATTTGGATTATGGGTGCAGACAATCTTATCACCTTTCACCAATGGAAATCATGGCGCAAAATCATCCACCTCATACCCATCGCTGTGTTCAACCGTGCTACCTTCGCCCACCGCGCCCTACGCAGCAAAGCTGCTCTTTATGCTCTCTGCATTTTCAAACCCATCACGTTTTTTTTCATTCGCACCCACCCTAGCTCTTCAACAGAAATTAGAAAACACTTGGAGAATTCATAGAATTAGGGCATAATGCGAAAGTAGAATAATCTTTGATGGAGACTGACCATTCCTACGCTACTTAAAACGCCCAATATTGAGCAACTCGTACAGTTTGTAGAAGCTGCTTTGGATGAAGATAACGCTGAAGAAATTACAGTCGTCAATCTAGCTGGTAAATCAAGTATCGCGGATTATATGGTAGTAGCTACAGGACGCTCCCAACGTCACGTCGCCTCAATGGCGGACAAACTCATGGATAAACTCAAAGAACTTGGCATCGCTGATATTGCCATTGAAGGCAAAGACCAATGCGATTGGGTGTTGTTGGATGCAGGAGATATTATTGTCCATCTTTTCCGTCCTGGTGTGCGTGAACTCTATAATTTAGAGAAAATGTGGGCGATTGGCGCACCCAACAAACATGAAGCGGTGATGTACTAGGGCATCCCCTCAATCAAGAAGTGGTTTTTCTACCACAAAACCATATTATAGTTCTCTGCCTTTCACAAAATACGTTCTTATTTGTTCCTAGCCACCACATCATGTAGTTTTGTATGATAATGAACGGTAGTGGCTCTGGGCTGAACATGCAAAATGCTAGAAGATCTTTCAAAACTTTTTTAATATGCAGCGCATGTTTGCTGCCCATCACGCATCAGGCATATGCCTATGACAACTACGACAATAACTCCACCATTCGGGGACAAACGCGCACACAACAATATGTACGTTACCGTCACAACTATCAACGCACAATATACCATAGCATAACACGGCGACACATTCGGGTGTCACCCCAAGAGGCCGTGACTCCACTTGAGACCCCTCTCTCAGCAAACACGCAACCACAGGAAAAAACGCCGCCTTCTTATAAACGCTATACACCCCAATCACCTAGCGCCATAGAACAACAAGCTTCCGCAGATATTGTAACCCCAACACAAACTTCACAACCAAAGCAACCAATCTTGTCGGATAATATCCCTCAACCATCTCCCGTTAATGCTTCACCTCAAATCACACCAACTCCGCCCCCCTACAGCGCGAGTATCGACGAACATTCAATACCTGTCCATGAAACACTGGCATCAGCAACCGTCACCACCCCCACGCCCGAACAACTCAACGCACTGACGCCAGCCGCAGGGAATAGCGAACCATTAACCATCACTCAACCTCAACGTATTCCTGTAAACCCAGAACAATACGCACCCAACGCTACCCCCCCTTCAGAACCAACGCCTGTAGCATCTTTCGCACCTATCCCCGACAAGAAAAAACCGTTTCCTGTTATTGGTGGACTCAATACATATGCATCGACAGGAATACGTATAGATAGTTTCGACTGGAATATTGCATCTGAAATCACAGGTACACAAACACCTAACGTCCTATCCGAGTTAACATGGAAAAACGTTATGCAATATCAAGTGAAAGTAGGAGGTGATTACACACTTCCCTACACGCCCCTTAAAGGACTCTACGTAGAAGGATCTGCCGCTGTGGCAACCGCATTTGCTGGAGATACACAAGATTCTGATTATTTAGGAGATAACCGCACAGAAGAATTTTCTCGCTCA
The DNA here is from genome assembly GCA_036770365.1 of Rickettsiales bacterium. Classification (GTDB taxonomy): domain Bacteria; phylum Pseudomonadota; class Alphaproteobacteria; order Rickettsiales; family UBA998; genus DAIPJH01. The sequence goes on from DAIPJH010000003.1 coordinate 80,658, forward strand.
CACAGTGATAGCTCAAATAGCGACGCATCCAGCAAACGCATTGCCGCTGGGTACAGCTTGAATCTCAGCTCCACAGACCCCACCAATGTCAAATATATTTTCCTAACGCCAGTGGTTGGTTATGCACAAGAAGAACAATCTTTCTCTATGACAGATGGCACACAAGAAATACCAGAAACCGCACCTATACTAGGTTTAAATAGTCATTACGATACCAAATGGAAAGCTCCTTTTATTGGGGCGCGACTTGCTTTGGGAAACCCAAATAATCGCCTCAGCACCAAGCTTGACTATCATAGAGGCACATATGAAGCTACCGCAGACTGGAATCTTCGAGATACATTAATGCATCCCGTCAGCTATACACATCATGCGGATGCCCAAGGCTGGAATTTTTCACTCACCTATGAACACAACATATTCTACGGTCTGAGTCTTTTCGCCAATGCTGACCTCCAATATTGGAATGCAGAAGATGGTCTAGATCGCCTGTTCTTCTCAAACGGCACATCAAGCGATCAGAAATTGAATGATGTTAATTGGCGCATGCAATACTACGCATTAGGGCTTAACTATCGCTGGTGATATATACTTGTTTAATTTAAGTTTTCCCCATCGTTAGGGTTCAACTCATATAAGTTTACTATCTCAAACGAGTATATCGCTCAATGCGCTATAGCATCCATTTTAGCGGGCTTCACGCGTGGCAACAACATCGCCATCACAAGCCCAAACACCATCATTTCACTTAATGCCACAAACGTATCATGATAACTGAGCATCGCACTTTGATGCAGCAATTCTTGATAAATCCGACCATCCACCATAACGTCTAGATTCCCACTCGCATGAATAAATACTTCACGTAACTTCTGTGCCAGCAATTCATATCCCAACTCACCCTTGACAAGATGCCCTGAAAGGTAGGTCTGATGTACCTGTTCGCGTCGAATAAAATACGCCAAAACAACTGCAATCCCTACACTCCCACCCAAATTCCTACTCAATGAGAACACCGCTGATGCCTTACTGCTTCGTTCCTTTGTAATATTACGAAACGCCATCGCACTCACAGGAATAAATAAGAATGGCAATCCCAACATCTGCACGACCCTCATCCACATGATCGCACTATAATCTGCCTGAGGTGTAATAAACGACGTGAGATACATACCCACGGCACATAATAGCAATCCGAATGAGATAAGAAAACGGGGATCATATTTTGATACCATCTTACCCACCATTGGCATCAAAAAGAACACCGCTATCCCTCCAGGAGAAAGAATCAACCCTGCCGTCATCGCATCATACCCAAACTGTGACTGTACCATGAGCGGTAAAATCGCACTACTGGCATACAGTGCAAACCCCACAAAAAACATGATCAAACAACTCAAACCAAAAGTTCTGTCCCGAAAAAGATGTAGATCAATGATCGCATCCTTTTGCCGCCACAACCACACCCCAGCAAATCCCAATGATGCCACCACAATCACCGCTAGTATGGTAATAAAGCGACTATCAAACCAGTCTTCTTGCTGCCCCTTATCCAACATCATCTGTAACGCACCAAACCCAAGCGCAATCAAACCAAGCCCAATATAATCAATACTGCCGAATCCTTGTGCCTTCGCATGATGATGATCTTGTACCACCTGCCCAACAAAGACAAATGCGAGTAGCCCAACAGGTACGTTAATAAGAAAAATCCAATGCCAACTATAGGTATCCGTAATCCATCCACCCAATGTTGGACCAAGCACAGGAGCAACAATCAACGTTATCCCAGAAAGGGCAAAGGCTGAACCGCGCTTCTCAGGTGGAAATGTATCCAAAATAATCGCCTGCTGCACAGGCTGCAAACCACCACCTGCCAACCCTTGAATCAAACGAAAGAAAATAAGCTGCGGTAAAGATGTTGCCAACCCACATGCGAGCGACGCCAACGTAAATCCCGCAATACATAGCATAAAAAAACGCTTACGCCCTAACGCACCCGCAAGCCACCCCGAGATTGGCAGTACAATACCATTCGCAATCAAATATGACGTCAATACCCATGTGATCTCTTCCTGACTCGCCGCCAACGAACCTGCCATATGATTCATCGAAACATTAGTGATCGTTGTGTCTAATACCTCCATAAAAGTAGGCACAGCCACCGCCACTGCTACCACCCAAGGATTGACTCCACCCGCCGCATTCATGGTTTTGCTTCCTCAGCAAGCGTATCTACCGTTGGCACAACCGACATACCCACTCCTAATACTACGCCATGACCTGACTCAAGTTGAGAATTCAACGCAATCTTCACAGGCACACGTTGTACCACCTTTACAAAATTACCAGTTGCATTCTCAGGAGGAAAAGCAGAAAATCGCGCTCCTGTCCCCGCCTGAATGCTCTCCACTTTCCCTGTAAGCTTCAAAGAAGGATACGCATCCACCTTGATACGCACAGGCTGTCCAATTTTTATACTTTCTAGCTGATTCTCTTTAAAATTCGCTACCACCCATTTTTTATCACTCACCACCGTCATTAACGTCTGACCCGTCGCGACAAATGCTCCTTGCTCTGCAATACGATGAGTTACATAACCATCAAACGGTGCGCGAATACGTGTTGCCTCTACATTAATCTCTGCAAGCGTCACATTAGCACGCGCACCATCCACAGCAGCCTTTAACTCCATTACCCCTGCCTCCGCCGCAGCAATCGTACTGGGTGCAGTTTCCGCGGTTTTTAAACGTGCCTGAGCATCTTGCACTAACGACGCGGTTGATTTCTCCGCAGCTACCGCCAAATCGAGTGCTTGTTTACTCCTTGCCGATTCATTCATACCGCGCAAACGTTCTAAATCTTTTTTTGCACGCACCCACTCCGCCTGAGCCGCCGCCACCTGCGAATGCGCAGAAGCCAATGATGAAGGCGCAGAAACCTTGGTACTATCATATTGATGTCCCGCAGCAGCCAATTTTGCCAACGCCATATCATAGTCAGCCTGCGCCTTATCACGCAAAGCAAGATACTCAGCCGCATTCACTTCTACTAAAACATCCCCCGCCTGTACATGCTGGTTATCTTTTACTGTGACCACACGAATATAACCCGACACCTTGGAAGCGATTGGCACAACATAAGCCTCCACAGTTGCAGCATCCGTAGATTCCTGACCACGATGCACAACGGCGTAAACACCTACACTCAACACCATCACAACCAATATCACTATCACCACTTGCTTTTTCATCTTGCGCCTTGCCTTACTAAACGGTTTAGTTTAGTTTCATAAAAATCTACTTGCTTGTCAAGCCATAATTAGGGCATCATAGAACAATGAACATCCTAAGCAAACAAGAACAAATACTACAAACCGCGTGTCAGCTTTTCCTTGATGAAGGCTACCGCAAGGTTAGTATTGATAAAATCGTTGCTACGGCCGCCGTTTCCAAACCCACTCTCTATGCTCACTTTAAAGACAAGAGCGATCTCTTTCGTGCCGTGATTGAAATGCGCACGGGACGTCTTCTGTCACATCTTGAGACCTCGCTTACCGAAGCAAAGAATATTGAAGACTTTCTTTATTTTTTTGGCAAAACCTATTTAGAAATGGTGATGAGCCATGAGGCAGTACACATGTTCCGCACGATTGCCGCGGAATGCGCGGACTTCCCTGAAATGGCAGAACTCTTTTATGAATCAGGACCACGCAAAGCCTTTTTTCATTTCACTCAACATATTCACGCAATGCATGAAGCAGGCAAACTCTACGCACCCGATGCAGAACTCTCCGCCGATATGTTTATTAGCACCCTCAAGGGAAAAATGCACCTGAAACGCCTATTAGGATTATCCCCACCCCCTTCAGAGGATGAAATAGTAACGCGTACCCAAAAAACCGTACGCCTCTTTATGGCGGCACACGACATACAACTTCGCCCGCAGCAACACCAGTATAGTCACTCCAATGAATAGCACGCTGAAGCGTGCAATAATAAAGCAAAAATGCTATAGATTGACTTAAAAACAGAATCGGGTAGAATCATTCTATGCCACATGCCATCATCGAACATAGCCCAAACCTTGAACATGCCGTAACCACCCGACATATTCTTCATGTGGTGCATGGTGTAATGGAAACCAGCGGACTCTTTTCTCCTAGTGCCATTAAAACGCGTCGCCATATTTGCGACGGTTTTTTGATAGGACAGACACATGATGATCCAAGCTTTCTTCATATCACCGTCTATATGATGGAAGGACGCAGCCTCGACCAAAAGCAATCGCTTTCTGAACGTTTGTTCAATGCCGTAAACGAACGCCTTCCAGACATCTCTTCACTTACTGTTGATATTCGAGACATGACTACAGGATGTTACCGCAAGAAATAACGCGTAATATAGACCAGCAACGCCACCTGCGCAGCAGCGATCACCCAAAAATCAATTCTAAAAGAGACTTTTTTGGTTTTATGGCGCAACACCAAGCGCGCCAACAACGCAAATGGCGTCCCACCCACCAATGCAAACCCATGCAACGTCTTTTCTGGTACACGGTATTTATGTTGTCGTGCTGCCCGTTTATCATACCAATATACCAAGAACACCGCCATATTGATCCCAACAATATGTAAAAATGCCACCGCATAAAGCGCGTAATCCGTCATATAGTGCAAAGTAGGGTATAATTTCTCGAATCCAAAACATACCCCAACCAACACGGTCACATACAGCGCAAAGAACACAGACCGCAACCCACGCACCACCAACATGGCAGCCAACCCTAAAAAGAGAGCTATTTGTACCATCGTTCAATCCTAAATATGCGAATGCTGACACATACCATCTGCGCTTACCATATGGGTATAGACGGCCTCTACGGCGTCATCACGCACTGTTTTAATATCTCCCGTAGAGCTAATAGATACTCCAAGATCATTGACCAACCCATCATGCAAGCTGTAAATCCAACCATGTACAGTGATGTCTTCGCCTCGCGCCCATGCATCCCGCAAGATAGTTGTCTCAGATACATTGGCCACTTGTTCAATGACATTAAGGCAGCACAACGCATCCCAATGTTTCTCAGCCTGAGCCTGTGCAAACACAGAAGCATGTTTTTTCTCCACGTCCTGCACATGCCGTAACCAATTATCCGCAAGCCCCAGCGACCTTCCTGTCAACGCAGCACATACCCCGCCGCAACCGTAATGCCCTACTACCAAAATATGGCGAACTTTCAACACATCTACCGCATATTGAATCACGGAAAGACAGTTTAAATCCGTATGTACCACCACGTTCGCAACGTTGCGATGCACAAAAATCTCCCCTGGAAGCAACCCCACAATCTGATTTGCAGGCACACGTGAATCAGAACACCCGATCCACAAATATTCAGGATTTTGTTGTGCTTTCAGGGACGGAAAAAACTCTGGTTTTTCCGCATGAATTGCCGCCGACCATGCGCGATTATTATCCAACAACTTATTTAATGTCTTCTGCACCATGTTTTCTTCCATGACCTTAAGATAGTGTATAAAATTCGCTAAGGTGTAACGAAAACAATGTCTTGCGAGAACTGCAACGCAAGTGTACAAAAGGCACATGCATAACGGAAGCGCAGCAAAGCATTGTTTGCAGCACACATTAGTAGAATTTTACACACTATCCAATGCTTTGCTTGCAAATTAAGCAATGCATTGTAGATTCACCAACATAAAAACTCAACATACTTTGAAAGTTAAATCATGGCGACTGCCCTTAAAGCCCCTAAAGTAGGTTATGTATCACTCGGCTGCCCAAAAGCATTGGTGGATTCAGAACGTATTTTGACGCAACTACGCGCCGAAGGCTATGAATTCTCTAATGATTATAATGGCGCAGATGTGATTATCGTCAACACCTGCGGCTTTTTGGATAGCGCACGTGAAGAATCACTCGATGCGATTGGTGAAGCACTGGCAGAAAACGGCAAGGTCATTGTCACAGGTTGCCTCGGCGCAGAGCCAGAACGCATCACCGAGCGATACGAAACCGTCTTTTCTATCACAGGTCCAGCGCAATATGAAAGCGTACTAGAGGCCGTCCACCGCGCCATTCCACCGCTGCATCACCCCTACCAAGACCTCCTTCCCGCAGGTGGTGTCAAACTCACCCCGCGCCATTATGCCTACCTCAAAATCTCTGAAGGCTGCAACAACACCTGTTCCTTCTGCATCATTCCCGACCTGCGCGGTAAACTCGTCAGCCGCCCAATCGGTGACGTCATGGTCGAGGCAGAACGCCTTGCCGAAGCGGGTGTCAAAGAATTATTAGTGATTTCACAAGATACCAGTGCCTATGGCATTGATATCAAATACGCGCCAAGCCTTTGGCGCAACCGCAACTATAAAACCAAATTCCAAGACTTATGCGAAGCACTCGGCGAACTTGGGATTTGGATACGCATGCACTATGTCTACCCTTACCCACATGTCGATAACGTCATCCCGCTGATGGCAGAAGGCAAGATTCTCCCTTACCTTGATATCCCGTTTCAACATGCCAGCCCTAAAGTATTACAAGCAATGAAACGCCCTGGTAATCAGGAAAAACTGCTTGAACGTATCCAATCATGGCGTAATGTCTGCCCTGACCTCACATTGCGCTCCACCTTTATTGTGGGCTTCCCAGGGGAAACCGAAGAAGACTTCAACCAACTCCTCGATTGGATGGAAGAAGCACAGCTCGACCGCGTGGGTTGTTTCAAATATGAGGACGTGCAAGGTGCGCAGTCCAACGCCCACGAACATCATGTCCCCGAAGAAATCAAAAATGAACGCTGGCATCGCTTTATGGCACTTCAGCAAGAGATCAGTGAAGAAAAACTCGCAGAAAAAGTGGGGTATATTCTGCCCGTGATGATTGATGAGGTTGACGCAGAAGGCGCGATCTTAGGACGCACCAAAGGTGACGCTCCAGAAATTGACGGTGTGGTGCATTTGCAAAGCCATACACAACACCGCGCAGGCGACATCGTCACCGCCATGATCACCGACAGTGACGATTATGATCTCTATGGTACGGTCGCCATATCTTAGGCATCATCAAAACGCCGCACGAATACGAAGTTGACATGATGGGTTATACCGCATCTCATCATTTTGCATATTATACACCGTATTCAATACAGAAGCACCGTCACCATGCATACAATCTGTGAGTGATGTCACAGGGCTTGAAGGTACGGTTGCCCCCGCAGCAGTTTGATTTGCCAACGGCAACGCACTGCCAACCGCATTGAACACACTAGTAGAAAAAGCAGCGCGGACCTTACCACTCAACGGCATCCCGTCATCCATCTTGATATCAATATGATGTGCCTCTTGCGGTGTCAATGAAGGCGTCATTGTCACCGCTCCTGCCGCCACGGAAACAATATCCACAAGCTGATAATAACCCTGCCCCGCATTAGAAAACGCCATAATGCTAGTGCTACTCCTGATGCGCGCTACAGGCAAATAATATACGACCTCTGCAAAACTTGTCGCTGAAACATACGCATTACCCGCAGCAGCCGCAGTTGAATAATTCCCTGAAATTAACCCAGCACCACTTAAATCGCTCCAAAATAACACATTTTCACACCCCATCAACAATGAACCTGCCGTACATCCCTCTAACGTATCATCACCATCGCCATGACCTTCTGTACCCGCACGCGCAGCTAAACCAATTGCATTTGCCTTACCTGAGGCGATATCCCCTGCAATCGCCTGATATTTTTCTTTAAAACTATTTGCCGCCGCATCATATCCTTGAAGCTGAGCAATCAAAGTACGATAACGTGCGGAATAGATCATATCCTGACCCGCCAGCACCCCACCAATCACCAAACCGATGATCACCAGCACGATGGATAATTCTACGAGTGTAAAACCTTGTTCACGATGCAGACTGTACATGTTTCACTCCAAAAAAATGGCTGCTTTAGTCAAAACCAAAGCAGCCATTTAATATTATTAGCATACAATAACTTAGAAACTTGTTCTTACACGAAGCTGACAAGATCGACCATTTGCCAAGTCTTGATCTCGTAAATTATAAGTCGTATTCGCAGCCGCAGCACCATCACCAGCAAGACAATCCGCAAGAATACCTGTAGGAGCAGTACCCGCTGCTGTACCAGCTACAAAGTAAGGTGCAGCTGATCCTGGAGGAGCCTGAACAGCATTCAATGCAGCAGCACTCCACGCCGAACGCACACTCCCCGTCAATGGCTTACCATCATCCATTTTACTATCAACATTAAATGCCATCTGTGGAGTCAGTAACGCCCCCAAAGTATAGACACCCGCAGCCACTGAAGTAACACCTGCTAACTGATAGTAATTACGTCCCGCCGCAGAAAACACCGTCACAAAATTACCACTCTTTAGCTTGGCTTCAGGAATATAACTCGTAACGACAGACGTACTTGCGGCAGTCACCAGCGCATTGGTAGCAGTGGCATAGCTTCCGTCCACCAACCCCATTGTGTTTAAATCCTGCCAAAAAAGCACCGTCTCACAACCTAACAACAAACCACCTGCGCCAGCAGAACACCCTTCAAGCGTCCCATCACCATCGCCATTACCGTCTGCTCCAGTACGCGTCGTCAAACCAACTTGCACTGCGGTATTCGTTGCCGCAGCACCAGATCCTAAAATATCCCCTGGAAGGTAGCGATACTTGTCCTTAAACGTATTCGCCGCAGTGTCATACCCCTGAAGCTGAGAAACCTGCGAACGAATCTCCGCAGCTTTAATCATATCTTGTCCTGCAAGTACCCCACCGATGATCAAACCGATGATCACGAGTACGATCGAAAGCTCCACCAGCGTGAAACCCTCTTCATGTTTCATATGTTTTTGTACACTCATTGTCATTCCCCTGTTATGTAGTTATGTATTTCATACGTGGCTCAAGTATGAAGATTGCCGTGTGAAACACCATAATTATTGTTCTATTATTCAATCGAACCCACCACATTATGTAGCATTGTTACATTTTTGCAGTAGTCCTTGTTACTCATACTACGCAATGATTAAAAAACTACTGTGCATTTTTGGCATAAAATTAAAATGAGCAGTTATTTTTGCTAAGATGCGCAGGCTACACCACTAAAGATGAGCAATAATGCCATATCTGAGCAGCTATTTTGAGAACTCACCACGAGATGCGCTGACCGCCGCATGACAATCTATATGGTGAACAAGTGTATCAAGCAGCGGCACATAACTGTTTTTGAATGTTCCCTGTGCCGCCATTCGGGCAATGGCATCACGCGTCGCCCACATCGTCGCCTGCGCATCTTCAGGTCTTTGACTTAGCAACGCCCCTTTCTTCACTTCTACCGTAAAAAAATGAATATTATAATCTTTATAACAATGCACCCCCGCATCCCTCCATGCCTGACCTGATGCCACATGCGCACGAAGCACTGCCAACTCTTCAGATGCCTCACGCTTGGCTGCCGTAAGATGATCATCGCGCTCTGGCTCTTCTATCGTCCCACGCGCTAATTGAAACGGTAAAATTTCCGTTTCATCAGGATTCTTTGCTAAAGGTTGATAGATCAAATATTCCATCTCACCACGCGCATTTTTGCGGTATGGTAGTACCCCCACCTTATGAACATCATGATAGTTACTCACTAGCAAACTCCGCCGACATCAAGGTTGCAGACCCTTTGGTAAGACACATCATCAGCGAGACGGTTTGCGGCAACACCCGCGCCATAAAAAACCGCGCCGTATCGAGCTTACTTTGATAAAAACACTGTTTATCTGTACCGCTTGCAAGTTTTTCCAATGCAATCTTCGCCTGCCGCGCCCAAATCCACGCAAATGTCACATGTGAGAACATCTTAAGATACTCACTCGCCGCCGCACCCGCATCATCAGGATTAACCAAGCCCTGCTTTGCAATCCAAAGGCTTGCTTGCTGCAATTGGTCTAGTGCCTTACCCAATGGCAACACAAATTCTTGCATCTGTGGGTTTTGACTCTCAGCGTCCACAAACGCCTGCACAGGATGGAAAAAACTCCGTAGATATTTACCCATCTGATATGGCAACTTTCGCCCGACTAGATCCATCGCCTGAATCCCATTCGTTCCTTCATAGATCTGCGCAATCCGAGCATCACGCGCATACTGCTCAATGCCATATTCACGGATATAACCATGCCCACCGTAAACCTGCATCGCCATATTTGCAACCTCATGCCCCATATCGGTTAGATGCGCTTTCACAATTGGCGTGAGAAGCTGGACAAAATCATCGGCTTCCTCGCGCACCAAAGCGTCGGGGTGGCGATGCGCCACATCAAGTTTAAGCGCAGTTTCCATCACCAGCGCACGCCCCGCCTCCACATGCGAACGCATCAAAAGCAACATCCGCCGTACATCAGGATGCACCGTAATCGGATCAGCCTTTTTATCAGGGAACTTTGCCCCCTTCAACCCACGTCCTTGCAAACGGTCATTCGCATATGCCCGTGCATTTTGCCATGCTACTTCCGCCAGACCCAAACCCTGCACCCCCACATAAATCCGCGCGGCATTCATCATAGTGAACATCGCCTTTAAACCCTTATGCGGCTCTCCAATGAGGTATCCACGCGCATTCTCATAATTCATCACGCAGGTAGAAGAGCCGTGAATCCCCATTTTTTCTTCCAACCCACCACACACCACGCCGTTTTTATCGCCCAGCGAGCCGTCTTCATGCACCCAAATTTTCGGTACTAAAAATAAACTAATCCCTTTAACACCCTTCGGCGCATCAGGTAACCGCGCCAACACGAGATGTAAAATATTCTCGGTCACATCTTGCTCACCCGAAGAAATAAAGATCTTATTACCCGTGATATTGTACGTTTCATCACCTCGTGGCTCGGCGCGGGTGGTCAGCAATCCCAAATCCGTTCCCGCCTGCGGCTCAGTCAAACACATCACCCCAGACCAATTCCCTGATGCAATCTGCGGCAAGAAACGATTACGCAGTTCATCCGTCCCATGTAAATAAATTGCATTATATGCACCATGCGATAATCCAGGGGTCAGTCCAAACGACAGATTTGCCGAACAAACAAACTCAGTCACAGGCATCGACAGAAACTCTGGCAAGCCCTGCCCACCATACTCAGTATGTGCGGTAAAGGACGGCCAACCACCTTCACAATAAAGCTTATAAGCTTCCTTAAAACCATCAGGCATCGTCACTGTGCCGCTATCATAACGGCAACCCTGCTTATCACCTTTTTGGTTAAGCGGGAACAACACCTGCTCACACAGTTTCGCGCCCTCTTCAAGTAACGGCTCAACCAACTCCAATGCCTCATCAAAACTGGCAATCCCATACTGCTCAGGCTTCAGCATCTCCTTAATGATAAAAAGTGCGTCTTCAACAGGGGCGCGATAAATCGGCATAAAGCCTCCATAAAGTTAATCTATTTTTCTAATTATACCAAATAACAAAATGATATTAAAACATTTTTTTCTAATTTTTAGGCTGAACAATCATCCATCCAATATGATTCAAATAATCATCAACCTGAGCCGTATAGACAGCATCTTTACCTAACTCATCATTAATATCACCATGATTCATATCTTTCGGTAATACATAGACCTTACCGCCCTTACTCACCATCACCTGTTTAAAATGTTCCGCCTGACCACAGGAAACCTCACGACGCGAAGAACAGACCAGCAACATCGGTGTCTGCGCATCATCAATATGATGCAAGGGTGAATAACGTTGCCAGACATGCGGATCATCACCAAATGGTTCATCATACAGCCTAAAGTGACGCTGTGACATCAACTCAGGAACATCATACACCGCACTATCAAGCGCAATCGTCGCCAACCATGGTTTTAATCCCACCGCCTTGCCATAGCGAACATCCACACTATTTAGCACCACCAAATGACCGCCCGCTGAATGCCCCATCACCACCATGCGCGCCATATCCCAACCAGCCTGCGCGCCATAAGCCTGAATATGTGCCAGTGCTGCCGCCACATCTTGCGCCTGCATACCCACGTCCGCCTCTGGTAACATGCGATAATTCACCGCGATCAATACCGCACCTTTCGGCAACCAATGTTCTGTCTTACCCTTCCATACAGGGCGATAACTTTTATCGCCGATTTTCCATGCCCCCCCATGTACCATCACCATCACAGGTGCGCCGCGGGCGTCCCCCTCAGGCAAATACACATCATAGTTTTGCAGCTTATCCGAACCATACGCCACATCACGTATGACCTTCGCTTGAGCAGAGTTCATACCCAAAACACACACAAAAATCGTCACCAACCACAACCAACGCATAATATCTCTCTTTCCATCATTATGCTAATCAAGAGACGGTTCTCCGTGAAGCACTTGCACACCAAAAGCAGAGCCAAAGGATATTTTTATTCAAAAGCATGTCTTAACTGCATCAAACGCCGGCGCATATAAAAGTTTACCGCCTCCCACCCCTCCTCTATAATGAACGACTCATAACAAACAACTTGCGACTAATCTATGACCACCATCCTCTGGCTACGCCAAGACTTACGTCTTCATGATAACCCTGCGCTGTTTGCAGCAGCAGCGCGTGGGGCAGTGGTGCCTGTGTATATTTTAGATGATGAAACCGCCGGAAAATGGCGGCTTGGTGGTGCATCACGCTGGTGGTTACACCACAGCCTATCATCCTTAAGCAATGAATTAAGAAAGTTCAATATTCATTTGATAATAAAGAAAGGCAACCCTCAAAACATCCTAGAAAGAATGAGTATTGAAACTGGCGCAGATACAGTAATGTGGAATCGCTGTTATGAACCGTATGCCACCGCACGTGATGCAAACATCAAAACCCACCTTAAGGCAAAGGGTATGCATGTGGAAAGCTTTAACGCATCACTTCTGTTTGAACCATGGGAAATCAAAAACCAGCAAGGTGGATTCTTTAAGGTCTTTACTCCCTTTTGGAAGCACTGCCTGAACAAACCACCTCCTTCACCACCACTGCCAATTCCCATAATTATCAATGGGCATAGCAAGTTTATCTCAAGTGACACATTAGATAATCTTAACTTGCTCCCAACCAAACCTGATTGGGCGAGTGGCTTACGCACAACATGGAAAGTCGGCGAGCATGCAGCACAACAACAACTCACCCATTTTTTAAATGATGGATTAGCACGATATGATGGTGGGCGCGATATTCCCTCACAAAACAATACTTCACGCCTCTCACCCCATCTGCATTTTGGCGAGATTTCGCCACGCCAAATTTGGTATCAAATCAGCGAATGCAGTGAAAAACTAGGAGGTCATGTTAACAAATATCTCGCTGAAATTGGCTGGCGTGAATTTTCCTATCATCTACTTTATCATTTTCCTGAACTCCCTCATGCACCATTTAATCCCAAATTTACACACTTTACATGGCAAGAAAATGAACGCTCATTCAACAAATGGAGAATGGGACAAACAGGCTATCCGCTAGTCGACGCTGGAATGCGCGAGCTATGGCACACAGGCATTATGCATAACCGCGTACGTATGGTCACCGCATCTTTTCTTACCAAACATTTGCGTATCGATTGGCGAAAAGGCGAAGCATGGTTTTGGGATACGTTGGTCGATGCTGACCTTGCCGCCAACGCTGCAAGCTGGCAGTGGGTTGCTGGATGTGGTGCAGATGCTGCACCCTATTTTCGTATCTTTAATCCTTATACCCAAAGCGAAAAATTTGACCCACAAGGCGAGTATATCAAGCAATGGATTCCCGAGCTACGCAGTCTTTCTTCCTCCGAGATTCATAAGCCTTGGAATTATACAAAGCACTACACTAAGCCCATCATCGAACATGACACCGCTCGCAAAGAAGCACTAGCGGCATACGCTGCATTAAAAGATACTATACCAACACCTTAAAAAACGCTAATCTACACGTTCACTCACTTAGGTCAAACATATGCAACGCTGCCGTTTCTTCCTGCCTTTTATCCTCGCACTGGCAATCCCTATATTTGCACATGCAACCCCCTTAGACACGCAAACCATCAACGGCAAAACCACATTAAATGCACAAGGGCTAAAAATCACATCGCCAAATCATGATTATGAAATATCCTTGCGTGGTTATGCCCAATATGACGCACGCTATTTCTTAAATGATAAGGATAATACAAATAAAAATGCGATGTTAGCGCGTCGCATTCGTCCTATCTTTCTCCTTAAAGCAAGTGATTTTTCCCTGCGCGTCATGCCAGACCTAACCACCTCCCCCGTTCGCATTTTTGATGCCTATCTCGACTACCGCTACACAGACGCACTCCAATTTCGTGTTGGTAAATTTAAACCTCCTATTGGCTTAGAACGCCTACAATCTGCCCCTGATTTAATGTTTATTGAACGGGGACTACCTACCAATTTCGCCCCCACCCGCGATGTTGGTGCGCAAATCTTTGGTGAAACATCTCTGCTAGAATACCAGCTTGGTATCTTTGAAGGCGATGAAGATCTTGGCACAAGAAATAGCGATGCAGACAGCACATACGATAGTAACGCACGCGTGCTTATCCATCCATTTAAGGACAATAAATCTTCCATTTTCAATGAACTCGCTTTCGGTGTAGCAGGCAGTCTTGGACAACATCATGGCACAAACAACTACCCCCTCACCTCCAAATACAAATCTTATGGGCAACAAACCATCTTCAAATATAAATCAGATGTTTATGCGAATGGCACACAGTGGCGTTTTTACCCGCAAGGTTACTGGTATCATGACACTATCGGCGTGTTAGCGGAATATGTCCTCACAGGTCAGGAAATGACGCGCGGCACGCTCACACAAGACGTGCAGCATCAAGCATGGCAAATTGAAGCTTCCTACGTCCTCACGGGTGAAGCCGCACATCTTGCAGGTAGCGTGAAACCAAAAGAAGCTTTTGACATACGATCACATGCTTGGGGCGCATGGGAAATGGTTGGTCGAATTGGCAGCATCACCTTTGACAAAGATGCCTTTACCTCTCTTGCGTCCAATATAAATTCCGTCTCTACCACACATAATCTAGGGTTTGGTATTAATTGGTACATAAATGAAAATTTTAAGCTCGCAACTAACTACGATTACAGCTATTTTGACGGTGGAAACATCGGTGGCAAGAACCGCACCGACGAACACGCGCTTTTCAGTCGCGCACAAATACGGTTTTAAGAAGGAGAGACTGCCATGAAACTTTCAACCCTCATCCAAACTTTATATATCACCATAACAGTTCTTTGTGCGCACCCAGCACAAGCTAGTGACAGCATCAACCTCCTCAATGTCTCCTATGATCCGACTCGCGAACTCTATGAAGAGTATAACACGCTCTTTATAAAACATTGGCTGGAAAAAACCAAAAAAGAGATCAGCATCAAACAATCACATGGCGGCTCTGGTAAACAAGCACGTGCGGTGATTGATGGCTTGCAAGCCGATGTGGTCACGCTTGCGCTTGGATATGATATTGATGTGATTGCCGAGAAAGCTAAATTATTGCCTGAGAATTGGCAAACCTTACTGCCGCATAATAGTAGCCCTTATACCTCCACCATTGTATTCTTAGTACGCAAAGGTAATCCGAAAAACATCAAAGATTGGGGCGACCTCATCAAAAATGATGTGCAGGTCGTCACTCCCAACCCCAAAACCTCTGGTGGCGCACGTTGGAACTATCTCGCTGCTTATGGTTATGCCCTTAAAGAAAGCAAAGGCAATGAGTCTAAAGCGAATGACTATATGAAGCAACTCTTTGCCCACGTACCTGTACTTGACGCGGGTGCGCGCGGCGCAACCATGACCTTTGTCCAACGCGGCATTGGTGACGTACTAATTTCATGGGAAAACGAAGCCTTCCTCGCACAAGAAAAACTCGGAAAAGGTCAATTTGAAATAATCACACCGTCATTAAGCATCCTCGCTGAACCACCTGTTGCGGTGGTTGAAAAAGTCGCCAGCAAAAAAGGTACACTTGACATGGCGAAAGAGTATCTCAGCTTCCTCTACAGCAAAGAAGCACAGGAAATCATCGCAAAGCATGGCTTTCGCCCAAGTGATGGCGATACCTCTACCAAATATAAAGATAAATTCCCTAACATTACCATGCTTACCATCGCCGATTTCGGCGGCTGGAAAACGGCACAACACAAACATTTTGATGATGGCGGACTTTTTGATGCGATGAGTGCGAAGTAATCCTCTATGAGCAAACTTTTGACCTTTCGCAAACCAAGCATCTTACCAGGTTTTCACTTGGCAATGGGCTTCACGCTTATCTACCTAATTGCGATTGTTCTCATCCCGCTCTCTGGTCTATTTTTCAAAACTGCTACCCTATCATGGTCGCAGTTTGTCACCACCATCACCGAACCACGCTTAATACACGCCTATTATATCAGCTTTGGTTGCTCACTGATTGCCGCGCTTATCAATGTCTTTTTCGGGCTAATTGTCACATGGATGCTGGTGCGTTATAAATTTCCCTGTCGCAAAATCATTGATGCGATGGTTGACCTTCCCTTTGCTCTCCCGACTGCCGTTGCGGGCATTGCCCTCACCGCGCTCTACGCCCCCAATGGCTGGATAGGTAGGTATCTCGTACCGCTAGGCATAAACATCGCATTCACCCCACTCGGCATCATCATGGCACTCATTTTCATTGGACTACCCTTTGTCGTGCGCACCGTACAACCCGTGTTAGAAGACATGGAAAAAGAACTCGAAGAAGCTGCAGCAAGCCTCGGCGCAACGCGCTGGCAAACTTTTCGCCTAGTGATTCTACCTTATATCACCCCCGCACTCCTCACGGGCTTTGCAATGGCATTTGCACGCGCACTCGGTGAATATGGCTCGGTCATTTTTATCGCTGGCAACATGCCAATGAAGTCCGAAATCGTACCACTCTTAATTATCACAAAACTAGAACAATATGACTATGCAGGTGCAACCGCAATTGCGATTGTGATGCTCTGCACCTCGTTTCTGCTCCTACTAGGCATCAATTTACTGCAAAAATGGAGCAGACGCCGTACCTTAGGAGACATCACATAATGGAGTCATGCCTAAGCCCCACTGCAGAAAAACGCCTCACCCGTTTCCTCATCGGATTTGTCGGGATAAGCTTTATTCTTTTCATCGTAGGACTACCACTGATTGCCGTCTTTGCCGAAGCATTCAGAGAAGGGTTCAGTGCTTATATTAGCGGCATCAATGAGGAATACGCCCTCGCCGCGATTCGCCTTACCCTCCTTGTTGCCCTCATCGCGGTACCGCTCAACATCATCTTTGGTATCGCTGCAAGCTGGGCAATCGCTAAATTTGAGTTTTATGGCAAGCACCTTCTCACTACCTTCATTGATTTACCCTTCTCAGTCTCGCCCGTGATTTCAGGTGTAATTTATGTCCTACTCTTTGGCGCACATTCCGCACTTGGTGCATGGCTCTTAGAACACGATATTCAAATGATTTTTGCCGTACCAGGAATCGTCATCGCAACTATCTTCGTCACCTTCCCTTTTGTTGCGCGAGAACTCATCCCACTCATGCAAGAACAAGGCACAGAGGAAGAAGAAGCCGCGATTTTACTCGGCGCAAACGGTTGGCAAACCTTCTGGTATGTCACTTTACCTAACATACGCTGGGGATTACTCTATGGTATTTTGCTGTGCAATGCCCGCGCAATGGGTGAGTTTGGAGCAGTCTCAGTGGTCTCAGGACATATCAAAGGCGAAACCAACACCATCCCACTACATGTTGAAATTCTCTATAATGAATATAATTTTGTAGCTGCCTTTGCCGTCGCGTCTATTTTAACGCTACTTGCGCTGGTAACATTATTATTAAAACATCTGCTTGAAATGCGCTTACAAGCGCGTAAAATCGCGCATTGAACTCAAGGAACACAACAAGCATGAGTATTGAAGCAAAAAACATCAGCAAACGTTTCGGGAATTTTATTGCCTTAAACGATGTGAATCTTGAAGTACGCGGCGGTGAACTTCTCTCTTTGCTCGGTCCTTCTGGCTCAGGCAAAACCACGTTGATGCGCATCATCGCAGGACTTGAATTCGCCGATTCTGGCAGCATCATTTTGGACGGCATCCCCGCCCATGAAAAGTCCATTCAACAGCGCAATGTTGGCTTTGTATTTCAACATTACGCGCTATTTAAACACATGACTGTCTATGACAATGTCGCCTTTGGCTTGCGCGTGCGCAAAGGTGATCACCGCCCACCTGAGCATATCATCCGCCGCAAAGTAATGGAACTACTCGAACTCGTGCATCTTGATGCATTCCACACACGTTACCCATCACAACTCTCAGGCGGACAACGCCAACGCGTTGCCCTCGCACGTGCTTTAGCCGTTGAACCAAAAGTCCTACTCCTCGATGAACCCTTCGGTGCGCTCGATGCAAAGGTACGCAAAGAACTCCGCCGCTGGATGCGTCGCCTACATGACGAAATCCACATCACCAGCATCTTCGTCACCCATGACCAAGAAGAAGCGATGGAAGTCTCTGACCGCGTGGTTGTGATGAGTAATGGTCGCATCGAACAAATCGGCACACCCGAAGAAGTCTGGCATCACCCTGCCAATGCGTTCGTCTATGACTTTTTAGGTAACTATAACGAATTTGACGGCTGGAAAGATAATAGCGGCAAAGTTCACCTTGCGGAAATGGACATGGTCGAAGTCCCTATCACCGCCGCTACCCCAAACGCATGGATGGGAAGTTACCCCACGCTTGGTAAGTTCTTGGGGCGAGTTGCACCCAGCTTAATAACAGAAACTCCGCCACTCGTAACTCATAAACGCCAAGCCGTACGCCGTCCATCTGACGGCAAAGCTGTCAAACTCTACGCCCGCCCACACGAAATTTACCTGACCAAAAAACCTGAAAAAGAACATGAATATATCGAAGCCATCATCATCCACCTCAATCCCGCAGGCTCACTC
The DNA here is from genome assembly GCA_036770365.1 of Rickettsiales bacterium. Taxonomy (GTDB): domain Bacteria; phylum Pseudomonadota; class Alphaproteobacteria; order Rickettsiales; family UBA998; genus DAIPJH01. The sequence goes on from DAIPJH010000003.1 coordinate 99,701, forward strand.
GTCAAAGTAGAACTCGAACGCCCCAGCGGTCATATCATCCAAGCCGAAATCCCCAAAACCGTACTTGATGGTGATGCTATGAAAAAAGGTGATAAAGTGTATGTGAGACCGAAGCAGACGAAGGTATTTGAGTAAACTACCCCTTCACCAACAACCCACCAAGCGGTCTTCCGCCTAAAATATGCACATGGAAATGGGGAACTTCTTGCCCTGCGTTGCTCCCATGATTAGCAAGCAGGCGGTAGCCTTCAACATCAACGCCCGACGCTACCGCAACGGTTTGCACGGCTTTGAAAAACCCTACGATTTCGTCTGCGCTTGCCCTCACCGCAAAATCATCAAACGACACATACGCCCCCTTCGGTACGACCAAAATATGCACAGGCGCAGCAGGGCTGATGTCATGAAACGCCAGCGCATAGTCATTTTCAAATACTTTGCTGCACGGGATATCACCACGTAGGATTTTGGCGAAGATGTTGTGATGATCATAGGTCATTATTTTTCTCCACGTGCCTTCTTTTCATCAATCCCAGAAACACCCTCACGACGTACAAACTCCGCCGCCACATCCTCAGGCATAATCCCTGCATCTGCCCATAAAACCATCAGATGAAACAGCAAATCCGCACTCTCAGATATAATTTCTGAACGATCATTCAATGCCCCTGCAAGTGCGGTTTCCACACCTTCTTCTCCAACCTTTTGTGCCATTTTCTTACGTCCACGCGCAAATAATTTTGCCACATAAGAACTCTCAGGATTAGCATCTTTGCGCGATATAATCACCGCATATAATGCCGTTAATGTGTTATCTAAACTCATGCCACTAACCTCACTGGTACGCCTACGCTATGCAAATATGCCTTCACTTGTGGAATCGTAAATGTGCCAAAATGGAATACCGACGCGGCAAGTAACGCACTCGCCCCACCGTCCCTAAAGCCTTCTTCAAAATGCTTCAACGTCCCGACACCGCCCGACGCAATCACTGGCACACTCACCGCATCCGTAATCGCTTTGGTCATCGCCACGTCAAACCCAACGCCTGTACCATCTCTATCCATCGAAGTCAGTAAAATCTCACCTGCACCATACGCAACCATACGCTGCGCCCACTCAACCGCATCAAGCCCCGTCGGGTTGCGCCCACCATGCGTAAAAATCTCAAACTTTTTCGGCGCAACGGATTTCGCATCCACCGCCACCACAATGCACTGCGAACCAAATTTCTCCGCCGCTTCGCGCACAAATTCAGGACGTTTCACTGCCGCCGTATTGATAGATACTTTATCCGCCCCTGCAAGCAATAATGTACGAATATCTTCGACCTCACGCACACCTCCACCCACCGTAAACGGAATTGAACAGCTCTCCGCCACCCGTTCTACCATATCATAAAGCGTCCCACGATTTTCCGTAGAAGCAGAAATATCAAGGAAACACAATTCATCTGCACCCTGCGCATCATAAATCTTGGCTTGCTCAACAGGATCACCCGCATCACGCAAATTAATAAAATTCACACCCTTGACCACACGGCCATCTTTCACATCCAAACAAGGAATAATGCGCGCTTTTAACATCTACGCCACCAATCTCAGTGCATCCGCAGGCTTAATCGCTCCATCATAAAGCGCACGCCCAATAATCGCCCCGTCAATACCTTTACACCCACTTGCTTTAAGTGCTTCAATATCTCCGAGTGACGTCACACCACCAGATAAAATCACAGGCGTAGAAATTGCCTCAGCAAGTTTTACTGTTTCTTCAACATTTGCACCCTGCATTGCACCATCACGTGCAATATCCGTATAAATAATCACACACACGCCTGCATCTTCAAATTTGAGTGCTAAGTCCACCGCTTTCATATCCGATGTTTCTGCCCAGCCTTCCACTGCAACCATCCCATCACGCGCATCTATCCCCACCGCCACTTGATGTGGAAACGTCTTACATGCGTCTTTGACAAACTGAGGATTGCGCAGGGCGACTGTTCCCAAAATCACGCGGGTAATCCCCGCTTCAAGCCACATCCCAATCTGGTGCATCTCACGAATACCGCCGCCAAGCTGTGCAGGAAGCTGTGTTGTTTTCAAAATCGCCCGCACCGCTGTCTCATTAATAGGCTTACCCGCAAACGCACCATCCAAATCCACCAAATGCAACCACTTGAACCCTGCTTCTTGAAAAGATTTTGCCTGCGCCGCAGGACTATCTGAAAAGACAGTTGCCTTATCCATATCACCACGCAGCAAACGCACACATTGACCGTTCTTGAGATCGATAGCTGGGTATAAATTCATTTTTTGTTCCTTCTTTCCCTACTCAACACTCGAAAGCGGCTGCAACCGTTTATAAAAATGATGCCCTGCAATCATCTGACCATTAACAATTTCATGATAGGGTAATACCCCCCAACGAATATAACCATTTTCTTGATAAAGTCGAATAGCAGCATCTTGGGTTTCGCGCACATGCAAACGCAACACAGAAAAACCCTGCACCGCCGCTTCACGCTCCGCAGCCTCTAACACACCCCGCGCCAAACCATGCCCACGCGCCCACGGCGCAACGAAATGCCCTTCGATCATCGCCGTAAAAGAAGTAGTTTCTTTCGTGCGACCCGGTTTAACAAGCTGCACCGCTGCCGCAATCGTTCCGTCTAACCAACCACAAAACAATTCTCGCTCAGGCACAACCATCACCCCGCGCCAATAAGATTCCATCACATCCATTGTCGGTGGACTAACCCAGTTAAAACCAATGCCGTCCGTAATTGCATCCTCGGTAGCTTGTGACAAATCCACAATATCCGCCGCCGTCACATCGACCATTTTACGTACTTCAATTGCCATATCCAGCGTCCTTACTTCATCTTCAAAAAGTTACGAATCACCTGCTCACCTGTACGCTGACTTTTCTCAGGGTGAAACTGTGTCCCCATCATATTATCGCGTCCAATCGCCGCAACAATATCACCACCATACTCCACCGTCGCCAGCACATGTTCAGGATTGTCACACTTCGCATGATAACTATGCACAAAATAAGCATGATCACCCGCAGTAACCCCTTCAAACAAAGGACATGCTTTAGGCTGCAACTCATTCCAGCCCATATGTGGAATTTTAATATGTTTATCAATGGGTTCAATCGCCACCACATCCCCAGAAATCCAACCAAACCCTTGATGAATCCCATGTTCAAAACCACGCTCCATCATCATCTGCATCCCCACACATATCCCAAAGAATGGCACACCCGCCTCAAACACACGACGCCCCAAGGCATCCATCATCCCATTAACCGCCATCAACCCTGCCATACAATCAGCAAACGCGCCCACACCAGGCAGCACAATATGTGTCGCATGCGCCAAATCCTCCGCTTTGGAAGACACACGAACAACCTCGTCTCCCGCCACACGACGAAACGCCGCCGCGGCTGAATGTAGATTACCTGAATTATAATCAATAATCACCACACGTGTCATGCAGCCACCATCCCTTGCGGTGCAGCCACCACACGACGATCAAAAAAACGCTGTTGCGCATCAAGCAACGAATCCGCAGCCACCACATCCACCATCACAAAACCTCGTCGTTTTAAAGCCTCACGCTGCATATCATATGCCTGAAGCCCCACAAAAACGCGTAGCAAGAACCCTAAAAGCCCTACACTTTCCATCGTCATATGATGATGCGTCCCAGCCAGATGCAACCCCACCACCAACAAAGTCACCACCAAACCCGTAAACCAAGCACGATGACACCATAACCAAAAGCCATGAAACACAAACGCCATCAGACTAAATCCTTCAGGGACAAAGCGCGTAGAATCATAAGGCTGCACGCCGTCTGGATGAATATGGACAGTAAAAAGCTTGGTACGTCTAAACATGTTAACCCTGCAACGTCCCTTTAGTAGATGGTACACTATCCGCCATGCGCGCATCAAGCGTCACCGCCTGACGCAACGCCCGCGCCAACCCCTTAAAGCAACTCTCAATAATATGGTGATTATTAACACCGTAGAGATTTTCAACATGCACCGTTGCGCCCAGCGCAAATGCAAATGCCTGAAACCACTCTCTAAAGAGTTCACTATCCATATCACCAAGCTTATCTTGCGTAAACGCCACCTTCCATACCAGATATGGACGACCAGAAATATCGATTGCTACCCGCGATAATGTCTCATCCATTGGAATATAGGCATGACCATAACGCGTGATACCTTTGCGCTCACCCAGTGCTTTTTTCACTGCCGCGCCAAGCGTAATCCCCGCATCCTCGGTGGTATGATGCCCATCAATATGCAAATCACCCTTCGCAGAAAGCGTAATATCAATAAGCCCATGACGCGATAATTGCTCAAGCATATGATCTAAAAAACCTATACCCGTATCAATCTCATACGCACCCCGACCGTCCAAATTGACAGTGGTCGCAATGTGCGTTTCATTGGTAGTACGTTCAACCGTTGCAGTACGCATATCAGCCCTCACTAAAATTTGCGCTACTATAACAAAAGAAACGCTTGAATAAATGATTAATTCACCCCACATAAGTACGAATGTCATCTTTTTTAAGGGAATGGCCATGAAATTGACCAAACTTACGACAATACTATTACTCTCTGGATTGCTATGCGCTTGTGAAGGCGACTTCGATTATCTTGACGAAGATGAGGAAGAGGAAAAAGCTTGTGAGTTTTATGGTAATTGTGAAAAACCAAAAACGGTAGAATGCTCCTTTTACGGCAATTGCCCTGACAAAGACAAAAAAGATGAAAAACATGGCGGTAAAACCAATGACGCGCACAGCTCATCTGTTGGTGGCGACATGGGATCACCCGTCGAACATAAGGAATAATCATGCAGCATGAACCCACCTCGTGGCACGCCACAACGATTCTCAGTGTCCGCAAAGGCAACACTGTTACTATTGGCGGCGATGGACAAGTAAGCTTAGGTCCAACCATCATCAAATCCAGCGCGAAAAAAATCCGCACCCTCGCAAATGGCAGTATTATCGCGGGCTTTGCTGGTGCAACAGCCGATGCCTTCACGTTATTTGAACGCCTTGAATCCAAACTAGAAAAGCACCCGCGCCAACTCACTCGCGCCTGTGTCGAACTAGCAAAAGACTGGCGCACCGACCGCTACCTTCGCCGCCTAGAAGCTATGATGATCGTCTGTGACGCCACTACCTCCCTCATCATTACAGGTACGGGTGACGTTCTTGAACCTGAAGACGGTATCGCGGCCATTGGCTCTGGCGGTAATTACGCCCTCTCTGCGGCGCGTGCGCTCGCAGATTTGCCCGAGATGGACTCAGAAGCGATTGTCCGCAAAGCAATGAAAATCGCCGCCGATATTTGCGTCTATACCAACCATAACCTTATCATTGAAACCTTACCTACGGAATAATACACTCATGTCACATCTTACGCCTCGTGAAATTGTTGCTGAACTCGACCGCTATATTGTTGGACAAGACGACGCCAAAAAAGCCGTCGCCATTGCGCTGCGTAACCGCTGGCGCAGACAGCAGGTGGCAAGCTCGCTACGTGATGAGATTGTCCCTAAAAACATCCTGATGATTGGCCCAACTGGCTGCGGGAAAACCGAAATTGCACGCCGTCTCGCTCGCCTCGCCGAGGCACCTTTCATCAAAGTCGAAGCAACTAAATTCACCGAAGTGGGTTACGTTGGACGTGACGTCGAATCTATCATTCGCGACCTACTCGAACTTGCCATCAGTACCGCGCGCGCCAAACAACATGAAGAAGTGCGAACCCGCGCCGAAGTCAACGCCGAAAACCGTGTACTAGATGCCCTCGTCGGTGATACTGCCAGTGAAGAAACGCGCCGCAAATTCCGTGAAAAACTCCGCGCAGGCGAACTTGCCGACAAAGAAATCGACATCGAAGTTGAAGATAACTCCAACCCGATGTCCAGCTTCGATTTCCCTGGTGGGCATATGGGCATGATCAATGTTACCGACATCATCGGCAAAGCCATGGGCGAACGTACAAAAACTCGTAAACTCCGCGTTGATGAAAGCTACGACATCCTTATCAAAGAAGAATCTGAAAAACTTTTGGATGAAGAAAAACTCATTAAAGAGGCTATCAAGTCTGTTGAAAATAACGGGATTGTCTTTATTGATGAAATTGATAAGGTCGCAGCACGTCACGATGTACGCGGCGGTGAAGTCAGCCGTGAAGGGGTGCAACGAGACCTCCTCCCCCTTATCGAAGGTACGGTTGTTACCACCAAACATGGCTCCGTCAAAACTGACCATATCTTATTCATCACCTCAGGCGCATTCCACATGGCAAAACCGTCTGATTTGTTGCCAGAATTACAAGGTCGTCTCCCCATTCGTGTCGAGCTCAATCCACTCACCGAAGCGGATATGCTACGCATCCTCACCGAGCCAGAAGCCAGCCTAACCAAGCAATATATCGCGCTGATGGCAACCGAAGGCACGACCATTTCGTTCAGTGAAGAAGCCCTCAAAGAACTCGCCAAACTCGCCACACGCTTTAACCGCGAAGTCGAAAATATCGGTGCGCGTCGCCTCCACACCATCATGGAAAAACTCATGGAAGACGTAAGCTTCAACGCCCCCGACCGCCCCAACCTCACCCTAGAGATTGACGCAGACTACGTCACCAAACATATTGGCGAGATGAGTAAATCGACAGATTTGAGTAAGTTTATTTTATGATTTTCTTATCCTAAACGAGGCAAAGCCTCGTCATTGCGAGGAGCGTAGCGACGCGGCAATCCAGAATCACGCGGTAAAGAATGGATTGCTTCGTACCTCGCAATGACACCCTTCGGGTGTCTAACTTTACCTAGGTTGACTATAAGACCTAAGCTGATTCTGCAATATTTCCCACTGCCAAGCACTCATCATCACCACCTGCCGCGCACCGCCATCTACCACCACAGACTGATGGTCATGATTTAATGCAGCAAGAAAACCCTCAAAATCATTCAAAACTTCTTCTGCAGTTATTGTTTTCATAAAAACCTCTGTTGATAATCTGAGCGTAACACACCTCTTCTAATAAACTCTTTTGAAACGGTCTGAAATATATTCTGTGTTACTTTCGCTAAATCTTCAGATGTAGGTTCATTAGTAGTAAAACGGATTACTATATAACGAGTATTTGAATGTAATTTATATTCATCAATCAATCGAATCGTTTCTAAATCTTGCTCTGAAATATGTATCCCTCTATTTATTGCCTTTTTAGCCATATTAAACACTTTATGATTCATGCTTCTAACATGTGTAAGGTCATCATCTAATCTTAGGTATGATTTTAGAAATACCTCTAAAGCATGAATATATAAAAAATCTACTGGTGCTTCAGGATGTGTAATACTTTTAATCTGTTGTTCATTCGCACACAAAAAATCTGCTGACTTCAAATATGAAACAGCATAATTAAATAATCCTAAAGCAGTTGTTTGACTCATCACCTACCGCATCTGCTTTTCAATCTTGCTAATCTCATCCCTTAGGCGTGCCGCCTCTTCAAACTCAAGATTTGCTGCCGCTTTAAGCATCATATCGCGCAGGGCGGTTAAGGTAATGGGTCTGTCTTTTACCGCTTTAATGCTGGCTTTATAGCTGCCTGCATCACGCTCTGCGGCGCGTAGTGCTACCGTGTCATACTCGCCGTCATAATAAAAATCTTCCACAGCAGCCTCTTCGCCCTCTGCCTGCATGGAAGCGGCGATTGAACGCTTGGTTGAAGTTGGAGTGATGCCATGTTCGGTGTTATAGGCAATTTGGATGGCACGACGACGCTCAGTTTCTTCCAATGCGCCTTTAAGCGAATCCGTCATTTTATCGGCGTAGAGCAACACCCGACCATCCACATTTCGCGCTGCACGTCCGATCGTCTGAATCAATGCGGTTTTTGAACGCAGGAAACCCTCTTTATCCGCATCCAAAATCGCCACCAAGCCGCACTCAGGAATATCCAGCCCTTCACGCAGCAAATTCACCCCAATCAACACATCATAAATACCAAGCCGTAGATCACGGATAATTTCGGTGCGCTCTAGCGTATCAATATCCGAATGCAGATAACGTGCTTTGATGCCAGCCTCATCCATATATTCCGCGAGCTGCTCTGCCATTTTCTTAGTCAGCGTTGTCACCAACGTCCGCATGCCCTTCAGCACCAATGCATGCACCTCAGCAAGCAAGTCATCAACCTGCGTTTCCACAGGGCGAATGATACACACAGGGTCAACCAACCCCGTTGGGCGAATCACCTGTTGTACAAATACCCCGTCTGTTTTGTCTAGTTCTATGAGTCCCGGTGTTGCGGACACAAACACCGAATGTGGGCGTAACTCATCCCACTCATCAAATTTCAGCGGACGGTTATCCATCGCCGAAGGCAAACGAAAACCATAATTCACCAGTGTTTCTTTACGCGCTCTATCGCCGTTATACATTCCACGAATCTGTGGCAGCGTCACATGGCTTTCATCAACAAACAACAACGCGTCCTCTGGCAAATATTGAAACAAAGTCGGCGGCGCATCCCCAGCCTTCGCACCTGATAAATAACGTGAATAATTCTCAATTCCTTTGCAACTCCCTGTCGCAGTCAACATCTCTAGATCGTAGGTCGTACGCTGCTCAATACGCTGCGCTTCAAGTAATTTTCCCTGCTCACGAAACATCGCTAATTGACATTCTAGATCCATTTTAATTTCTTTGATAGCGCGATCAATGGTAGGTCGCGGCGTGACATAGTGACTATTTGCAAAGATGGTTACACTTTCCATTTTACCAAGATTTTCTCCCGTCAACGGATCAAACGCACTGAGTGCATCAATCTCATCACCAAAAAATGAAATCCGCCATGCTTGGTCTTCTAAGTGGGCGGGAAAGAGATCAATCGTATCACCGCGTACGCGAAACGTCCCGCGCACAAAACCCAAATCATTACGCAAATATTGAATATCAATCAAATCACGCAGTAGTTTTTTAACATCATAGCTATCGCCAAGCTTGAGTGTAATCGTCATGCTATAATAAGACTCTGCCGAACCAATACCGTAAATACACGACACGGAGGCAATCACTATAACATCGCGCCGTTCAAGTAACGAACGTGTCGCGGCGTGACGCATACGGTCAATCTGCTCATTAATAGAGGAATCTTTTTCAATAAAGGTATCAGTCCGTGCAACATATGCTTCAGGCTGATAATAATCATAATAAGAGACAAAGTACTCGACCGCATTATGCGGGAAAAACGACTTCATTTCATGATAAAGCTGCGCCGCTAACGTCTTATTATGTGCCATCACCATCGCAGGACGCTGAGTGCGCGCAATCACCTGTGCCATCGTATAAGTTTTTCCTGACCCCGTAACTCCAAGCAACACCTGACTTTTTTCGTCATTACCTAGACCAGCGACAAGCTCTTCTATCGCCTGCGGCTGATCACCAGCAGGTTCATAAGGAGCGACTAACTTAAAAGAAGACATCATCCACCTAACGACAGAATTACGGTGCTTATAGGGCAGGAATTTTATGGCGCACGTGGTGCTTCATTACCAAAAATACCGCCTTGGGCTTTTACTTTAACATAAGCAGGACCCAAAATAACAAGAACTAACGCAGGCATTAACAATAAAATAAGCGGAATTGTCATCATAACAGGAAGTTTTCCTGCTTTTTCTTCCGCCAACATCAAGCGCGTCATACGAAAGTCTTCCGACAACACTCGCAACGTATCCGTCAGACTTGTCCCAAACTTCTCTGTTTGAATCAACGCCGCAACCAATGAGCGAAACGCCACGATATTAGTTCGCTCGGCAAGATTCATCAATGCTTGTGAACGATCGTTCAACAGCGCAAGCTCCATACGTGTCTGATTTAATTCTTTCGTAATATCTGGATGCGCACGTCCAAGTTCTTTACATACACGCGCAAGCGCAGCATCAAGCGCGAGACCAGATTCGACGCACACCACCAACAAATCCAATGTATCTGGCATTGAACGCGTTAATATTTTTTGACGCTTGATCGTCGTATTCTTTAAATATAAATCCACTCCCCACACACCAACGATGATGAGAAACGCGCCTATACTACCATTTTTAAGCGCACCACCACTCGACTTTAGTGCAGTCAACATTACAACAACACCAATCACAGCGATAATCAATCCGCCAAGTCGCTTAAAAAATAACAGATAAAGTGGCGTATGATAGGATGATATACCCGCATGTACACATAATTTCCGAAATTTTTCTAAACCTTCATTCGTATCAACACCCACCATTTTTAACATGGTAATCATAAAACCAGCCATCGCTGTAGGACGTTGATCCAACCCGATTAAGTCATCACCTTCACCATAATCACCCGCATTAGGTACAAACGCCTGAAGCCGGCTCACCTGCTGTTTGCGGGAAAACATAATATCAAAACCGACATATCCAGCGAAGACAATAACGGCAACCACCACCGCAATCAAATAAGGAGATGCTAATAACATATAAGTCCCCTAAATATCTATATCTATCATTTGACGTACAATCCATAAAGCAGAGACCACCATACCAGCAGCCGCAGCTAAGATATAATTCCCTGTCTGCGTATCCAAAAGTGGATCCAAATGCTTGGGAGCAACTTTTAAAATAGCGAAGAACACTATCACAGGCAACGATCCGAGAACCCACCCTGTGGCTCGCCCTTCAGACGTCATCGCACGTATTTTTAACCGCAATTGCTTGCGTTTACGGATAACCACAGAAAGATTATTAATCACTTCGGCTAAATTACCGCCTGTTTCTTGCTGAACGTTCAACACAACCACGAAAAAATGAATATCTGGCTCATCAATACGACTGGCTAGATTAGATAATGCCACATCAATACTTCTGCCCATTGCAATCTCATCAACCACCAACTGAAACTCTTGTTTTACAGGTGACTCCATACTCTCTGCAACTAACTTCAACGCTGTATTCAACGGAAAACCTGATTTTACACTGCGTACGATCATATCAAGCACATCTGGAAACTTGTCCAAGAACTGATTGTTACGCTTGCGAATGCGCCCCTTCAGATATTTACGCATCAAAAACAAAGACCCCACGCTAGCGATCAAAAATGCTTTAAACCCCGCAAATAACGCAATACGTCCGAGTACCGTCAGCAAAAAAAGAAAAATAGCGATCGTCATCAAAACAACAAAAAACGCGTCCTGCCCCTTTCCAGACTTTACAATCAAGGAAACAATAGCATCACCAGAAGGCAGCTTGCCTAAAAAACGCAACACCGGAGATGCAAAAACATCATCGCGCAAGATAGAAGTGCCATCCCCTGAATCATCAGAGACATATGACTCCTCAACAATACGCTGAAGTGCATTGCGAGTATGACGTGTTGTATGTTCTCCCCCTGCCTTACGCTCAAAAAAGCTATAAGCCAAAAAAAACACCAACCCTACGGTGGCAGCAACTCCCAAAACTACAATCACACACGACCCAACATCAAGAAAGATTAATACACGACAGCATTTCTTTATCTAAGCCAAAATACTCAGCCTTTGCAAGGAATTGAGGGCGATTCCCAGTAGCACGGAAATCTCCCTCTAAAAATCCCTTGGAATTTATACCACGCGCTTTGAATTCAAACAATGTTTGACTAACGATTCGCGGGCCATCAACCCCTAGAATTTCTTCAATCTGTGTAATTCTGCGACGACCATCGCGCATACGCTGCAACTGCACAACCAATTGCACCGCACTAGCTATTTGATAACGCATCGATTCCTCAGGAATGCGTACACCCGACATTCCAACTAAGCTCTCCACACGCGCCAAACAATCACGCGGAGTATTCGCATGAATTGTTGCCATTGACCCATCATGCCCTGTATTCATTGCTTGAAGCACATCAATAACTTCTTCGCTACGAATCTCACCGAGAATAATTCTATCAGGACGCATACGCAGAGCATTTTTTACTAATTGACGCTGCGTAATTTCCCCCATTCCTTCTGTAGACGAAGGTCTTGTTTCTAGACGTAAAACATGTGGCTGATGCAAGGCAAGTTCTGCCGCATCCTCAATAGTAATAATACGCTCACCAGGGTCAATATGTCCTGAAATAGCGTTCAATAAAGTCGTCTTACCACTGCCCGTACCACCTGAAATCAAAATATTTAATCGAATATGCCCACATATCTCTAAAAAACGACACATCTGCGGACTTAACGACTCGTACTGAAGATAATCCCGCAAGCTCATCTTATTCTTTTTAAACTTACGAATCGACACCAAACACCCATCCAAAGCAAGAGGGGGAATAATAGCATTGAAACGTGATCCATCCTCTAAACGCGCATCAACCATCGGGCTAGATTCATCCACGCGACGTCCCACACGAGTTACGATACGCTGAATGATCCCCATCAAATGCTTTTCACCCAAGAAAACAATATCCGTAAGATAAATCTTTCCGCGTTTCTCAACATAAACCTGTTTATAACCATTGATCATAATATCCGCAATATCATGATCTGCAAGCAACGGCTCTAATGGCCCAAGCCCCAAAATTTCATCCATGGCTTGCTGACGAAGCACACCAATCTGCGCAGAAGTCAGAGGCTCAACCATACTGGCCAAAATACCATCCGCAATCTCTGCAACACGAGAACGACGCTTGTCATAAGGAATACGCTGAAGTGCGATAAAATCAATACCAGACACTAACTTCTCAATCAACACCACTCGCGCTTTACGATAGTCAGGAGTATCTAGCTTAGGATCTGTATAAACAAGAATTTCTCGTTCTGAATACTGAGCAGACTCAATTGCCCGTCTCGCGTCCTGCTCTTCCAAAAAATCTTGAGGTAAGACATCTGGAACATTATTAATTTTAACAAGTGCTGTGCCGTCTGATAAAACGGGATCTTCCCTCGTTGGCGAGGCATCCAACGCAACCGTCACAAGCTCCGTCCCACTCACCTCAACCTGTCCAGAAGAAGTTTGTTGTCCTTGATCGCCTAACTGTTTTTTGCCAAACATATACTATGAAACTAAACTTTTCCTTTAGGTGAACCCGCAGCAATCATCTTGACGGAAGATTTCTTTTGACCTGTATCAACATGCTTTAATAAATCATCTGCAAGTTGTCCTAACTGATTCCCAAGCGCAGATACACCTTGCTCCATAATGGTCGCCCCATTATTTTCAGCTTTTACTACGGTTTTAATATCATTAGAAATATAAAAACTGATCTTGTGTCCAGCAACACGCTCAAAATCTTTAGGATTGACCGCTTCTTTAAATTTTGAGCCACTACGATTGACCACCACCGACACGTCAGAATCCTGAATTCCTAAAGAACGCCACATAGCAAGTAAGCGCGCACTATGTGTCACTGACTTCAACCATAACTGCCCAACCAAAACAATATGGTCTGCACTGGTTAACGCTGCAGAAACCCAATGATTCCAAACATGAGGGATATCCAAAATGACATAATCATACTTCAGGCGTAAAGCCTGAATCAAATCCCGCACCAAATCAGCAGGAATATTTGGCATAAACTGCAAGTGATTAGGAGAGGCGATCACGGCAAGATGCTCATTATAACTCACCGCCATGCGCTCCAACAACGTCGTATCAATACCGCGCTCAGGATGATCAAAGGCATCTCGAATACCATATTGTGATGGCAAGTCCAGATTCTTTGCAACCATCCCAAATTGATAATCCAAGTCCACTAAAACGGTAGATTTTTTCGTTTTCATCGCAATGCTGTATGAAGTATTGAGTGCAAGTGTACTCGCACCATCACCCGCTCCCGCCCCCATAAAAGCAATCACCTTACCCATCGTTGCTTCAGATTCCTGAGCCTTACGAAACAAGACCGAACGAATCACATCCATACGCACAGGATGAGTTAAATATTCAATAACCCCACGACTAATTACTTCGCGATAAAAATGAATATCGTTAGTAGTACCAAGCACCACCACACGAGCATTCATATCACAATGCTCTGCCAACGCATCCAGCTCTGGCAAAATATCCAGCCCACGAGGGCCAACATCAATAATAAGAAATTTAATAGGATATCCATTATGAGACAGCAACGCAGCGGCTTCTCTCGGCGTCCCTACAAACAAATTTGCAAAAGCATACCCTAAAGAAACCGCGAGTTGATTATAAAACTCCCGATCCCCTTCATTAGGAGTAATAACAAGAACGGGGCTGCGACTATCCATAGAATACCAATATACCTAGACTACACCTAGTTTGAAGAACCTAGACTATTAACATTATATTTATCATCTTGGGTCTGCTGAGTACGCGCAGCGTCATCATAATAATCACGCGTATCATGAATGGCCTTCTTAGCATCTCTAAACCCTAGCAAAGAAGGGTTAACAAACTGCTTCTTATCGCTCACTGCCTGCACCATGTTCGACGCCAAAGAACAGCCAAAAGTAGGGTGACTCATATTATAGGGATTAATATGATTATCCATAAAACGATTATCACAATCACGCGCAAGCACACGCTCATAAATCAAATCAACGCCTTTGCCACCACCGACAGTGTCATAGTTAATTCCATACAGCTTAAACACTTCTTTCGCAGCGTCGCAAACAGGATCCTTACCTTCACAATGCAACTCTGCACGTGTTGGCTCATCTTTATCAATCCACTCGACCATCTGATCGACAGAAGATTCATTATTAAGCTGCAAGCTCACAACCTCAGAAGAAACATCTAACAAGCTCTCGGGCGTGCCACGATTATAATGCGCAGAAGGAGGCAATGTACTGCATCCCGCCAACACCAACACTACCGCCACATAAAAACCATGTATTTTTTTCATCTTAATCTACCATAAATCCAATAGGACCCTCTGCGCTAGGCGTTTGAGAAATACGATTCGTATCTCCAGGGATTGCGCCAAGCGCACCGTAGAAAAACGTTTCCATTACACTAGCAGGCTTAAATTCATCGGTCGGTAATTTTACATCACTGGACAACATGGGGTCAACCAAATATGGAGTCACCGCCAATACCAACTCTGTTTCTTGACGTTTATATGCCGTGCTTCTAAATAACGCACTCAAAATAGGCACTTCACTCAAACCAGGAATCTGATCAATCGTCGATTCCATCTGATCAAGCAACAACCCAGCGATCATGAAACTCTCCCCTGGCGCAAGTTCCAACGTTGTTTTCGCACGACGAGTTTTCAAAGCGGGAATATCAAATCCTGAAATCTTAATCGCACCCTCGCTCGTAATTTCGGAAACCTCCGGCTCAACCATAATTCGAATACGGTTTTCAGCTAACACAGATGGACGAAAATTCACTGAAACCCCAAATGGTTTATATTCCACTGAAATACGATTAGTATCCTGAGCAACAGGAACAGGAAACTCACCCCCAGCAAGGAACTTTGCTTCCTCACCACTCATAGCAACAAGATTTGGCTCTGCAAGCACCTTAAAGAGACCATCACGCTCCAACGCCTCAAGCATTGAAGACACACCATTGCCAGCATTATTTTGGTACGTACCACTCGCCATTCCACGAAGATTCGCACTTGTCGAATTATACTCACCAAAACCCAAACCACTGCCACTCGTGAAAGCACCGACCCCTGAACCTGTTGCCAGAGAAAACACCGTATCACCACCATTTTTAATAGCTTGAAGATTTACCCCAAGATTTTTCAACGCCGAACGCTTAATCTCACCCACACGCACGCGCAACATCACTTGCTGACCCGTCGCAATCGTAAGAAGATTCAAAATACGCGTATCTTCCTTCGCACTCGCCGCCTTGGCCGTTGGACCATAACTAGGTTCAACATACTCCTTTACAATATCAACAGCCTGCGTCGCTGAAGACGCACCACTCACCTCTCCAGTAAGCGCAATATTAGTGTTTACCATCTTCACATTGATCATCTCATAAGGAAGCAACTCCTTCAATGCCTGACGAATTGCAGGCAAATCATAACCAACCGTAACGTCAATCGACTTGATGACCTCATGAGACTCATCAAACACACGCACGCTTGTGCGGCCCAACGCTTTACCTATAATTGAAATCTTGCGCTTACCATGCACATAAACATCCGCAACATCTGGATTGGCAACAATAACCTCTCCCATGTCCGTCGAAACATTTACAAGCTGCGAACGCCCCACAGGAATCACAGAGTCCCCAGCCCATGAATCCACCGCGACTACCGCGACTACCATCACAAACACCAAAAACGAACACCCAAACCTTTTCCACTTCATCATTTTTTCTCACCTAGAAAAGGAACACTAACGCACCTGCGGCTTTGCCACAGGAACAACCGAATCAGACTTATTCATTTCTTCTTGCAACTTAGCATCTTCCGCTCTACTTGCGCTGCGCTTAAGACTTGTCTTTTTATCTTCAGCAACAGAAGCAGCCTCCGCAGATACATCACCAGCAGCCTCAGCAGGAACAGGCGCAGCAATCTTCATTTCCTCAACTCGTGTACCACGAACAACAAAGACCGAGTCTTTTTTCTTATTGCCCGCACCACCATCCTCATATGCCTTTGTCAACGTCACATCCTTAACATGCGTTACAATCCCCGTATCCACAACATCCTTGTCATGCAAAGAACGCAACGTCATTGACAAGTAACCAGTCTCCTGCGCCAAACGAAGACGCTGCGCTTCTTCAAGCGTCACCTCTAAACTCACACTAGATGGTGTTGGCTTTTTATTTTTCTCATCACCGCCTGTGGCACGCTGATCGACCGCCAGCACTTTAATATTTGACAAAAGCGTTTCCGTCACCGTTTCCTCAGCGTCCTTACCCCTTGCACCCTCAGGAGCATCAGGCCGCGGAAGCGGGTGCGTTACCAGCACATCAACACGATCGCCCGGATAAATAAACCCTGCAACACCCGCAATGGCATCCGTAGAAATTGTTACCACTTTCTTTCCTTTCGGCAAACCCGCCGCTAAAAAACTAGGGTCATCAGGATTTGCAAGCTTAGAAAGCAAAATAGGCTCACGCTCCTGAAAAGGCGAACGCGTTACCATCCCAACAATTTTCTTACTTTGATCCGCCGTCGTAACAAAACCATCAACCACCAAGTGACTAGGCCACTGCTGCGTATCCAACATCGCCGCTTCAATTTTCTCACCAATCGGAATCGGCTTCGCCGCCACGAGAACATCCACCGTCTGAAAATCAGGCTGAGAAGGATTTGCAACCACTTGATTCACAGCAGGCTGCGAGCCACCCGCAAGCTTCCATGCCACCAAACCCGCACCAAGCGCAAGCACCAACGCAATGATCAAACCAACAAAACGCATAAAGGACTTTTCCCGCACTCAAAGCACATGATTAGCTCACAAACCAACTTAAATTGGTACCGAGTCCTAGATGTAGGACATTCATTCATAACCCGTCAAGAAAATTACACTGGTTAATTCTATTCTAGCAGAACACTAGATTTAGGGTTGCAATTTTACGTCACTCCCCTCTTCATCACTCGTTGCATAGCATGAACAACCCATATATAGCCCCAATACAATCAAGAGAGACCCTATTTGCATTTATGCGCATCATCAGTTATAGAACCTCACAAGATGATATTCTGCCATTTTTAGATATAATACACAGGATCGCCATGGAACATGAACGCATATTAATCCTTGACCTAGGATCACAAGTCACCCAATTGATTGCCCGACGCGTACGTGAAAGTGGTGTTTACTGTGAAATTTTACCTTATCATAGCTCTGCGGAAACTATCCGAGCTTTCCAGCCCAAAGGCATTATTATCTCCGGAGGACCCGCCTCTGTGCATGAGGCCTTCTCGCCACGCATCGACCCTACCGTTTTTGAAATGAACATCCCTGTACTTGGTATCTGCTATGGCCAACAGCTCATGTGTGAAATGCTTGGTGGTCGAGTAACCCCTGCTGACCACCGCGAATTTGGGCGCGCCCATATTGATGTACTCCACGAATCACCCTTTTTCCATCCCATCTGGAAAACAGGCAATGCCTATCAAGTTTGGATGAGCCATGGCGACCGTGTGGACGCCATTCCTGAAGGATTCAAAGCCATCGGCTCAACAGCTTCCGCCCCTTACGCGGCGATTGCTCATGAAGACAAACATTTCTACGGCGTACAATTCCACCCTGAAGTCATACACACTCTTGATGGAGCAGCACTTTTACGCAATTTTACTCACAGCATTTGCAAATGTGCAGGTGATTGGAACATGGCTTCCTTCATTGAAGAAGCTATGGACAAGATTCGCGCAACTGTGGGTAAAGGTCGTGTTATATGTGCTGTCAGTGGAGGCGTCGACTCATCCGTTGTGGCCGGCATTCTACATAAAGCCATCGGCAATCAGCTTACCTGTATTTTTGTTGATACAGGATTGCTACGCCTCAATGAAGGGAAACAAGTCAAGGAGCTTTTTGGCACACATTTCCATATCCCTTTAGTCTATGTGGATGCATCTCATACTTTTCTTAACAAGTTAGAAGGTGTCAGCGACCCTGAACGCAAACGCAAGATCATTGGCGAAACTTTTATTGAAGTATTCGAAAAAGAAGCAGAAAAAATCGGCGGTGCAGATTTCCTTGCCCAAGGCACACTTTATCCTGATGTGATCGAATCTATTTCTCCTACAGGCGGCCCAAGTGTTACCATCAAATCTCACCATAATGTTGGTGGACTTCCAGAACGCATGAAAATGAAGCTTGTTGAACCCGTCCGCGAACTCTTTAAAGACGAAGTGCGACGCCTAGGCATTGAACTAGGTATGCCTAAAGACATGGTCGGACGCCATCCGTTCCCTGGCCCTGGACTTGCCATCCGCATCCCAGGTGAAATCACCGTGGAAAAATTAGACATCTTGCGTAAAGCAGACGCTATCTATATTGAAGAAATCCGCAAAGCTGGTCTTTATGACACCATTTGGCAAGCCTTTGCCGTGCTTTTGCCTGTAAAAACAGTTGGTGTTATGGGTGACAACCGTACCTACGAATTTGTGTGTGCGCTGCGCGCCGTCACATCAACCGATGGCATGACCGCAGACTATTATCCATTTTCTCATGAGTTCTTAGGCAAAGCAACGAGCCGTATTATTAATGAAGTCCGCGGCATCAATCGCATGGTCTATGACATTACCAGCAAACCACCTGGAACAATTGAGTGGGAATAAGTTCACAATAATGCTAATGCTTTCAACGAACAGCAGGCAGCACATCGCAAACAACGAAAAAACAACTAAAGGGTAAGTTATGGACCATATCATTCAAGAAATTGATGATGATTTGAAGCGCGAACGCCTGCAAAATCTTTGGCAAAATTTTGGCAGCCACATCGTAGCCCTCAGTATAGTAGTATTGCTAGGCACGGCAGGTCTCGTCGGCTGGAAAGAATTTCATCATGCGCGCAACCAAGCAGCAACAGACGTCTTGGTCAGCACCAGAGAACTGATTGAATCCAAAAAATACGATAAAGCACGCGAAAAACTTGAAGCTGCCTTACCTGATATGCACGGATCGTTGAAATTGATTGGACAGCTTTGGTTGGCACAGCTTTATCATAATGACGGCAAGCGCGATCGTGCGGATGAAATTTATGCCCATGTTCGGGATCAACAAGATGAACCTGAACTCGCAGCCTATGCTAATTTGCTCCATAGTAAGTCTGATGAGAAGTTTTTATCTGCCACTGCCTTTTCTTCTCTATCCAAAGAAAAACAAGGCTTAACACTACTCAAAGCAGGCAAACGCGTGGAAGCTGCGTCGCTGTTTAAAGCACTAGAAGAAGATGTCATGACCCCGTCCTCCATGCGCACACGTATTAATCTTATTCTGATGACGTTAGAACCTGAAATTGAACAACTGGAAAAAGCAGCAGTAAAACAAGAAGCATCTAAACCTCTTACAGAAAAAGAAGCCAAAGAACGTACACTAAACGCTCCTATACCAGAAACCCAACACGCAAAACCTTAATACTTATAAAACCACTTCAATGAGCTGAACTTTCTCTTAACAATGGAATCCCGTATGGCACGTCTTAACATAATGCGTACTATCATGATGGTTACGATCACCACAATGGTCGGCACGTCACTAACAGCATGTTCGGAAAACGCTTCACTCAACCCGTTTACACATAAAGATGAAAAATCCACCGTAGAAGGTGAGCGCGTTGCCGTACTCAGTGGCACAGATACTCTTGAAGTCAGTGAGAACATGAAAAATATTTCCATAGATATTCCAAGCGGATCTTCTCTGTCTGCATGGCCACAAGAAGGCGGATCTACAGAGCATAATGGTGGCAATATAGCACTCAAACTAACATACAACACCCAAAACCGTGTTTCTTCAGGCAATGGCAATGCATGGGATGCAAATCTTGTCGCCGCACCTGTCGCATCCGCAACCCATATTTTTACCATGGACGGTAATGGTGTAGTGAGCGCACACTCGCTTGATGCGATCAACACTAGCATCTGGAAACAAACCGCAGCAAAACAACAAGACACAGCCTTCAACGGAGGGGGGTTAGCACTCGATGATAGTACGGTCTACGCCACCACCGCAGACGGCACTATTACTGCTATGAGTACAACAGACGGCAAAATTTTATGGCAACAACATATGGATATGCCCATCCGTAGCGCACCTACTTTAACCTCAAAAGCACTATTGGTAATGACGGCGAGTAGCCAACTTTACGCGATTGACACCAAGCACGGCAAGATATTATGGCGTCATAGCGGGATTCAAGAGTCAGCAAGCTTACTTGGCACCGTACCTCCAGCAGAGAAAGATGGCAAAGTTATTGCTGTGTACCCTTCGGGTGAAGTATATGGACTAAATCTTGATGATGGTAAAGTCATCTGGTCAGATTCACTCCTATTGCCCCTGCGCACCTCTGCACTCGGGACATTTAGCGGCGTTGGCGGCATGCCCGTCATTATGGATAACACAGTATTTAGCGCCAGCAGTAATGGTCTGCTCATTGCCAACCAACTGAACACTGGTCTTCGCATATGGGAACAACCCATTTCGTCCTCAAATACCCCATGGATCGCAGGAGATTTTCTTTACGTCCTCACTACAGATGGCAAATTGGTATGCTTGACAGCTGGAGATGGAAGAATTGTCTGGATATCCCCTATCGAAAATTATGAAACCGCTGCAAAAGATGGCGTAACCTTCAAAGGTCCTTACATGATTGATAGTGCATTACTTCTCATTAGCAGCGACGGCACGTGGCAACATTTTAATCCACAAAATGGCACGCGCACCAAAACTTCCAGTATGAGTTCAGTTTTCTATAGCAACCCTGCTTTTGCGGGAACTCACTTCTTTATCAATGGCAGTAATGCCTCACTTTATTCGGTACAATAATCATGAAAACCATTGCGATTATTGGTCGCCCGAACGTTGGAAAATCAACACTCTTTAATCGCTTGGCAGGTAAGAAACAAGCGATTGTTGATGATCAACCAGGAGTAACGCGTGATCGTAAATATGGCGAAGGTAGCATAGGTCCACTACATTTTGGTATCATTGACACCCCTGGACTAGAAGAAATGGATGAACGTACTTTAGAAGGGCGAATGTTCAAGCAAAGTATGGCCGCACTCGAAGAAGCGGATGTATGCCTCATGGTCATTGATGCCATGCAAGGAATCACCCCACGCGACGAATTCTTTGCGGGACTACTACGACGCGCCAAACGCCCTATTATCGTTATAGCAAACAAAGCTGAAGGCAAACGCGCACAATCAGGTATTCTTGATGCTTACAGTCTTGGCTTTGGCGAACCTGTCGCCATTTCCGCTGAACATGGCGAAGGAATGCTCGATCTTTATGAACGTTTAGAACCGATCATCGCACCTCGCGGCAATCCGAAATCAGATGGTGCAGCCAAAGCGAAACGGCCAAGCTCTCAACGTGCGGAAAGTGCGGCTAAAAAACTCGCAAATGAGCAAGAAAAACGCAAAGCTCTTGGTTTAGATGAAAACGAGGAAGAAGACGATAACGGTGAGGATTTGTCGCGTCCGATTAACATTGCCATTGTTGGTCGCCCAAATGTAGGTAAATCAACCTTGATGAACAGCTTACTCAATGAAGATAGAGTACTCACTGGTCCTGAAGCAGGTGTCACACGTGACGCAATTTTAGTCCCACTGCAATTTCATGGTCGCACCTTACATCTAGTGGATACCGCAGGAATGCGCCGCAAAGCGCGTGTGCAGGAACGCCTAGAACGCATGTCCGTCGCTGATACCACCCACACCATCTGCTTTGCACAAGTCGTCATTTTAGTACTAGATGCCGCAACACCACTCGACAAACAAGATAACACCATCGCAGGATTAATTGAGCGCGAAGGTCGCGCTTGCGTCATCGCCATTAATAAATGGGATACTGTCATCGACAAAGATGCATTCTTAGATGACATCCATAAACGCCTGATTGATGTCATGCCGCAAATGAAAAATATTGCGGTTGTACCCATTTCTGCATTATACGGTAAAAACACCGAGAAACTGTTACAAGCTGCCGTCAAAACTTATGGTCACTGGAATAAACGTATCTCCACAGGCGCGCTTAATCGCTGGCTAGAAGATGCCATTTCACGCCATACACCCCCACTCGTTAACGGTCGCCGTTTTAAAATTCGTTACATGACACAGGCAAAAACACGCCCCCCTACTTTCATCCTCTTCACCAACCAAGAGGAAGGGCCTGAAAGCTATCTACGTTACCTTGCCAACAAACTCCGCGAGACTTTTGACCTACCAGGAGTACCGCTACGTATCATCCTAAAAACGGGCAAGAACCCTTATGCAGACAAAGACTAAAAGGGCAAAGAAGAAGTAGCCAACCCAACCAGATGTCCTGTCCAGAGTAAATATAAAAACGACAACGCAATCGCAACTCCGTAGGGAACAGGTTGACCCTTGATTAACACGCGAGGCAATGATTTTTGTGTAACAAATGCGGTCGCCAACGGACGCGCCACCATCAACACAATCGCCAACACTCCACCTACCATTGCCATATATACAATGAAATAGGTCAAATGCACCGACCAACCAAACCACACAGAACTAGCGATCAACAGCTTAATATCGCCGCCACCCATCAAGCCCAGCAAATAAATCCCAAACCCGATCACAAAGAATAAAAGAAAGCCATAAACACTAGCAACCCAATTTACCTGCGTTGGTCCAAGCCACACCAACAAAGGGAACAACAACAACACCGCAAGATTGATCCAATTTGGAATAATGAAATTCGTGACGTCATATACCATTACCGCCACCATCAACACACTTAAAAGCATAAAATAAGTTATCATGACCCACCCCATCCAACGATTCTTTTGAAGCTTTTTGCAATCAACTTTGTTATACTACACCTATGGTATATGTTGCATGGATATTGCTTGGATTGCTCTTTATCTACTGGCTTATCTTGGTCGGTATGTTTCTTTTTCAACGCAGCCTCATGTACCACCCAACTTACGGCGCACAAAACCCGTTTTTAATGGGGCTAGAGGGTGCAAAGAAATATTTTGTAACCTCACCCCAAAACACGATCCTTACCCTTATCCACCACCCTGCAAAACAAGGGTATCCCACTATCATTTACTTCCACGGCAATTCGGGCAATCTCACCACAGATTATCGCATTGAACGCTTCAATCACTTTGCCAAAGCTGGCTTTGGGTACGCAGCTGTAAGCTTTCGTGGCTTTGGTGATAGCGGTGGCACTATTTCTGAGGAAGGTTTTTACAAAGACGCCCGCGCAAGCATTGAACTAGTACGCAGAAAACTTAAAACACCCCTACAAAATATGATTCTTTTCGGCGAATCACTGGGATCAGGAGTCGCTGTACGCATGGCGGTAGAACATTGCGTTAAAGGAATTACTCTTGATTCACCTTATTGCTGTATCGCAGACCGCGCCAAAGAAAAATATCCGTGGCTACCAGTATCATTGCTCCTCAAAGATAAATTCAACTCCATTGGCATTATTGGTCGCGTAATCTGCCCTATCCTCATCATTCATGGTGACAAAGATGATGTCATGCCTATCCATCACGGCAAACGACTCTTTGACGCCGCCAAAGAACCCAAACGTGGACTATTCATTGAAGGATTAGAACATGTCGCCTACCCTGCTGACATGCTCTGCCATGCTATAAAGGATTATTTCTGTTCCGATATTACTTCTGAACCAGATAATGATGGGGAATGAGATGCAGCAGGTTGATGCGCCTGTTGCTTAGGTGGCGTTTGTATTTTATATTTCAGCCGCAGGACTTCTTGCTGCAAACGATTCACCGTCACCTCATCTGCACGAATAGGCGTCCCACAAATTGCTTGTACCTTTTGACCCCGATGCCGCGGCCACCAACGCACCCATGAATCCAAATATTTACGGCTAAAGATACTACCCCACAACCCCGTCAATGCAAGCGGATACACATCAAATTCAGGATTTTGCTGCATAATCGCCTCGATACCAGGTTTAAAACGACTAAGCCCCCCCGTATAGGTCAACTGCCCTTCAGGAAAAATGCAAATAATATCCCCCTCACGCAGTGCCTGCCTCACTTCCTGCAATGCCCATTTGATACTCTCACGTTTGGGTAAGATCGGAATCGCACGATTATGACGCATAAAATAATGCACCACAGGTGTATTATAAATATGTTCGTCAATTATAAACCGTACAGAACGCCCAAGTCCCGCCTGAATCACCAACCCATCAACAAATGACACATGGTTACAAATGAGGATCGCCGCACCTGTTTTCGGAATAGCATCAAAATGATGATACACGGGATGATAGATACATCGTGTAAGCATCGCAGCACCAATACGATAGATGGGTTCTAGCAACGACCAACGACGCATCACGTCAGGTTCGCTATAATTCGCATTTTTTTGCTGACCTTCTGGCATAGTCTGGTATCTTATCTCCTCACATAGAGTACGTTGATTTTATAACACCCATTCTTTTGAGGATTATAAAGGAAAATAGTGCTATGCATCATAATAGTGTCGTCGCCTAACTTCACAAAAATACGAAGTTATTAAATTAAACGATGATACCTTCATTATCGAAGATTCGTCTTAAGAAAACTTTAACCTAAACCCGTTAGTTAGAAGACTATTATCAGAATCTATGGAGCATCTGCCATGTACACACCCTACACCACCAAGGTTTTTCCTAATGCAGCTTCTGCTCTTGATGAACTGTTGGAAGACAATCTCACCATTTTGTCAGGTGGATTCGGATTGTGTGGTATCCCTGAAAATTGCATCGAAGCCATTCGTCAATCAGGTATCAAAGGACTAACCATCATCTCTAATAATTGCGGCGTCGATGATTTCGGACTCGGAATCCTACTCAAGGGCAAACAAATTCGCAAAATGGTATCTTCTTATGTTGGTGAGAATAAAACCTTTGAACAGCAATACCTCAACGGCGAACTCATGGTAGAATTTAATCCTCAAGGTACGCTCGCCGAGCGTATCCGCGCAGGCGGTGCAGGCATTCCTGCGTTTTACACCAAAACAGGCGTGGGTACGATTATCGCAAACAACAAAGAAACCAAAGAATTCCACGGTGAGACTTACCTTATGGAGACCGCACTCGTAGGCGACCTCGCCATTATCAAAGCGTGGAAAGGCGACACAGAGGGCAACCTTGTTTTCCGCAAAACTTCACGCAATTTTAACGCACCAATGGCAACCGCAGGCAAAATCACCATTGCTGAAGTAGAAGAACTCGTAGAAGTCGGCACACTTGATCCTGATACGATCCATACTCCAGGAATTTTTGTCCAACGTATTTTTCAAGGTGAACATTACCAAAAACGTATCGAGATGCGTACCACTCGCCCTCGCAGCAGCAATTAAGGAGACGTAATCATGGCTTGGACACGCGAACAAATGGCAAAACGCGCCGCAGAAGAACTAGAGAACGGCTATTATGTAAATCTAGGTATTGGTATTCCTACTATGGTCGCCAACTACATCCCTGAAGATATCCACGTCACATTACACAGTGAAAATGGCATGCTTGGTATGGGCCCATTTCCCTTCGAGGGTGAAGAAGATGCAGATCTTATCAACGCAGGGAAGCAAACTGTTTCCGAATTACCGCATAGCGTTTACTTTGATAGCGCAACCTCTTTCGCCATGATCCGCGGGGGACATATTCACCTCGCCATTTTAGGCGCACTGCAAGTCTCAGAAACAGGTGACATTGCCAATTGGATGGTCCCAGGAAAAATGGTCAAAGGCATGGGCGGCGCGATGGATCTTGTCGCAGGCGTTGGTAAAATCATTGTCATCATGGATCACAACGCCAAAGACGGCGCAGCTAAACTTGTCAAAGAATGTGACCTTCCCCTTACAGGCGTTGGTGTCGTTGATATGATTATCACTGAACTAGGTGTCTTTGAATTCCGTGATGGCTATTTTGCTATGACGGAGATTGCCCCTGATGTGCTTCAAGAAGAAGTCCGCGCCCGCACTGAGGCACGGATCATCTTTGACCTTCCCCAGAAATTTTAGGCCTCTAACTCAAACATCGCTTCCACTTCAACTGCAACGCCAAAAGGAAGGCTACCAACGCCCATTGCAACGCGTGCATGCTTACCTTTATCTGCCAACACAGAAACAATCAGATCTGATGCGCCGTTCGCCACTTTTGGATGATCGATAAATTCAGGTGTTCCATTCACAAAAACCCCCAAACGCACACAACGCTTCACACGTTCCAACTTGCCACCACACGCATCATGCAATTGCGCCAATACGTTCAACACACATAAGCGCGCAGCCGCCTGACCATCTTCAATGGAAATCTCAGCACCAAGTTTACCAACATAATGCATTTTACCCTCCAGTACAGGCAACTGCCCTGAAACAATCACAAGATTTCCTGTCACCACATACGACACATAATTCGCGGCAGGAATTGCTACCTTTGGCAAAGCAAGACCTTGTTCATTTAGACGTGCAATCACAGAATCAGACATATTCAATCTCCTCAAAAAAATCATTAGTTAACATAAACGACCTATACTACATCTAGATCAAAACTCCACCACTAACATAGCTCTCATGCAACACAATACAATATAATAAGTCTTAAAGTTAAGATTCCTCCTCGTTAACTTTACTTTAATACAAATACATGATTGTAACAAAACTGTCATAATTATGTGCTAATCTAAAATTTGTGGAGAAACTTCTACAGATTTGTTTAAAATTGAAACTAATGGAGAGAATACAATGAACAAAGTCATCAATAAAGACCATATGCTTCTTGCTCTTGCTCTTGTAGCAGCAATGCTTGTTCCTGACATGGCAATGGCAGCAGATCCAATCAGCGCAGCACTCTGCGTTGTTGTAAGCACCATCACTGGCGGTATCGGGGGTGCTATCGCAACTATTGCAATTATTATTATCGGTATTGGTGCGTTGATGGGTAAAGTATCGTGGGGTATGGCCATCATCGTAGTGCTTGGTGTCGCAATCGTATTTGGAGCGGCAGCACTCGTTACTCTTCTCGGCGGTTCAAGCTGTTAATCGCTCGTCTTTAGTGCGCCTGCGCTTATCTCAAGTGCAGGCGCATTATTATTAGATACTTCCCTTGCCCACCCTCTCACCATGGTGAACGGTTATGTTTTTCAGCAAAAAAACCCAAGAAGATCTGGAAACCTACCGCGACATCACAGATGATGTTGAAGAGTCGGATTTTGTACCTTATTCTTGCCTTTACAATGATCACACAGTGCTTACAAAAAATGGGGAGTTACTTCAAACCATTGCAGTAACAGGACCATTACTTACCAATTTGCAAGAGCCAGATGCCATCAATAATTTGCGTAACGCTATCCGCACTGCGTTTAAAAAATACATTGTTTCGGATTGCTACGCGATTTGGATTCATACCGTCCGCAGAGAGGCAGACTATACCACTCCTAACACCCATTTGCACCCATTCGCCCACAGGGTCCACACCGCATGGGAGGAACAAAATCAATTTTCCAAACAATTCACCAACGAAGTCTTTATCAGCGTAGTACGTGAAGGCCATGATGCTGATATTATCAGTATGAAAGACTTCATGCGTGGTCTAATTCCTTCACGCGACGTCAAATGGCACAACGCTCACCTTGACACACTCTATCTAGAACTCAACGACGTAGTTGATAATATTATCAAACACTTAACGGCGTATGGCAGTAGAAAACTTGGAATTTACGAAGAAAATGGCATCTATTATTCTGATTCGCTGTCTTTTTTAGAAAAGATCATCAATCTGATTGATCGCAAAATGCCTGTAGCCGACATTGACCTTGCGCATTATCTTACCACAAGCGAAATAACCTTTTCTTTCAATGCAATGGAAGTACGTAGATCAGATGGTCGCCGCCGCTTTGCCA
This sequence comes from Rickettsiales bacterium, assembly GCA_036770365.1. Lineage (GTDB taxonomy): Bacteria > Pseudomonadota > Alphaproteobacteria > Rickettsiales > UBA998 > DAIPJH01. The sequence goes on from DAIPJH010000003.1 coordinate 128,256, forward strand.
CCATTCTTACCCTTAAAGAATATAAAGAAAAATCTTTACCAGTCATGGATATGTTTCTGAAATCCCCGATCGAGTTCATCGTAACGCAGTGCGTTGATTTCATCAATCCTGAAAAGGCACTGACCCAATACAAAACGCAAAAGAAATTCACGGATTTGAGTGGTGACGAAACGCTTTCAGAGCTTACTGAAATTGATACAATTTTAGCAAGTGACAATGGAAACCCTTGTGACTTTGGACAACAACAGCTCAGCATTTTCTTACTGGCAGACAGTGTTCGTCAATTAGAGACTTACTCTCGTAGAGCATTGAATTTTATGGCAAAATCAGGAATCATTGCCATTCGTGAAGATATTCATTTTGAAGAATGTTATTGGGCGCAGCTTCCTGGTAATTTCGAGTTCATCCGCCGTCTTGTACCCACCAACACGGCACATGTAGGCGGATTCACCAATGTTACCCGCTATCCAACAGGAAAATTACGTGGCAATCGCTGGGGGGACGCCATCACCACCCTCTACAGCAATACTGGGACACCTTACTACTTCAATTTTCACGAGGGGGAAAACGGACATACGCTCATCGCAGGAAGCTCGCATTTGCGCAGAAGAGAGCTTTTACTTTTCCTGCTTGCCATGAGCATGAAATATCAGCCTCAGATTCACATTATTTCAGTTCATAAAGATTTAGAACGCATGACCAATGTCCTTGATGGCAAGAACCTAGCCTATAGTACTAAAAATGATGAGGCAGGGCTTGCTCATTTCAACATTTTCTGGCTAAAAAACACACCTGAAAATATTGCATTTATTACCAACTGGATGCTCATGTTTGCTGCATTTAACGGCACACCTGCAACTGAACCACTAAAAAATGCCATCACACAAGCACTACAAACATTGTCACCACAATGGTCAAACTGCAACATGGCACAACTAGTTGAACAAATTAATCTTTTAATCCCAGAAACTGCCGCGGTTTATGCCCCATTATTACCGCAAGGTGAATTAGGCCGTCTATTCTATGGAATATCTCCGTCGCCGACATCATCTGATATCATTATTCATGATCTTTCAAGCCTCACAGGCTACAACACCATCTTCACACCTTTTATCTCGTTGTTACTGCAACATATCCACGAAAATCTCTCTGGGCGTCCGACTATTCTTGTCTTGGATGATGGCCTTGAATGGCTACGATACACCAGCGTTGGAACAATAGTAGAATCATGGTTCAGCGCGCTTACCAAGAAAAATACAGCCTGTATTTTTCTCTCTAATGCAGGAGCATTTCACCAAAACAATCCCTTTACCACCACCACAACACATCAAATGGCAACACGCATTTTTATGTCCAATCCACTCGGACTACAAACCTATCCAACCACCTTCGGTCTTTCTGAAATTGAGCAAGAATATATTGACATCATGGACACGAATGGGCTGCAATTTATTGTCAAAAAACACCATGAAAGCGTTGTATCGGGACTAGATCTACATCACAAATGTGCCTTTATCAAAGAAGCCTTCAAAGAAAGCACACCAAAACAAGAAGCCGTAGCAAATCCCCTTGGAGGTGTAGGTTGGAGTTCTGAGAATTTAACCATCACGTCAACAGGGCGGGCAACATGAGAGATGTCTGCACATTCATCATGTGTCTTTTCTTGCTTTTCACAAGCAATCATGCTTCGGCTGCACCTTATACAAGCTTAAGCCTCGGTGCTGGGCAAATCAACCTCACTAATGTTGCGGCAAACTACCTCGGTCTTGGCACAAGTAGTGTTGATAAAGCAGATTTTGGAACGGGTATACTTGGGCTTGGCAACTTTTCATGCCTCACTATCAATGGCGTAGGTGGACAAGCAGTCGGCAATCTCTATGACAATGGATCTTACACATCCACCCAGAACGTGGGGCTTAACGGCTGTAAGGTCAATGGCTTTAAGAATCTTTTTAGCGGCTTTGTCTGTGTATATGAAAACTCTATTAGCAGCATTCTCGGTAATATGCTCTGCTCTGTACAAGCATTAATTGTTGCACCTCTCGGTGCCGTGCTTACCCTTTACATCACCTGTATCGGTCTCATGTTCCTTATGGGGATCATGAACGTGACTGCAAAAGATATTATGGCAACCGTACTCAAAATTGTCTTAGTGATGGCCTTTGCCACAGATCCAGAATTATTAGTACAAGTTCTGTATAAAGGGATCATGGGGTTTGTGCAACAAGGTACAAATGCCATTGTTGCAAGCTTATATATACTTAATACAGGTAACATCACGGGTGGACTCAGCGGTCCATTAGGTCTCTTGCAACGCCTTGATAGTATGGTAGCTGACTTTCTTCAAACAAACGCAATGGGTGAAAAAGCAGGCAATGAATGTAAGGGCGCTGTGTTAGAAATGACATTATCCTTTATGGGTAGCGTCCCCCCTCTCGCAGGCATGGGGCTAGGCATGATGTTCACCCTCATGATGATGCTCATTCGCACTATGTTTGGCTATCTCATTGCCATCACGGGCATCATGTTTTTATGTGCGATTGCTCCTGTTTTTCTTGCCTTTGCTCTTTTTCAATTCACACGAGGGTTGTTTGATCAATGGGTAAGCTACCTCATGGGGTTTTCTCTCCAAATTCTTGTGGTGCTTGCCTTTATTTCCATGATTGTATCCCTACCAATTCAAACCATTTTTGGAAGCCTTTACGAACTAGCAGCCCCAACCAAATCTACATTAAGCCAGTCCAATACTCGTGTACCACTCAAAAATTGGTGTACGTTCTGTGATAGCGGCACAACCACCAACGCAAACGGCGCAACAGTCTGCAATGATGAAAGCATTTACCAAGGCACAAACCCAAAAACAAAAACCGGCACAGAATTGGGGCGTGATGTTGGATTTATAGGGTTTGCATCCACCATTATCATTTTCTTACTGATTTTATCACGTATCCTTGAAGCAACAATTCGCGTTGCGCCAGAAGTGGCGATGTCACTAAGTTCTGTCCCTTATGCTGGGCCAAAGCTGCACGCCTCACCCCCACAAAAAGCCAAATCGCCCAAGGGGGCGTCAAAAAAAGGAGGGACTTCCTCAACCAAAACCCCCGTCAAAGTCGCTAGTGGTCAACAATCTGGCACTGCGCTCGTTGGCAGGCGATAAACTTTATTCCTTTACTTATTTCTACAGATAGTATCATTCCATAAAGAAGACCACTGGTAATTTGTGCCGAAAATCACGCAATGAGCTTTCAGAAACAAACCAAATCCAGTAAAATCGTTTTTTTATTTGGTAGACAACATCTAGTAGTTTATTACTTTTCAACATCACTTTAAATCTACGGCTAAAAATATGGTTACGAAAGAAGAAAAAGAAGCAAGGATTGCAAAAGAAAAAAACTGGTATCGTGACAAGTATCAGACCATTCTTGTGCAACGTAACATCTTTGCTATTGTCACAATTGTAAGCTTATTCACCTCGCTCGTTGCAGTGTTTGCTGTGCAGCGTCTTGCACCGTTAAAATCTGTCGAACCATTTGTTATTCAAGTTGATGAAAAGTCTGGCATGACTGAAGTGGTTGATCCCTCTACTCGTACAACTATGCAAGCCGCTGAATCACTGGATAATTTCTTTATATGGGAATACATTAAAGCGCGGGAAACCTATGATTTAATTGACAACAATAACATCAGAGACATTGTGCGCGTTATGAGTACGCCCGAAGTTTTTGCCGATTATCGTAGAACAGTCTCTGCACAGAATCCCCTGAGCGCAGCAGCTAAACTCGGAAGCGAGGGCTACCGCCATGTTGATAATGCGACCATCACCTATCTTAAAGAAGTGAACAAACGCAAAAAAGACAAAAAAGTAGCGCAAGTTCGTTTCCAAATGACGGAAAATTACAAGGGAAGTCAGACAGTCATGTCTAAAATTGCTACGGTAGAGTACGACTATATGCTGTTAGAACTTACACGTAATGAGCGACTCATGAATCCTTTGGGCTTTCAGGTAGTAAGCTATCGTCTTGATGAAGAGGCAACACAAAAATGACATATAAACATTTTATCGCATCTGCTTTATTATTCTTCTTAGCGTCATCAGCATACGCACAAGGTGCAGTGACGACCGATAGTCGTATCAAAACGCTCGTATTCAGCGAGAATGACGTTTACAGTATTCTGACGGTCTACGGCTATCAAGCTAACATTGAGTTTGGTGAGCATGAGGAAATTATCACCGTTTCTATTGGGGATCGTATTGGCTGGCAAGTTGTGCCTGCGGGACGTCGCCTCTTCATCCGCGCACAAGAAGAAAGTGCGCACACGAATATGACCGTTATTACAAGTAAGCACGCCTATCAATTTGACCTCAAATCAAGTGCGGACACAGACCTTGTGCCATCAGAAGAACTTTCATATGTCATTCGTTTTTATTATCCTGATGACAAAAACAACTATGTGGTTAGAGATACTGGCTACGCTCCTGCACCCTCACTCCCCGTCGCACCTACGGTTGCTATTCCTGCTGTAGACGCTGCTCCTTTGCCAACACCGAGTGCCTCTGCTCCAACAACGGCAACCCCCATGCCCACATCTGGATCTGCACCAAATTACAATTATACTTACACAGGAAATCCAGCCTATGCTCCTGCACGTGTCTATGATGACGGTAAAAACACTTATGTAAAACTTAATAATCCCAATACAATGAATATTAAGTTTGTTACCGACACGCCAGCGTCCAATACCTCCCTCAATTTTACAAGAAATATTGATGGTAGCTTCATTGTTAATTCCATTAACAAATCCTTCACCATCCAGTATGATGATGGTCAACAAATACAAGTCTACAATGAAACAAAAATGTAATGCGAACAGGCTAAGATCATGAGTTCATCGAACGTCCCACCACCACCGCCACCACCTTCTGGATCATCAGGGTTTAATATAGACCCAAGCTCCAGCCAATCAGAGTCGCTGGAGCTGGAAAATGAAGATTTAAAGGACATTGCCCCCAAAGTAAGCGGTGCGCCAACAAAAATCTTTTTTGTACTTGGGGGATTTCTTATCTTTGCACTCGTTGTCGCCTATATTATGTTCAGTGGCAAGGATAAGAAAAAAGACGAAGTAATGGATGATACGCCAAAGAAAATTGCTAAAGATACAGAAGCACCTGTACTACCACCTCCGCCTGCGCCTGCTCCACTTCCTCAGCGTAAGCTTATGCCACTTCCAAATGGAGGCGTGCTTGCGCCCCCGCCCATCATTCCAGCTCCTCCAGTATCCCCTGAAAAGAAAGCAACAGATGACAAAAATCGAAAAGCGCGTCTTGCCTCGCCCATGATGATGGGTGGCGGCAAGGGAATTGGTTCATCATCTGACGCAAAAGATCCTAATGACGCTTTTGCAGCAACAGATCCCAATATGGCCTTCGCCAACAAAGCAATGAAAGCAAGTAAAGCTGAAAAAGCGTACGCAACGCGTATCAAAAACCCAAGCGCAACCATTGCTCAGGGTAAACTTATTCAAGCCGTACTTGAATCTGCCATAAACACTCAACTACCAGGGCCTATTCGTGCAATTGTAAGCCGTGATATTTATGCAGAATCGGGGCGAGCGCGCCTCATACCTAAAGGATCTCGCCTTATTGGAACATACAATACAAGCATGTTCAAAGGTCAAAACCGGGTTTATATTATTTGGACACGTGTTATCCGCCCAGATGGTATTGATATAATGGTCAATTCACCAGGTGCTGATGCACTTGGACGCGCAGGTTTAGAAGGTAATCTTGATAGCCGCTATTTTGAGATTCTCAGTAGTGCTGTACTAACTAGCCTTGTTTCTATTGGTATCGCAGACTTTGCTGAAAAAGGTCTAGGCATGGATTCAAATAACACAAGCACAACAGGTGCAGATGGAACACAGACAACCAGTGGCTCTGCCTCTTCCAAAGCAACAAGTGATGCTATTACCAACATCACAGATACCTCGAAACAGGTCATTGCAGATATGGTAGACACACGCTCTGTTGTCACCATTGATCAAGGAACACCGATCAACGTATTTGTAAATCGTGACCTCATCTTCCCTTCTAACATAACAGGCGACGGACTTTTCATAGAATAGTAGGATACGATAATGAACATCTTAGCATTAGAAACCTATCTATTGCCGATTAAGCCTATTTTTGATGAACATGGCGTTAGCGAGATATCGATCAATGTTCCTGGAGAAGTGTGGGTAGAAAAACGCGGTGATATTGAACGTCGTCCGATGCCCGATTTTACTTTTAGTCATTTGATGGCTTTAGGGAGGCTTGTCGCACAATCAACCGAACAGATGATTAGTGAAGAAAAACCTCTCCTCTCCGCGACATTACCAGGGGGATATCGTATTCAAGTTGTCTTTCCTCCCGCTGTGGAGGCAGGCAATGTTGCTATGTCTATTCGTAAACAATCTTCTATCAGCATGGACTTAGCACAGTATGAAGCAACTGGTGCTTTTCGCAGCACCGTCGTTCGCCAAGGTGAAAATGAAGGTGATAAAATGCTTCGCGCATTACTTGACGCTGGTTCTATTCGAGAATTTATCTCGCTTTCGGTCAAACTCAAAAAGAACATTATCGTAAGTGGTGGAACATCCACAGGGAAAACAACCTTCTTCAATGCCGTGATTAAAGAAATTCCTATTACTGAACGTGTCATTACTTGTGAAGATGCGAGAGAACTTAATCTCGATCACTTACCCAACCATATGCACCTTATCGCATCTAAAGGCGGACAGGGTCGTGCTAAAGTAACAATGCAAGATTTAATTGAAGCCTGTCTACGTCTACGTCCTGACCGTATCATGCTTGGGGAGTTGCGCGGCGCAGAGGCATTCAGCTACCTACGCGCCATTAATACAGGTCACCCAGGATCAATTTCCACCCTTCACGCAGATTCTCCTGCCATGGCGTATGAACAGCTCATTTTGATGATCATGCAAGCTGGTCTTGGAATTACTAAGGATCAGATTCGTGAATATGTTGAAAACGTGGTCAACGTCGTGATACAGCTTAAGCGTGGCGACAAGGGGCGTCGCTTCGTATCCGAAATCATGTTCAAGGAAAGTTTGATATGAGTAGAGATGACAACAGCTTTGGCACATTCGTTGTTATTGTTATCATCTTAGCGTTGGTAGTGGTGATTCCTGTCTATATGGGCTTTGTTGGTGCATTCATCTCACTGTATGGCACGCAATACTGGGTCGTTGCCAAAATGCCAAAATATATGTTTGAAACCTACCAAACCTACCTGATTCCTTACGCTGCTTATGGCAAAGAATATGCCCTACGCATCTATGGCCCTCCCGCAGCAGGCGCACTAATGGCAGCACTTACCGTTTTTGTCATTCGCGCACCACTCTTAGACTTTCGTCCCTTCGGGAAACCAAAAGAGAAGCTACATGGCGATGCAAAATGGGCATCTGAAGCAGACATCCGCAAAGCGAAACTCCGTGCCAAAAAAGGTATGTTACTAGGCCGAACGGGCGCAGCAAACTACCTTGTCGCTGACGATTTCCAACACGTTCTCCTCTTCGCACCGACGGGTTCTGGTAAAGGTGTGGGTTTCGTAATTCCCAATCTTCTCTTTTGGGAAGAATCAATTGTATGTCATGACATTAAATTAGAAAACTACGAACTCACCAGCGGCTACCGCGCCAATGTTTTGCGTCAAGACTGCTATGTCTGGAATCCAGCAGACCCAGACGGTATCAGCCACTGCTATAACCCACTCGACTGGATTTCTGACAAACCAGGAAAAATGGTCGATGACGCACAAAAAATTTGTAACCTTGTACTTCCTGAACAAGAATTCTGGCAAAACGAAGCGCGTTCACTCATGCTTGGGGTTATCCTCTACCTCGTGGCTGTGCCTGAAAAAGTCACCTCATTCGGTGAAGTTGTACGCACCATGCGTAGTGATGACGTGGTCTATAACTTGGCTGTCGTACTCGACACCATCGGTGGTAAAATCTCACCCGTAGCGTACATGAACATCGCGGCATTTTTGCAAAAAGCTGACAAAGAACGCTCAGGCGTCGTCTCAACGCTCAACTCTTCGCTCGAACTTTGGGCCAACCCACTCATTGATGCGACCACAGCACGCAGTGACTTTAACTTGCTTGACCTTAAACGCAAGAAAATGACCGTATTCGTCGGTGTAACACCAGATAACTTACAACGTTTAGAACCACTACTCAAAGTATTCTACCAGCAGGCGACCGACTTCTTGACCGCGCATATGCCAACCCCTGACGAGCCTTACGGCGTGATGTTCATGCTTGATGAGTTTCCATCACTCGGTGAGATGCCCCAATTTAAGATTGGTATCGCGTATTTCCGTGGTTTCCGTGTGAAGCTCTTCCTCATCGTACAAGATACACAGCAGCTCAAAGGAATTTATGAAGAAGCTGGCATGAACTCTTTCCTCTCCAACTGTTATTACCGCGTGACCTACTCAGCAAATAACATGGAAACTGCCAATATGATTTCTCAGCTTGTGGGAAATAAGACCGTCGATCAATTCTCGTATAACAAACCGAAATTCCTTGATCTCAATCCGTCTTCGCGTACTGCGAACATTTCAGAAACCCAACGCGCCCTCTTACTTCCACAAGAGGTCATCCAGCTTCCGCGTGACGAACAAATCATCTTGGTGGAATCCAGCGCACCTATCAAAACTAAAAAGATTTTCTATTATAAAGACCCATTCTTCACCAAACGCCTACTACCCAAAATTGCCGTTCCAACCCAAGAACCCTACGACCCACGCAAGAAAAAAGAAGAAGCCGCCGCCGCTGCCACAAGTGGTTCTGGCGTACCTCAGCCCCCTGCTCCGCCCGCGTAAGTGAGAGGTTTGGAGTTTTAGAGATTTTGCTCCACGTCATTGCGCTGAGTCACTTTACAACCCGACCAAATGTTGCTACTATGTAATTACTTTTCTTATTCCCCCTCCCCTTGTGGGAGAGGGTGAGGGGTTCTTACTATAAAGGTAACACATGCACATCGACATCGTAGCAATCGGCAATTCCAAAGGCATTCGCATCCCAAAAGCTTTGCTTGAGCAATGCGGCTTTGGTGAGCGTGCAGATATGCGTGTGGATGATGGCAAGCTGATTTTATCACCCTGTAAAGCCCCTCGCGCTGGCTGGGAAGAAGCCATGAAAACCGCAGAAAACGCGCCACAGCTCGACGCCTACACCGCCACCGAGTTTGATGAAAGTGAATGGACGTGGTAAAGCGTTTTGATGTCTATCTGGTCAACCTCGACCCTACCATTGGCGCGGAAATCAAAAAAACACGCCCAAGCGTCATCATTTCCCCCGACGAACTCAATAAGCACCTAAGCACTGTCATCATCGCCCCGATGACCACTACAATGCACACCTACCCCACGCGCATCGCGCTAAATTTTGGTGGCAAAGAAGGGCAAATCGCCCTCGACCAACTCCGCACCATCGACAAAACAAGGTTAGTGAAAAAACTAGGGACAATCAGCAAGGCAGAAGCGCAGAAGATGTGTGCGGTGCTGGTGGAGATGTTTAGTGCGTAAATGATAGGCTTGGAAATTGTACTCTGCGTCATTGCGAGTGCAGCGAAGCAATCCAGCAAAAGCCCGCTTACTCAACTCTATCTGGCAAATTCATAGCACCAACAAATTCTGCCAGTGTCATTCCTAAACCGTTAGCTAATTTATAAATAGTAAGCATAGTTGGATTACGTTCCCCAGCTTCAATTTTACCAATAGCTTGACGACTTACTCCCGCTAAAGCTGCCAATTTTTCATGACTAACACCCTTTGCCTTACGCTCTCGCACTAAGGTTTCTATAAGTATTTCAGTAAATTGAACTACATTCTCTCGCTTCATACGCGAGAACATAAAGTAATTGACAGCGAAAAACGCCGCACCTATGGTAGCGGAATCAAGGTAAAAACTTAAAGGTTAATATATGCGATATGTTAAAAGCACTTTAGAATCAGGTGAGACGATCCAATTCATAGGAAAAATCTCATGGTTATCATATACTTTCAGTATTGCACTAGGAGTAATCTTATTACCAGTTTATTTTATGGGTGTGATTATTTTAATCTGTGTTTGGCTACAAAGGAAATCCACAGAATTTGCGGTTACAGAACAACGCCTAATTTATAAAACAGGCATCCTTTCGCGTAAAACAATGGAAACGCAACTACAAAAAATTGAATCAATACAAATTGACCAAAGCCTAACCGGGAGACTCTGTAACTTTGGAACATTAGTAATTCATGGAACAGGCTCAGGAACAACCAGAATAAATGGTTTAGATGACCCTATCGCGGTACGCCGTCGCTTACAAGAAATTCTAAAAATAGCACAATCATCTTAAATTAGCCCCTAGCAATCAACCCACTCGTAGGTGAACTCGGCACACCAAACTCCTTTTTTGCCATGCGCCCAGCAAGATATGCCATGCGCCCTGCTTCCACGCCTGCTTTCATCGCGCGTGCCATCAAGATGGGGTCTGCGGCGGCGGCTATGGCAGTGTTCATCAGGACGGCGTCACAGCCCAGCTCCATCGCTTGCGCGGCATCAGAAGCTGTGCCAACGCCCGCATCGACCAACACAGGGACGGTGGCGGCTTCAACGATAAAACGGATATTGAGCGGGTTTTGAATCCCCAGTCCTGAACCAATCGGCGCTGCGAGCGGCATCACCGCCACGCAGCCAATTTTCTCAAGCTTTTTCGCGGCAATTGGGTCATCTGACGTGTACGCCATCACCTCAAAACCATCTTTCACCAACAGCGTTGCCGCTTTCAAGGTTTCTTCGACATCAGGATACAGCGTGCGCTCATCCGCCAGCACTTCCAGCTTGACCAGATTCCAACCGCCCGCCTCACGCGCCAAGCGCAGAGTCCGTACCGCATCTTCCGCCGTGTAACAGCCTGCGGTGTTAGGCAAGAAGGTGTATTTCTCAGGTGAGACATAATCCACCAAAGACGGCTCTTTGCCCTTCGCAAGCGACATACGGCGCAGCGCGACTGTCACAATCTCCGCCCCGCTTGCTTCAATCGCATCGCGGGTTTGCTCCAGGTCTTTATATTTGCCTGTACCAACCAATAAACGCGAGGTAAATGTGCGCCCTGCTACGGTAAATGTGTCTCTCATCCTCAGCCCCCACCAATAAATTCGACGATCTCAACCTGATCCCCTGCACACAGCAGGGTTTCGTTAAAACTAGATTTCGGAACAATCTCTAAATTACGCTCCACCGCCACTTGGCGCACGTCAATGCCAAGATGCTCAAGCAACGCAGCAACGCAAAAACCCGAAGGAATCGCTTGTTTTTCACCGTTAATCGTCAGTTCCATTTGCATTTTCTCTCACTCTTGCTACCCTAAGCGCAAACTCAAGGAGACACACATGACGCGCATTCTCATCCTCAACGGCCCGAACCTCAACCTACTAGGATCGCGTGAACCGCATCTGTATGGCTCACAAACGCTTGCAGATATTATCAGCGAATGCGAACAGCTCGCCGCCTCGCTTTCTATAACGCTTACTGCCAAGCAAAGCAATCATGAAGGCGAATTGGTCACATGGATTCAAGAAGCACGCACCAGCGCCGATGGCATCATCATTAATGCAGGGGCATTCACCCACACCTCCATCGCCATTCGTGATGCTCTTAGCGCATTCGCAAAACCCATCATCGAGGTGCATCTGTCCAACCTTTATAAGCGTGAGGAATTCCGACATCATTCCTTTATCAGCGATATTGCAACTGGCTGCATCATTGGACTTGGCGCGATAGGCTATAAACTAGCATTGCAGGCGATGAAGGAGAACATTACATGACAAACTATTCCTTTATAATAAAAGAAAATAGGTAGAGAAACATCCTTAAATGACGCAACCATCACCGCATCATCCTATCACCAAAAGAGTGTTGAACCTGAGGATTCTAACCGTAGCATGTGTGTTTTTGCTCTCCACCAATAGTGTCACTATTTACTATCAATTGGAAGATATTTGGCAACAAACAGAAAGTGTTGGACGATTCTTACTACTCGCGAGTATTTGGAGTGCCACCACCCTATTTGCCGTAGTCATTTTATTCAAAGCCTGTATGTTTCATCCGCGCTTTTTCTATCCCTCTGGCGCGATTTTATTCATACTCAATAGCATGAACAATGCCGCTAGCTTTCAGATCAAAGGATCAGTGAACGCATCAATGATGCAGGCTGCAATACTTTCACCATTTACAGATATTTTTGCTTTTGTTTCCTCTGCACAAATTGGAGTTTTTATGCTTGGAATGTGCGGTTTTGTGGCAAGCCTCTTCATTTTACGTCAAGCATTCCTTTTTCGAGACGACCTCAAAGCACATGTACTATGTGGGGCTTTTGTAACCTTCATTCTTGCATCTGATTCCAGTATGATTTTTAGCAACCAACCACCTTTTCAGGCAATAAAACCACTCATACACCTTCTATTGCCATTTCATTATGGTCCTATCCAAGATGCTACCCTTTTTACCACGCAGGATAAAAACCCCAATATCTATGTACTAGTTATTGGGGAATCTGCGCGTGCCGATCACTTTCAACTCAATGGCTACGATAAACCCACCAACCCTTATCTCAGCAAATTAAAACACATTATCAGCTACAAAGATGTACATTCTTGTACAGCTCTTACGCATACCGCACTCACGTGTATGCTCACAGACGCAACTCTTAAAGATTTTGAGAATATTGATAACGCTATGTTATTACCGTGGGGTTTTTCTCTCGTAGAAGGCTTCAAACGTGCAGGTTTTTATACTGGATGGATTGGCATGCAAGCCTATCGAGGCGTCTCCACCATGCCTTATATTGAAATTGCAGATACAAGTCATTATACGACATTTCCTGGTTCATATACCTCGTTTGGGAAACCTCCTTACGATGAAATACTCTTAAATAAAATAGACCCATTTCTTGCTGCTACGCCAAACACCCCTAAACTACTCATCGTTCATCTCTACGGCAGCCATTTTCCTTATGAAATTCGTTATCCAGCATCATTTAAAAAATTTGCGCCAACCTGCGACTCCACCAATGAGGTCTTAGATATTATTGCACAAAGCAACCAAGAATGTGACAAACGTCACGCAGGAAGCGTCAGCAATTCCTACGATAATAGTCTTATTTATACGGATTATGTACTCAGCAAGATCATTGAGAAATTAAACAACCAGCGCGCACTTTTAATGTATATTTCTGACCATGGCGAATCACTAGGTGAAAAAGGACAATATCTCCACGGTAAAATGAAAGTTCCAGAGCAACGCCACATACCGCTCATTATATGGGCATCAGATAATTATATTCATGCGTACCCCAATGAATGGGACACGCTTGCTCAACACGCTTCTCTTCCTATATCGCAAGACCACATCTTTCATTCTTTTATAGACTGCGCGCATATTTCATCAACACGCCTCGATAAAAAACTAAGTTTATGTTCACACGATGTCACGCCGCGCATACCAGAACTTCACACCCGATAAAAGCATTCATCTATGAAAAAACTCTATTCAATCACTCAGCACAAAATTTTTATCTTATTACTCATCGTGCTGATCTTTCATCTTAGCACAAGCTTTTTTGATATTTATTATCATTTTTCTAGACACTTAACGTCCCCTCAAACATCCCTAGAATTCTACTTTGCACAGTTTGAATGGATAGCTTTTGAACTGTTCTGCTCCCTAATGCTCACACAAATTTTACTCATCAAAAGATGGATCTTTATTTTCGGTTTTGTGATCTTAGTCACTCTCAATGCTTTTTCTAATGCCGCAGCCTATCATGTTAGTCATGCCATTGAACCAGCAATGATTCATGCCGCACTTTTTTCTCAACCCGCTGAATTTATGGATTTTGTAACCCCTCTCAATGCACTCATTGTTGCTTTTGGCATTCTTGGTCTAGTGCCAATTCTTTATATTCAGAAAAAACTACCTCACGACCCGCACCTAAATAAAAACGCATTTTTAAGTGGTGCTATACTCATTCTATTATTATGCTTTGGCACTTCTGGAGTATTACGTGACAAACCTCCTTTTCATATCATAAGCGCATCTCTCTCAATACTATTTCCAGGTCATTTTGAACCAATTATTGACGATACCCAATTTACTCGTAACGATGTCACACCGCAAACGATCGTACTTGTCATTGGGGAATCTGCGCGAGGCGATCATTTTTCACTCAATGGTTATCATCACGATACCAACCCTTACTTACAAAAAACCTCGAATGTTATTTCATTCCCTGATGTGACTTCCTGTACCGCGTTTACACATACATCCATCCCATGCATGATCACCGATGAAACACTCACACATTTTAACGAAAAGCAGGGTATGTTTCCCTCTTGGGGCTTTTCACTCATTGAAGGATTTCGTCGAGCAGGAAGCTATACAGGCTGGATTGGTATGCAAAGCAAGTGGGTTTCCTACCAAATTCCTTTTCTTTCTCTCGCACGATCAGCGGATTTTGTAGCTTTCCCAACCGAAAACAACACAGCAGCAAACGCAGCAGATGACAAACTCATCTTCCCTGATATAGAACGTTTTTTAAAACAACCGCATGCGACCAAATTTCTTATCATCCATCTCAATGGCAGTCATACGCCTTATAGTATTCGCTACCCAGAAACATTTGAGTATTTTAAGCCCACATGCCCAAAACAAATAGAACAGAAACACGCCTCTATTCGCCCGCAAGATTGCGAAAAGATTCACCCCGAAGCACTTATCAATACCTATGACAACAGCTTACGCTATACAGATTTCATTATAAGTCACATTATTTCGCTCCTTACCAAACAAAATGCTCTCCTGCTCTACACATCTGATCACGGTGAATCGCTAGGTGAACAAGGTATTTATGGACATGGTATTTTATCAATAAAGGAACAACGCAAAGTACCTTTCCTTATGTGGGCATCTGAAAATTATATCCACTCTTACCCCGATAACTGGAAAAATATACAAAATGCAAAAACAATGGCTCTCTCGCATGATCATGTTTTTCATAGTTTACTGGATTGCGGGCAGATCACATCTGTTCGCATTGACAAGAATTTAAGCCTGTGCGATCCTCGTATTAGACCTCAACCTCCACTTCATTTCAATTACAACTCTAAAACTGTGCTTGAGAAATTGGGAACATTCTGACAAAATTAGCAACTTTTATTTTTCACCCTTTGCAATGTTTAACATGCTCATCATCGCACACCGCGGCGCAAGTGCCATTTATCCTGAAAATACTATGCTGGCGTTTGAGAAAGCGTTGGAGATGGGGGCGCATGGGTTGGAATTAGATGTACAATGTTCTGCGGACGGGGTGGCGGTAGTGTTTCATGATGATACACTTGAGCGAACGACCAATGGCTCTGGCTTTATCAAAGAACATACACTAACGCAGCTAAAATCTTTGCATGTTGAAAACATTGAACATATTGCAGAGCTTAGTGTATTTATGGCTCGTTTCGAGGGCGAAACAACCCTATGGCTAGAGATAAAAGATCCTGATTGTGTGCCTGAACTCACCTCTAGAATTCGTGACGCGGTAACATCAAGACGTGCGACATGGTCGCAGTGTGTTGTCATTGGATTTGATGTCGAAGCACTAAAACACGCTCGCCGTCTATGTCCTGAACTGGTGATAGGCTATTCACTAGAGGACGCTCCGAAACAAACCGTAATAAACAGCTTAAAGCCTGCCTATGTTTTACCGCATTTTGAATTGGCAACACAAGATTTCGTACATGCAATGGCAGCGCAAGGCATTGGCGTAGTAGTGTGGACGCTCAATGAAATCAATGATTCTCTGCGTATGAAAGAGCGCGGTGTAATGGGAATTATTACGGATGTGCCTAATATTCTTAAAGAGCTATTTGAGGGATGAGCATCAACTTAGAAACACTCCTCAACGCCTATGCCAACGGTTATTTCCCGATGGCGGAGAGCCGTGAGGATGAAGAGATTTGGTGGTTTTATCCTGAGCTTCGAGGAATTATTCCACTAGACGGCTACCATATCCCCAAAAGCCTGCGCAAAGCGATGCGCACTTGTCCCTACCATTTTAGCGTAGATGAGGCGTTTCCTGAAGTGATAAAAGCATGTGCCGA
Organism: Rickettsiales bacterium; assembly: GCA_036770365.1. Lineage (GTDB taxonomy): Bacteria > Pseudomonadota > Alphaproteobacteria > Rickettsiales > UBA998 > DAIPJH01. Next base: position 144,461 of record DAIPJH010000003.1, read on the forward strand.
AGTGCCACACTCGCATGAAAAAGGCACATGGATTAACTCTACGATTGAGAAACTCTATACCGATTTATGGGCGCACGGCTTTGCGCATAGCGTAGAATGTTGGGACGCAGAGCAACTTGTTGGGGGATTATACGGCGTATCACTTGGCGGTGCATTCTTTGGTGAGAGCATGTTTTCTACCAAAACCAACACCAGCCGCATGAGCTTAGCGACATTGTTCCGCATCCTCAACGAAGCAGGTTATGTCTTGCTTGATACCCAATATGTCAACGAACATTTGAAGCAATTTGGCGTAATCGAAATCCCACGTAAGGATTATTTGAACAAACTCGAATATGCTTTGAATATGTCAGACAATCCTTCAAGCCGTTTTTCTATCGCAGCGGGCAACATACTAAGCGCTTCCTTCGATCCTTTAAGCTGAAGTTTACCTGATTTATCCGCTTGTAATGTAAATTGCTCAAGTTGTTCAACAACCCCACCCGAAATCTCAAATGCGAGCGATGCCGCTTGACCTGACAAGGCTGCCCACAATTTATTGCGCTCAGAAAGCAAAGAAAGTACTGCATCCTCACGCTTCCATTTGCGGCGATAACGATGGTAAAGCGCAAGCGCAAGCATCACGCGCTGACGATGCGAAATCCCCCATAGCGAAGACTGAATAATATGCTCAAACGCCCAATCTGCACGAAACTCAGGATGCACAGGCAAGGAAATATCACCAAGCGCACACATAGTTTTACGCATCAAACGCTGAATATCTTTTTCACCGACCATCAATGGCTCAAGCCAATCAAACAAATGCGCCGCATAATCTTTATCCGCCGCCCCTGCACCTAGCATATTACGCATCGACGCAGTCAATGCCTTCTCTTTTTGCAATTTTGCACTTAAACGGTCATAAATCAGTCCTTCACGAATCCCGCTCGCAGAAAACACTACTTTTTCTACACCAGTTGCACGAATAATTTCCTGTAAAATAACAATACTCGGCAAAAACACATCTTCACGGCGCGACGGGATACCATCAAGCGCATTACGATCTTTGTCACTCATTGCTAACAAAGACTCCAAATAAGGCAACAAAACCTCTGTTGTAAGACAATAACCATGCATGATACGCAAGGGATACTGCACGTGACGCATATGCACTGCCGCAACAGTACGAAACCCGCCACCAATCGCATAAAAATGCTTATGCGAACGTCTCAAACACGCCACAGACTCCAAAATATGCCGCACATGATGGCGCATCGCCTCTACGTCCTTCCCATAAGCATCCAAAAGACGTAGCGCACCAAGGGGATGTGACACCGCGCCCGAAATCTTACGCTCCGAAATCTCAACCAATTCCAAACTACCGCCACCAAGATCACCCGCAATCCCTTGTGGTTTATAGATAGATGCTAAAATCCCCATCGCAGCAAGGCGAGCTTCTTCCTCCCCTGAAATGACTTTAATAGAAATCCCGATCGCCTCAGTAAGTTCCTGCGCGAACACCGCACCATCTTTGGCATCTCGAATAGCAGCCGTTGCCACCGCAAACACATGCTCTAACTCCATCTGATGTACCAGCTGTGCAAACCGCGTCAATGTCCGCTTGGTCTCTGCTTTCGCCTTTGCGCCAAGTTTACCCGTTTTCTGAATACCACTACCCAAACCACAATGATGCTTTTCATTAAATAGTGCAAGTGGCACACGCTTAATCCCATCATACACAACCAAGCGCACTGAATTTGAACCTATATCAATCACGCCAACCAATGGACGTTTACGATGTGAGTGCATCTTTAAGTCGCCTTCTTTTTATTTTTAGAAAGTGTCATTTTCTTCACAGTCTTTTTTATCACTTTCATCTTATCTTTTTTAACCCCACCAACCTGCTTCAATGCCTTTCCACGCCCAGACAAACTAGGATTGGTCATAAAATACGCATGAGCAGAAAAACCTTCTCCATGTTTCAGCGCACGATGATACACCCCATCAGACTGCAACATCCACGCATTCACATCATCACGCAAATTCGCCACCATAATCTGATCCAACACTTGTGCATGAACAGTTGGGTTCTTAAGCGGAACCATCACTTCCACCCGCCAGTCAAAATTACGCACCATCCAATCTGCCGAAGCGATATAAACTTTTGCCTGCGCAGATGGTAATCCATGCCCAGCACCAAAACAAAAAATACGCGAATGCTCTAAAAAACGTCCAACAAGGCTACGTACACGAATATTTTCTGACATTCCTTTGACTTGTGGGCGCAAACAACAAATCCCTCGCACCATCAACTCGATCTGAACACCTGCCTGCGAAGCCTCATACAACATATCAATAATTTCTGGATCAACCAGCGCATTCATCTTCGCCCAGATCATCGCTGGACGACCTGCCTTTGCATACTCCATTTCCTCTTCTATCAATATCTTGATAGAACTACGAAGCGAAAGCGGTGACACAATGATATGCTCAAATTTTTGTTCACCATACCCCGTCAAGAAGTTAAACAGCCGCGTCGCATCACGACATAACCCGTCGTCACACGTAAAAAACGAAACATCTGTATAAATTTTTGCCGTCACAGGATGATAATTACCTGTTCCAAAATGGGCATACATTTTCAGCTTATGTTGTTCACGACGCACCACAAGCGACATCTTGGCGTGAGTTTTCAGCGAAACAAAGCCATACACCACCTGCACACCTGCACGCTCCATATCCCGCGCCCATTTAATATTTGCCTCTTCATCAAAACGGGCCTTTAATTCCACCAATGCTGTCACACTTTTGCCTGCTTCTGCTGCAGCAATCAAGGCCTTCACAATCGGCGAATCAGAACTGGTACGATACAAAGTTTGCTTGATAGAAACCACGTCAGGATCTTCTGCCGCTTGTCGCAAAAACTGCAACACCACATCAAAACTCTCGAAAGGATGATGTACAACAATATCTTTAGCCAAAATCGCCGCAAAACAATCGCCACCGAAATCACCAATACGCTCAGGAAAACGCGGAGTATACGGAGGATATTTTAACTCAGGCATTCCATAAACATAAAGCTCAGACAAACAAGAAATATCAACAAGATGCGCAAGTTCAATAATCATATCTTTGCGTACATGCAGATGCTCTTTTAAAAAATCCAACTGCGGTTCAGACAAAGGCGCACGTGCTTCTAGATGAATAATCCGCCCACGACGGCGTTGTTTTAGCGCATTCTCATAATAACGCACCAAATCTTCTGCTTCATCCTCAATCTCTAAATCACTATCACGAATGATACGAAACACCGCACTTCCTATCAATTCAAACGCGGGAAACAACTCTTCAATATGCTCAGAAATCACGGCTTCTAGGGGAATAAAACGCTTTTTTGCGCCCTTTAAGCGAATAAACCGTGCTATTTTCGTCGGAAACAACAAAACCGCCGTTTGTGTTTTTCCTATTTTTCGATGCTTCAGCTCATACAAACCTGCAACCCCACGATTAGGCAAAAAAGGAAAAGGGTGCGCAGGATCAATCGCTATTGGCGTCAATGCAGGGAAAATCGTTTGCATAAACTCTTCTCTAAGCCACACCTTATCCTTCACCGAAAGGTCTTCCATCGCACACACACGCATATCATGTACGATCATTTCATTCATAAGCGCAACCCAGCATTCCTGCTGCATCTTCATCAAACCATGCAATCTCTCGCGGATCATAGGAAGCTGCTTACGAGGTGTTAGCCCATCATCTGAACATTGCTCCACCGCATGGCGCACCTGATCTTTCAGTCCCGCAATGCGTACCATGATAAACTCATCCATATTAGATGCAGAGATAGAAAGAAACCTAAGCCGTTCCAACAACGGATTCCTCACACTACATGCCTCATCTAACACGCGCATATTAAAAGCAAGCCAAGACATTTCACGATTGATAAAGCGCGAACTATCCTCTTTCCATGAACAAGTCTTACTGGATGATTGATGTTGACCCATGAACACTCCTATTGCACCGCATCACAGCTTTACCTTGCTTTTATCGCACGATTTCTTAACATATAACATATAGCACTTTGACTTTATAGTGATACGCTATAAAATAACTATGAAGTAACGTAATGCTACAATATCTAATAATGTATAGTCATTTTCCCACTCTAAAAATGTCTCATTTTTAAGTGGGATGACTATAAAACTGCATGAGAGAACACAAATTCTCATATACGCGCTTGAGAAAGGAATTCCCCAAGAACAAATAAGCCGAGACCTAACAATGGGGAAAACTTAAATTAAACGAGTATAAAGCAGCATTAAAGAAAAGTCTGGAGGAGTCAAGTGAAGCGGATTATTTTTCTGCGTCACGCCAAGGCGGAAATACAACACTGGGGTCAACCTGATTTTGACCGCTGTTTAGAAGCGCGTGGCATTCAAGACTCCTTAAAACTTTGTACCTATCTCAAGACACATCCCATCAATCCAGATATCATTCTTTGCTCTCCCTCTAAACGCACCACCCAAACACTACAGATTTTACAAGAGCATCTTCCTACACTACCTACCTCATCACTACGACAAGACCTCTATCTTGCTAGCGCAGGCGACATACTTGAACTGATCAACCAACAAAACGAAACAACGTCTACCCTCATGATTATTGGACATAATCCAGGGCTTGCCGACATCATCCTACAACTCATCCACAACGGCAACACCCACGAAATGTCTATGCTTACCCATAAATTCACCACCTGCGGCATGGTCATACTCGCCCTGCATGACAGCAAAACATGGCGCGACATCGTTCCCGATTGCGCCACACTAGAGCGTTATATCTACCCAAAAATGCTGGGGGTCAGCGAAAACACTGTGATGTAAAAAGCACGTCAACACTGCAAGATTACATGGTACACTAGTTATTTTATTGTGCAGCGAAGCAAAAAATCGTATGTATGAACCATGGAAAATGTACCGCTTTATTACCTTCACGAAATGCAGCGCATGTGGTTTGCTCCTTTGCGCATGGTAGCGAATATTAATCAACGCTTCCACGCAAACCCCTTAAACTTTTCTGCTCATACAAAATATGGTCGCTCAATGCTTGCGGGGTACGAACTCATTGAGCGTATGACGCGTAGCTACCGCAAACCTACCTTTGGCATCACTGAGACCATCATCAATGGTGAACCTGTGCCTGTCACGGACGAAGTTGTCTTTACCAGAAACTTTTGCCAACTGCGTCACTTTAAGCGAGATATTCATCGTCCAAATGACCCGACCATCTTGCTGGTTGCCCCCATGTCAGGACACCATGCCACTTTACTGCGCGGCACGGTAAGTGGATTACTTCCTCATGCCAACGTCTATATTACCGACTGGGTGGATGCAAAAGAAGTCCCTCTCTTTCAAGGCGATTTTGATCTAAATGACTATATCAGCTATCTGATAGATTTTTTACGCTTCCTTGGCACGGACATTCATACCATTGCCGTCTGTCAACCTTCTGTGCCGCTTTTTGCCGCCACCGCACTCATGAGTGCCATGAAAGATGAATGCACCCCTGCATCGATGACGCTAATGGGCGGGCCAATTGATACCCGCGCCAACCCTACCAAAGTCAATCAACACGCCATGAACAAGCCCCTTTCTTGGTTTGAACAGCACGTCATCACTCGCGTCCCCTTTAACTACCCCGGATCACTGCGCCGCGTATACCCAGGATTTATGCAGCTCACAGGCTTCATGACCATGAATTTAGAACGCCACATTGGTGAACATGTCAAACTTTACCAGCACCTTATTCAAGGCGATGGCGATAGCGCAGAATCACACCGAGCCTTCTATGACGAATACCTCTCCGTTGCTGATTTACCTGCGGAATTTTATCTACAGACCATCGACAAAGTTTTCCAACGCCATCTCATCCCTAAAGGGGAGTTTGACTTTAAGGGTCACTTAGTAAAACCCGCCGCCATTACCAGAACCCGCGTACTTTGCGTCGAAGGTGAGCGTGATGATATTTCCGGTATTGGACAAACCAAAGCAGCACTGGACGTATGCACAGGGCTTGCGCCAACCATGAAACAATACCATCTACAGGAAAAAGTGGGGCATTACGGCATCTTCAATGGTCGCCGTTATGTGGAAGAGATTGTTCCCGTCATTCTCAATCACATCCGCCTTGCATCAGCACGTAAAGCAGCGTAAAGCTCTTTTGTTGTGTTTTTCAGTATTTGCGGTTGACGTCTCAGAACAATTTGCTAGATTCCCTCAAATTTTGCTCACGATGCATGCGCGAACCCTTAGACAAGAATGATTATGGCAGCGACAGACACTGTATTCTATAAGGCACATGACGCCTTCTTACTGCTTGCAGATGGCTCTGTATTTTATGGTTATGGACTTGGAAAAACAGGAAGAACGATTGGTGAAATATGCTTTAATACAGGCATGACAGGCTATCAAGAAGTTCTCACAGATCCTTCGTATAATGGTCAGATTATTACTTTTACTTTCCCCCATATCGGCAATGTAGGAACGAATAGTGAAGACGTTGAGACAGGCACACCGGCTGCACGTGGATTTATCGTACGTGAAAACATTACTGAACCGTCTAATTTTCGCAGCAATGAACATTTGCTAGCATGGATGCTCCATTTTGGCATGACGGGTATCTGTGGCATTGACACCCGCGCACTCACACGCAACATCCGTCTAAACGGCGCACAAAATGCCATTATTTTTCATGCTGGGGACAACGCTCTGCCTGATCCCAAGACTTTACTTTCAGAATTACGTGCCTACCCAACCCTCAAAGGTCTCGAACTCGCACGTGATGTAATGGGCGATGTCTACGGAAACTGGGAAGAAACACGTTGGAAGCTTGGCAAAGGCTTTGGCACAACTACGGGCAAAGGTTATCATATTGTTGCTATTGATTTCGGTGAAAAACGTAATATTTTACGCTCTCTTGCTGAACATAACTGCCGTATTACCGTTGTTCCAGGAACAACTTCAGCAGAAGACATACATGCACTTGCACCAGACGGTGTATTCCTTTCCAACGGACCGGGTGATCCTGCTGCTACGGGCGAGTATGCTGTTTCAACATTACGCAGCCTTATTGATAAAAACATCCCCATCTTTGGTATCTGTCTCGGGCATCAATTGCTTGGGCTTGCGCTTGGCGCGACTACCGAAAAAATGCATCAAGGCCACCGCGGCGCAAACCATCCTGTCAAAGATTTGTTGACAGGATCGGTCGAGATCACCAGCCAAAATCATGGTTTTATGATCGCACCAGATTCATTGCCTCACGATGTAGAAATCACACATACCTCATTGTTTGATGGATCAATCGAAGGCATTCGCCATAAAACCAAACCCGTCTTTTCAGTACAGTATCACCCAGAATCTTCTCCTGGTCCACATGACAGCCACTACCTCTTTGATCGTTTTATCGACCTAATTACTAAAAGCAAAAAACCCAAAAGAACCGCCAAAGCAGTAGCAGGGTAGCCCAGTGAAAGACATCACGCATTATCGTTTTTTAAAAAACCTTACTGCACTGAGCTTTATAAATACTAATATTTTTGATTATCTACATGTCCTCAATGGGCAAAGAATAACAAAAGAGAGAAACCATGCCTAAACGTACAGACATAAAATCCATCATGATCATTGGTGCTGGGCCGATTATTATTGGGCAAGCGTGTGAGTTTGACTATTCAGGAACGCAGGCGTGTAAAACGTTGAAGGCTGAAGGCTACCGAGTGGTTTTAGTAAATTCCAATCCTGCGACAATTATGACCGACCCAACACTGGCGGATGCAACCTATATTGAACCAATTACACCCGATATGGTTGAAAAAATCATTGCCAAAGAACGCCCCGACGCATTACTACCAACAATGGGAGGACAAACTGCACTGAACTGCGCGAAGGCTCTCGCAGAAAGTGGTGTCCTCGCAAAGTACAACGTCGAACTGATTGGCGCGTCGCTCGATGCAATCAACAAAGCAGAGAACCGTGAACTCTTTAACCGCGCAATGGATAAAATTGGTCTAGAAGTTGCCAAAGCAGGTATCGCCCATAATATGGAAGAAGCACGCGTAATTTTAGAACGCGTCGGATTACCTGCGGTCATTCGTCCTTCTTTCACGATGGGCGGCACAGGCGGCGGAATTGCTTATAACAAAGAAGAATTTGAACATATCGTAGGCACGGGTCTTGATGCCTCACCGACCACCGAAGTGTTGATTGATGAATCACTACTCGGCTGGAAAGAATATGAAATGGAAGTGGTGCGCGACCGCAAGGATAACTGCATCATCATCTGTTCGATTGAAAACGTTGACCCGATGGGCGTACATACAGGTGATTCGGTCACCGTTGCCCCTGCCCTAACCTTAACCGATAAAGAATATCAAATCATGCGCGACGCATCTCTCGCAGTTTTACGCGAGATTGGTGTTGATACTGGCGGCTCTAACGTCCAATTTGCCGTCAACCCTATTGATGGGCGTATGGTCGTAATTGAAATGAATCCGCGTGTATCACGCTCCTCTGCACTTGCTTCCAAAGCCACAGGCTTTCCGATTGCGAAAGTCGCAGCCAAACTTGCTGTTGGCTACACACTCGATGAGATCATGAATGATGTGACAAAAGCAACACCCGCATCGTTTGAGCCAACCCTTGATTATGTTGTCACCAAAATCCCGCGCTTCACCTTTGAAAAATTCGCAGGCACAAGCGAAGAACTCGGCACTGCAATGAAATCTGTCGGCGAGGCCATGGCAATTGGGCGCAATTTTGCCGAAAGCCTACAAAAAGCTCTACGGTCCATGGAAACTGGCTTAACAGGACTCAACGAAATAATGGTTGAAGGCAAAGACGAGACGACGCAGCGCGAGTTTGTGCGCATCCAACTGTCTCGCAAAGCACCAAATCGTATATTGGTAATTGCAGAAGCTTTCCGTCGCGGCTTCAGTGTCGAAGAAATCCACGAAATTACAGCTTTTGACCCATGGTTCTTACGCCAAATTGAGCAGCTTATCGCGGTCGAAGAACGCGTTGAAATTGGTGGACTTCCAAAAGATGGGTTGTCCCTATTACATCTCAAACGCTTAGGATTTTCTGATGCACGACTTGCACAACTTGCAGGGACAACAGCACACGAAGTGAGTCAACTGCGCCGTAAGCTCAGTGTACGCCCAGTCTATAAACGCGTTGATACCTGCGCAGGCGAGTTTGAAGCCATTACACCCTATATGTATTCAACCTATGAAGGGTTAGAGGACTCCGCCGAGTGCGAGTCTAACCCAACAGAACGCGAAAAGATCATCATTCTTGGCGGCGGCCCTAACCGTATTGGTCAAGGCATTGAGTTTGATTATTGCTGTGTACATGCGGCGTACGCACTTAGTGATGCTGGCTATGAAACCATCATGGTCAACTGCAATCCTGAAACCGTATCCACCGACTATGATACCTCTGACCGCCTCTATTTTGAGCCTTTAACGGCAGAAGACGTCATCGAAATCATCCGCAAAGAACAAAAAAATGGCACAGTAAAAGGTGTAGTCGTACAGTTTGGCGGGCAAACCCCACTTAAATTGGCGGCTGCATTAGAAGCAGAGAATATTCCTATCATTGGCACAAGTCCTGATTCAATTGACCTCGCCGAAGACCGTGAGCGTTTCCAGCAGCTCTTGCACACACTCGGACTCAAACAACCCGCCAATTCCATCTGTTCTTCGCTTGATGACTTACTCAACATTGCAGATTCAATGGGTTATCCCGTGGTCGTGCGTCCTTCCTATGTACTTGGTGGTCGCGCAATGGCAATTGTTCATTCGGCGGATGCGCTCAAGGACTACGCAGTCAATCTCTTCCGCGATTTTGGCGACAACCCAATCTTGATTGATACCTTCTTACAAGATGCGATTGAAGTCGATGTTGATGCGCTGGCAGATGGTGAGGAAGTTTACGTCGCAGGTATCATGGAACATATCGAAGAAGCAGGGATTCACTCTGGTGACTCTGCATGTTCACTACCGCCTTATTCACTCTCTCGCAAAATCGTGTTAGAAATCCGTGACCAAACCATCAAGCTTGCTAAGGGTCTCAATGTGATTGGGCTGATGAACGTTCAGTTTGCCGTCAAAGAGGATGAAATCTTTATTCTGGAAGTCAATCCACGTGCCAGCCGTACTGTACCCTTTGTTGCCAAAGCCACAGGGATTGCCCTTGCGGGGATTGCGTCACGCGTGATGGCAGGCGAAAAGATCAAAGATTTCAACCTTCCGCTTTCTCCTGTCGATGCACCTGAGAATTATAACCATATTGCTGTCAAAGAAGCAGTATTCCCCTTTGATAGATTTCCTGGTGTGGATGTGGTGCTTGGTCCCGAGATGAAATCCACGGGTGAAGTGATGGGGCTGGATAAGGATTTTGCCCATGCTTTTGCTAAAGCACATCTTGCTTCTGGCGCAAAAATTCCACTCACAGGCGTGGCATTTATTTCGGTTCGGGAGCGTGATAAAGCCATAGTAACGCCGATTGCCAAGCAGCTTCTTGAGCTTGGTTTCAGCCTGATTGCTACACGCGGAACATACAAACACCTCAAAGAACAAGGACTGGAAGTCGCTCATATCAATAAAGTCTATGAAGGTCGTCCACATATTGTCGATTGGTTAAAAGACAGCAAAGTACAGCTTGTGATTAACACCACCGAAGGCACGCAATCCTTAGCAGATAGTTTCAGCATTCGCCGCACCTCTTTGCAAAACAAAATCCCCTACTGCACCACCATTGCAGGCACACGCGCACTGGTGCAAGCCATGGACGCCATCAAAAATCACGGGGGATTGGAAGTACAGTCTTTGCAAGAGTATGTTGCATAACCCACCCTTTTATGTGTAGAGTACAGACCTTGCAAAACCACCTTATCCTTACAAACAGGATAAGGTGTGTTTTTTTGTACTAAACCTTCTCATTTATGCATGGATACAACGATGTTGAAAAAGATTCCAATTACCGCAGCAGGCTTCAAAACATTGGAAGCAGAACTTAAACATCTAAAAACTGTTGAACGCCCTGACGTAATCAAAGCGATTGCGGAAGCGCGTGAGCATGGCGATTTAAAAGAAAATGCAGAATACGCTGCAGCACGTGACAAACAAAGCTTCATCGAAGGACGTATCAAAGAAGTCGAAGCCGTGATTGCACATGCTGAAATTATTGATGTCAATGCACTACATGGCTCAAAACACATCAAATTTGGTGCAACCATTTTGCTTATTGATGAAGACACTGAAGAAAAAATCAGCTATCAGATCGTCGGTGAATATGAGGCAGATATTCGCAAAAATAAACTAGCGATCACTGCGCCGATTGCCCGCGCACTGATTGGTAAAACCGAGGGCGACACCGTAGAAGTCAACGCACCCTCTGGTCTGCGCTATTATGAAATCTTAGAAGTACATTTTCACAAAGAATAACAGCATGTCCGTACCCCGTACCGATATGGATTCACCATCACCTCGCGTATGGGCGTTGCTAGATGACCGTGCAGGCAACAACACGCAAACACTTGGTATTGCAGAAGCATTAGGCTACGCCTTTACACCCATCAAGCTAGATTACACCACACTCGTACATATTCCCAATGCGCTGCAAGGCGCGAGTCTGCGCGGCATTACTAACGCCAGCAAAGCACAGCTAAAGAAAGGCGAAACTCCTGATATTATCATTGCAGCAGGTCGCCGCCTTGCCCCGATTGCGCTCTATCTCAAAAAGCATTTTCCAAAAGTGTTTCTCATCCATGTGATGCATCCTGATACATCACTGGATAACTTCAATCTAGTGATACTGCCAGAACATGACCACCCTGCGCCGCGCCATAATATTCTCACCAGTCTCGGCGCGCCACATGCCATCACCGCAGAAAAATTAACGGCGATGAAGCAGCCATCAGCACAACCTACCATCGCCATACTGATTGGCGGTGACAGTAAGCACGGCGCATTCTCACCACACGAAATCGACAGGATTTTTGCTGCTCTACATCAAGATACCCATCTCCATATTACCACTAGCCGCCGCACCTCACCTGCCTGCTTAAAACGCATCACACAACTCTGTGCTACTAAACCCCATATACTCTATACCTACGGAGACACTGTGCCTAACCCTTATCCAGCGATGTTAGGCAACGCGGAGGCGATTATTGTCACAGGTGATTCGGTCGCCATGTGTTCGGAAAGTTGCGCTTCAGGCAAACCCGTCTATATTTATATCCCTGAAAAAGCTGCGCCATTAAAACACCGCCTGTTTATTCAATCTCTCTATGACAAAGAACTCGCAAAACCTTTGAGTGAATACACACGCACATGGCAGCCCACACATACACTGCAAGAAGCAAACAGACTCGCGCCCATCATCTTGGAACGTTATGCAATGTATAGCACTTCCATTTAATAATCTATAGCCATACCCCATTTATAAGAACATGTCGTTCTTAAGTGGAATGGCTATATAAGAATAAACTAAAGACTACTTGAAAAGTCGGACTTAGACGACTATCTCTAAGGCACACAAAAAATCACATTTTTAACTTTAGGAGACTACCCATGAGCGTTCTAGTTGGCAAAAAAGCCCCTGATTTCAAAGCAAATGCAGTAATGCCTGATAACACCATCAAAGCGGATTTCGTACTGAGCGAATATTTGAAGGGCAAAATCGGTGTTTTATTTTTCTACCCTCTCGATTTTACCTTCGTCTGCCCTTCTGAAATCATCGCGTTTGATAACCGCTTAGAAGATTTCAAAAAACTCGGCGCAGAAGTGATTTCTGTAAGTGTTGATTCTCACTTTACTCACCTTGCATGGAAAAACACCCCCGTTGAAAAAGGCGGAATTGGCAATGTTCAGTTCCCAATGGTGGCAGATTTGACCAAACAAATCGCACGTGATTATGATGTTCTACTCAATGATTCTATCGCGTTTCGTGGTACATTCCTAATTGACCAAGACGGTTTGGTACGTCACCAAGTTGTCAATGACCTACCTCTCGGTCGTAACGTAGATGAAGCGATCCGCATGGTGGACGCGCTTAAATTCCATCAAGAAAACGGCGAAGTCTGCCCTGCTGGCTGGAACAAAGGCAAAGCTGGCATGAAAGCGACCGCTGAAGGCGTGGCAAGCTACCTCGCTGATAATGCTAAAAAACTTTAAGGTTTATTATGACAACGACCCATCACACTAAGGCACTTATTATTGGTTCTGGCGCGGCGGGTTGCACCGCTGCGATTTATGCGGCACGTGCAGGACTAGAGCCTATACTCGTACGCGGCATGCAACCTGGCGGACAACTCACCATCACTACTGATGTTGAAAATTACCCTGGTTTTGCTGAACCCATACAAGGGCCTTGGTTGATGGAACAAATGGAGCAACAAGCGATCAACGTCGGCACAAAAGTCATTGGTGATCTAATTACCAGCGTTGATTTTAGCAAACGCCCTTTTACCTTGAGAGGTGATTCAGGTGATAGTTATATCGCGCAAACCGTCATCATCGCCACAGGTGCAAGCGCGCGCTGGCTCGGCATTGAAGGTGAAGAACAGTTCCAAAATTATGGGGTATCTGCCTGCGCGACCTGCGACGGTTTTTTCTACCGCAACAAAGAAGTGGTCGTCATTGGCGGTGGCAATAGTGCTGTTGAAGAAGCACTTTTCCTTGCCAATATCGCATCAAAAGTGACACTGATTCACCGCCGCGATAGCTTAAAGGCTGAGAAAATCGCGCAAGACCGCTTATTCAAGAACCCCAAAATTACCGTACTATGGAACACAGCTCCGATTGCCTTTGTTGGCGATGCAGAGCCACGTAGCCTAACGGGTGTAAAAGTTCGCAACACAGTCGACGGCACAGAATCCATCGTAACAACGCATGGCGCGTTCGTGGCAATTGGTCACACCCCTAATACCGATTTGTTCAAAGGACAAATCGCACTTGATGAGCATAACTACATGCTGACCAAACCCAACAGCACCGCCACCAACATTGAAGGCGTATTTGCCGCAGGGGATGTCCAAGACAAAATCTACCGCCAAGCCATTACTGCCGCAGGAACTGGCTGCATGGCGGCACTTGAAGCAGAACGCTTCTTAGCTGCACACGAGGATTAAACCATGTTAGACTGGGACAAACTTCGTATTTTCTACGCCGTTGCCCAAACTCAAAACATCACGCGTGCGGGTGAAGAATTAGGATTAAGCCAATCCGCCGTCAGCCGTCATATTACCATGCTGGAAGAGCGGTTGAAACAACCGCTCTTTCACCGTCGTGCGCGAGGCATCATCCTCACAGAACAAGGAGAAATACTATTTAGAACCGCAACCGAAATGTTCCAAAAACTAGCTGCAACAGAACAAAGTTTGCGAGATTTTGGGGACAGACCACGAGGACGACTACGTATTACGCTACCCGTAGCAATGGGAACATTCTGGCTTGTGCCTATGATTAAAGATTTTCATGAAGAATATCCAGAAATTCAATTAGAAATTGTTGCCGATGACCGTGAACTTGATATTTCTATGCGAGAGGCGGATCTTGCTATTCGCTTTTACCCCACCAAACAAACAGACCTTATTCAAAAACCTTTACTCACCTTCGCACACTCTGTCTATGCCTCACAAGAATATCTACAAGAACGCGGCGTTCCTAGTACACTTGCTGATTTACAACATCATACACTGATTGGCTACACACAAGGTACAACACTGCCGTTCGAGGATGTACATTGGCTCGCAGATCTTGCCGCCAGAAAAAACATCTCTCTACAACCCGCATTTAGCATCAACTCTCTCCACGGGATGCAACGTGCAGTCAAAAATGGGATTGGGATTGCAGCATTACCAGATTATATGGTTGCCAACGCCAAACGCATTATCAATATTTTGCCTGATATTGAAGGTCCGAAAACACATGTTTATTTTGTCTATTCAATAGATATGCGCGAATCCCGAAGAATCCGCGCATTTCGCCACTTTATCCGCAGAAAAATTGGAGATATGAAGTTTTAATCAAAACTCTTCCCAACCCGCATCATCTCCATAAGACTTCGATCCCCCAGATGCTGCAATCTTTTTCGGCGTAGCTTTTTTAGGTGTCGCCACCGGACGGGTTGCTACCGCAGACACATTCGCTTTAGGCTTCAATTGATGTACTTTTGTCTCTGATTCATTGATTTGAAAGAATTGCATCATACTGAGCAATGCAGATGCCTGATCCGAAAGTGAGCGTGCAGCCGCAGTATTCTCTTCCACCAATGCGGCATTTTGCTGTGTTGCCTCATCCATATGCGTAATCGCAGAGTTAATCTCAGTAATACCCGTACTCTGCTGCACCGTTGCCTCAGAAATTTCAGAAACAATATCAGCTACCTTACGCACAGAACTCACAATCTCTTTCAATGTATCCCCTGCCTGATTCACAAGCGACGCACCTGTTTTCACCTGCCCCGCACTCTCACTGATAAGCTGTTTGATCTCCTTAGACGCCGTCGCCGAACGTCCTGCAAGCGCACGCACTTCTGATGCCACCACGGCAAAACCTTTGCCCGCATCACCAGCACGCGCCGCTTCCACCGCTGCATTGAGTGCCAACAAATTCGTTTGGAACGCAATCTCATCAATCACACCAATAATATCTGAGATTTTTTGTGATGACTTCTCAATACTTCCCATGGCCGTCACCGCATCATCTACCACCTTGCCACCTTTCTCAGCAATTTCACGTGCATTACCTGAAAGTTTATTCGCATTATTCGCATTCTCAGAGCTAGATCGCACCGTACCCGTCATTTCTTCCATTGACGCGGCGGTTTCTTCTAAGCTAGACGCTTGCTGCTCGGTACGAAGAGCTAAATCCGCACTGCCTGCAGAAATTTCTGAAGAAGCAGAATTAACTGACTCCGCAGCTTCATTGATTTGCATCACCATCGAGCGTAACTGATCAATGGTCGCGTTCACAGCCTCTTTAATGTCACCGAACGTACCCTCATAATGCGCCGTCATATTTCGAGTCAAATCACCCTGAGACATCGCCTCCAATACCCCAACAGCCTCGATCATGCCACGCTCATTTTCCATACGCATTTTCACTTGAGCAGTGGTATCTGTTGCATATTTTACGACTTTAACGGGTTTGCCATTTAAATCACAAATAGGGTTATACGATGCCTGAATCCACACCTCTTTTCCACCTTTACCAACACGCATATATTCAGCGGCCTGATATTCTCCGCGACCTAATGCAGCCCAAAACTCACGATACTCGCTGCTGCTTCGATACGTTGGCTCAACAAACATACTATGATGCTTGCCCTGCACTTCTTCTAAACTATAGCCAAGCGTATCCAGAAAATTCTTATTCGCCGTAATAATCGTACCATCAAGGTTAAAAGAAATCACTGCCTGTGATTTATCAATCGCCGCCAACTGTCCTTGATAATCCGCATTTTGTAACTTTGCTTGCGTGGTATCCGTTGCAAATTTCACCACTTTAACAGGCTTACCATCCACGCCCATAATTGGATTATACGATGCTTGAATCCACACCTCTTTTCCACCTTTACCAATACGCTTATATTCCGCCGCTTGAAACACGCCACGATTCAAACTATCCCAAAAATTACGATAGTCATTACTACTCGCATAGACAGGTTCAACAAACATACTATGATGTTTGCCTTGAATTTCTTCTAAACGATAACCGATTGTATCTAAGAAATTTTTATTGGCTGTGATAATCGTGCCATCCAAGTTAAACTCAATAGTTGCCTGTGACTTATCCAAAGCCTCCAACTTGCCTTGCATATCTGCAATATCAAGCTTTTCTTTCTTCACAAACATGCCCAACATAAAAACCCCATAACTATCTGTTAAAAAATAAATAAAACTACGCGGCCTGCATAGCTTTCTCTAAAAGAATTTTGTCAAAAAGACGATCAACATCCAGCACAATCACCATGCGATCTTCCAGAGAAATCAACCCTTTAACAAAAATATCGCGCTCAGCCTGCTGTAGTGCTGGCGGCGACTTCATTTCAGAACTGTGACTGTTCAAAATGTCTGAAACACCATCTACGGCAATCCCAATTACCTTATCCAAAGCAGACAAAATAATAACCACATGCTTATCATCACCCTCTAAAACGGGCAGCGCAAAACGCGCACGCAAATCAAAAATAGGAATAATTAAGCCACGAAGATTGGTAACGCCCTTCATAAACTCAGGGGAGGATGGCAAGCGCGTAATATCCGTAACGCCCTTAATTTCATTGACCGCCATGATATCCACGCCATATTCTTCACCACCCACCGTAAACGTAAGAAACTGCAACGCATCACCATAAACAGCTGGTTTGAGGGTAACATCACCACCAAGAAACTGATCCATAAAGCCCCTCAATCATTTTTCAAATATACTATCTTACGCAACACCAAGAACAGCAAATCAAGCAAACAACACCAAAGTAATACCTATAGTATTATCAATACACTAAAATAATGATGAAGTAACCATAACATATCTATTTTAAAAAGTTGAATGTTTTTATTTCATGCAATCTTTGGATGATTTTTCTGCAAATGTCGCCTTAACATCACATATTATTTAGATTTTATTAACCATAACACTACACGTTCACCCATGAAAATGATCATAAACCACTTGTGCCAACTGACGACTTAATCCGCTCACTTTGAGTAGATCTTCAAGCGTTGCAGCTTCCACCCCTTTAACCGAACCAAAATGATGCAGCAGTGCCTTTTTGCGTGACGGCCCAACACCCTCGATCTGATCAAGTTCAGAACCCACAAACTGCTTGGCACGTTTCTTACGATGCGTTGTAATTGCAAAACGATGCACCTCATCGCGTAGTCTCTGCAAATAATGTAAGGTTGGGTCATTATGCGGTAACTGGAACGGCTCTTTATTAGGTATATAAAACCACTCACGCCCCGCATTTCTATCGACACCCTTCGCAATACACACAAACGGAATATACACACCAAGCTCTTCCATCCAAGCCTGCACGATACTCATATGCCCCTTGCCGCCATCAATCAGCAACAAATCGGGCGTTGCCCCAGCCTTGCCTTCCTCCACATCTTTTTGCATACGAGAAAAACGCCGCGTCAACACTTGCCGCATCATCGCATAATCATCGCCCGCAACAAGTGAGGCATCATCAATATTAAATTTACGGTAACTTGATTTCATCAAACCTTCAGAACCAGCGACAATCATACCACCCACAGCATTCGTCCCCATCACATGACTATTATCATAGACCTCCACCCGTTGAGGCGTCGCAGGTAAATCAAATAATTTCGCCAACGCCTCCAGATGCCGTGACTCTTGCTGACGTGTTGCCAAATGCAACGCAAGTGCATCTTTTGCATTCTGCACGGCTTGTGTGACCAAGACAACCTTATCGCCGCGCTTAGGTACTTCAACTTTAATGCGCGCCACTGCATTCAGATTTAATGCTTCCTGCAACACCTCCATCTCTGGCGTTTCATGTGAGAGTAGAATCAATTTCGGTGGCTCATGATTTTGGTAATACTGACCCAAAAACGCTTCTAAGATTTCGCCTTCGCTGGCATCGACACCCGCAGAAGGAAAAAATGAACGGTTGCCATAATGCTGACCCGCACGATAGAAAAAGACCTGAATGCACACCTGCGCATGATCACGGTACATCCCAATCACATCTGCGTCACTGACCGCCGCACTATAAATTGATTGATCTTGTTGAATCTGCGCCAGCGCACGAATCCGATCACGCAAGCTGGCAGCTAGTTCAAATTCCATAGCCCCACTTGCCGCATCCATCTGCGCTGCCAACGCCGTTTGTACCTCACGACTCTTTCCATGCAAAAAGGCATAGGCCTGTTCCAGACTTTTATGATAGTCTTCTCGTGAAATACGCCCCACGCATGGTGCAGAACATCGTTTGATTTGATATTGCAAACACGGGCGCGAACGATGTGCAAAAATGCTATCTGCACACGGACGCAATAAAAAAATACGCTGCAAAATCGCTAAACTCTGATTCAAAGCCCCCGTAGAAGCAAAAGGTCCAAAATAGGTATCACCTTTTTTCTGCGCACCCCTGTGTTTAAAAATCTGAGGATAATCATGCGACGAAGAAAACGCAATATACGCGTAAGACTTATCATCTTTCAACAAGATATTAAATGGCGGACGATGCTTTTTGATAAGATTTGCTTCTAACAGCAATGCTTCAGCTTCTGAACGCGTGGTAATAATTTCCATCCGCCTCGTCTGTGCCACCATCCGCATGATACGCGTCGATAGATTATGTGCATTGATATAGCTCGTCACACGATTTTTAAGAGATTTTGCTTTGCCTACATACAAGACAGCATCATCTTCACCCAACATGCGATATACCCCTGCGCTCATAGGTAAATGCTTGGCAAAATCACGGATATATTCCAATCCTATTAAGCTATCTTTTTCATCACTCATAAGGATAATCTAGCCATAAAATTCCTTGTTTTCAAATACTCATACTACTATCCACGAAACCTGTGGATAACTTTGTGGAAGAAACTGCGTATAACAGGTAAGCGGTTTCTAACTAAAGCGTTTTTTCATGTTGCCCAAAAAATAGGCACTCAATGTAATGCATTGATTAATAATAATACTTTTATGAAGATTTTATGACAATTACCAAAAACGCTCCCCACAAGCCTCCAAACCATGTCAAAAAAATTAATTGTGAACAACTGTCCAACCAACCAATCCAAATTCCCCTGCAATCTCAACCCCCTTGATGAGTCAAGCATAATTAAAAATTATATTAGCGGGCGTTTCAAGCCAAAACCGCCCGTCACATCGATTGTCTGACCTGTTATCATCGGAGATGCCAACAAAAAAGATGTTGCACTACATACATCTACTACATTCGATGTCCGCTTCATCGGCGTAAGCTGCTTAATTTTCTCAAATGTATCAGGTAGGTCTTGAGCATTTTGCAGCGTTGCTCCAAGCGCAATCACATTCACACGCACACGCGGTGCAAGCGCAGGCGCAAGCAACTGCACCATTTGTTCCAAAGCTAATTTACTCAAACTGTAAGAAAGAAAACTCTCCGACAAACTCCAACCGCGCAGCCCATCACTCAAACACAAAACCACTCCCTCCATCCCCTCGGGAAGCTGCGCTACAAACGCCTGCGTGAGCATCAATGGACTTTGCACATTCACCGTCATATGTAAGGCAAAACTCTCCAACGTTACACTTGATAAATCATCCCGCTCAAACACCGAGGCATTATGAATAAGAGCCGTTACATCCCCCAACATTGCGCCAGCTTCCTCCATCATACGAGCTGCATCGTCCGCCAGACATAAATCACCAGAAATCGCGGCTGCACTCCGCCCCATACCCTGTATCATTGCCACCAGCTCTGCCGCCTCAACCCGAGAATGACGATAATGTACTGCCACGTCCCATCCTTCACGCGCCAAATGCAATGCGATTGCACGCCCAACTCGTTTTGCTGCCCCTGTGATAAACACAACTTTCTGCGCCATAACACCCTCTCCATTCAATTTGTCCTATGTTGATTATCAGAGCCGTTAAAAAAACCAACAAATCATTTACTTTTATACGTCTTATTGTTAGATTCCGCGCCAAATCCACCCATCCTTGCAGGCAACCATGAAACTCATCGCATGTAACAGCAACATCCCCTTAGCGCAGGGCATTGCTAACTATCTAAAGACACCCTTATCAGAAGCCAATATCCGTCGCTTCTCAGATATGGAAATCTTCGTTGAGATCTTAGAAAATATGCGCGGTGAAGACGTATTCGTTATTCAGTCGACCTCCTACCCGACCAACGACAACATCATGGAACTCTTGATAACGCTTGATGCACTCAAGCGCGCCTCTGCACGTCGCGTCACTGCCGTATTGCCTTATTATGGCTATGCACGCCAAGACCGTAAACCGGGACCACGCACCCCGATCACCGCGAAACTCGTTGCCAATCTGATTACCTCCGCAGGAGCAGATCGCGTTCTCACACTTGACCTACACGCGGGTCAAATCCAAGGTTTCTTTGATATTCCACTCGATCACCTCCACGCACGCCCTGTGCTTGCAGAAGATATTCGCAAACATTATGCAGGCAAAGACCTTGTGATCGTATCCCCTGATGTTGGCGGAGTTGTCCGCGCTCGTGCGCTCGCAAGCCGCCTCAATGCTGACCTCGCCATCGTCGACAAACGACGTGAAAAAGCAGGCGTTTCTGAAGTGATGAATATCATTGGCGAAATTGAAGGTCGCGACTGCATCTTACTTGATGATATTGTCGATTCTGCGGGTACACTTTGTAATGCTGCCACCGCCCTCAAAGACAAAGGCGCAAATTCCGTCTCTGCTTACGTTACACATGGTGTTCTCTCTGGCAGAGCAGTAGAACGCGTAACCAGCTCAGCCCTTGAATCACTCGTCATCACTGACAGCATTTGTACCACCGATGAAGTCAAAACTGCACATAATATCCGCGTCATCAGCATTGCTCCTTTGCTAGCGGAAGGCGTACGCCGCGTCACTGAAGAAACCTCTATTTCAAGCCTCTTTGACTAATTTTTCATCTTTTTCTTCGCAAAACCACCGAGAAAAATTTGACGTGCTATTGTTTTAACGTTATAAACCGCGTCCCTCTTCGTCAAAAGACGCTAGAGCATGAAATCATTTTGGAGTCAAAAACATGAAAACTTCTGCAGAGTTTGTCGCAACACTACGCGAAGGGACTGGCAAAGGCGTAGCACGCGCCCTTCGTCGTGAGGGGCTTATCCCAGCCGTGATCTACAGCCGTGAAGGTAAGCCAATGAGCTTCTCACTGCCTAAAAAAGAACTCACCATTACCTATCATAGAGGTGGTTTTTTCAATAATGTCGTGAACCTTACTATTGGTAAAGACAAAGTTTTTGCGCTTCCTAAAGCGGTACAGTTACACCCTGTCACAGATGTTATCGAACATATCGATTTCTTAGAAGTGAATGACAAGTCAATCGTGCGCGTTCAAATTCCTGTACGTTTACTTAATGTTGATCGCTGCATTGGTATCAAGCGCGGTGGCTCACTTAACGTAGTACGTCACACGATTGAACTTTCTTGCACCCCTGCCAATATCCCTGCTGCTATCGAAATTGATATGCTTGCCGTTAATATTGGCGATAGCATTCACATCAACAGCGTTCAACTTCCTGAAGGTACGAAACCTACCATTGCTCGTAACTTCACTATCGTAGCTGTTGCTGGTCGCGCAAATAAAGACGCTGACGCAGCATAATACACCCTCGTTAATATAATAAAAAGGGGCGCACTTGCGCCCCTTTTAGTATAAAAATTCAAACCATATTTCGGTTCTGCCGAAATTTCCTTCTCCCTTGACGAGAAAAGGTTAGAATGAAGGTAACCTAAATAAAGCCCCCACACCCTACCCCTCTCCCACAAGAGGAAAGGGAAAAAGAGAAACTATGAAACTCATTGTTGGACTAGGCAATCCCGGAACACAATACGCCCATCATCGTCATAATATTGGCTTTATGGTTGTAGATGCAATTGCACGCCTACATAAGTTTTCTCCATTTAGTTCCAAAAACAACGCCCTCATCGCACAAGGCAAAATTGGCACTGAGGCCGCAATACTTATCAAACCACAAACCTTCATGAACCTCTCAGGACAGGCCATACAGCCATTGATGGCATTTTATAAAATCGTCCCTGAGGACATCTGGGTGATTCATGATGAATTAGAAATTGAGGTAGGACGTGTGCGCCTCAAAACAGGCGGCGGCAATGGTGGACATAACGGCTTAAAAGACATTGATAGCCGTATTGGCGTGAATTATCATCGCATCCGCGTAGGCATTGGTCGCCCTGAACATAAAGGCATGGTCAGTCATTATGTACTATCCGACTTCTCACCTAAAGACATGGAATTACAAAACATTGTGATTGCTGGACTTAGCGAAGGCATTGAAACCATAATAAACGGACATGGCGATAAAACCTTAAATCAGATAGCGGTAAAGATTCAAGCCTTGAAGCCACCGCCAGAAAAGACTAAGAAGACGGCTGAAACACAGAACATTAAAGAAAACTAGAGGATAATATGGGTTTTTCGTGCGGTATTGTTGGACTTCCAAACGTGGGTAAATCCACATTATTCAATGCACTCTTGTCAGTAATGCAGGCAGAAGCAGCCAATTATCCTTTCTGCACGATTGAGCCAAATGTCGGTAAAGTAGCCGTACCAGACCCACGTCTCGACAAACTCGCAGAACTCGCAAAATCAGGTAAGATCATCCCTACTCAGCTTGAGTTTGTCGATATTGCTGGCTTAGTGCGCGGCGCAAGCAAAGGCGAAGGACTGGGCAACCAGTTCCTTGCGCATATCCGCGAAGTCGATGCAATTGTCTATGTACTGCGTTGCTTCGTCGACGGCGACATCACCCACGTTGAAGGCAGTATTGATCCGCTACGTGACTGGGAAATCATTGAAACGGAACTCATCCTCGCAGATATTGAAAGCTTGGAACGTCAAGTACAAAACCTCACCAAAAAAGCAAAGAACGACAAAGAAGCAGCGGCACGTTTAGAAGTCGCCGAAGCGGCGTATAAACTCACCGCTGAAGGTAAACCCGCACGTTTACTCAAGCTTTCCTCACCTTCCGAAGAAAAAATCTTCAAAACCCTCGGACTCCTCACCAGCAAACCTGTGATGACCGTATGCAATGTTGACGAAGCATCCGCAGCAACAGGCAACGAACTCTCAAGCAAAGTACAAGCATATTGCACGGAGCAAAACATTCCTTCGGTTGTTGTTTCCGCAAAAATCGAAGCCGAAGTTTCTACCCTCGCAGATGAAGGTGAAAAGAAAGAATTTCTGGAAGCATTAGGGCTTACAGAGACAGGGCTTGCACAAATTATCCGCAAAGGTCATGACTTACTTGGACTCATTACCTTTTTTACCATCGGCCCAAAAGAAGCACGCGCATGGACATTATGGCGTGGCGCATTAGCACCACAAGCCGCAGGTGTTATCCATACTGATTTTGAACGTGGCTTTATCCGCGCAGAAACCATTGCATATGATGATTATGTTGCGCATAATGGTGAACAAGGCGCAAAAGAAGCAGGTAAACTACGCTTGGAAGGCAAAGAATACATAGTGCGTGATGGGGATGTCTTTCACTTCCGCTTTAATGTATAATCATTTCAAAAAACGTATTACCCCTTTGGAATTGCTGACTTGTTCGCCTAAATGACTGCGCAACATCACAGGGAGATGCTCGATGCTTAATTTACTTTTTCCAAAAAAAGACGGTAAACAAGAGGAAAAAAAAGCCAATTATAACAACCCTGGCTGGCTGCGTGTTGTGGTGTTCATTTTTATGCTCTACGCTGCCTATACGGTCTATACGCAAGACCCCTCAGCCTTACAAATGAAATCACTCACAGCGCATCAAAACTCACCTAACACCGCCACACAACCATTCCAAAACCCTAGTCCTTACAGCGCAAACAACACGAATATTGCAGGACAAAACATCCCTTTGCGCACAACACCAGAAACAATGAATACCCTTTATCGTACAGGTGGCGAGATTATGGGTAATGGTGATCGCGCAGAATGTGGTCAGCTCGCTACCGCTAAAATAGATGCCTTCATGCCAGACGGCACGCCCTTTACAGGACTAGATATCAAGCCAACGGATAACGCCATCACCATTGGTGCAAAAGCAGGCTGGTCAAATGGTCTACGCGGCATGCGCGTAGGCGGTGTCCGCGAAGTCTTTATTCCTATTAGCGATATCATGACCCCTGCTGCGATCACCGAAAAGAAACTTGATGCAACAACCCTGATTCGCTTTAAACTCCAACTCGACAAACTTGAACCCAGCAGCCCTGCGGGAACGCTCGGATTTCAATTAATTGATCTCGCACAAGGTCAAGGCGAAATCGCACAATGTGGCAGTAAGGTTTCTGTGCATGTCGATATTTGGGGTGGCGATGGCAAACGTCTCTTTAGCACAAAAACCGCCAAAACACCCGCACCACTTACCTTTACCATTGGATCTGTCCCATATTTTTATGGGTTGGATCGAGCTGTCGTTGAACAGCATCTCGGCGGAGCGCGTCGTGTCATTGTCACTCCCGAATATCTCAAAGCCCCTGCAACCAACACTCCTCCTGTAGAAGGAATTGCTAAAGAGCTGATGGATGCCGTAGGCAAAGACAAAACAATTATTATGGATATCTATCTCATTTCAGTAGAAAATCCGCAAAAATAAGTCTAAAAGCCTCCCAACATTCATTCGTCATTCTAAACGTAGCGAAGGATTTCCCAAATTCTTGCATCATAGCGGGAGATTTTTTGCTTCGTTTGGCATGGCAACACTACATCTAATGGGAGAAATAATATGAGTCTTATTGCTGCACGCCTTGCCGCTGTCAAACCTTCACCAACGATGGCGGTCACCGCCAAAGCTGCCGAACTCAAAGCTGCAGGCAAAGATGTAATTGGTCTTGGCGCAGGCGAACCTGATTTTGATACACCTGAACATATCAAACAAGCTGCAATTGCTGCGATTAATAAAGGTGACACCAAATACACAGCTGTAGATGGCACGGCGGCACTCAAAGATGCGATTATCGCTAAATTACAACGCGACAACAAACTCGACTATAAGCGCGATCAAATCGTGGTTGGTTGTGGTGCAAAACAAGTGATTTTCAATGCGATGCTCGCTACCCTCAATGCAGGTGATGAAGTGATTATCCCTGCACCGTTTTGGGTATCTTACCCTGATATGGTCGCGGTCGCAGACGGCACACCTGTCATCATCGCTTGCCCAGAAGAAAACGGCTTCAAACTTCGCCCAGAACAATTAGAAGCAGCGATTACGCCCAAAACCCGTTGGGTCATCCTCAATTCGCCTTCTAACCCAACAGGTGCAGCCTATACTACCGCAGAACTTCAAGCTTTGGCGACTGTACTCCTTAAGCATCCCCATGTCATGATACTCTCCGACGATATTTATGAGTATCTGGTCTATGATGATTTCAAATTCCAAACCATCGCAAGTGTTGAGCCAAAACTTTATGACCGCACCCTAACCGTCAACGGCGTTTCAAAAGCCTATTCAATGACAGGCTGGCGCATTGGTTACGCCGCAGGATCAAAAGATGTCATTAAAGCAATTGCAAACGTGCAATCACATAGCACCTCAAACCCATGCTCGATTTCGCAAGCCGCTTCTGTCGCGGCACTCAATGGCGGATTAGAATTCTTGGACGCATGGAAAACAGCCTTCAAAGCTCGCCGCGACATGGTGGTTACTGCCCTCAATAAAATTGACGGTATCCATTGCCCAACCCCAGAGGGCGCGTTCTACGTCTTCCCGCGCTGCAAAGATTTATTCGGCAAAAAAACCCCTGAAGGCAAAGTGATTACAAACAGCACAGACTTTGCAGCATATCTTCTTGACACTGCTCTGGTGGCAGTAGTCATGGGCGAAGCATTCGGCTTAGACGGCTATTTCCGTATTTCTTATGCCACCTCAGAAAAAGCCTTGACTGATGCGTGTGCGCGTATTGCAAAGGCAGTGGAAGCATTAAACTAAACTTATATCCCCCTCCCCTTTTGGGAGGGGTAGGGGGATTAATACCACTACCTAACCACCCACCCTGTTCAACTGCATTTGCCGATAACTCAACGCCTCGGCAATATGATGCTTCGCCAGTATTTCTGCACCCTCTAAATCGGCAATCGTACGCGCAACGCGCAAAATACGTGTATAGCCGCGCATCGAAAGTTTGAATTGCAGGGTAGCTTGTTCCATCACACTGCGACATACCGCATCAAGCCGCGCATAATGCTCTAACGCTTCACCTGCAATACGCGCATTGAGGCGTTGCCCTTCGGGTAACATCTGATAACGTGCATCTTGAAGCACACGCGCAGCCGCCACACGACCCGCCACCGTATTTGTCGACTCACCTTCAGATTTTCCTAGCATATCTAGCGTGTCAATCATTGGCATATCAACATGCAGATCAATACGGTCAAGCAACGGTCCTGAAATGCGCGATTGATAATCCTGCGCACAGCGCGGTGCTTTATTGCACGCTAAATTCGCGTCACTCAAATACCCACACTTACATGGATTCATCGCTGCCACAAGCTGAAAACTCGCGGGATAAGTCAAATGGGCATTTGCACGCGCTACCGTAACATTGCCTGTTTCTAATGGTTGGCGCAGTGATTCCAACGTTGTGCGCGCATATTCAGGAAACTCATCTAAAAACAATACACCATGATGCGCGAGGGAAATTTCTCCTGGTTTTGCGTTACGTCCACCACCAACCATCGCGGCAATCGAACTCGAATAATGCGGCGCACGAAACGGACGCTCACGCTTAAGCGCACCGCCTTCTAACATCCCTGCAACGCTGTGAATCATGCTAACATCGAGCGTTTCTTTCGCACTCATTGGTGGCAAGATACCCGCCAACGCCGCAGCTAACATCGACTTACCCGTACCGGGAGGGCCACAAAGCAGCAGATTATGCCCTCCTGCCGCCGCAATCTCCAGCGCACGACGTGCAATATGCTGACCGCGAATATGTTGCATATCTACCGCCACAGGCACTTTTTCAAGTGCGTCCACCACAGGTGCAGACATCACTTGCGTCCCCTTAACATGATTGATCAACGCAACCAACGAACTTGGTGCTAACACCGATAAATCTTCGCTCGCCCACGCTGCTTCGCGCCCGCAAGCACGTGGACAAATAATCCCACATCCCGCAGCATTCGCGGCAATCGCCGCAGGCAACACCCCCGACACAGCTTGCACCCGACCATCCAGTGACAACTCACCCAAAGCAATATAATTTTCTACTGCATCCGCAGGAATCACCCCCATCGCCACCAAAATCGCCAGCGCAATCGGTAAATCATAATGACTACCTTCTTTTTGCAAATCTGCAGGAGCAAGATTGACGGTAATACGGCGCGCAGGCAGCGCAAGCCCCATCGAACTAATTGCGGCGCGCACACGCTCACGCGATTCTGCCACTGCCTTATCAGGTAGACCAACCACGGCAAATACAGGCATTCCAGCAGCAATTTGCACCTGTACTTCTACCTCCACCGCATCAATACCCATGAAGGCAACCGTTTTAATCCGTGCAACCATACGCTCTTCCTACATTCCTCATTTATGCAAACTATACACGCAATTTTCACCAAAATAAAAAATAATATTAGGCTATTTTTAACACTCAGCCTGCATAATGCTAACTCTAAGTTAGTATTTAACTTTTTAGAAAATTATGTTAACAGTCAAAGCTTAATCTTAATAATAAAAACAAAAACCATAAGGAACGGCATGGCATACCGCCGCAAAGATAGAGCAAACCGCGTTCGCAATCTCATTGCGTTCAGCTCTTTCATCATGCTCTTGTTGGTTATCTTAATTTTTTATCAAGCATTCAAAGAATATGACGCTGCCATGAAACGCGGCGCGCAAAAGGCACAATGGCTCACCAACATCCTCTCAGATCAAATTGAAAACACCTTTCTCACTGTTGATCTTGTATTACAACGCGCCGCTGAACGCCAATATTTAAACACTCTTTTCGGCGGAACGCTGCCCGAAGATATCGTGCATAATTTTAGTGTATGGGTTGAAGAAGCTCCGCAGATCGTTGCCATCACACTCGTCAATGAACATGGCAAAATTGAAATGTCTGTGCATGACAAAGATTATGAAGGTTGGATCAACTATAAAAGTTCGCTGGAAAATGCAGAACCTTTTGTTAAACTAAAAGAGAATGCTGAAATTGATCGTTGGATTAGCCCTCACTTTGATCCCAAATCACGCTACCGTAATTTGATTCTCGTCAGTCACCGTATTGATAAACTCAATGGTGCATTTGGTGGAATTATTATTGCGGCGGTACATAGCGAATATTTTTTAGATTTTTTCCAATCGGTTGAATCAGGCACAAAACGCTCTATGGGACTCATGCTTTCTGATGGGCGCAACCTATTTGAAGGTACACTTCACCCACGCAATAACAATGAGCTTGCCTCTCAACTTCAAGCAACTTTAATGGCAAATAAACAAGGCAATGCCATCCAATCCTTATTCAAAAAAGTCAGCGGCTCACTTCAAGTCATTGCATTTAAACACTTCAAACATCTCCCAATGACGGTCTCCGTCGCCATTGATGAAGAAGATTTCTTAAAAGGTTTCTGGGATGAACGCCTAAAAGATCTTGGTTTTCTTGGAATCTTCACCCTCTTTGGCTCTGTACTCTCTTTCTTCGCCCTTGCCATGGCGCGTCAAATTATCATCGTTGAAGAATCTGAAGCAGCGGCGATTTTAGCAAGTCAGGCAAAATCTGATTTCTTAGCCAATATGTCCCATGAACTACGTACACCACTCAACGCTATTATCGGTTTCTCAGAGATGATGAATTCTGGTTATTTTGGCCCACTCAATGCTAAACAAAAAGAACGAATGCACGACATTAATCTTTGCGGCACCCACCTACTCCAACTCATTAACGACATTCTAGAATTCTCCAAAGGTGATGCTGGTAAGCTCGACATCATTGAAGAAAACATGATGATTGCCGATATGCTAGATGAAGTAGTACGCATGACCAACGACAAAATTCGTCTCAAAGACATTCGGGTCATCAAAGACATTGATGCCGACCTACCAGAACTCTACGCTGACAAACGTAAAATTAAACAAATCATGCTTAATCTGATGTCTAACGCCATCAAATTCACCCCACAAAATGGCATCATTCGCCTTTCATCTCACCTAGACCATAGCGGCGCACTGCATATGGTTGTCTCAGATACAGGGATTGGAATTGCCGAAGATGATATTCCTAAGGCTCTCTCCGTCTTTGGACAGGTGCATCGCAACCGTAACCACGAGGGAACAGGCTTGGGCCTACCATTATGCCGTATGTTCACTGAACTCCACGGTGGCACACTTCAACTCACCAGCACCGTTGGTGAAGGCACTACAGTGCGCATTATCATGCCAGCTTCACGCGTACTTGCTGCGCATCATGCTTAGAATATAAAATCATCCTGTGTAAGTGTCGCGCTGTGATTACCATCCAAATAAAACTCAAACGTGCTTTGGTCAGTGCGCACATAGGTGCGGTTTGAGGTGGCACTGTAAGCAAGACGCAATTCCCCAGCTTCCGTGTTGCCACCATCCGTATCCAGCCCCATAAACCCTAAACCACTCAGGTCAATCTTATCTGTGCCTTCCCAAAAGTCCGTGATTTTGTCAAGATTCCCCGTTGTCTCCAAGCTATCTGTCAGACTTAAGAACTTAAACACATCCGTGCCATCACCCCCCGTCAACACGTCAGCCCCTGCACCACCATCTAACGTATCATCCCCACCGTTTCCAAGTAGCGTATCATTACCGCCAAGCCCAAACAGCAATTCTGTCTCCGCTGTCCCTGTCACCGTATCCACACCGCTTGTGCCTGTAACTGAAACATAATTAAAAATGAAATGACTATTGGTCAGCGTCGTACGATAATCGCCATCGAGGTAAAACTCAAAATCATTCTGATTATTACGCACATACGTGCGATCCGATGTCGCACTATACGACATGCGCAGCTCTCCCGCTACCGTCGTACCGTTTGCGGTCAAACTATTAAAACCCAACCCGCGCAGGTCAATCTTATCCACCGCTTCATCAAAATCGACAATGCGGTCATACGCGCTGCCCGTATGCACACTGTGGGTGAGCGAGGTAAATCTGAAAATATCCGCACCCAAACCGCCCGTCATCTGGTCAATCCCCGCACCACCATCAAGCGTATCCGCACCGTCAAGCCCAAACAATTTATCATTCCCAGCTAAGCCAGAAATCACATCGCCGCCCGCGCCACCCGTGAGCGAGTCAACACCCGCTGTCCCAACGATGGTTTGTCCGACAGGCGGAGGAGGAGGAGCGACCTCAGCAATAGGAAAGTCAAAATTTGCATTGGTTAGTGTCGCACGATAATCACCAGATAAGTAAAACTCAAAATCATTCTGGTCATTACGCACATAAGTACGGTCTGACGATGCACTGTACGACATGCGCATCTCGCTTACCTGCGTTGTTGTATTCGTGGTGAGCGAGGTAAACCCAAGCTCTGCGAGTGCAATTTTATCTTCTGCCACGTTAAAATCAACAATACGATCATACATACTTCCTGTATGTACGCTCTCACTTAACGCATGAAACGCAAACACATCATCCCCAGCCCCACCTGTCATGACGTCTTTACCCGCACCACCCGTAAGCATATCCGCCCCCGCGCCACCACTTAAAGTATCATTACCATCCAACCCCATCATTGCATCATCTGACGCAGAACCAACCTGAGAGTCATTACCACTTGTGCCAATACTCGTACCTGGAACTGTATATACCCCTGGAGTATTAATTTTACCCGAACCAAATTGGCCTGTAGAAGTTAACCCAAATGTTGGAAAATCAACGGAAAGACTATGAATATTTGTACTCATAGGATAATCATTCATTCCGTCGATCTCTATAAAAGTACCATTTGTTTCATGTGTTAACAAATAAGCCATTGGTCTATTGGCTGGATAAAACTGCTTCCGCACAACATCTGATTCATTCGACTGATAACCATAAGGTTGCACAGTATTAACACCAAGACCGTTATAATCAGCACCGATATTATTATATATCATCCCCATTGTATTTGACGAACCCTCAATAGCACGCTGAATTTCAACCATATTAAATGGACCTTGAATCTTCTGATCACCAATATAAAGTGTTTTTCCAGCCCAACTCATTCCATTACTATAAAAATACACATGCGCACCAGGAGTTACCACATAAGTATCATTGCCTGAGCTATTATAAACAATCGTATTATCTTCCGTGATAACAAGCGTATCATCGCCAGCACCACCATCAAGGACATCGCCGACGCCGCCAATCAGCGTATCATTGCCACTACGACCATGTAAATAATCTACATCTACGTCATTATTTCCAATCAACAACTCTCCTGTACCGCCACCCCAGATAATATCACTCCCCGCACCCGCATCATATGTAA
>DAIPJH010000018.1:0-29661 GCA_036770365.1 Rickettsiales bacterium
GGACTTATTAAAGCGCGTGAACTTGCTGATGCTGCCACCACATTAGAAACATTACTAGAAGCGGTGACGAGTTTTGATGGCTGCGCGCTAAAACGTATGGCAACACATACTGTGTTTGCGGATGGCACGGCTGGCTCTGACCTTATGATTATCGGCGACATGCCCCGCGAAGCAGATGACCTCAGCGGCATCCCTTTTAGCGGCGCAGAAGGCATACTTTTAAATAACATCCTCAAAGCAATAGGACGAAGCCGCGAGAATACCTACATCACCAATGCCGTATTTTGGAGACCCGCAGGTGGACTAGAACCCTCCACCACTGATGCCGCCATGTGCGAGCCATTCCTAGAAAAACATATCGCCCTAGCACAACCAAAACACATCATCGCCATGGGCAACACCGCCAATAAATTACTTCTCAAAACCAATAAAACCGTGGCAGGACTGCGCACGGTTTTACATGATTACTCTAATAATTATCTCGGTAATGATACTATCCAAGTCACTGTCACCTACCACCCATCCCACCTAATCAAGAACCCACTCCATAAACGCATGGTATGGGAAGATATACAGAAGGTAATGACATTGTTAGCTTAACGTTCCCAATTACATTTTGATGCAATACTCGGCTTAACATTTTGCGCTTTTTGATTAATGGCAGGTGCTTGCACCATATAATAATTGTCCACATCAGCATCCGTTTTAAATTTTGGCGTTCCAGCTTTTTCAAACGCCGCCACTTCCTTAAGTGCTTTCGCAATTTTTGCATCTGTCAAATGACAATCCGTTACAGCTCCACCTGTCGTGCGACCAGAAACATGCACATCACTACCATTTACTTTAGCTTCTACTTGGGGAATATTACCAATATTACCTATCTTTGTCGTCACTTTGTCTCCAGCCATCGCACAAACCTTTCAGTTCATTATCCTATTTATATTGGAATCCATAATACCACAGAATTTCTTTCTAAAATGTGAAGTTTTTGTGAAGGTTGTGATTTCAAAAAACCCACTTGCAACCTATAATCTCCCATG
This sequence comes from Rickettsiales bacterium, assembly GCA_036770365.1. GTDB lineage: Bacteria > Pseudomonadota > Alphaproteobacteria > Rickettsiales > UBA998 > DAIPJH01. The sequence goes on from DAIPJH010000018.1 coordinate 1,041, forward strand.
CTAGGCAAATATAATACTTCCATCTTTAAGATGGTGTAGCTCTATATAATAATAGAAATAGTATTCATGAGTTTTTACACATCAATCCTTGCCCCTATCATTTTCAAGCTCAACGCGGAAACCGCGCATGGGGCTGCGATTAAGACACTCCGCTACGGTCTTGTTCCCTCTAGCTCTACCATCACACATGCATCGTTAGAACAAACTCTGTTTGGACTCACTTTCAAAAACCCCGTTGGACTAGCAGCAGGTTTTGATAAAAATGCTGAGGTCTGGCAGCAAACCCTCAAACAAGGCTTTGGATTTGTAGAAATCGGCACGGTCACCCCCCGCCCACAAATCGGCAATCCCAAGCCTCGCCTATTTCGCTTGAAAGAAGATCAAGCCGTTATCAACCGTATGGGCTTTAATAATCACGGCATGGACGCCACCTATAAAAATCTTGCCACACACCGCGCAGGGCAAGGCATCGTCGGCGTCAATATCGGTAAGAACAAAGACACAGAAAATGCAGCCGAAGATTACACTGCCCTTGTGCGCCGTTTTGCAGATGTCGCAGATTATTTCACGGTCAATATCTCTTCACCCAACACAGAAGGATTACGCGCCCTACAAGACCGTGATGCACTCATGATCTTGATGAAAGCCATCATGAAAGAACGCAACACGCAAGATCGCCGCGTTCCTATGCTTATCAAAATCGCTCCAGACCTCGACGACGGCGCACTCACTGACGGCGCACTCACTGACATCGCCAGTGTCGCACTTATGCTCGATTGCGATGGAATCATTGTAAGCAACACCACCATCGCCCGTCCAGAAACACTACGTAGCAAACATAAAAATGAAACAGGTGGACTCAGCGGTGTGCCACTCTTTACACGCTCTAACGAAGTGCTAGCAAGCTTATATCGCATCACACAAGGTCGCATTCCCCTTATTGGTGTCGGTGGCATCACCTCTGCCGAAGACGCCATCACCAAAATCCGCAGCGGTGCATCACTGATACAACTCTATTCTGCCCTCGTCTATCAAGGCTTTGGTTTAGTACACACCATCAATAAAGGTATCATCGCACACCTTAAAGCGCATAATATGCTGTCAATAAATGAACTAATTGGCAAAGATATCGCTTAGAGTAACATTACGTCATCAGAACAAGTAGTACTTCTTTTATAGTGAATTTTTAATGATAATAACACGCGTGAAAATTAATAAAATCACGCATTTTTGTTAATATTTATTAATAAATATATAAAATACACCCTAGTTTTTAGACCAATTGTTACAGTTGTGTGACATTTTAATGAAAGTTGTGTGATTATGCTTTGAGTATACTTCTTAATTTGTTACTGTCATTTCATCAGCACTGAGTTGATATACAAATTAACATTCGGAGTATACCATGAAAAAGAATTATAAAAACATCGCGCTCGCCGCACTCGCCACCACCACCATGATGACTGGTTTTGCGTCTGATGCAAATGCTTGGGGCTGGAAAAGTATCGTTAATGCCGTGGTAAATCCAATCGGCACTGTTGTAAACGCAGTCACAGGCGATTCAAATGCAGCTTTGCTTGCTGATCCCGTCGGCGCAACGGCAGCAGATGCCACTGTAGGGGCAATCTCCAACCCCATAAACCCAGTAGGTGGTGCAGTGACTGCCGTTACGGGCAGCACAACCCTTGGAACACTTGCTGACCCAGCAGGTGCGGCAGCAGCTAACCCTGGCGCAGCCATTAATACCGCCAATAATGCCGCTCAAGGCGCAATCTCTAATCCACTCAACCCAATCGGTGGCGCAGTAGCTGGTGCTACAGGCAGCACAGCCCTCGGCAACCTTGCTGATCCTGTTGGCGCAACCAATGCCGCAGTCATTAATGCAACATTAAATGCAACCGGCAACGGCCCTAACCCTGTCTCTACCAGCACAGGCGGCGCAGCCGCGGCAACAGCGACCACCACCAACACTGGAGCAATCGCAGCTAACCGCAGTGCTGTTGCTAACGCAAAAAGCTCTGCTTCAGCAAAAGTTTCTTCAAGTGCAAGCGCAACCACATCACGCGTTTCTTCAATGATCGCTAGTACTGGCGGCGGCTCAACTGGTGGCGACAATAGTTTGACTGCTAGCCAAACTGGCAATAACAACAGCTTATCGTCAGCCCAATCAGGCAATGGCAATATTGCTGATGTAATCCAAAACGGTGATGGCAACTCTGTTGCTACTTCTGTCACAGGTGATACAAACAGCCTCCGCGCTGACCAAGAAGGCAACACGAACAACCTAGCATATGGTGCTGAAGGCAGTGGCAACATGATGACCTCTTACCAATCTGGTAATGACAACACCGCGACAGCATTACAAGTTGGTAACAACAACAATGCATCTTTGAGACAGGATGGCACAGGTCATTCCGCAGTGATTTCTCAAGAAGGCAACGCAAACACCAGCATTGTGAATCAAACAGGTAATGATCACCAAGTGACCATTTCTCAGGTTGGAGACGCTAACGTTGTAAGCTCAACCCAAGATGGGTCAGCCAACACGGCTGGCTTTGTTCAAGAGGGTAACAACAATTCTGTGGAGAGTTTGCAAAACGGCTCAGAGAATGCTGTAACTTCAGTACAAACTGGTGATAATAACCGCGCCAGCTACAGTCAAAATGGCACAGGCAATAGTGCCTTTGGTTCACAAACTGGGAGCGACAATACACTTGGCATTTCTCAAGTAGGTGGCAATGCGAACAGCGCATCCGTGGTTCAAGCATCAGATGGCAATAATGCTACCATCGAACAAAACGGCACAAACAACTCTGAAGCAATGATTTCGCAAGCAGGTTCTGGCGGCCATAAAGCGACCATTAGCCAAGGCGGCGGCGACAACCAAGTAGCAAGCATTGATCAAACAGGTCAAGGCAATGAAGCAGCCATCACACAAGGCGGCGGCAATGGCAACAGTGCCAGCATTCAACAATATAGCAATGCTGACAAAGCCACCATTACCCAAAGCGGCAGCAACAACATTGCGGCAGCCGTACAACGCTAACACTAGACCACATACTCCGAGAAGAAAGGGGGGCGAAAGCCTCCCTTTTTTTATTGATAGTACCGATTGTTTAAGATTTTTGCTCTCTGTATTTGTCATTCCCATAAAAACTGGGCGGTAAAATTCACAAAAAATGTATTTTTTTTGAAAAAAAATAATCCCCCTTTTTAATGCAATGCAGCATTTTTATCCCCCTCAAAATTATTAATTTTCTATTACGCACATCCCATATTTGATTAATTTCTATTAACAGTTCTTTCTATCAAATACCCACTCAATCTCCAGAAAATGCCAGATAAATACCTAACCATAGATTTTCTATAACAAAAACCCCTTCCCGATAGACTTAAGACAAGATTATACCAAAATAGGTCATTTTTTGCGCCAATTTAATATCAAAAATCCATCAACTTTTACGCAAATTGAACGGGCTTTTTAGCGAATATCTTATTGATTTATATTGATTATTTTTCACAGAAAGCCCTCAAAATTTAACCTTTTGTTAATCTGAGCAGCGTAGGTTTAAGCCTATGGGACACACCTGTTCCGCCAACCAATACACAAGCCTAAAAAAACAAAACTACAAAGGGGAATTTTATGAACACTGTCTATGCGACTCCCGTCAACGGCACAATCACCCTCGGCACAAGTTTTTTTAATAGCTTAAGCCCAAACACCACCGTCATCATTCCTAATGGTACATATGACGCTGCGAAGATAGTACTACCAGCCAACGCTGTTGGTATCACCCTGCGCCCTGAATCTGAAGGCGGCGTAACCTTCACAGGTAAAACCACTATGAACATCGCAGGTGATAACACAACGGTCTCTGGCTTCACCTTTGACCATACACGCCAAGACACCATGACCATCACAGGTGATAACACCAGCATCACAGGCAACCATTTCATTGGTGCAGGTAATCCGCTCAATACCCAAGACAGTGTTATCTGGATCGACCCCAAAGCACAAAACACCCACTTTACACATAATGAAGTGGAAGCTTCGATTTCTATGACCATCAAAGTCCGTGCAGATGTTTACGGCAGCAAAGAACAACCCACAGGCACGGTCATCCAAGACAACTATTTCCACGACATTGCACGCCTAAGCGATAATGGTCAGGAAGTGATCCAAATTGCTGGCCCTGGTGGTCAATGGATTGCAGGACATGATCTTGAACTCGGCACACTTATTAAAAACAACATTTTCTATAAAACACATGGCGACGTTGAAACCATTTCAATGAAAGTAGGTGGCACAACAGTCACGGGCAACGTCTTTATGCATATGGAGGCATCTCCTACAGTACGTAATGGCGGCCACAACACCATTGAAGGTAATATTTTAATTGATACCCGTCCAATCCGCGTCATGGGCGACAGCACCGAAATCACCAACAACGTCATCATAGACCCGAAGAAAGGTGCATTCATCCTCTCTAACGGCACAGACCGTTATGAAGTGGCAGAAAGCAATACCATCAGCAATAACATTGTCTACAGCAGAAATGACATCACCGTGTTACAAACCCTGAACCAATCCGCAGGGCCAGTAACTCAGATCCATGACAACGTGGTCGCAGATAATGGCTATGTCCTCACTGCAACCAGCAAGGCTACCAATTTTGTGGCAACAGGCGTTGACGTAAATGGCTATACGGCACATAACACCATTGCAGCAGGCGAAGTATTAAACGAAACCGCGCTAGCTTGGCTCAATAAACTTCTCTCTCTCAGCGACAACCCTCAAGCACTCTTAAACAACTATTTAAAAGGTGATGGCTTAGATGTTCATGCGATTCTACATCCACATGTTATCCCTTCTTATTTCCACGAGTCTGAAAGCAATTTCACTGCGCCTAGCGCTGCGAACGCAATGACAGGCACAGAGAGCGCAGAACTTATCACTGGCGCAGCATTAAACGATGTAGTCCACGCAGGTGATGGCGCAGATAATGTCAAAGGCAATACAGGCAATGATGTTATCTTCGGTGAAGCAGGCAATGACACCCTATTTGGTGGCGACGGCAACGATGCACTTGCTGGCGGCACAGGTGATGACGCCATCAACGCCCATTTAGGTAATGACACTGTACTTGGTGGCGACGGCAACGATATTCTTCGAGGCAACGAAGGAGATGACATTGTCGTGGGTGGCGCAGGCAATGACACCGTTATGGGACAAGAGGGTAACGATACACTCGTCGGTGGCACGGGCTGCGACCTCTTCGTCGGCGGTACAGGGCTTGATATTTTTGCCTTTGAACAAGCAAGCCTCAGCAAAATCAATGACTTCAGTGTTACAGATGGCGATTTGATTGATCTGAGCTTCTTGCTCCCAGACTTCAGATCAAAAACCGATGATGTTCACGACTATGTGCAGATTACCTTTGCTAAAAATGCAGCCTTCATTTCTGTCGATGCAGATGGCGGTGCGGATCATTTTGTTCAAGTGGCAGAACTACGCATGCCAACTGCTCTCTCTGTAGAAACATTACTACATCACATTATCGTAGAATAACGACGTCGAATCGACAAAGAATTCACCCCACTTGTCCCCCTAAGCGGGTGGGGTGAACCCTTTGGAAGCGACCGTTATCTTACGCTCAGACAATGAAATAGCGTCTATTGTCACCACCACCCTACCCTCAGGTAAAAGCTCATCCGCAATTTCAGGCCATTCCATCACTACAATGCCCTCCATCAATGCCTCATCTAAAGCAAGCTCTACCAGTTCAGAGAGGTGTTTCACGCGGTAAAGATCATAATGCCATAAAGTGAGCTTGCTACCGTCACCTAGTAGCACAGGATAAGTTTGTACAATGGTAAAAGTCGGACTATTAACTGTTGTTTTTTCACCACACAACGCCTGAATCAGCGCACGCGCAAAAACTGTTTTACCAGCCCCCACTTCTCCTTCCAGCGTGACACAGCTTCCTTCTTTCAACGTGTTTGCCAAAGCAATCGCAACTGCACACGTTTCTTCTTCGCTGTGTGTCATTCCTTCAAACATCAACAACGCTCCTCAAGCCAAGCAGCTTGGATCGCCTCCAAGATCTTTTCATTACAACGCTCAGGCACATCATCAAACCCATCCAAAGCCTCTACCCACGCCTTCAAATCGGTGAAACGCACATGCATCACATCAATGTTGGCATGCTTGTCTTCTAGCCCTGCGGCTATGTCATAAATATCAGTCCAGCGCATTTTTCACCAACTTTCTTTAAATTTTGCAAAAAATAATGTTGTTTGTTTAACCTTGTTTTAATGCATCTCTTGTTATCTTGGCAATAACCGAGCAATACATGCTCTATTTACATAACTTACGCAAGGGAGCGAACCATGGCTATTGATAAAAATATGCCTATTTTGATTGTTGATGATTACAAAACGATGCTACGCATCATCAAGAACTTATTAAATCAGCTTGGTTTTAACAATGTGGATGAAGCGACCGACGGGGGCATGGCATTGCAACGTATGTCTGAAAAAAGATATGGTTTGATCATCTCTGACTGGAACATGGAGCCTATGTCTGGTTTTGAACTTTTGCAAAAGATTCGCGCAGCAGAAGCTACCAAGACCCTACCATTCATCATGATCACAGCGGAAAGTAAAACTGAAAACGTGATTTTAGCAAAACAAGCGGGTGTTAGTAACTACATCGTCAAGCCGTTTAATGCAGAAACATTAAAAACAAAGATGACTGCGGTATTTGGTCCATTCTAATGCTACGGAACAAAACAAGAAACGTAAAGACACCAAACACTTAACACAGTTATTCCTTATAGGAAACTGGAGAGACAAATTAAGGGAGAGAGTTATGAGCCAGACGCAAGCCAAAATCGGCAACGCCTTGCTTACGAGCCTTGTTGAGCTAAAACAAAAAAACAATGGCGAGTTAAATATTGAAGATGTAGGCGCATTATTTCAAGGCATTGCATCCTCTTTGCCCGCTGGAAGCGTTGGCATAGATGGCGTATTACAACGCGAGATCGCTAAAATTGCAGACTACATTACCAAAGCCAAACAAGAAATTTGTTCCATGTCACCAGAAAAAGATGGCAAAAAAGATATTGGTCAAGCGGGTGAAGAACTAGATGAAGTGATCCAAACAACCGAAAAAGCAGCAAATGAGATCATGGATGCGGCAGAGATCATTATGTCGCATGCAAGCAGCATCACGGATGCCACCGCAGCCAAAGCGATCAACGAAGCCGTAGAAAATATTTTCAATGCATGCAACTTTCAGGACTTGACCAGCCAACGCATTCGCAAAGTAATCAAGACCATCGAGTTCCTCGATTATAAAATTAATCGTTTGATGGAATTCGTCAATGGTGAATCTGCCAGCGCAGAGATGACACCTGAAGAAGAAGCGCGCTTTGTGGATCAACGCCCAGATGCTGCTCTATGTAATGGACCTCAGGCTTCTGGCCTAGCTCCCACACAAGCTGAGATTGACGCGCTCTTTAACAAGAACTAAACAAAATAACCCCCTAAAACCATTGCATTTCTTGCAACTTCCTATAAAAAGGAAAGGCAAAGAAATACAGCGAGGTTTATATGGTTGAGGTCACGGATTACACCGCACTTCTTTCTGGTTCATATTGGAATGGCATTGAAATCACGGGTAAACCTGTCTTCGTCACCTACTCCTTCCCAACTTCTGCACCCATAGAACATGAAGAAATATGGGGTGCAAGCAATCTTGATAGTTTTCAAGCTTTCAACGCCAATGCACAGACTGCCGCACGCCAAGCACTCAGTGAATGGTCAAATGTCAGCGGCATCCGTTTCATCGAAGTCCCCGCAGGACAAGGACAAATCAATTTCTCAGAATATGATTTTTCAGGCACATGGGCAGATGGCGCAGGTGGCATCGCCTATTACCCCTTTGGTGATTGGAATTATTATAGTTTTCCAAACTTCATCACTGATTGGGCAAATAGCGGTGATGTTTTCATGAACAGCGATTATGCAAGTGCTGGCGTCCCCAATTACGGCACGTTGCTACATGAAATTGGTCACGCGCTCGGCTTCAAACACCCATGGGAAACCACCTATTCCGTCACGACCACCCATGACCAAGTCCTACCCGCTGCAATGGATGACTCCTCTGTAACCATGATGAGTCAACACGGTACAAATACGCACCTCACGGCAATGGACATTGCCGCCGTTCAGCATGTGTATGGTGGTACTGGAACACAAGGATCGCAAGTGCAAAGCTGGTCATGGGATAATGCAACACACATCCTTAAACAAGTTGGCTTTAGCACAAACGATACCATACGTGGTATCAACCTTGCTGACCGCATCTATGGTGGCAACGGCAATGACATACTCATTGGTCTTGCTGGTAATGATACACTTTATGGGCAAACAGGAAACGACACCATCTGGGGCGGCGAGGGCAACGACACGATTGCACCAAGTAGTGGTAATGATGTAATCTACGATGAGTTGGGTACAAACACCATCAGTTACGCCGACATAAACACGGGCTACACTATTGATTTAACAAGCGGCATCGCCACTTCAGGGCTTGAAACAGATTATTTCTCTAGCAATTTTTCAAATGTCTTTGGCAGCACTAGCGATGACGTTATCATTGGAAATACATTGAATAATATTATTAAAGCTGACATTGGTAACGACACCATCAGCGGTGGCGCAGGCAAAGACACGATGTATGGCGCAGATGGCAATGACACATTCCTTTTCAATTCGTTGACATATGACGGCTATGACCGCGTATCTGGCGATGCAGGAACTGATATTGTGAAAGCCACGGCAAACAACACTATCCTCTCGCTTTCCTTATTCAGCGGCGTTGAGAGTTTCAGCGGAGATGTTTATAGCAATGTGCGTATACACGCACCTAGTAGCAACGATAATTTCAATTTTTCCTCTGTCACCATGACCAATATTACTGCCATTGAAATGGGCAATGGCAATGATACCGTCACAGGCTCAACAAGTGCAGATTACCTGCTCGGACAAGCAGGTAAAGATGTGTTGATTGGCGACGCAGGCTCAGATAGACTAAGTGGCGGCACAGACGCAGATACCCTCACGGGCGGTCTGAATGCGGATAAATTTTATTACCTCGCAACCAACGAATCTTCCACCGCAGCCCCCGATGTCATCACCGATTTTAACCAAACTCAGCATGACCGTATCGACCTCGCAAAAATTGATGCAAATATAAGTCTATTAAATGATCAGGCGTTTTCATTCATTGCTGCAAACCCATTCTCTGGTGCAGCAGGAGAGCTTCACGCTATCTTTAACGGTGCAGACACATGGGTTAGCGGCAACATAGGCAATGATTTTACCGCAGATTTCACCATCATTATCACTGGTCATATCACTTTTGTTGCAGGTGATTTTTTCTTGTAGCTTTTATGAAAGCGAAGCATTCTGCTTTTTCATGATATACGCCAACCGCTTAAGCGCAAGCTTCTGTAAGTAAAGCTTGGGTGCATGTAACTGCCCTGCAATAACGGCTTCTGTCCCCGTTTGCACATCAATTGCCGTCACCCGCATCAAATTTCCTTGCGGCACGAATTCAAAAATAACTTCACGTGTCAAAGCGTCTTTCATAACAAGAGACGTTATAACTTACATACATACAAACGTAAAATCTGATTAGCCTTTTTCTTCTTGATACGGAAACGATATCCAAAAAAGACAAACTCTGCACCCAATTCAGGAATACAACGCGATTCATGAATCACCAATCCCGCAATCGTTGAGGCTTCATCCTCAGGTAGTTCCCAATCAAGATGACGATTCACATCACGAATCGCGGTTGCCCCATCGATCAAATAACCACCATCATCATGCGACTCGATGCCATTGGATCGTGTACGGTCATACTCATCCTCGATCTCACCCACGATCTCTTCTAAAATATCTTCCAATGTGACCACACCAAGAAATGCACCATATTCATCCACCACATGTGCAAAATGCTTGCGTTGTTCACGAAAAGCAAAAAGCTGTTCACGCAACGACGTTGTCTCTGGTACAAACCACGGCGTTGACAATCGCTCTAAGATCATTGCAGACGTGATACGTTTAACACCCGTATCAATGGTCAGCGCCATAATATCCCGTACATGCAATAACCCTATGATATTATCAGGATTATCCTTCCAGAACGGCAAACGGCTATGACTGGAATGTAATATCTTTTGTAACATATCTTCAACGGGAGCATCTGCATCGACCATTTCAACTTGCTTACGATGCACCAATACATCTCCGACATACACATCACCAAGATCCAAAATACCGCCCAGCATGTGACGATCGAGCTGTTCTACACTGCCTTCACTATGCTGGAGTTCGATTGTCCCGCGAATCACATCCATCCCAGACACCAAGTCCGCAGAATTCACCGCACTCAAACCAAATAATTTTAAGATACAATCGTTCACAAACTTGACCGCCGCGGTGACAGGGTACAAAAACGCAACCAACCACCCCATAGGTAACGCAATCCCCAACGCCACGCGCTCTGGATTATGAAGTGCAAAAGTTTTAGGGAATACCTCACCAAAAACCAGAATCAACATTGCGACAACCAACGTCACAATCGCAACACCGCCCTCACCAAACACTTGCATCGCCGCTGCTGTTGCCACCGCGGCTGCCGTAGTATTTGCCAGCGTATTGCCGAGTAAAACCGTCCCAATTAATGCTTCTTTTTGTTCACGCAACGCCAAAATCTTCAATGCTGCGCGATTATTTTGCTTTGCCAAACTGAATATACGCTCACGAGAACAAGCAGTAAGCCCTGTCTCTGCCGCTGCAAAAAAAGTACAACACAGAATTGACGCTGCCACCACCACCAAGTCAATTATGACTGAACCGTCCATAACTCTCCTCCTCGCTCTTCAATACGAAGCAGTTTACCGAGGAAGCTTCGGTTGTCCAAAGAAAAATGTCATATCACCACCTGCCATGGTACTGTTCAAGCCGTCCATCTCATCCTTATCATCCGCGCCATTCGTGTTGCGACGATCTCGAATGATCGCTATCTGCTCCGCACGCGTAGGATTACTCGCAACATCAGGATGCGAACTGAGATAGACTTCCAACCATGCCAACTGATTGTTTTTCAACTTCTCATAGGGGTCTTTATAAACAAAAATCGCATTCTTCGTTTCACTGTCACGGATCATCGGCACAATCAGCTTGACCAAATTCGCAAGCTTACCCTTCATCTCACCTGCTTCAGGATCATAACCATTCACACGCATGATACGTTCAAGCAAGATAAGCGGTTGCATCGCAAATAAATGATAACCAAACCCTTTCTTTTCGCGCTTCAACTCAAGCGGCAACACACCATTAGGCTGAACCTGCCCCATACCAATCGCATACGCTTGAATACCCCACTCAAACAAAGCTTTATCTTGTGTTGCAATTCCAAGCTGTGCGACTGCCAAACCATGCCAATAACGGTGATTAGCAATTGAACTTTTACGCCCTGATCTCATGCCATCATCTGCATAAGCCATTAACGGACGTGCAAGCCCCTTTAGCCACGCTTCTACTATTTTTTTATCCTTAAAAGAAAGGCTAGGCTCAGACTGAATCAATTGATACGCCACCGCCATTGCCCCCAAAGACACCCCACGCTTATATTCCCCAATCTGAGAATCTTGCGGCGCATCAGGTAACCACGCGCCCGCTTTTGCCCATGAGGTCAAATGTGCCAAGGCACACTGCGCCACTTCAGGACGCGGCTTTTTTGCATGAACATAACGATTTGCAAGATTGACAAGTTTAACATTAAACGCATCAATATTTTTACTCGCTGACTCATATTTTTCTTCTTTTTCGGGACAGACGATGCTGCGTGATTTATCATTATCACAATAGCGGCTAACACCCTCAAACATCATCGCGGGAGCAGGCACAGGTGGACACACAAACTCCCCTGAGTCATCCTTCAGCGTGCTTTGCCACACACTGCGCGCCTTCGCAACATCAAACGGCGATTTCAAACTATCCCCAGCGTACGCCTTCACACCTAACGTCACACCAGCACAAACAAGAACACCTAAGAAAATCGCCTTTTTAAACATTATGCAGCCAATCCCTGTTGCATGAAGCGCGCTAAACGACGAGCAAACCCTGCTGCGTCCTCAATCACTTCACCTTCAATAATACGTGCCTGATCGAGCAACATTTTTGCCGCATCCATCACTGCCTCACTTGCTCCCTCTTTACGTGCTTTTGCTGCAATTAGCAAGACAAGAGGATGCTTCGGATTAAGTTCCAATATCTTAGCCGCACGCTTAGGCAACTGACGATGTTCCATCAAGAAACGCTCCATACGCAAATCCATATCACCTTCTGCCACCGCCAGACATGCTGGGGTTTCGGTTAATTTGCCTGTGGTACGCACATCTTTAATGCCTTCTCCCAAACTATTTTTGAGTAGTGATGCCAAATTTTCAACATCATCTCGATCCTTCTCGGACACGACTTCGTCTTGTTTGCTATCTTTTTTAGCTTTTTTATCTTCTTTAAGCGGTGCAAAAGCTTCTAAATCAATATCACTGCGTGTCACCGACTTAAAGTTCTTACCCAGATAATCGCGCACGACGTTCACCCAGAAATCATCGACATGATCCGTGAACAACAACACCTCTACGCCGCGTGATTTAAAGCCTTCAAGCTGAGGATTACTGCGCAACGTATCAAGATTATCCCCCGTAAGGTAATAAATATCCTGCTGCCCCTCTTTCATACGCGAAATATAATCTTCAATGTTTGTAAGGTCACTATTATGAGTCGAATAAAAGCGGCAACATTCCATCAAGCGATTGCGCTCTTTCTCAGGCATCGCCTCGCACAGTCCTTCTTTTAGCACTGCGCCAAAATTCTCCCAAAATTTTGCATAACCTTCAACATCTGCCTTCGCTTTCTTCTTCAAATCACCAAGCACCTTTGCCGTAATCGCATCGCGGATTTTTTTCAACACAGGGTTATCTTGTAACGTTTCACGACTAATGTTTAGCGGCATATCTTCCGAGTCAATCACCCCACGCAAGAAACGTAAATAATGCGGCACCAAGTCAACATTTTCATCAGTGATAAACACACGCTTCACATACAGCTTCACACGGCGACGACGCTCAGGATGAAACAAATCAAAAGGTTTCATAGCAGGAATAAACAACAAATTGGTGTAAGACACCGTCCCTTCTGCTTTGTTATGCAATACCATATACGGCTCTTCTGGAGAATGCGCGACATGGTGATAAAATTCCTGATATTGCTCAGTCGTAATCTCAGATTGCGAGCGTGTCCAAAGTGCTGATGCGGTATTCACCACTTCAGGCTCACCGTCTTCAACAATCTGATAAATGGGAAAACTGATATGGTCAGAATATGTCTCAATAATATGACGAATGCGGTACGTATCACAATATTGCTTGCAATCATCTTTTAGGTATAAGGTAATGGTTGTCCCACGAGCATGTGTGCTTTCATGCGCCATCACGCTATAGCCCATCATGCCGTCCGATTCCCAACGCCATGCATGATCTTCACCAGCACGTTTAGACGTTACTACCACTTTATCCGCGACCATAAACGCTGAGTAAAACCCAACACCAAACTGACCAATAAGGCTGGCGTCTTTTTTAGAATCACCACTTAACTGAGAGATGAAATCAAACGTACCTGAACGCGCAATCGTGCCAAGATTTTGTACCAGATCATCGCGGTTCATCCCAATACCATTGTCCGTGATTTCTATGGTGTTGGTCTTCTCATCGCCGCGAATAGTTATTTTCAGCTCGCTATCACCTTCCATGAGTGTCTCTTCGGTCAAGCTCAGATAACGCAGTTTATCACATGCATCAGACGCATTGGAAATCAACTCTCTGAGAAAAATATCTTTATTGGTATAAAGCGAGTGAATCATCAACTGCAATACGCGACCTGTCTCCGCCGCAAAAGGCATCGTTTCAGCTATGGTATCTACAGTCTCTTTTTTCTTTGTTTTAGACATATCAACTCTCCTATTATTTCAACGTCATTGCGAGGCATATGGGCATTCTCTGCGTCCATTTCAAGCATAGAGACTAAAAAAACTAAAATGAATACAGCAACGCAGCACGAACACCGCCATTATCACCGGTGTTGCGCGCTGCGACATGCCAGAAAGCACCACCCTGTAATTTTACCACATCACTCAGACCATAGTGCGCCATCAATTGTAATTTCGTCAGCGCGTAATCATTTACCCCTGAAACCGAACGTGCAGGGTCAGCGTTCAGATGTGTTGGATGTTCAAAAGAAACCTCAGGCAATAATTGCCAGTTGGGACTAAGGCTCAAACCACCTGCCAAACGCACCAAAAACTGATCATGCGCTGCACTAAAACGCTCACGCCAACCAAGATTCAACGTCATATAATGATGTAATCCCCACGCGTCCAGACCATAACCACCTTGCAAACTTGCACCCGTTTGCCATTCTTTCGGCGCGCCGCGTGGCGCACTTCCATGGCGACGCGCATAAGCGGGAGTTTTCACAAAAGGCTGCACCGATAACACCGCTGCGCCCTCTTGCCACAAACGAACCCGCCCAAACATTTCAACGCCGCTATCACCCTCATTAGTAAGCGCATTGCCAACACGCTGGTCTTGCTTGAGATAATGCACACCGTCAGATACGCCGAGCGTCAGTGCATCCGTCAGCCCATATTCCAGATAAGGTTGGACTTCATATTTGGTAAAACGCGGCACATCCACGCGCTTACCGTCCTTATCATAAAAAATATCAGTTTCATAATAGGTCGCAGCGAGCGAGACTAAGCCTTTATGCTTGGGCTGAACCCAACCATCTGCATGGGCGTTTACAGCACATAGCAACAATGCGCACACGCAAAAACTCCCGCCGAAGCAGGAGTTCTTAACCAGCTTCACAAAAGAAATGGACATCCTAGTGAACCACACGCGAAACATCTTTAATAGCTTGTTTGATAAGAGCCTCATCCGACTCTTTTTTCAACGCTTCAGTCAACACCACCTGCGCCGTTGCCAGCGCAACATCCACCACATGTTGTTGCACCGCATGCAAAGCCTTAGTCTCAGCTTGAGTAATTTGCGCATTCGCACGCGCAACACGCGCTTCAATTTTCGTTTTCAATGCTTCTTGAGCATCACGCTGCATACGCTCTGCCTCAGCCTTAGCATGACCAATGATAGACTCTGCTTCACGTGCTATCTCATCTTGCTTTTGTTGATACAACGCAAGCAAAGCCTGTGCTTCTGCACGAAGACGCGCTGCTTCGTCCAAATCTTTTTCAATCTGCGCAGCACGCTTATCTAATGCAGCCGCAAGAAAACGCGACACTGGCTTAAATACCAACACAATAAAGGTGACAAAAGAAACACCAACCCAAAACACCTGATCAAAATGCATGACCTTATCCCTTCGTTATTTTCAGCTAAGATGTTTTGCAGCAGCTTTTAACTGCGCGTCAGAAGGTGCTTTACCCACAATTGATTTAACAACCTCAGATGCAAGCTCCGCAATCACTGGCGTTAAACGCTCACGCGCATCCTCACTAGCAACGCGAATAGAAACATCAGCCTTTTGCAATTTCTCCGCCAACGTTTTATCAAGCTGCGCCGTCTCTTTATCTTCCATTGCCTGCACAGACGCTTGCACATCAGCAATCAACTGATTCGCACCGTTCTTTGCTTCAAGAAAGAGAGACTCATACGCTGCCTTTGCTTCCTGCGCTTCACGTGTCAAGCTATCTGCCAAGGCAAGATCACCTTCACGACGTGTACGACGATTTTCTAACACTTCAGAAATACGTGGCAACACACTACGCGACATCAGCACATACATTGCAATAAACGTCACCCCTAGCCAAAACAACTGAGAAGGGTAAGTCTGTGGATCAAGCTGTGGCATACCCGCAGAACCACCTGCATGCTCTGTAGATGTCGTCTGTTCTTCAGACATATGCGCCTGCGCAGGATCAGCAAGCACACCAGCCTCCCCAGCATCATGCGACGGTGGATCTGTCATCTCTTGTGGCATATCATGACCTTCAGTACTCGAGCCATCATGCGACGGCATATCCGAAAGCAACCCACCACTGCTAGAACTATTTTCTTGTGCTAATTCAGTCACAAAAAACCTCATTATTCGTTGCTGGTTGCTGGTTGCTGATTGCTGGTTCGTACAAGCAACCAGAAACCAACAACCAGAAACCAAGTGATTATACTGCGAAAATCAAAAGAAGTGCGATAACGAGCGCAAACAAGCCCATTGCCTCAGCAAGACCTGCACCAACGTAAATGTATTTCGCCATTTTATTTTCTGCATTAGGGTTACGTGCTAAACCGTTAAGCATTGCTGCGAAGATGTTACCCACCCCAATAGCCGCACCAAGCATACCAAATGCCATCAAACCAACGCCGATAAATTTAAGAGCTACATATTCCATAAGAGTATCCTTTCAAGTCTTTTAGTAATGTTTAGAAGTTAAATTAAAATTTCTTGTCTTGTCCTAATAGTGAAAATCTTAGTGAAGATGCAGCGCATCATTCAGATACACACACGTGAGTACCGTGAAGATATATGCTTGAAGCACCGCCACACCAATTTCAAATCCACTGAGACCAATCAAGAGTGCAAGCGGTGCCCAGCCGAGCGCGAAGCCCAGCATAATCACAAAACCTGCAATCACTTTTAACATGGTATGCCCTGCCATCATATTCGCGGCTAAACGAACAGAAAGACTCACAGGGCGCGCCAAGTAAGAGAAAAGCTCAATCAGATACATTATAGGAGCCATCCACCACGGCGTACCATGCGGCAAGAAGAAGGCAAGAAATTTGGGCAACCCGTGCTTGAAAATGGCCAGCAAGGTCACTCCGACAAAAATCAGGCTGGCTAGGGCGAACGTCACAATAATATGACTCGTCACCGTGAAAGAATACGGCAACATCCCCAAGAGGTTACACATTAACACAAACATAAAAACAGAAAATACAAACGGAAAGAACGCTTTGCCTTCGTGACCAGCGTTATCACGCACGGTATTTGCCACGAATTCATAGGTCATCTCAACCAACGACTGCCAATGCCCCGGAACAAGCGCACGTTTACGCATCCCGACATACAAAAATACCCATGCCGCAACGACAGAAAGCACCATAAACAATGACGCATTGGTGAAATCCACATTAAACCCAGCCACGGGAGGCAATGGGAACAATGTCTTAACTTCGAACTGGGCGAGCGGTGAGTGACCTTGAGCCATAAAGACGCGCATCCTATCTTAATAAATTATAAGTTGGCACTCTCTTAAAAAAATTAGCCGCGCTTGTCTAGCCAATAGTGACTAATTCTATCATTTATTTTTTTCTTGCTCTTCTAATGCCTGAACATAACGCGCATTGGAACGAAAAACATTGAGCAATCCGCCTGCTAAACCAAGAAATAACAACAGGATAAAAAACAAAGGTTTTGTACCAGCTTTCGCATCAATGAAATAACCAGCACCCGCACCAACAATCACCCCTGCGACCACATCAATGCCAAAACGCATAGCAAGTGAAGTCCCTGAGACCTCATTTTCCTTCACCTGCCCAACCGCCTTTCGGCGTGCGTCTTTTTGTTTTCGGTCAATCTTTTCACGCATTGCCTCCAGTGAAGGCAAATCATCAAATTGTACCATTACTTCGCAACATTTTCAGCTTTAGGTGCAGCCGTCACAGAAAGTGCCGCATTGATTGCCTTGGCGAAATCATCATAAGGCACAGCCCCTTCCAACTTCGTACCATTAATAAAGAAGGTTGGGGTTGATGCAATATGCAACCCTTCTTCACCGTTTTTACGAACCAACAACGCTTCTTTCTCTAAATCCATATTAGACATGCACTTAGCAAACTTTTCAGGTGAAACACCGCCCACACCTGCAATCTGCGCTAAATTATCTTTAAAAGACTCAGAAAACGCCCATTTATCCTGCATTTGAAACAATACTTTTAAAAACGTATAATACTGCTCAGGAGCAACACAATTTACAAGCATCGCCCCGCGTAGCGCAGGCTCATTCAGCGGAAAGTTACGCATCACCAACCGTGCTTTACCCGTATCAATAAAATCCGTTTTTACCTTAGGAAAAATATCGTTATGAAAATGCGCGCAATGGGTACAAGAAAGTGATGCATATTCAAGAATTGTCACCGACGCATTTGGATCTCCAAGAATCTTATCACTCGCACCAATAGCTAACAGCTCTGCATTTACAGGAGCGTTGGTCACTTCCTTAGATGCTGGTGCATTCTCAGTAAACTGTGCCTGAGCTGCCCCCGTCATCCCTACGCTTGCCATCAAACCAGCCACCAACACAGCATGAATAAAACCTTTTTTCATAACACATCACCTTTATATAAATTACAAATTTAATTGTGATACGTTGTAATCTCATGGATTACTTCATGCAATGAGAAAAGTGATGAGTTATGAATGACAGAACTAAACACAACATCAAATACTCATAACTTATAACTACCGTAATGCCGCCTCTATATCTTTCAACAAATCCCGCACGTCTTCAAGCCCGACCGATAGACGTAGTAAGCCCTGCGTAATACCGATCGCCTCTTGTGCATCTGGCTTCATGTTGGAATGAGTGGTAGTGGCGGGATGGGTAATCAGGCTTTTGGAATCACCGAGATTATTAGATATATCAATCACATGAAGCGCATTCACAAATGCAAACGCACCTTCTTTGCCACCTTTTACCTCAAACGCAACCAACGCACCGCCATTAATATTACCATTTAGCATCATCTGACGCGCAGCAATAGCATAATCAGGGTGTGATTTTAGCGCAGGATAATGCACCTTAGCAACCTTTGGATGTTTTTCTAAAAACTCTGCCACTTTCAACGCATTGGCACAGTGACGTTCCATGCGCATCGAAAAAGTTTCCAGCGATTTCAAAATCACCCACGCATTAAATGGTGACAGCGCAGGCCCAGTATGACGGTGGAATGGCAATAAGACTTCTTTGATATAAGCTTCTTTGCCAAGCACCGCGCCGCCAAGCGTACGTCCACCGCCGTCCATATGTTTCGTCGTGGAATAGACCACCACATCTGCACCAAGTTCCAATGGTTTTTGCAAGAGTGGCGTCGCAAAAATATTATCTATAATGAGCAATGCACCATGCTTTTTAGAAAGCGTCGCCACCATTTCAATATCCACCAGCGCAAGCGTTGGATTCGCAGGCGTTTCGATGAATACACAGGTAGTATTGGACTTAAATGCGGCCTCCCAATCCTTAGACTGCGTACCCTCCACTAGTGTAACTTCGACTCCAAAACGCGGCAAGATCTCCGATACGATATAAAAGCATGAGCCAAACAGAACTTTAGACGCGATAAGATGATCACCCGTTTTCACATGGCACATAATAGAGGCGAACACCGCTGCCATCCCGCTTCCCATTACACACGCCGCCTCCGCACCCTCAAGCAGCGTCAGCCTATCTTCCAACATTTTCAAGGTAGGATTCAAATAACGTGAATAAACATATCCGGGAGCAACGCCATTGAAGCGGCTCTCCGCCACCTCCGCCGAATCATAGCAAAAACCTGAATTCATGAAAATTGCTTCGGACGTCTCGCCAAACTCACTGCGAATCGTCCCGCCGCGCACCATCTGCGTATCCAACTTCCAGCCCTTCGCCACATCCATCGTATTTTTATTGCGTTTCATGCTGCCCTCATCTTCATACTATCAATTTTGCGGATTTCATGGCATAACATAACGATGAAGCAATACAAGTAAACACAAGAATAAACTTACAAGCAATCACATGACAACAATAACACATCTAAGTTCAAAGGAAATGAATCAGGATATTATCCAAGCCCTAGAAGCCATCCAAAGTGGTGTTATAGTAGATGGTAGTCATGAGTATATTGTTGCGTTTAACGATGAAGAGCCAGTCGGCTTTGTAAAATTATATACTCAGCCAGAATTTGATAATGTTAACATTGAATATATTGCCGTCCAAAACAAAGGCGAGGGCATTTCAAAATTATTATTAGAAAAAGTTTTTGATATTGCTCACGAAAGAGGCAAAACCATTACTACAAACGGCTTTACTTTAGAGGGGCAGAAGCACCTTGCACCAATTTTAGAAAGAATGAGCCAACTTCGTGGACAACAAATAAATTTAGGTGTCGGACGATGCTAGGCACGAATCCCATCCTCTCCCCTACCAAAGGGGACGGCAGCACGCTTGAAGTTACGGAAATCTTCGCGACCATTCAGGGCGAAGGGCCACATGCGGGCGTGCCTGCGGTGTTTATTCGTTTGGGTGGCTGTAATTTAGCGTGTAAATTCTGCGATACGAATTTTGAAACACGCGAGAGCCTAGTCGTGGAAACGATTATCGCACAGGCGGACAAGCTCTCACTCAACACACACGGCACGCGCACCCATCATCTCATCGTCCTCACAGGCGGCGAACCGTTCCGCCAACCTATCGCACCGCTTTGCCAAGCTTTGTTAAACGCTGGTTTTGAAGTGCAGATCGAAACTAACGGCACGCTATGGCGTGAGATACCTGAAGCCGTACAGATCGTATGCAGCCCCAAAGCCCCCGACGGTCAATATTTCCCACTGCGCCCAGATATTTTACCGCGCATCACAGCACTAAAATTTCTAGTCTCCAAGTTCCGACCCAACTACCAAACCATCCCCGAACTTGGGCAAACCGAGTATCACATTCCCATCTACGTCCAACCGATTGACGAACAAGACGCAGACAAGAACAAAGAAAACCATAATCTTGCCGTAAAGCTTTGCCAAGAATCTGGCTATCGTCTATGCTTACAACTTCATAAAATTGTGGGGATTGCATGAAGCTTTTTCTTTCTGTTGTGATGATTATAATGGGATCGTGTAGCGCACTCGCACAAACGCCTCCATTACCTGATATAAATGCAGCAAAACAAATGGATGATTTTCTTACACAAACCTTCCCCCCCGACCAATCCATTGATACACTGATTGTAATAGCACTCAAGCCATTTTCAGAGCAACATGACATCAAAGATAGCAATATTTATAGTAAAGCCTACAGCCTACTGATAGAGCGCAGCGCACATAAAGAAGACTTTGCGGCGATTCTTGCCCATCAAGCTGATTTTATTGCTTATTGGAAAGCCTTGCCGCCCTATGATGACTGGATGCGAGGGCGTATTGTTCCTTTATTGCTCAAACTCAACCCGCCAGAACAATACCAACCCTCGCTCGTCAAGGATTATGTAAGCTCCGTCGGCGGCTATTATCAAGCAGACCCAACCGCAACTGCAGCTATCGCTGCGCTGGCAAACCACCCCGCACAAGGCAACAACATCATTCTCACCTTAGCACCGATTATCCCAACAAAACTTAGCTACCAAGCCTATTATATCAATGGCTTACTAGATGTATTTGCACCCTACATCCCCACCGCCTCCCAAGAGGCACTGGATACGCTGGTGACAACACGCTTTGAGCTGCACAAAATTATCCAACAGCAATATGAAGGGATGCAAAGCAACCAATCCAAAGGAGTTCGTGTGAATACAATATGGGATCAGGCCACTGCGGATGAAGTTGAAGCACTTTTCACCCGTATGGACGCGCTTATTTGCAGCAAACCGCTCGCTCCAAACATCACCTCATGGGAATATGTTGATTTCCAATCCGAACCCCCTCAGATTAACACTAAAGAACCCATACAGAGGCTTCCATGTTCCGTTCATTAATCCTTAGCCTTCATGTTTGCGTTGCAATATGGTGCATGGCGCATAATGCCCAAGCAAGCTGCGCTTTTATGGATGCTCCTGCACGCGGAAGTGCCACCATCGAAGATACATGGGCAGCCAAGCATGTAAATCAAGGTAACTTAGAGGGCTGTATTGCGCGCGTCAAACGCACCAATGGACAAACCACACTCGGCTATGTCCATTATAATTTCATTTGCGCCTTACCAAAAGGACAAACCGTAACACTAATGGAAGAAAGAGCATGTTGCGATACAGGCGAACAAGGCGATTTTGCCTGTGGGGTGAAGCCACGCAACCCCCTCGCCTTACTCCCACAACTTAATACTACGCTACGTCCAGAAAAGCCTGATGTTCGTGCAATTCCTCAATTACTAGATGAGTTGCGTCAAGGTGGCATGTCCGTTATCTCTATTGGTAGGCGTCTTGTAGAATATGCGAACAACCCTATCACCAAACCCGAACTCCAAAAGCATCTTACGGAGATTCAAGCAATGGCGGAGAGTATCCCTAAAGATGCCGACCGTGAAGCTGCAGTTGCGGAAATCTTGATAGCACTCGGAGGAAACACATCCTCTGAAAATACCCTGCCGCTAACCCTTAAAATCCTTAGTGGTAATGCCTACGCGCTGGATGACGAAAAAGCATTAGACATGATTGATTCGCTAGCACACCACCCCGATAAAGGTGCGTTGATTGTACCTGTACTTGCTGGATTGCTCCGTAACAAAGGTTATGAGCATGACTATCTCGTACATATAACCCAAATTTTGCCGCTTTACGGTGAGGCGTTACAACCTCATCTTGGACAAATAGAATCCGAACTTGGCCAGCAAGCAGAGCAAGAAGGCAAAGCACAAACCACCACTACACAGCCACAAGGCAAATGGGAAGTAGTAGCGGAAACTATCCCCGCCGCCGAGCAACCACAAAGCCTGCCTGTCATCACCCCATCAACAAACATCACCCCACCACCGCCTCCAGCACCTAAACGCTACAGCTATCCGATTTGGCAAGATATTGTCTGTGCAGCATTTACGAAAAAAGGAGATGGTGTACAGATGCGCCGCGTGCTATGGCATAATTATCAAACCACCAAAACCTATACATGTAAGCCATAACCACTATGAGCGTTCCTTTTGATATAAATTCCCTGCAATTCAACGCAGACGGACTCATCCCCGCCATCGCACAAGACGCAACCAGCAAAGATGTGTTAATGATGGCGTGGATGAACGCGGACGCGGTACGCGAGACGCTAGAGACCAAGCGCGTCTGTTATTTCTCACGCTCGCGCCAAGCCTTGTGGCGCAAAGGCGAAACCTCAGGACACCAGCAAACCTTGGTTGCTTTCCGCTATGATTGCGACGCGGATTGCATCCTCCTGCTCGTCAACCAGATTGGCGCGGCATGTCATACAGGCCGCCCAAATTGCTTTTTTAATGAAGTAAAAGATGGGCGCATTGACATCATTTCAACGCCCTCTAAAATATAACTATTTATCTAAAATGTCATTAAAATGTCATATTTTCATGTTAGTTTTGAAATGCTGATATAGTCAGCAATAAAAACAATAATATGGGAAGAACATGGCAAATTCAGACAATGCTCCATCAAACACACCTCAATCAGATGATAAACCTTCCGCAGGGGAGAAGCCAGCAGTTAGGAAGTCACCAAGACTATCTGGTTCTGCAGAACAAGGACGCCTAGCTGATGTTGCTCAAACAAAACTACAAGCGTTTGATACTGCACATGAAGGACAAGCATTAAGTGAGCGAGAACAAGCTGCACGAAAGTTGATTGAAGAAGAAATTCAGAGTAAAAAATCTGCACAAGCCAAATTAGAACAAAATGAGCGGAGGGAAACAGCAAGAAAAAACGCTAGAGATCAAGTCAAAGCGGCACAAAAAGCGGCAGAATTAGCACAAAAAGAAGCAAAAGAAGCGGCGCGTGCCGCAGCAGAAACAGCACGCCAATCAGCGACCACAACAACGCATCCAGATGGAACAAAAACAACTCATTATGATCCAGTTCCAGCTAAAGGTGGTGATGCAACCAATCCACACAGAGTAGGCTTGAACAAAGGAAGTGGAAGCGGCACGGCTACAAGAGTAATGCAGGCATCAGGTGGTGTATTACGTGCAGTACCCTTTTTCAACGCAGCAGATGGGGGCATAAATTACATTGGTAATTTACAAGTAGCAACAGATTTAATTGCAGAAGCAGCCATGAAAACAAAGGGTTTTCCTCCACTTAAAGAAGATGCAATTAAAGAATTCTCTCATCTTTATGCACAAGGGAAGTTAACGCTCAGTTTATCTTTAGGTGCTAGCAAAGAACAGGTTGCAAGAGATATAGCACAATGGGGTCAAAAACATCACATATCTCCAGAAGCCATGACAGTGCTTCAAGGTTCACTTTTAGATTTGTCACAAGAACAATATAACAACTTGATGAACGACCCTAGCGGCAGGATGGCAAGTGCGAATCAACCTCCAGCAACCGACCCAAGAATGCAATCTGCTGTCGCGCAGGCAACAAATCATCGTCTTTCTTCCCCTATGCAAGTAGCACTTGCAGACACCACATCGACACCATTAGGTGGTGAAAGCGGACAAACCAACAATAGAACATTGGGCTAGCTTAAAAATCGCCAATTTCTCTATACCATAGTCATCCCACCTTAAATAAGGTACGTTCTTGTAAGTGGAATATAACTAAATATATAGATCTACATAACCTCATCATCCTATTAAGAGTAGGAAATAACAAAGTTAAAGTGCTATAAGTATCTAGCCGTAGAAACACCAACTTGCCAACAGCAATTAAATAAGACAATCACCTATATTTAAATATTCTTTATCGCTTTCCTCAATAGAGCCAAAATATCATGTTTTTGTCATCAAAATGTCATCTTTTCTTGGTAGGATTGCTATAACTGAAATATTTCAGTGAGATAGCAACTTAACTATTTGAGGAATATATGACCGACTTCAAACCTTTATCCCCTGTACCAATCCAACATGGTCCATATATAGAACCACGACGCGAGACTGCGGCACCACCTGCAAACCTCGATAGAGGAAGAAATCGTGTGCTTCCTATAGCACCCGCCAAAGGTGGTTTTACAGGAGACGATGGCATTGTGGTATCCACACTTGAATATGAACCTAATATGCCAAACTTTCAAATCAACCCGCAATTTCTTGATACCACTCCAACCCCTCCGAATGTTGTAGGTGGAACTGTTAGCAGCAGCGCGACTATTCCTCCAGCGGAACTTGAGGCAATACGCTCGGCTCTAAAAGATTATACCCCATCTGAAGCTCCTCCAAAAAATGAACTAAAGTTTGAAAAACCTAAAGGCAGAGAATTATAATTCTTTTGCCACTCCATTCTTCCTAAAAAGCAGGCATCCACAATGCCTGCTTTTACTGTTCTTGTGAAATTAAAATAAATTTTCTTCATCAAACTGTAACAACTTATTGCTAACAATAAAAAAATAATATTTTCACTAAGGTGTTGAAATGACCGACGATAAAAAATCCCCTCCTAAAGATTACCACATACACGTCACCACAAACAGTGGCAGCGAGGTGATCAAGAACGTATGGAACAATACCGTCACCACATTCACCAGCAGGAATCCCATTGAAACCAATAACGAACGAGCGCAGCATCAACTCGCTGAAAAAGACCTCAAGCTCACCACGCCTTCAGGCAATAAGGCCCACCGCAAAAATGAATGGCAATACAATATCACCTGTGGAAAAGATGAAATCTCTATCCTTGGTCAAGACCCAGTGACATTAGATGAACTAGTATCAAAAGTACGTAGTGAACTCACACAACCAATAAACAGCCCCAATGCGCTTCAACGCACAGATTCACTCCTGCAAGCTAAAAAGATCGGTTCGTTCCTAGCAACAGGCTTCGAGATATCTGCAAGACAACCAGGAAATCCAAATGACCCTGTTGCCCCTCTGGTAAAAAGAATTGATACGATCTGCGAAAGCCTTCAAACGCCTCGCCCGCGATAAGCTGATACATTTTTTGCCTTATTCTTATTGACCTCACAAAAACCTCCTGCCATACTCTACACCCTTTGTGTTTTTCATGAAATACATGGATTTTGCTATGCTTTTGCTTCTCTACTAGCAATGAGCAACTAACTAGCGACTAGCAACTACTACACTCTCCAAAGGAGCAACCACATGACACAATCTGCAAATTTAGGTTTCCCACGCATCGGCGCATTCCGCGAACTCAAAAAAGCAGTGGAATCATTTTGGAAAAGCGCGAGCAGCGAGGCTGAACTCATGCGCACGGCAGCAGAACTTCGCGCCAAACATTGGAAACTGCAAGCGGATGCCGGGATTGAGATTATCCCATCGAATGATTTCTCATTCTATGACCAAGTGTTAGATACCATTGCGATGGTTGGAGCTGTACCTACGCGTTATAATTTCAAAGGCGGTAATGTTGATACGGCGACCTATTTTGCGATGGCACGCGGCGCGCAAAAAGACGGCGTGGACGTGACCGCGATGGAAATGACCAAATGGTTCGACACCAACTATCACTATATCGTGCCTGAATTCACTAAAGATACGACCTTTAAACTTTCATCAACCAAAGCAGTCGATGAATTCAAAGAAGCAAAAGCTTTGGGCATCCAGACCCGTCCTGTGCTTGTTGGCCCCCTCACCTTCCTTGCATCTGGCAAGCTTCGTGATGAAACCGTGACATGGGAAGGTCTCACTAAAGCCCTCGTGCCTGTGTATATTGAAGTGCTAAAGGCCCTTGAGGCAGCAGGTGCAACTGCGGTACAAATTGATGAGCCTGTGCTGGTCAAAGATATTTGTGACGGTATGAAAGAAGGCTTCAAAGCTGTGTACGCAGAGTTTGCGAAAGCAACTAAACTCAACATCACCGTCGCCACCTATTTCGGCGAACTCGGCGACAATCTTACCGTCGCCACCGCCCTTCCTGTCGCTGGTTTGCATGTAGATCTCGTACGTGGCAAAGCGCAGTTAGACGCTGT
Source organism: Rickettsiales bacterium (assembly GCA_036770365.1). Classification (GTDB taxonomy): domain Bacteria; phylum Pseudomonadota; class Alphaproteobacteria; order Rickettsiales; family UBA998; genus DAIPJH01. Next base: position 27,984 of record DAIPJH010000018.1, read on the forward strand.
TCTTGCAGCACTTCCAACCGACAAAACTTTATCAGTCGGTGTGATTGACGGTCGTAATATCTGGAAAACTGATTTTGCAGCAGCGGAAACGCTAGTTCAAAAGGCCGTCGCAAAACTTGGCGCAGATCGCGTTGTCGTTGCGCCGAGCTGCTCTCTCCTTCATACTCCTGTGGATCTGGATTCTGAAACTAAATTGGATGCAGAACTAAAAAATTGGTTGTCTTTTGCGAAGCAAAAACTTAGCGAAATCAAACTTCTTACAGACGCAGCAAACGGCAAAAAGAACGACGAAGCTTTTGCGGACAATGCAAACGCAATGGCGTCTCGTCGCACATCAAAACGCATTCATAATGATGCGGTAAAAGCGCGCTTGGCCGCTGTGACAGACGACATGAAAAATCGTCGTTCACCTTATTCTGAGCGTTCAAAAGTACAACGCGCACTCTTACAGTTTCCACTGCTTCCAACCACCACCATCGGCTCATTCCCACAAACAGCCGAAGTGCGTGCCGCACGTGCAAAGCATAAAGCGGGTGAATTAGACGATGCACAGTACAAAACCTTCCTTCAAGAAGAAACCGTGCGCTGCATCCGTATCCAAGAAGAACTAGGCATTGACGTGTTAGTGCATGGTGAGTTCGAGCGTAACGACATGGTGGAATATTTTGGTGAGCAGCTTTCAGGCTTTACCTTCACCGCTTATGGTTGGGTACAGTCTTACGGTTCGCGCTGCGTGAAACCACCTGTTATTTTTGGGGATGTATCGCGTCCAAACAAAATGACCGTAGAGTGGGCAGTATTCTCTCAAGAAAACACCAAAAAAGTGATGAAGGGCATGTTGACTGGCCCTGTCACCATTCTTCAATGGTCGTTCGTGCGTGATGATCAGCCAGAGGCAGACACCTGCGCACAAATCGCCCTTGCAATCCGTGATGAGGTGCAAGACCTTGAAGCAGCAGGTATAAAAGTGATTCAGATTGATGAGGCTGCGCTGCGTGAAGGTTTGCCGTTGCGTAAATCTGAATGGGCGCATTACCTTCAGTGGTCAGTGGATGCATTCCGCCTCACCGCTTCAGGGGTAAAAGATACCACGCAAATTCATACGCATATGTGCTATTCTGAGTTCAATGACATCATTGAAGGTGTGGCGCGGATGGATGCGGATGTGATCTCGATTGAGACTTCACGTTCACAGATGGAATTGCTGGATGCGTTCGTGACCTTTAAATATCCGAATGAAATTGGACCGGGTGTGTATGATATTCACAGCCCACGCGTTCCATCTCAGGCGGAAATGGAAGCATTACTAGAAAAAGCACTCAAAGTGCTTAGCCCTGAACAGATTTGGGTGAATCCAGATTGTGGACTAAAAACCCGTGGCTGGCCAGAAGTGAAAGAAGCACTGAAAGGCATGGTAGCTGCGGCTGCTGCGCAACGTGCGAAACTTGGCGTGAGCAACAAAGCATCTGCATAAGCATCGTTAAAACATCAAGAGGCTTAGAGTTTCATCACTCTAAGCCTCTTTTTTATGGATAATCCCCACCGCATCCGCTATCACTCACCCTATGCACCCGTAGCTCAGTTGGATAGAGCGTTGCCCTCCGAAGGCAAAGGTCGGACGTTCGAGTCGTCTCGGGTGCGCCAATACTATATTGGTAAAAACGAGAGATAGACTCGA
>DAIPJH010000018.1:29761-35040 GCA_036770365.1 Rickettsiales bacterium
TTTATTAAATAATAGCCTGCCTTCGCAGGCGGCGAGTCGTCTCGGGTGCGCCAATACTATATTGGTAAAAACGAGAGATAGACTCGAACTAATTTTATTAAATAATAGCCTGCCTTCGCAGGCGGCGAGTCGTCTCGGGTGCGCCAATGCAAACAGCACGGCAAAATAAAGCACTAGCTGAAGCCAGCCATTGCCAGTCATAAATTCAAATATCATGGGAACATCTCCGGCTTAAGAAGGGCAACAATAAGATAACCAAGCAGGGCAAACGACACGCCACCCGCGACGATATAGAGCAGCGTCATGATCCACTCCCTCTCAATTTTTCTGAAAAACGTACTAACGCTAGCGTCAGCGCAAAGAACCCGCCAGACAAAACAACATACAATAGCGACATAAATGCCTCCTTCATGGAAACATTTTTAGACCTATATGCATATCAGAGGTGTATAGAGTAATGGTAAGGTCGTATAGATTTTGTATAGACCTGATGATATGAAATAAAGATCACACAAAAACAAAGTCACTCTCAACTAAGTCCGTTAGTTTTATACCTGTGATAGTGAGTATATCGCTTGCGCTAAAAGTTATTACAACATTACCGCTGGAAGCCACAGCCTTTGCCATCACTTCAGCATAAGTGTCATAATCCGATCCCATCGACAATTGAATGATATCATCCTGAGACATTGGAAAGCCCTTAACAGTATCCTTACCGAAGGTCATTTGAAAAATAAACGTATCATCCCCACTTCCACCGTCCAGTGTATCATTACCATTACCCCCAATTAGCGTATCGCTATCATATCCTCCGCTCAAAGAATCATTCCCAATCCCTCCGCGCAAGACATCGTTACCATTTCCACCCAAAAGCGTATCATTACCTGCAAGGCCATCCAACATATCGCCATAAACATCAAAACCATAAACCACATCATTTCCTGAAGTTTGTGACTGCGAAATCAATGTCTCCATAATAGTCTGTTCTGAGATAACACTTCCATCAGCTAATTGTATTTTCTCAACCGTATTATAACGATTTGACGTCCCTATTAAATCAAACTGATCTTTTAGTGTGACATTGTCCATTGTACCATTGATGGTAATTGTGAGATCATCTGTCCCTGCTACACGGCTATACTTAAGTAAACTTGACGTGATACCTGCGCCAAATTGAAGCGTATCATTGGAATCATACGTTACAAAGCGTACAGATTCACTGATCGTATCTTGCCCAAACCCTGTGTTGAGAATATAGGTATCTGATCCATCAAGCCCAGACATAGTATCATTTCCTGCGCCCCCCACCAACGTATCATCGCTACCAAATCCTAAAATAGAATCATTACCAGTCGTCTGATGCTGCTGTATATATTGGGCTTGCAGATTATCAATAGACCAAACGACACCATTATCAAATACTATCGATTCAATAAGATCATGATTATTACCCGACGAAAAGTACCAGAACTGTCTCTGGATCGTTAACGTCTCCAACGTACCAACAAAATTTAAAACCGCATGCTCACCATAAGTACCACTACGCTCAACTCTTATATTGGCTGGCAATATACCGCCTGAAAGTTTTAATACGTCGCCCTCCTCAGCAAAAACATTAGATACGTTATCAAAGATAACATCACTACCATAACCGATTTTATACATGTAGGTATCAGCACCATTTCCGCCCTGCATCGTATCATTACCTGCTCCAGAATCCATGTTATCTGCTGCATTCGTACCTAAGATAAATTCACTAGCAGGACTATTGTAGGATGCCATCAATTCCTTCCCAATCTGATCCGCCGTTTTAGTCGTACCATCCGACCATACAAAAGACTCTATCCGATTAAAATACTGCTCAGAAAACACCCCCGTATAGGTAGTACTAAAATGGTCAATAATTCGCATCACATCAGCAGTGCCTTTAATAGAAATTAACAAATCCATCGGTTTCAATGCGTCTCGGTAAAACACAACATCACTGACAGCCACCCCCTCGGTAAATTTTAGCACGTCAAGATCTGGCGACAAAATATTGGTTCTATTCTCTTCTATAACGTCAGAGCCATAACCTTTACCAAACACATACGTATCATTTGCATCACCACCTGACAGATAATCATTACCTTTACCGCCGTCTAACAAATCGTCGTACCATGTACCATACAGTGAGTCATTACCATCTGTACCCTTTGTGACCAACGCCAACACCTCCCGCCAGCTTAAGGTTGTACCATCCACAAAGGCAAAATTCTCAATACGAGAAAACCACGCCACCCCCAAAAGATTAAACAAATCCAACTTTTTTGCCTTGAATTGATCTTGAATAACAATGGAATCCGTAGAATCCAAAAACGTAATCATTAAATCTGGAGAAACACTCGTCCGAGAGAATTTTACGTTGCTGGCAGTAACTCCTGTTCCAAACGTTAATGTATCATCAGAACCCCAATGATACCCTACAAGTCCTGAAATAAAAGTTTCTGGATATTGCGACTGATCGAAGATTGTATCTGCACCACTACCATACTCATAACAATATGTATCTCCGCCATCTAGCCCAACAAGCAAATCATTCCCTGCACTGGCATACATCGTATCAGAAGTACCAAATCCATACACCGTATCATTACCAGCCGTTGTGTATGTCTGAATCACTTTATCCTGCACTTGCAGCCAGTCCAGTGTCCCACCCTGTGCAAAATAAAACATCTCAATGCGATTATTAATGGCAAGTTGTGTATCATATCCCAACGCTGTGTACTTAAACTGATCTTTGATGGTCACACTATCAGTAAATCCTGCATAAGTGATTTTTACATCATTACTCTTGCCATCACGCGCAAAGCGAAGCATATCCTCTGAAAGCGTACCAAGAAACACAATGGCATCAGGTGCGCTGGTAACCGTAATTGCTTGAACATCCTGAATAATATCAGCACCATCACCAATCGAGAAATAATAACTATCTCCATTATCGCCACCATTTAAGGTGTCATTACCCTGCAACCCTTCAATCTCATCTGAGAATGCTGTCCCCATAATGCTATCATTGCCTGCTGTGCCTAGCCCAATCGCAGCATTAATATCGCTCGGCTCATAAATTGTACCATCGGCAAATTGGATATCCTCAACCGCATGATCTTGCGTCATCGGCAATCCCACCGCATTAAAAGTTGGCGTCGTATAATGCCCTTTAACGGTAATACTATCGCCTGTTGCCTTGACCGTAATCAATAAGTCACTGCCTGAGCGCGCTATTGTCACATCGGCCGCATTATACACCGACAAGCGAATCCTATCCCCAGTTTCAAAACTATCATTATCAATGATGGTGTCTTTGCCAAACCCACGCCCAAATACAAATACATCTTGCCCCGCACCGCCCGTCATCGTGTCATTGCCCGCACCCCCCACAAACACATATTGATCCTTCGCCGCGCCGCGTGCCATCGCGTCAGCAGCCGAAGTCCCCAGTGCAACATTCGTATATCCCAACCCACTCACCAACTGTTGCAAGGTCAGCGGTGTCGATTTAGCGTCCAGCGCAGCCACAAGCTGCCCAATCACAAAATCCACCTTCACTTCATTCTTATCCGAGCGCATCATCGCTTCTGCGCCGTAGCGCGTCAGTGGTGCCCAGATTGTATTCCACTGTGTCAGCGCAGTTGCCGCAGTGGTCGAAAGCTTACCAAACTCCGCCACAAACTCATCTTTGATCGTGGTGGTTTTTGTCGCGATAAAATGATCTTGCTCCACATTATACGGCGCATTCAAAAACACACTCTTATACGGACCTTCCACCGCCAAGCGCACCGTCTCCTTATTCAGCGTATCATTCCAGCTTTTGAGCAACTCCACCGCATTTGTCGCCAACGGCTTATTGCTCGCATCACGCGGTGCAAGCTGATACCCATACATTTTCTCTAAAAACGCTAATTTCTGCGTATCAAAACCGCCCGTGCCAATCGCAGTTTTAGCGACCGTATCCACCTTCGCCCAGCGGAACAAAATATCATCCGTCTTATCTTGCAGCGTCGCCCACGTCGTTGTCTGCGCCAGCCCATTCATCCCACTTACCAACCCAAGTAGCGTCGCATCATTTGTCATCGCAATACCAAGATCGGTTAGCGTACCATACCCCTTCAAGGTAGGTAGTACAGCCGCCGCCGCAGACACAGTGCTATTTCCCAGATATTTCGAATCATATTCGCGCACATCCAACTTGACATCCATCACCTTACTGGTTGTGCCGTTTGTGCGCGTAAACACGGCTTCTGCCGCGATGGTACTGCCTTTGATCGTCGGCGTGGTCGGTGTTTGTGATACCAACGAGATCTCTTTGATTCCCGCAACCGCCAGCGTTTTCAGCTCCGCCGCCTCGCTCACACCATTTTGGTTCGTATCTTGCCACACTTTCAGCGTTGCAAACGCTGTATCCAATGCTGAAATCTTATTATCCGCGTTGCTGTCCAACGTCTTCAGCGCGGTCAGACCCGCTGTCGTCGCACTCCCAAACATTTCACCAATATCATCAATCTTGCCGTTCGCGTTCACGTCACGCACCAAAAACCCATCATCAGCCCGCACCCACGCCGTATGCTCGGCGAAGTTGTCTTTATCCAGATCAAAATACACGGTGCTATTACTCTGGCGCACCATCTCCAACCCATCCCCATCAAGGTCAAGCGCAAGCGGATCAGTCCCAATAATACACCTGCCAAACCCTGCTTTGAGTGCGAGATTCACGGTTTCTTGGATTTGTGCTAAAGACGAGGATTTTCCTGTCGTATTCACTAATCTATACGCCAGCACATTACCTGTCGCCTCACCTGTTTCCATATCGGCGGAGTAGTTCTCAATGACCGCTTGCCCACCACGTCCACGTCCAAATTGGATAAGCAATTGGTTGGATTCCGTTAAGCCATAGCGAAACGTATTCGCAAGTTTCAAATCATTCAACACGCTCGTAAGCCCCAGAAAATCAGACATCAATCCAAGTGGGTTTGCCGACATCACCAATCCAGAATATGGCATATAATACGCATAGCCCTTTTCCATCCACGGCATCTGCACACCGCCTGTGAGCTGCTTGCCGCCCCACGTCAAAAAATCTTCCGTCGTCGCATCTTTGACAAAAGTTTTATTGGTAACTTCGAATATGTCTGCGCCAGTTTCACCATAGAGTGAATCCGTTCCCCCGCCGCCGACCAACAAATCCGTATCTGCTCCGCCTTTGAGTGTGTCATTGCCCAATCCGCCGTAGAGTTTATCAA
>DAIPJH010000027.1:0-2808 GCA_036770365.1 Rickettsiales bacterium
ACCGGCAATGATGTCATTCATGCTGGTGTGAATACCAGTATTTATGGTGGTGATGACATAATCATATTTACATGCATGTATCCTTTTGCTAGAAATAATGGAATTAATGTCATCTTATAGGTGTGTCGAAATTAGTTCTTGGAGGGTAAATAATGAATAATATTGCACGAAATATTATGTTTGGAGGCATATTTGTGTTGCTCGCAGCGTGTGCTACTGACCCTGACATAAAGCCTGATGCGCCTATTGTTAATACAAAAGATGATTTGCAACCTATGCCAATGTGGCAGTTTTGTGAAGACACTCACCCACATAGTGGTTCGAAAATAAGATTTAAAGACTTTATTGAATCTAGTGATGCTATTTTTACTGGTAAAGTGGTGGAAAGAAGAATGACATTTGAGAATGCCCCCCCATTTAATGGATGTTGGGTAAAAGTAAAGGTCATGCAGACCTTGAAGGGAACGATAGGAAGTGAAGTCTGGGTAAAAGCATATTTTTCACATGAAAATAGGGATGCAATGCTCAAATATGAAAGTTGTTACTTGAAAACTGGTGAAAAATATCTACTCACAGGACGTTATAAACCAGCGAATAGCTATTACTCTGCGCATGTTGCTGTATGGAAAGATATAATTAACAAACCAAGATATAGATGTTCCCCTGTGGAGAAGATAGAAAATTCTAAAGATGTTATTAAAGAGATTCAACTAATACTAAAAGATGGAGAAAAACAGTGAGTTATTTTACAGACTTAAAAGGTGCTTACCAATGGAATAATCTTAATATCCTTTATTCTACGTCTGAGTTGTTTTACAATAATGATAGATTTTCAATTAAAGCTGCATCGCAAGATGCAATTTCAGGTACTCCAACCACTCCGAATATGACTATTCTTTTACAGGCGATGAGTGAATGGTCAAAGATAGTTAATTTTGGTTTTTCTGCTGCTACTGATTACACAACGGCGCGGCTGGCTATTTATCAAGTAGCAGATGTACTTGGAGGCACTGCTGATAAACCATTTACGGGGGTAGCATTGCCAGACCAACCACTTGATACAGCTAACTCCTACCGCGCAATTTTTGTGGAGGCAAATCAAAGTCAATATCTCTACTTGCACGAACTTGGTCATGCTTTGGGGTTGGATCATCCGCTGCATGGTGCGGGGGATGCGGCTGGATATAACCGTGACACAACAATTATGTCCTACAATGTTGGAGCAAGTAAATTGAGTGCCAATAGCATTCAAATTACACCGATGATGTTTGACATTGCTACAATATAGCAAATCTACGGCAGAAGTAATATTAATACAACCACTTCGGGAGACACAACCTATAGCGCAACAGCAAACACCATTCCAAACTCAACCCTTAAAACTATTGCGATTGAGAATGCGAAGGGTATCGCAGACAATGTAATCTTGTTTACAAGAGCATGTCCTTTTGATGGAAAAATTCTTCATTAATTTCATCCTGTGGGTGTGGTGTGTGTTTTTTGCGGGGAGTAGATTATGAATAGATTTGTACAAAATATCGTGTTGGGTGGCGTATCTCTGTTGCTTGCCTCATGCGCTGTTGACCCTGACGTGAAGCCTGATGCACCGATTACTGCTAAAATAGAGGAGTTGCAAGGAGTTCCTCTGTGGTTGTTTTGTTCGGAAAAGAACGCATTAAATAAAAATGGAATGCCGTTCAATAGAGTTGCTGACGAAGCTGATGTGATTTTCACAGGAAAAGTATTGGAAAGAAGGTTGAATTTTGATGGAACCCCTCCGTTAAACGGTTGTTTGGTAAAAATGCGTACTTTAGATGTACTTAAGGGAAAATTGAATAAGGAAATATGGCTTAGAGCGTTTTATTCTCATAACAGCATAGAGCATGACAAGCCTTTGTCGTATGACCAATGTTATTTAGAGTTAGGAAAAGAATATTTTATTTCTGGACGACAAAGATCGTCATCGAATGGGAAAGTGGTGGTTGTGGCTAAAGATAACTCAGCTAAACAGCTTTTTGTATGCTTGCCAGTGCAAAAATTATCTGAATCAAAGGACATTATTAGTTTTATCAAAAACATTAATCATGGGGGTCGTTATGGTAGTTTCGTTAAATGATTTGAAAGCGCAGTATTTTTGGTCAAACTTGAGTATAAGCTATACTGTTTCTTCTGCGTTTTATACCAATAATTTGTACTCTATACAAACGCCAGCTTCATTGGTGATTTCAGGTACTCCAACCACTCCTAATCTGACTATTCTTTCGCAAGCAATGAGTGAATGGTCAAAGGTGGTTAATTTTGGTTTTACTGCTGCCACCGATTACACAACTGCGCGGCTTGCTATTTATCAAGTTGCGGATGTGCTTGGTGGAACTGTTGAAAATCCTTTTGTGGGCGTAACTTTGCCTGTTGACCAGCCGCTTAATACCCCCACTTCCTACCGCGCTATTTTTGTTGAAGCGAATACAAGCCAATATCTTTACATGCACGAGTTAGGTCATGCGTTGGGGTTAGACCATCCCGGTCATGGAGATGGTAATGCCGCTGGGTATAGTCATGACACCACAATTATGTCGTATAATGTTGGCACTGCAGCGTTGAGTGCTAACCATAGTCTGATTACGCCGATGATTTACGATATTGCTGCGATGCAGCAAGTCTATGGTGCGGCGAATGTCAACATGACTACTTCAGGAGATACGACATATAATCAAGCTACAATCGGTGGTCAGACTTCTACGATGTTTACGCTGTGGGATGCTGGTGGGACGGATACGATTGATATAAGTGCTGTGACTGCGGTGCCGA
>DAIPJH010000004.1:0-66377 GCA_036770365.1 Rickettsiales bacterium
TGATAATAGGGCATAATATGTTGTACGGTTTTTTGCAAAGGAATAAGCAATGAGTTTACATATATCCTTGCCAGAGGGTTTAGAGCGATTGGTAAATCATGAAATGGCTAGTGGTCTGTATCGCAATGTGGATGACTTGGTGGCGGAAGCACTACAAAGCTTTCTTGTTAGACACTCTGAATCAGACTATCTTGCGCCCGAAATGCAGCGTAGAGTAGCACGCTTAGAGGCGGGTGATGTTGCGCTCCGTCCTGCATCAGAGTATTTTGATGCGCTTGAACAACGTATTCAGGCAATGCCAGACTAATGTATGACGTAGTGATCACCCCAGAGGCAGAAAAAGAGTTTGATGCTGAAATAGATTATTCGGCAAATCGGTGGGGAAAACGTCACGCGTTGGCGTATGCAAAGGCATTGCGTCAGGTTGTGAATGATATTGCTCCCCAACCCTATCAGATGCATTTAAAGAGTCTTGGGGTTTAGGGGTGCGTGCAAAGCAATATAAGGGAAACTGGATAGCGTACCGTATTATAGAAGAAGAAAAACGGATTGTTATTTTAGGGTTTCCTAGTGTGTATCGTAATCCAAGATTTTGAATATACCTAAATTCCCTCTTCCCCGTGGGGGAGGGAGCTTCCGCTCTGCGCAATGACGGCTATGCCGTCTTTTTCCTTGCCTCTGGTTTTCAATCTGCCATAACCACTACATCAAAATGTCTTGGGAATGAAAAACGAGGACAGGAGTCCGATTCTTTAGTGGCGAAGCCTCAGGCTTATCGCGTAGGTCAGGAGACCGAAGCGGGAGCGAATATATAAGAGAAAAAAATGACGCAAAAATTACTGTTAATTGATGGTTCTGGGTTTATTTTTCGTGCCTATCATTCGCTCCCCCCGCTCACCAACCCTGCGGGTGTACCTGTGGGCGCGGTGTATGGCTTTGTGAACATGCTGACTAAGCTGTTGAATAACCAGCATGCGACGCATGTGGGGGTGATTTTTGATGCGGCACGCAAGACGTTTCGTAATGAACTTTATCCTGAATATAAAGCGCATCGTCCGCCTGCACCCGATGATCTGATTCCGCAATTTCCGCTGGTGCGTGATGCGACGATTGCAATGAATTTGCCTGCGATTGAGCTGGATAATTATGAGGCGGATGACATCATCGCGACCTACGCCGAGCAAGCGAAAGCGCAGGGGATGGAGGTTATCATTATCTCGTCGGATAAGGATTTGATGCAGCTGATTGATACAGGCGTGACGCTCTATGATGCCATGAAAAACAAGCCGATTGGTGTGGAGCAGGTCTTGGAAAAATTTGGGGTAACGCCTGATAAGGTCATCGAAGTGCAGGCTCTCATTGGTGATAGTTCAGACAATGTTCCAGGAGTGAAATCCATAGGGCCAAAGACGGCGGCGGAGTTGATTTTAGAGTTCGGTACACTAGAAAATCTTTTAGATAATATCGACAAAATCAAACAGCCAAAGCGTCGTGAGGTGTTAGAGCAGTATGGTGATTTAGCGCGGATATCTAAGGAACTCGTGACGCTTAAGCGTGATTGTGTTGGGATTCCGCCAATTTCTGATTTGGTGCTTAAGCCTACTGATGCGGAAAAGCTTGGTGCATTTGTGCGTGAGCAAGGGTTTGCCTCGCTAGCATCACGTTTAGGGTCGAAGCCTGTGCCAGCCAAGAAATCACATGCTGCATCGCAGCAAGAAAATGTCATGCCAATCGTTTCTGCATCTCGCGGTGAGTATGAGTTGGTGACGACAGAAGCAGCGTTGTTGCACTGGATAGATGCTGCACGTGCTAAAGGATATGTGGCATTTGATACAGAAACCGACGGCTTGAATGCGCGTTCTGGTCAATTGGTGGGGTTTTCGTTAGCGGTGGAAGAGGGGAAGGCGTGTTATGTGCCGCTTAATCATACGGTGATGGTGCAGCGCGAAGCAAGCGTGGTGTTGCCTACGGTCAAGCAAGGGGATTTGTTTGGTGGCGGTGACGTGGCGGTGGCAGAGACGAAAGTGGTCGAATCCGTACAGATGCGCGCAGAAGGCCAGTTGCAAGAAAAGCTTGCGCTTGCGTTGCTAAAACCTTTGCTTGAAGATGCTAGTGTATTGAAAATTGGGCAAAATATCAAGTTTGATGCATTGGTGCTGTCGGCGCGTGGTGTGGATGTTGCGCCGATTGATGATACGATGTTGATGTCGTATGTGCTTCGTGCAGGTGCGGGTCGGCATGGTATGGACGCGTTAGCGAAAGAATTGTTGGGGTATGAAACGCTGAGTTTTGAGTCGGTAGTGGGGAAGGGTAAAAATCAGCTTACCTTTGATCGTGTGCCGCTGGGTAAGGCGTGCGAGTATGCGGCGGAGGACGCGGATGTGACACTGCGCTTGTGGGGCGTGTTGAAACCACGTGTGATTTCTGAGCATTTGATCAGTGTCTATGAGCGTTTGGAGCGACCGCTTGTGCCTGTGATTCGTCGAATGGAATATGAGGGTGTGTTAGTTGATGCTTCGCGCTTGCAGCAATTATCCTCTGAATTTGAAGTACAAATCGCAAGCTTAGAAAAAGAGATTTACGGGTTGGCTGGGGTAGAATTTTCAGTGGGTTCGCCGAAGCAACTTGGTGAGATATTATTTGATAAATTGGGGCTTGGTGGGGGCAAGAAATCAGGAAAAACTGACGCTTACGCAACGGGTGCGGAGGTGTTGGAGGAGCTTGCGGAAGAAGGATATGAGATTGCGTCTAAGGTGTTAGAATGGCGACAATTATCGAAGCTGAAAAGTACTTATTCTGATGCGATTCCTAAGCAAATTAACGCTGTGACTGGTCGTGTGCATACCAGTTATTCACTTTCTGCGACTACCACGGGGCGTTTGGCATCGTCCGATCCAAATCTGCAAAACATCCCTATTCGTAGCGTGGAGGGGCGCAAGATTCGTGAGGCGTTTGTTGCAGCTTCGGGTTGTCAGTTGATGTCGGCGGATTATTCGCAGATCGAGCTGCGTTTGCTTGCGCATATCGCGGATATTCCTTCGCTCAAAGAAGCATTTAAAAACGGTGAGGATATTCATGCTGCGACCGCGAGCCAGATGTTTGGTGTGCCGCTTGCAGAAGTCACGAGCGATCTACGCCGTAAAGCTAAAACGATCAATTTCGGGATTATTTACGGGATTTCGGCACATGGTTTGGCGGCACGTTTAGGGATTTCGCGTACCGAAGCAGGGGCATATATTGAAGCCTATTTCAAGCAATATGCGGGCATTAAAGACTATATGGAGCGCACCAAAATGCAAGCGCGGGAGCTTGGCTATGTGACCACGCTTTATGGTCGCCGTTGCCATTTGCCGAGTATCAATGATAAAAATGGGTCGCTTCGTCAATTTGCTGAACGCGCTGCCATCAATGCGCCACTTCAAGGTACGGCGGCGGATATTATTAAGCTCGCGATGATTGCCGTCGATAATTTGTTGCGCAGCAAAGCATCCAAATCCAAAATGTTATTGCAAGTGCATGATGAGCTTATTTTTGAGATTGCTGAAGGCGAAGAAAGCTGGCTTCCACCACTTATTAAAAAGGCGATGGAGCAGGCAGTCAGCTTGTCTATTCCGCTAGTTGTCGATACGGGGCTTGGGCAGCATTGGGGGGAGATACATTAGGACTTTTAATATGCCTCAGAGAAATCTAAGCAACACCGATTTGCTTTATGCGTTTGCCTCATAATCCCCATACTCCGTCTTGAGCAATTTATAGGCGACGCCAATAAGTTTAAAGCGTTCTTCAGCATCTTTGTCGCCGCCATTAAGGTCGGGGTGGTGTTCTTTCACTAAGCGACGATAGGTACTACGGAGGGTTTTTTGTGAGACAGGGTGGGTGAGTCCGAGCCTATCGAGGGCTTGTTTATGCTTTGGTGGGATGGCGGGAACGTAGGCTTTGATGATGTCGGCAAAATCTTCGCCGAGTAAATGCTTCATGCGGTCTTGGATGGCAGCTGCGGCGAGGTGTGGTGGGATGTGATAGCCCCATGTTGGGCGATGACCTGTGACGGCATCTTTTTGAAATGCCATGATTTCATCACTGCTCATGCCTGCAAAATAATCCCATTTTTGGTTATATTCCTTGGCGTGAGCAGTACAAAACCAGTAATAATCTGTGGGTGTACGAGCGTCCACCTGCGCACGGTTTTTGGGAGCGCGGCAACTACCTTCCTGCTGACAGTTTTTATGGTCGCAGGTTCGCGTCTCAGCTTCAGGCTTTTCCTTGTAATTATACATGAGTCTAGTATGACTGTTTTTGCGAGAAAACGCAAGATGTGAGGACTATGGATGAGTATGGAAACATGGATACGTGAGGTGTTGAATGCGGAGTTTGCGCCGTTGCGTTTAGATATCATCAATGATTCAGCAGCACATGCGGGGCATAATGCACACGCAAAAGCAACAGGTGAGACGCATTTTACGGTGGTGGTTGTATCGCAGGCGTTTGTGGGGGTGAGCCGTGTGGCGCGTCATCAGCGTATTTATGGGGTGTTAAAGGCTGAAATGGAACGCGAGGGTGGGCTTCATGCGTTGGTGATTCAGGCCTATGCGCCAGACGAGGCTGGAGCAAAACGATTGGAAAATAGCTTTTAAAACTTCATTTTCATCATTAGGCGGACTTCATTAGTTTTTACCCGTAGACGAAAACGAGGGATGTAAGGTTGATCTTTGCCGTTACCCAGAGCAAGTTCCGTTTGCATCTTGCCGTTAGCTGGATCAATGTTAACTGCTACGGATTTGCCGAGTGCCACTTGCGCACCGAGTTGTAATTGGTAATCGAGTTCGCTTTTGCGAAATTTTTCTTCTTCGGGTGAAATGCGTGAGACGGTTTCGATGTAGGGCGTCACATCCATACTTGTGCCAAGAAATGGTTCAATGATATAACCTGTTTTGGTGATGGGTTGTTGAATATTATAGTAAGTTTCTGATGAGGTAATGTAGGTTGGAGCTAATGCTGGTTTTGGTTTTGCGATGATACCATGAGCAAGTAAAGTTGAGGGAAGGATGACCATGCCGACTAAACAAGGGGTGATGTGCCAAAGGTAGGACGAGAGTGGAGGTTTCATAACAGCTCCTTATTATTATGTTTCTTATTTTATAGTTTATTATAGCTTATTCTTAATGTATTGTCTCGTAAATCTTGTGCTGCGCCGCGGTATTTATGTTGCTATGCAATATGAGAAATGTGCAGATGCGAAATGTTGGCGGTGTTGTTTACGTGCAACGGTAGCTTTGAAACGTGAGGGTTGTGTTGGGTGCTTGAGGTGTTAGAGGTGTAATTCCTCTTTTTTTTAGGTTAAAATGAGACGTTAACTTTAGGTTGGCACGGTTTGTGCTTGTATTGTTAGGTTTTTGTAAGAATCTACATGTATCAAGTACTCGAGGTCAGTCATGTTAGGACAGTATTTACCCGCTATGGCAGCAAGTTACGACAATAAAGGAAAACCGCGCAGCTTCTTGAATGAGGCGTTTTCTTTGGCGCGTCGTGGTCGTAAGGCACATATCCCCGACCGTATTGCGATGCTTGGGATTCCAGAAGATGAATTGACAGACGCTGTGATGCTTGCGTTTTCGGCGTTGTTTGAAAAAATGGACGACATGCAGCTTGAGATGAATAACGCACGTGTTCAGTTGGACGAAATGCAGTCTTTGGTTGATGTGGATTGTTTAGCTCCTATTCCGAATCGTCGTGCCTTTATGCGTCGTCTGCAATGGGTGGTGTCAATGCAAGAGCGTTATAATGATCCTTCGAGCATTGTGTATTTTGATCTTTCGCGTTTTAAATATGTGAATGATACTTATGGGCATGCAGCGGGTGATGCAGCGATTCGCCATGTGGCAGAAATTTTGAGTGGCTTTAAGCGTGATTCTGACTTTATGGCGCGTTTAGGTGGTGATGAATTTGCAATTATTCTCTATTATGCGGATGAAGATGTTGCGCGTCGTCGAGCAGAGCAGATTGCTGAAAAAATTCGTACCACGCCGTTCACATTTAATGGTCAGGTGATTTATATAGGTACATCGTTTGGCTTTCACGCGATTCGTAAGGGTGAGACGGCAGAAGCTGCGCTTCATGAGGCAGACCAGTCCATGTATCGTCATAAGCAAGCAGCACGTCTTTTGGAGAGCGAAACGGGTGTTCACGCTTGATTTGCCTGAAAATGGTAAAAATGTTGCTAAAATGTCGCTAATTATTACCTAAAGATTGATATTCCCTGCTTTGAAATTAAGTAAATCATAACCTCATTTTGCTATGATTCCAGTGTTAGGCATAGGGAATTGAGGCTATTTTGAGTCAGTTTGATCCACAAAATCCAGTGACGGGAGCGGGTAACCAACCTGCACCTCAAGCTGCGCCTGCTATTTCGCCTCAGCAGGCGACGTCCCAGCCTGTACGCCCAGAATTATTGCCGCCTTCACCCTATCCGCAAGGGTATCCGCCGCAACACATGATGCAACAGCCTTATCCGCCGATCTATCCTCATATGCCGTATTACCCTATGCCTCAACCCTATCCTGAAGGGTATTCACCGCAACACATGATGCAACAGCCTTATCCGCCAATGTATCCATCTCAACACATGATGCAACAGCCTTACCCGCCGATCTATCCACCGCAGCAGATGATGCAGCCTTCTATGCCTCAACAACAATCATCCCCGCAACCACCTGCGGCGCAATCGTCGTCTGTACCTTCACAGCAATTGCTTGCAATTCCCCCAGCTCAACCTGTATCGCAAGAGGAAGAAAAACTCCGTCAAGAGGAAGAAAAACTCCGTGCTGAAGCATTGCGTCGTGCGCAAGAAGATGCTGTACGTGAGCAAGTCGCACAGGAGAAAATCGCTTTAGAAAGGGCGCAGGCACAAGCACAAGCACAGGCACAGGCACAGGCACAGGCACAAGAACAAGCTCGTATGCGCGCCCAGATGGAGGCGCAAGCGCGGGTTCAATTGCAAGCAGCAGAGGCGCAAGCTGAAACGCAGGCTCATATGGTTATATCACCAGAAGTGCAACAACAGCTTGCTGCACAATCAATGGAGATGCCTGTTCAACAGCCACCAGCTGTCATGCCTGATGGTTCGATGATGTCAGTAGAAGCTGGTATGCCGACGATTGCTGCCCAAGCTGATGATTTAGTGATGCAGAATGTGCTGGTCAAGCCAAAGATGCGTATTGGAGATCGCCTGATAGAACTTGGCTTAGTGTCAACTGACCAATTGCAAGTTGCTTTGCAAGAACAACGCTCTAGTAAGAAATTACTTGGTACAATTCTCGTTGAGATGGGGTTTGTGACGGAGAGTGCTATTGCGGAAGTATTAGCAGAATCCGCAGGAACTGAGCGTTTTATTGCTAAAGGTGCGATGATTGATCCTCAGGTTATTAAGCTTGTGCCAAAGCAAATAGCACAGCGTAATAAAGTGATTCCAGTGTCGATCGAGAACGGTAATTTACAGCTTGCTATGGAAGACGTGTATAACGTGGTGGCTGTGGATCAGGTTCGCCGTGGTTTGCCACGTGGTATGGAGATTTTACCGCTTTTTTGTACTGAGACAGAGATTCAAGAACTTATCAGTACATATTACGATTACGAAATTTCGATTGATGGGATCTTGCGTGAGATTGAGACGGGGATTCGTGAGCATAACGCCGATTCTTTCCTTGATGGTTCGCAGAGTTCATATGTTAGCCCAACGGTACGTTTGGTAAACGCATTGTTGATCGACTCGGTCAAGCAAGGGGCATCAGATATTCACTTTGAGCCTGAAGGCAGCTATTTGCGTTTGCGCTACCGTATTGATGGGGCAATGACCCAAATTCGTAGCTTTCACCGTGATTATTGGTCAGCGATTCTGGTACGTATTAAAATTATGTCCGGAATGAACATTGCAGAAACGCGAAATCCTCAGGATGGTCGTATTTCCTTCCAGTTTATGGGGCGCGAGGTCGATTTTCGTGTGGCGACGCAGCCTACAGTGCATGGTGAGAACGTGGTGATGCGTTTGCTTGATAAGTCGCAGTCATTAATGCCGTTGGATAAACTTGGTTTTCGTGAAGATAGTATTGAATTGCTGAAAAAATTACTTAAGCGTCCTGAAGGTATTATTATTGTTACAGGTCCGACGGGTTCGGGTAAAACCACTTCACTTTATTCCGTCTTGAACGTCATCAATAAAATTGATGTGAATATTATGACCCTTGAAGATCCAGTGGAATATATGCTTCCGCTGATTCGTCAGTCGAACATCCGCGAAGGTGGGATGGACTTTCTTAATGGTATTAAGTCATTGATGCGACAAGATCCAGACATTATCTTTCTTGGGGAGGTGCGTGATTCGGATACAGCACTTATGGCTGTGCGTGCGGCGATGACGGGTCACCAAGTATTTACTACTTTGCATACGAACGATGCGCTCGGCGCAATTCCGCGTTTGAATGATATTGGTGTGCCATCTCACTTGCTTGCTGGGTCTTTGATTGGGATATTAGCGCAGCGTTTAGCGCGAAAGCTTTGTCGTTGTAAGGAAGCGTATGTGGCAACGCCTGAAGATTGCAAATTGCTTGGGGTTGATCCTCACAACCCTCCAACTATTTATCGCGCCAATGGATGTGATGTGTGCGGGCATCGTGGTTATAAAGGACGTATGGTAATTGCCGAGATATTACAGGTGGATAAAGGGATGGATGAATTGATCGCGCAGCACTCTCCACGTGCGCGTTTGATTGAACATGCGTTAGAACAAGGTTTTGTGCCAATGGCAGAAGATGGCATTTTAAAAGTGTTGCGTGGTGATCTTGATGTGAATGAATTGGTGCGTCGTATTGATATGACAGAACGTATGTAATGTTTTGGGTAAAGAAAAATAGTGGGTGTTATTAAGGTTTGTTTAATAAAGCTCGGATAGATTTTGGGCAAAGGATATAGAGGTAATCTCATGGCTAACTATGTGTATTCAGCACTGAACGATTCGGGTCGTAAAGTTCGCGGCGAAGTGATGGCAGATAATGAGCTTGACCTTGAGGCACGTTTGAAAGATCTTGGTCTAGATCTTGTCAGTTATCGTATAGTAAAAGCTCAAAAAGCGAGCATGTTCGCTAAGATCAAGCTTCAAGACATGATCATTTTTTGTATTCAGATGGAACAGTTGGAGCGTGCAGGTGTGCCGCTTTTAGATGCACTAGCAGATTCGCGTGATGCAACGGACTCTTTGAAACTCAAGAACGTTTTGACGGGTGTCTACGAAAGTGTCAAAAATGGTGTTATGTTTTCGCAGGCATTGCAACAATATCCAAATGTGTTTGATCCAGTCTTTGTTGGTTTGATTGCTGCGGGTGAGAAAACAGGGAATCTTGGTGATTCTTTTGTGAACTTGGCAAACCATATGAAGTGGACGGGAGATCTTCGCCGTAAGGTCAAAAAAGCGGCGCGCTATCCTATGATTTTGTTGGTGGTATTGTCAGGCGTAATTTCGATCTTGATGCTTTTTGTTGTACCAAAATTGGTCGATTTTATTATGGCACAAGGGTTTGTTATTCCTATTCATACGAAAGCGTTAATTGCATTTTCTGGATTCTTCGGAGAATATTGGTATGCTTGCCTTGGCACGCCTGTTCTGATTGGGATGGCGATGGCGACAGCGTATCGTATGTCTGAAGCTTTTGCTTATCGTATGGATAAAATAATGCTCAATGCCCCGATCATCGGTAAGGTGATTCGTAAAATTAACTTGGCGCGTTTTACTCAGTTTTTCTCGGTGATGTTCCGTTCTGGGATTGATATTTTGGAGTCTCTAAAATCTGCACGAGGAGTCGTGGGAAATCGTATTCTTCAAGAGTCGATTGATTTGGTGTACAAATCAGTGACAGAAGGTAACCGTATTACCGATTCATTACGTATGTCTAACCAGTTTCCGAATCTTGTGGTGCGTATGTTTAAGGTCGGAGAAGAAAGCGGGAATATGAATGATGCGCTGGAAAACATTAACTTCTTCTACAACCGCGAGGTAGATGATGCGGTGGAAGGGTTGATTGCGATGATTCAACCTATCTTGACCTTGGTCATGGGTTCATTGATCTTGTGGATTATTGCCGCAGTGTTTGGTCCGCTTTACGATTCGTTCAGCAAAATGGATTTCTAAGCCGCTTTTGCTAAACCTTGAGTAAAACTAAGTACTTCCTTTGCGTGGTCGGTGACTTTGACGTTGCGCCATATCTGCACAATGATCCCTGCCTCATCAATCAGGTAGGTTGCGCGCTCAATTCCCATATATTTTTTACCATACATGCTTTTTTCCACCCATACACCATAGGTTTCACAGGCTGTGCTTTTTTCATCAGAGAGTAGAGTAAAGTTCAAATCATATTTACTGATGAAGCTGCAATGTTTTTTGATAGAGTCTTTGGAGACACCTAAAATAACCGTGTTTGTTTCCGCAAACGACGTCGTTAAATCACGAAAATCCTTCGCTTCAATTGTGCATCCAGGAGTGTCATCTTTTGGATAAAAATACAAAACAACTTTCTTTCCGAGAAGCGATGAGAGGCTGATAAGCTGTCCCTCTTGATTGGGAATATTGAAGTCAGGCGCGGTTTGTCCAATGGTTGGAAGAGCATGTGTCATGGTTTTTACCCTATTAAAATAGTGGATTATTGCGTTGTTTATAGTGTCAATTTCGCTGGAATGACAGAAAAAAATACGTCATAGTGGACGCATGTGAGGAGAGGGATATGAAACGTCCTGAAGGTGATATTGAGGTATTGTATGGTGCAGATGAGATTGCGCATGTGAATGCTCGGCTTGCGCGTGATATTGCCTGTTATTATGAAAAGAATTTTATGATCGTGGCACTGCTCAAAGGCAGCTTTGTTTTTGCAGCGGATTTGGTGCGCGCACTCTGTTATGAGAATCGTCATCCACAAATTGATTTTATGACATTATCTTCCTACGGCAATGCGACCACCAGTTCAGGTAAGATGACGATTAATCGTGATCTTAGCGAGGATGTGATGGGTAAGGATATATTACTGGTCGATGATATTTTGGAATCTGGCGGGACGTTGGATTATGCGCGAAAATACTTGTTAGAACGTGGTGCGCGTAGCATTAAAATTTGCGTATTGCTCGATAAACCTCATAAACGTCGTGATGATCTGCCGATTGATGCGGATTTTGTAGGATTCTCGATTGAGGATCACTTTGTGATAGGTTACGGGCTTGATTATGCTGGATGGTTTAGAGAACTACCGTATATTGGGGTTTTGGAGCAAGCGTCTTAGCGTTGGGGTTCAACATCATCGTTATCGAGCGATAGACGCATGTGGCGAACATTGTTGACCCACGTGCCGGAGGATTCCATTTCATGTGAATGATGTAGTTTGTGTTTGCGCGCATGTTTGGGTAAAACGGCTTTTTCTAATGATTCTGCAAAGAGGTCGCGTAATTCTGGTGAGGGGGTAAGAAGATAGCATTTTACATCTGCGATGGTCTTTTTATATCGGTCCATTTTTTTTGTTTTATGTTGGTGCTTTCCCTGTTTGTCAATGCATTCATGCTGTAGTTCACGGATATAGGTTTTAACGCGTTCAGGTCGGTTGCGGATATTAATAAGGGTATTGAGTAGGGTCTCCGCAAAATCATGATCTTTCTGTACGGTGGTATGAAGATGCACACTTGCCTCTGCGGATGGATGCGGTTCTCTGCGAGCTAAAATTTCTTGGGTGACGGTGATAAGAGGCGTCACTTCAAGTCCTTGTAGGTCACTTTTGAGTGATGTTTCCCAATAATCTTTGACCGTTTTTCGGTTGGTTTTTACCTGATATTTATAGCTTCTTTCTTCAATATATGCGAGCAGCTTTCCTAAGATTGGGAAACGACTGTTGCTTTCATCTGGCATAAGAGTAGCACGGCGTAATTCATCTTTGACCTGCAAGACGAGTTGTTTTTCTTGTTCTAAGTCTTTGTGGGCATGGCTGTATTCATGCGAAAGCTGTTTGATAAGGCGTTTAGTGTTGAGCGTATTCGCAGGGGCAGGGGCAAATGCCCATGCATTGAGATAGTGATTCACTCGGGCGAGATGACTGTCTTCTGGAAGCAAGGGTTTGGGGTGTAAGAACTGTTTTTCCACAATCGTTTTGGCGCGATCGTTTAAAAAATGTACATTGAAAAGCGGGGTAGTATGAGGGGTGGTTGTATGCGGAAGACGTGCCTGCCAATCGCGTACTTTCTTAGCAAAAGCATCAACGGCATGATTCTCGTAGGGTGTGTGTTCGCTCACGCGGATGCCTCTTGTTTGTCGCTGTCCCCACGACACATAGGCCATATTAATCTAACTTTGATTTTTGTAAAAGAAAAATTAACACGTTAGATTAGAGATGCTTTGATTTTTGCAATCGCATCTTCGCCTGCTTCGCCGTTCGTGCCTCCACCTTGCGCCATGTTGGGGCGTCCGCCGCCGCCTTGACCACCAAGTGCTTCCACTCCGATCTTGACGAGGTCAGCCGCGTTGTATGTGGTAGAAAGTTCCTGTGAAACTGCGACCACGATTGAGCCTTTGCCTTCAAAACCAGAGGTAACAACGACAATCCCGTTATCACCGAGTGGTTTAAGGTAATTTTCAGCGAGTCCGCGTAGTTCTTTGGGTGGCATATCGGGGAAATGCTTGCCAATGAACAGAGTATTGCCAATGGTTTCTGCGGTTGCTTCCGCGCTGCCGCCAGAGCCACCCATTGCGAGCTGTTTTTTCGCGTCTGCGAGTTCTTTTTGTAAAGATTTACGTTCGTTTTGAAGGGTTACCACGCGTTCTTGTACTTCTGATGTGCCGACCTTCATTTCTGCGGCAACGGCTTTGAGGGTGGCATCTTGAGCATTTAAAAAGGCAAGTGCGCCAGCTTGGGTGACGGCTTCAATACGGCGTACCCCTGCGGCAATCGCTGTTTCTGAGATGATTTTGAATAAACCAATATCACCTGTTTGGCGTACGTGGGTGCCGCCGCAAAGTTCAACGGAATAACTGCCTTCGCCCATGGCTAACACACGTACTTCATCGCCGTATTTTTCGCCAAACAGAGCCATTGCACCAGCCTTGATAGCATCTTCTGGTTTCATAAGACGGGTGGAAACGGTAGAGTTTTCCCATATCAAGCGATTGACTTCTGCTTCAATCGTTACTGTTTCTTCAGGTGATAAAGCCTTGGGATGTGACATATCAAAACGCAGACGTTCTGCGTTCACCAGTGAGCCTTTTTGGGTGATGTGTTCGCCAAGGTGTTTGCGCAACACTGCATGAAGGAGGTGGGTCGCTGAGTGGTTAGCGCGAATACGGTTTCTGCGTTCGATGTCAATCGTGACCTCTACGGCGTCACCTACGTTAAGTGCTGCGGATAAAGTGACATGATGCACATGCAAATCACCTAGTGGTTTGGTAGTATCGGTCACTTCACCAAGGATGGCTTTATCTTTAGTGAGGGTTGCAGTGTCGCCCGCTTGGCCGCCTGATTCACCGTAGCAAGGAGTTTGGTTGAGTAAAATTTCGACCTTATCACCAGCTCCAGCAGTTTTTACTTCGACGCCGCCTTTGATGATGGCAGTGACGACGGCACTTGCACTGTTGGCAGAGTAGCCTAAGAATTCGGTTGCGCCGAGTGTCTCGCGCAAGCCAAACCAAATTTGCGAGGTGGCTTCTGATCCTGAACCTTTCCATGCGGCGCGCGCGCGGGTTTTTTGTTCTTCCATGCAGGCAGCAAAGCCGTCTGTATCTACTTGTATATCGTGGCTGCGTAAAATATCTTGGGTTAAATCAAGTGGGAAGCCGTAAGTGTCATAGAGTTTGAAGGCAATATCACCCTTGAGGCTGCCGCCCGCTTTTAGGTGTTCGCGTTCTTCATCAAGCAGTTTTAAGCCGCGTCCTAAGGTATCTTGGAAGCGTTCTTCTTCGGATCTTAGTGTCTCAGAGATGAGTGCGCGTGCGCGTCCAAGTTCAGCGTACGCTTCGCTCATCTCTGCCATCAGGGTAGGGACTAAGCGGTACATAAGCGGTTGTTTGCTGCCAAGCATGTGGGCGTGGCGCATGGCGCGGCGCATGATGCGGCGTAGGACATAACCGCGTCCTTCGTTCGATGGCAGCACGCCGTCTGCGATCAGGAAACACGCTGAACGTAAATGATCCGCAATCACGCGGTGAGAGGCGCGTTTATCACCCTCCGCCTTCACGCCCGTGAGGTCAACCGACGCTTTGATAAGGGTTTTGAAAATATCAGTATCGTAATTATCATGCACACCTTGCATCACTGCCGCCATACGCTCTAAGCCCATGCCTGTATCAATGCTTGGTTTTGGAAGGTCGATACGTGTGTCCGTATCTTTTTGCTCATATTGCATGAAAACGAGATTCCAAATCTCAATGAATCTATCGCCGAATTGGTCGCTGTGATCGGCGTTGAGCTTCCATGCACCTTCGGCGGCATGTTCACCGTGATCATAGAAAATTTCTGAGCAAGGTCCGCACGGGCCAGTATCACCCATCGCCCAAAAATTATCTTTGGTGGGGATGCGTAGGATACGTTCGTCTTCGCAGCCCGTAATTTTTTTCCACAGATTGAACGCTTCATCGTCGGTATGGTAGACGGTGAAATAGAGTTTCTCACGTGGCAAGCCGTAGTCCTTGCTGAGGAGTTGCCACGCATGATAAATCGCTTCTTCTTTAAAATAATCGCCGAATGAAAAGTTACCAAGCATTTCAAAGAAGGTGTGGTGACGCGCAGTGTAGCCAACATTATCAAGGTCATTATGCTTGCCGCCAGCGCGTACGCATTTTTGTGAGGTGGTTGCGCGCGGAGGGTTGGGTGCATGCTCTGCACCTGTAAAGATGTTTTTGAACTGCACCATCCCAGCGTTCGTGAACATCAGGGTCGGGTCATTATGTGGCACAAGTGGCGAAGAAGGAAGAATGGTATGACCATGACCTTCAAAATATGAAAGAAAAGTGCCGCGAACGTCTTTTAAGCTATGCATGCGTGAACAAACCTAATTATCAAGTTTATGGTTATATCTGTGCGCATGCTTATACGAGAGATAGGCATCTATATCAAGCATTGTCATGTGTTATAGGAAAACTTTGATGCGATATTATCTTCGTTTGCTTTGGTTGCCCATATTAACACTTAGATTCGGTGTATTGTTAAGAGATGCAATTTTTTCTGCATTAAAAAATTGTTCAGGAATTTTTATACGAAGCATTCCATTATCTTCTACGCAAACGGTTGCATCTGTAATTCCTACACTACCGAGTAGCCCCTTCGTGAAGTCTATCACGCTACTAGGTTCAAAGACTGAGCAGTCATTGCGTGTTTTCGTAAAGACACCTGTTTGAGGGTCGTGTGTCCAAGGACGATTATTTGTCGTAAGCCAAGTACGGATCATTCGATCTATACCTTTATAATTTTCTTCTTGTGTCGTGTTATCTTGTCTGCTCATGACTACCATCCATCATCTAGGGGATGGTGTATCTTAGAGCAGGTATGTTACAACTTTATGAATAGATTTTGTTTTTATGTAATTATGCTGCTCGTGCCTCACGCAGAAAATTATCCACCTGTCGGCTTAAGAATTCCGCTTGTTGGGAGAGTTCTTGAGCAGCTTGCAACATCTGTGATGAGGCGGCACTGGTCTGTGTGCTAGAAGAGGATACCTCTTGTAGTCCATTAGAGACGGTACGTGTGCCTTCGGCGGCATTGGACATGTTGCGCGCAATTTCATTTGTGGTGGCAGATTGTTGCTCTACTGCTGAGGCAACATTGCTGGTTGCTTCAGAAATTTGGCTAATGGACTTGCGGATGTCAGTGAGTGTGCCTGTAACTGCGCCAGAAGCTGCATTCATCTCGTTAAGTACGGTTTGAACGGTTTCAACTGAGGTGTCAACTTGCATGGCAAGGTTTTTGACCTCATTGGCAACCACGGCAAACCCACGACCTGCTTCGCCTGCGCGTGCAGATTCAATGGTAGCATTGAGTGCAAGTAAGTTGATTTGTCCTGAAATGTCGCTGATAAGCCCAACAACTTCGCTTACTTTTCTGGATGCTCCTTGTAAATTAGCGGCAAGTGCATCGGCACTTTCTGCCTTTTCAACAGATTCACGCACCAAGTTATTGGTTTTTTGTATCTGGAATGAAATTTCATTCACAGACGCGGACATCTGCTCTGCGGCAGACGCAACAGACTGCACGTTGTTACTGGTTTGACCAGAAGCACTGACCGCGTTGTTTGTAACCTGAATGGATCGCGTTATCATGTTGGTAAGTTCTTGCGCAGAAAGAGATAATTCTGTCGCAGCGGAGGCAACGGTACTGACCACCGATTGCACATCACGTTCAAAATCGTCGGTAAGCTTTTCTCTTTGCGTGATATCAATCCATGTCAGCATAGCACCTGTATAATTACCTTTATGATCGTAAATGGCATTCACATCTAAGCTAAAATGGATTCCACCAATTTTAAAGCTACCTTTATACGGAAGATTGGTTGCATCTGAGAGGATACGACGCTGATGTGCAGGGTTTTTATGGAAAATATCAATTGATTCACCCATCATATTATCAACCTTAACAGGGAGATGCTCTTGAATGGATTGTAAGGTTTTTGCGGATGCTTTGTTGATGTAATTAATCTTGAAATTGTCTTTAACATTCACACACATGATGTTGTTCGGTGAATCCTGCACCATTTGACGCAACATAAATGCTTCGCCTAATCCTGATTTTAATTGATTGAGTGTACGGGCGATGTTGCCAATTTCATCATGGCGTTCTGTATGTTCTATCGTGAAGTCACTCTGACCTTCTTCAAGCTTTTGAAGAGAGCTAAGAATAGAGCTTAATGGCTTGCCGAGTGCAATGACCACCAATGCGAGGAGAAATAAATTAATGGTTGCACTGACGATGGAAATAAGGAGAATTTGGTTTTCTGTGGCGTTAATTTGTTGATTGAGGGAGTTGCTGGCGGTGTCAAAACTCTTTTTGTGTTGTTTTTCGATTGCTTTGCTGGCTTCAATGATTTCTCCTGAAATAGTATCAATTTGATCGTCGTAACGTGCAAATTCATCTTCCGAGGCGCGCTGCGTCACAGCGTTTTGTAGTCCATCTGTTGCTTTGTGCAAAACAGGTAGTTTCTCTTGAATCAGAGCGATGTTCTCTTTTTCCAGAGGGGTTTGTACTTTTTTACTCAAATCTACGATGATCTTTTCGAGTAGTGCATGATTTTCTGAGAGAATGTGTTGACGTTCAGGCGTGACGTTTCCACTGTTCTTATCTACAATGATGTCCATAGCAGCGAGGGCAATCTCTGTTGCAGAATCGGCAAATTGTCCTGTTTGTATCAGGGTATTGCTGCTTTCTTCCATGATTATGTCTGCGTGTTCAATCTTTTGTAGGGAAAATGTTGTTGAGAGGATGATTGTGCTAAACGCAACGATCGTCACTCCGGCAAGCAGTAATACCTTATTGCGAATAGTAAGTTTGAGGAGGCTGGCAGACATAGTAAAGCTCCTTAAATGATGAATATAAGGTTATTTAGAACTGTTGAAGTATTTAAACCATAGTGTAAAGCATAAATAAAGTACAACCTAGATATTGCAGTGCGATGGTTGCTTTGGTGTAACCAGCAGGAAACAGTCAACTATAACGCTCAACTATTCTTTGGATGGTATTGTGTAAGATAAATCGTTGCGTCTCACACATGGCTTCGCTAATGTCATTTTATGTCTATGAGTGATCCCTTTATCCATCTGCGGGTGCATTCCGCTTATTCCTTGCTTGAAGGTGCGCTGACCATCAAGAAGCTGGTGGGGTTGTGCGTGGAGCATCAGATGCCCGCGGTGGCGGTGACTGACCGCGATAATTTGTTTGGGAGTATGGAGTTTTCGCTAGCAGCATCGGGGTATGGTGTGCAGCCGATTATTGGTTGCCAAGTGTCTGTTGCGGCGATGTTTAAGTCGGATGTGAAGAATAAATCGATTCCGCAGCATGACCAACTCATGCTCTACGCGAAGGATGACACAGGGTATTATAACCTGATTAAGCTGATGAGCCGCGCTTATACGCAGCCGCACGGTGGTGAAGCTCCCTTGGTGTCCTATGGCATGATCGGCGAGTTTAGCGCAGGATTGATTGCGCTGACCGCAGGGCAGTACGGTGCGGTGGGGAAAGCGTTGGGAGTCAACCACAAAGACTTAGCGGTCGACGCGCTGAAGCAACTCAAAGCACTGTTTCCTGATAGGCTCTATGTTGAGCTGATGCGTCACGGCATGGCGATAGAGGCCAAGATTGAGTCGGATTTGGTCAATTTGGCGATGGAATTGGATGTTCCTTTGGTTGCGACCAATGATGTGAATTTTCATGGTGGGCGCGATATGTTCTACGCGCATGATGCGCTGTTATGTGTCGCGGGTGGAAATTATGTTTCTGATGATAAACGCCGCCGTTTGACGCCTGAACATCGTTTTAAAACTTCGGAAGAAATGCGGGTACAATTTGCGGATTTGCCTGAGGCATACCATAATACAATGATGATTGCGCAGCGTTGTGCAACGATGTCGCCTAAGCGTCAGCCAATTTTGCCAAGTTATGAGATGTTGGATGAGAAGGGTGAGCGACTTTCTGAGGAAGAGGCACTGCGCACGCGCTCTGCTGCGGGACTTGAATATCGTCTGAACCGTCAGGTGTATAAAGCGGGTATCAGTGAGGAAGAAAAACTAGAAATTGCTAAACCTTACCGCGATCGCTTGCAGTTTGAGTTAGACGTGATTTGTGGAATGAATTTCTCAGGTTACTTCTTGATCGTCTCGGACTTTATTACGTGGAGTAAAGAGCAGGGGATTCCTGTCGGGCCGGGACGTGGTTCGGGTGCAGCGTCGGTGGTGGCATGGTCACTTTTGATTACTGATTTAGATCCACTCAAATATGATCTTGTCTTTGAACGATTTCTTAATCCTGAGCGTGTGTCCATGCCAGATTTTGATATCGACTTTTGTCAGGACAGGCGTGAAGAGGTGATTCGTTACGTCCAGCAGAAATATGGGCGCGATCAGGTGGCACAAATTATTACCTTTGGAAAACTGCAAGCGCGTGCGGTGTTGCGTGATGTCGGGCGTGTGTTGCAAATGCCCTATTCGCAGGTGGATAGGATTTGTAAGCTTGTGCCGAATAATCCAGCAAGTCCGGTCACGTTGGAGCAAGCACTTGATATTGAGCCAGAACTTAAGCGTCAGATGTCGGATGATGAAGAGGTTGGAAATCTGGTGCGCACTGCGCTGAAACTAGAAGGACTTTATCGCCATTGTTCAACCCATGCGGCGGGGGTAGTGATTGCAGATAGGCCGCTGGAAAATCTCGTGCCGATTTATAGCGACCCGCGTTCAGACATGCCTGTGGTGCAATATTCGATGAAATATGCCGAAGAAGCAGGCTTGGTCAAGTTCGACTTTTTGGGGCTGAAGACACTGACAGTGTTGCAAAAGGCGGTGAGTTTTATTGCGCGTAGGGGAATCGAGATTGATTTGTTGACGATTCCGCTTGATGATGCGCCGTCTTTTAAACTCCTTGGCGAAGGCGGTACGGTCGGTGTGTTTCAGTTCGAGTCGGCGGGGATGCAAGACGCGCTGCGAAAGATGATTCCTGATTGTTTGGAAGACCTTATCGCGCTTGCTGCGCTGTATCGTCCTGGTCCGATGGATAATATTCCTACTTATATTGCGTGTAAGCATGGCAAGGAAAAACCTGATTATATGCACGAAAGCCTTGAACCTGTGCTGCGCGAAACTTTTGGGGTGATTATTTATCAAGAGCAGGTGCAGCGTATTGCACAGGTGCTTTCAGGTTATACACTTGGTGGTGCGGATTTATTGCGTCGTGCGATGGGTAAAAAAATTAAAGAAGAGATGGATCAGCAGCGCGAGAAGTTTGTTACCGGTGCGCAGGAAAATGGTGTTGATAAAAAACTTGCGAATGCGATCTTTGACCATGTGGCGAAATTTGCAGGGTATGGATTTAACAAGGCACACGCCGCAGCGTATGGCTTTATTGGTTATCAAACCGCGTTCCTAAAGGCAAATTATGCGGCAGAATTTTTTGCTGCGTCGATGACCTACGATATGCATAACACCGATAAACTTGCTATTTTTAAAGAAGATGCGACATCCATGGATGTCCCTGTACTTCCGCCTGATATTAATATGTCTTTTGCGGATTTTAATGTTGAGTCGCTTGCTTCTCTCCCTACCCCTTCAGAAGGAGAGGGAATCAGTGCAAAACGTGCTGTCAGGTACGCCCTTGCTGCCATTAAAAACGTTGGTGATCAAGTGATGCGCGACCTCGTAGTAGAGCGCGAAGCGAACGGTAAATTTGTTGATATTTTTGATGTATTACGTCGCTGCGGTAAATCGCTCAATCGCCGTCAATTTGAACAGCTTATCAAAGCAGGGGTGTTTGATTCATTACATTCAAATCGCCGTCAGTTGGTGGAGTCTGCGGACGCACTGCTTGCCTATGCATCAGCCATTCATGAAGAAAAATCTAGTGACCAGATCAGCCTTTTTGGAGCGGGTACGGGCGAAGTGGCACTACGTACGCCTGCTTTTGTCCATGTTGAGGATTGGATGCCGCTGGAGCGGTTGGAAAATGAATTCGCAGCAGTGGGTTTTTATTTGTCCTCGCATCCGCTGGAAGGGTATGTGCGAGTGTTAGAAAAGCTTCGCGTGGTTTCATCTGCAAAAATCAGTTCACGGGTCGGGCGTGAATATACACAGATTGCGCTCGCGGGCATAGTCACAGGTAAGAAAATCAAAATGGGACAGCGCGGACGTTTTGCATTTCTGACGCTCTCAGATGCAGCGGGGGTGTTTGAAGTCTCCATTTTTGATGAGGAGCTTTTGGGTCAAAGCCGCGAGTTGTTGGAAAATGGTTCGCTGCTCCTGATCAAAGCAGATGCCAAAGTCGATGAAGGCGGAGCGCGTATCATTGCTACTGCTCTATCACGTCTTGATGATGCCGCAAAAAACATCAGTGGCGGGCAACTTCAGATCCAAGTAGATTCGCTTGATGCGCTTCCCGCACTTAAAGAACATCTTGGGGCAGTTGGCCAAGGGCGAAATGGCATGCATGTGACGCTTTATGCCAAAGTTACAGGCGGAAAACGCGCTGAAATTCGTCTTAAGGGAGTGTATAAAATTCCACCCGAACAGATTATGCGCCTGCGGATGGTGTCAGGTGTGGGGGATGTGGTTGAGGCGTGATAAAAAAACAATTTTCTCCTTGCGATAACCTCACATTCTAGTAGATTCTTATCATTAACTTTTGGATGAGGAAACCTCCACTATGGATAAGCAGAAAGCACTGGATACTGCACTAGCGCAGATCGAAAAGACCTTTGGTAAAGGCTCAATCATGAAGTTAGGTTCGCAAAGTTCCTTGGAAGTGGAATCTACCTCGACGGGTTCTTTGGGGTTGGATATTGCGCTTGGTGTTGGAGGGATTCCCAAGGGGCGTGTAATTGAGATTTATGGTCCAGAAAGTTCTGGTAAAACGACACTGACGCTGCATGCGATTGCAGAATGTCAAAAAAATGGTGGCACGTGTGCGTTTGTCGATGCAGAACATGCGCTTGATCCTGTGTACGCAAAAAAATTGGGTGTGAATGTTGATGAACTCTTGATTTCTCAGCCTGATACGGGTGAACAAGCATTGGAAATCGCGGATACGCTAGTGCGTTCTGGTGCAATTGATATGTTGGTGATTGATTCTGTAGCCGCACTCGTTCCTAAAGCGGAGCTTGAGGGTGAAATGGGTGATTCGCATATGGGTTTGCAAGCGCGTTTGATGTCGCAAGCACTGCGCAAACTCACCAGCAATATTTCACGCACGAACTGCACTGTGATCTTTATCAACCAAATTCGCCAGAAGATTGGTGTGATGTTCGGAAATCCTGAAACCACTACGGGCGGTAACGCGCTGAAGTTTTATGCGTCTGTGCGTCTTGATATTCGTCGTATTGGTGCGATTAAGGACAAAGAAGATGTGATTGGGAATCAAACCCGCGTGAAGGTCGTGAAAAACAAAGTTGCACCGCCGTTCCGTACCGTGGATTTTGATATTCTTTATGGTGAAGGTATTTCAAAAACTGGTGAGCTGATTGATCTCGGCGTAAAGGCGGGTATCATTGAGAAGGCAGGTTCATGGTTCTCGTATCAAGATCAGCGTATTGGTCAGGGGAAAGAGAATGCACGTACTTTCATGAAGGAAAATCCTGCGATTGCGGCTGAGATTGAAAAAACTATCCGCGCCAGTGCGGGTATGGTAGCGGAGGCGTTGAAGGGCGCACCGTCAGATTATGCTGAGGATGATGCGGCTTAGTTAGAGATTAAAAAAGGAGACGATAGTGATCGTCTCTTTTTTTATGAGTGGTGATGCCCTGCATGTTCGGCATGCGCTTTTTGCTCAAGGATTTTGGCTGCATGTCCCGTTGGGTGATGTTCAGTGAGTAGCTCACTTTGAAGTGGAACATCTACGTGCTGCTGTGGTACGCGTTGTTCTAGTATTTTTGTCACGTGTGAAATTTGTTCAATGGCTCGATCACGCTCACCCGTGATTTCGTTGTTTTGCGTGCGAATAGACTTAATTTCTTGTTGTGCGGTTTCAAGTTGTTTTTTGCCCTTTGCAGAATTTGTCCAGCCTTTATAAAGACCATATGCACCTGCTGCAACAGGGATGATTGCAGCTATAGCTCCTGTAATAATACCGCTTCTGATAAGTTCTGCTTCTTGCTTTTCAAGTTTAGCTAATGGTTGGGCAAAATGTTTTTGCAATTCATTTTTGCTGATGTTGTTTTGTCCAGAGTGAAGGTTCATTTCTTTTTCTAAATCTTTGTTTTGTTCTTCTAGTTTTTTAAATTCGGAAAATAATTTCCTCCCAATAAACGCTCCCGGAATTAATTCTGCGAGGGCAGAAAGGTTGAAATAAGTCCAACTTGTCCCAACAGCACCATTAAACTTACCTACGCCTTGATAGGTTTGTTCTTCAATCGGTTTTTCACTTTTTACCATGATGCTATCCATTTGATGATTCGTGATGTTAACTATATCATTTATAGAGAAAAATTGTGTGAATTTTTGATGACAAAAAAGGAGGCAAAAGTTAATTGCCTCCTTTTTTATTTTAGTCGCTAGGTTTCTATTTCCTAGTCTTTAAAAAACTTTATCCGAATCCGAAGTAACGACCTTCTTATGCCCATGGACAAGGACGCTGTTGAATTGTCCATAAAGGAAGTAAATCAGTAGCCCGATGATCATGTAAGGACCTGTGTAGTGCAGCACCTCGGTGCCGCTTGGCGTCAGGACGATCTCGCCCGTTGCGGGGTCATGACCAAAAAAGATGCTGTAGACAAGGTAACCGCAGGTCATCATGCCAACGATGGGTGTGAGTGGTGCGTACGGTGTTTTGAAAGGACGGTGCAAATCTGGTTGGGTTTTGCGAAGATACAGTACACTAAAGCACACCATGATGAATGCCATGAGTGTTCCCAAGCTCACCAGATCTCCAAGCAGTGCAATGGGAGTCATACCTGCGGCAATGGCCACGAGTAGTCCCACGGTGAGGGTGTTGATGTGCGGGGTTTTGAACTTAGGATGCACTTTGCTGAATGCTTTTGGTAGTAGCCCATCTTTACTCATAATAAAGAAGATACGGGTTTGACCGTAAAGCAGTACGAGCATTACCGAAGAGAGTCCCGTAATTGCACCAATTTTGATCAGGTAAGAGAACCATGTTAGTCCGATTTTATCGACCGCTAGAGCGATAGGTTCTGCCACTCCAAGCTGTTTATAAGGGACAATGCCTGTAAGCACTGCTGATACTGCGATATAGAGTAAGGTGCAGACA
Source organism: Rickettsiales bacterium (assembly GCA_036770365.1). GTDB lineage: Bacteria > Pseudomonadota > Alphaproteobacteria > Rickettsiales > UBA998 > DAIPJH01. The sequence goes on from DAIPJH010000004.1 coordinate 23,961, forward strand.
AAGAGTGAGCCGAGAATACCAAACGGCATATCTTTTTGTGGGTCTTTGGCTTCTTGCGCGGCGGTGGAGACGGCTTCAAAACCTACATATGCAAAGAAGATAATGCTAGCTGCACGAAATACGCCATCCCAGCCATACACTCCTGGAGCAATATTTTCAGGAATAAAAGGATGCCAGTTGTTTGGGTCGATATAGAATGCGCCAATGGCGATGAAGAGTATAACAATAGAGACTTTAATGAAGACGATGATATTATTGAATTTGGCAGATTCGCTAACACCAATTACAAGAAGAAGGCTTACGAGTGAAATACCAATAAAAGCTGGGAGGTTAAAAAGTCCTGTGACCGCTTGTCCTGTGGTGTTTAGTAGTGCGCCTTTATCTCCAATGCTGTAGCCGTGTTGTTTGAAAAGTTCGAAATAGGTATCCGTTACCGTGACTGCTTGCCCTGCGGCGGCGGTAAATTCTGGAGGGATGATAACGCCCATCCCGAGTAGAAAGCTATTGATATAGCCCGCCCATCCTACGGCAACGGTAGCAGCGGCGACACCATATTCAAGTAGGAGAAGCCAGCCCATGAACCATGCGGCGGCTTCGCCCATGGTGGCGTAAGTGTAAGTGTAGGCACTGCCTGATATGGGGAGAACAGAAGCAAGTTCCGCGTAACAAAGTCCTACGAGGGCGCAGGCGAATCCTGTAAAGATGAAAGAGAGCATGAGTGCGGGGCCAGCGTTGTTAGCGGCAGCAGTGCCTGTCATTACAAAGATACCTGCGCCAATGATGCAACCAATCCCAAGGCTAACTAGATTCCATTTGCCGAGTGTGCGTTTTAATTCACCGCTGGAGCCTTCTTGTTGAATTTGCGCTACGGTTTTTTTCACTAAAAAACGCTTTATTGCCATGTGCTGTCTCCTTTGGATAATCTCACAAGTTTTTACTGGTAGCAGGGTGACGGTGCTTAGGCAACAAAAAAGGGCGGGGAAAACCCCGCCCTTTTAAATGTGTAATATCGTGCAGCTTACGCAGCGGCAGCAAGTTTTTGATGTTGCGCACGAAGCATCTTCACCAAACGCTCAGAAGCATCTTTTGGATCAATTTCTTCAGACGCAGCAACCTCACCTGCGAGACGACCTAGCGCAGATTCATAAATCATACGCTCAGAGTATGAACGCTCAGATTGATCCACGTTTTTGTGTAGATCACGCACAACTTCAGCAATAGAAATAATATTGCCAGAATTGATTTTTGCTTCATATTCCTGCGCACGGCGAGACCACATGCCACGAGAAATTTTTGCTTTCCCCTTAAGGGTGGTGATTGCCTTTTTGATTTGATCATTATCGCTTACATGGCGTAGACCCGCTGTTTTTGCGCGATGCATAGGAACGCGTAGGGTCATTTTTTCTTTGTCAAAGCCAATGACGAATAATTTGATTTCGATTTCACCAATCTCTTGCGTCTCTTCGCCAGTGATACGACCGACTCCGTGGGTTGGGTAAACAACATAATCGCCTACTTTAAACTCTACTTCAGACATATGAACCTCATTTTCACAAAAAACACAATTACAGCTTCTTCCAATGAGAAACTGTTAGGGCGAACTTCAACACATTATTTTTGGTAGTTAAGAGAAGCCTTAAAACACCATATTTAGTGTCTATCCAGAAATTAGGACGTGTCTTATATACCACAAAATTTAGGCAAAAAACAGGGGTAAATTAATATTTTTTTGAAAATATGTTATAAATTGTAGCTAATATGTGCGAAGTGAAGCTTTTGCGTGGTTTTTAGTCGCCAGTACCAGCCTTCGGGCTAAAGTATTTTGCTAGCTTGTCCTTCTCTTTTGCTAATTTATCTGCATCAGGAAGTGGTTCTTTCTTAACGGTGATGTTGGGCCATTGCGCAGCATATTTGCGATTAAGTTCCAACCAATCCATAGTGTCTGAAGATTCTGGGCGAATGGCATCCGCTGGGCATTCAGGTTCACATACGCCACAATCAATGCATTCATCGGGGTTGATGACGAGCATGTTCTCACCTTCATAGAAGCAATCGACAGGGCAGACGCTTACGCAGTCGGTATATTTACATTTAATACAACCATCTAGTACGATATATGTCATGGTGACCGTAGCCTCTTTATCCGAATAGTTTCATTTGAAGGCGGCGAATTTTCGCGCCCATCAGTAATGTGCGTGCTTCATATAAAACAATTATTGTATAAAACAAGGCAAAAGCGAGGATCATGAGGCTTAATGGGAGCATCATGCTGCTGTCAATGGCATTGCCGCCTTCACGAAATAGGCTTGCAGGTTGATGAAGAGTGTTCCACCATGTTACAGAAAATTTGATGATAGGAATGTTGATCGCGCCAAGGATGGCGAGTACGGCACAGATCTTTTGTGCGGCAGTGTCATTGTCTGCTTGACGTGCGATGGCCAGATAGCCGAGATAGAGAAAAAATAGGATGAGGTAAGAAGTCAGGCGCGCATCCCATACCCACCATGCGCCCCACATGGGTTTGCCCCAGAGCGATCCTGTGATGAGGGTGATGAATGTGAGTGCCGCACCCACGGGCGCGCTGGCACGGGCGATGACATCTGCTACGCTATGTTTCCAGACCAAAAAGACAAGCGATGCAAACGCCATGACGGTATAAACCATCATGGAGATCATTGCTGCTGGCACGTGCAGGTATAAAATGCGTACGGTTTCGCCTTGTTGGTAATCTGGGGGAGAATCGCATAGTGCGTAGTATAAACCTAAAACGAGGGCGAAAATCGCCGTCACCACGAGATGCGGCAGCAGAAAATCCGTGAGTGCCATAAATCGCTTAGGATTCGCAAATGTGGTGATCATGCCCATGAGATGCCCTTTTGTTGGTTCTGCTTTAGTCCAAAATGGTAAGGAGCGCAAATGACAAATGTCAATTTGTTTTGCTCCTCTGCTCGCCTTCTGCTCGCAAAATGAGTCTAAGTCTCGGCTGGTAATTCCGATCAAGCCATGCTTAATTGGAATTACCATGATATATTCCATCTCCTAGAGGCTATACCCTATGCTGAAACACACAAAAGAACTCCTTGCCATCATGTCGCGCTTGCGTGACCCACAGACGGGTTGTCCGTGGGATGTGGAACAAACCTTTGAAACGATCGCGCCTTACACGTTGGAAGAGGCGTATGAAGTCGTAGAAGCGATTGCGCAGGGGGATAGAGAGAAGCTTAAGGGTGAGCTTGGGGATCTATTGTTTCAGGTGGTGTTTTATGCGCAAATGTCACAAGAAGAAGGAGGTTTTGATTTTGAGGATGTGGCGCAGGTGCAATGTGAAAAAATGATGCGTCGTCACCCACATGTGTTTGGTGAAGCGGAAATCAAAACGGCTGAGGCGCAGACGGAAAATTGGGAGCGCATAAAAAGAGCAGAGCGTGGGGCTGCGGGTATGGGAGGACTTCTTGCGGATATTCCGTTGGCGTTTCCTGCGTTGTTGCGCGCACAGAAAATCCAAAAGCGTGCGGTATCTGTCGGGTTTGATTGGCCTGAGGGTGATGATTCGGGCGTATTTGCCAAGATTGATGAAGAAGTGGCGGAGGTGCGTGAGGCATATGCGAGCGGTGATAAGGCAGCACTGCAAGATGAGATTGGTGATGCGTTGTTTGCGCTGGTGAATCTGGCACGTCGCAGCGGTATCAATCCTGAAGAGGCGTTGCGTGGGACAAATAAAAAATTTGAACGACGGTTTAGCCACATGGAGGCGCAACTTCATGCAAAAGGCTTGCCTGTGGAGGCAATGAGGTCGATGGACTTGACAGGGTTAGATGCGTTGTGGGACGTTGCAAAGGCAGCGGAGCGAGGCGAAGATGCGGCTTAAAGGTAAGATTATTTTGGTGACGGGGGCGACCTCTGGTTTTGGTGAAGCGACCGTGCGTTTGGCTGTGGATGAGGGCGCACGTGTGATTGCACTTGGGCGTCGGACGGAGCGTTTGGCGGCGTTGGGTACGGAAAATATCTACTCTTTAACGGTGGATGTGCGCGATGAGGCGGAGGTGCAGACGGCAATTGACGGGCTTCCTGAGGCGTGGCGCGAGATTGATGTGCTGGTGGCGAATGCTGGGCTTGCTCTGAGTGCTGAGAAAGCATGGGATGTACCCATAGCGCAGTGGCAACAGATGATTGAGACAAATATAAACGGTTTGCTTTATAGCGTGCGAGCGGTACTTCCTTCGATGTTAGCGCGAAATAAGGGGCATATTATCAGTATGGGGTCGATGGCGGGGTCGTATCCTTACGTTGGTGGTAATGTGTACGGCGGCACGAAGGCCTTTGTGCAGCAATTCATGATGGGGTTGCGTTGTGATTTGCTCGGTACTAAAATCCGTGCAACCAATCTTGAGCCGGGTTTAGCGGAGACGGAGTTTGCGCTGGTGCGGTACGATGGTGACGTAAAACGTGCGATGGACTTATATGCAGGGACGCAGCCACTCACGCCATCTGATGTCGCGGAGGTGGTGGTGTGGTGCGCATCACTGCCGGAACATGTAAATATCAATCGTATGGAAATTATGCCAACGTGTCAGGCAGCGGGTGGTTTAGCGATTGCGCGCACATGATCTTACGCAAGGAAGCATACGCTTTAATATATCATCTTTTTTTATAAAATGATGATAGAGGGCTGCACCAGCATGTAGGGCGATAAGGGCAATCAGCATATTGCCATAGAGTTCATGGGTTTCTTTCATGGCCTCATGCATGGCATGACTTTTCTCAGTCAATGTGGGTAGATTAAACAGACCAAAAACACCAACGGGATAGCCAGCAGCAGAACTTAATGCCCAACCAGAAAGTGGCATTGCAATCATCAGAACATAAAGCATGTAATGTGCAAAAGAGGCGGCGGTTTCTTGTGCCTTTGTTAACAATACCGACGGTGCGGGTTGCGCACTTAGAAAACGCCAGATGAGGCGAATTAGTACAAGCGCAAGGATGGTAATTCCAAAAGATTTGTGGGTCAGTATTGCTGTGAATTTATATTCTTTGGGAAGAGCATCTAGCATTAACCCTAATATCAACATGCCAATCATCAAACACGCCATCACCCAATGTAGAAAACGGCTAAAACAGTTGTATTGAGAGGAAGGATCTTCGGTCATATCTGCTATATTCCACGTAATGTTATTTAAGTAGAAGCTTCTGTGCGCAAGGTATCATACGCCGTGCGAATAGCTGAGATGGCGCAGATCATCCACTGTTTTGCTTCGCGTACAGAAAGTTCATGTTGGTTCATTTGGCGTACAGCCTCGTGAAAACGCAAGCAATTGAGGGTGATGGTGTGATCATTTGCGGCTTCTTCAATCTCAGAAAGTGAACGCATGGCACTGCGTTCTTCTACAAGGTCTTGGATAAAGTTTTCCAGTACGCGGATATTCATGTCCACTTCGTGAAAGGGCATCATTTGCGCTTGCAGGGTCATTTCTTCGGTAAAGCGAACGGTCATGGACAATCTCCTTTATAAAGAAAACCTTACAAGGCGATGATGCCCTATCAGGTTGGGTGATTATTTCTTAGTTTCTTTTGCAGGTTTATCATTGCGGACGCTGACGATCTCATCAATCAAACCAAATTTGAGTGCTTCTTCAGGACTCATGAAATTATCACGATCCATTGATTTTTCGACGACAGCCATTTTTTGACCTGTGTGATGTACATAGATCTCATTGAGGCGTTTGCGAAGAGCAATAATCTCTTTTGCGTGGATTTCAATGTCAGATGCCTGACCACGGAAACCGCCTGAAGGTTGGTGAATCATGATGCGGGCATTCGGGGTGCAGAAGCGTTTACCCACCGCACCTGCTTGTAGCAAGAGTGAACCCATAGAGCAGGCTTGCCCAATGCACAAGGTTGATACTTTAGGGCGGATATATTGCATGGTGTCATAGATCGACAGCCCTGCGGTCACAACACCACCAGGAGAGTTGATATACATTGAAATTTCTTTATCAGGATTCTCAGACTCAAGGAACAAAAGCTGCGCTACAATGATCGACGCCATATTATCTTCCACTTGACCTGTGAGGAAGATAATACGTTCTTTCAGCAAACGCGAGTAAATGTCGAATGAACGTTCACCACGGCTTGTTTGCTCAATAACCATTGGCACAAGAGCGTTGTATGTTTGAATCATGTCCTGCGCGTCACGCATGGTAACCTCATAAAAAGATAATATTAGAAGAAAAACTTACCTATTCATGGCGCGCTCTGGGCGCAAAAGCAAAGCGGAAGATTAAAAAAAAGTGTTTTTGTGCTTCTTGTGCGCTGCATTCATGTTTTTTTGCATCAGTTTTTGGAGGGGCTAGGGGCTAGGTGCTAGGGATTAGCGAAATTTAGGGTGTGTTGCCGAATGATATAAAGCTATAAAATCTTCAAAAAGAACGTTTCAAAATAAATTTGGCTGAGTTATAGTGTGTTTATGGAATCTACGATGAATGAAAACCCTCCGAAGAAGGCAAATCTTGATTTGCTAAGGTATGAGGATGTTTTGCAGCCGTTTGTGTTGCATCGTTCTGCTGTGCGTGGGCGTACGGTTCGGCTTTCTCCGTGCTTAAATGAAATTTTGTCGCGGCATGACTATCCTGCGCCAGTAAGCTTTTTGTTGGCTGAGTTTCTGACGTTGGCGGCGATGTTGTCGGCAAATTTGAACGAAGGGGGAATTTTGACCCTTCAGGCCAAAGGTGATGGGCCTATCAAATTTATTGTGGTGGATGCTGTGCATGGTGGTGCGCTTCGTGGCTATGCGGACATTGCTGTAGGTGGTCGTGAGGCTTTGGATGCGCTGGAGCATGAAGGTGCGGATGCTGTCTTGTCTGAGTTGATGGGCAAGGGGTATGTCTGTATGACACTTGATATGGGGTATGGTGAGCCTTATCAGGGGATTGTGCCGCTTGAAGGAGATACGATCTCGGATGCGATGGAGCAGTATTTTACGCTCTCGCATCAAGTTGATGTCATGTTTAATTGTATGATTAGTAAGCAGCCGCAAGATGATGGTTCGACGCTATGGCGTGCGGGTGGTATCATGATCGAGCGTATTCCTGAAGAGGGCGGCAAAACTTCAGAGGAAACGGACGATATGTTGCGCGCTGAAGAAGGCGCATCTTTCGTACCTAAATTGCCGCCTATACGTGAAGTTGATGAAATGGGTTTGCGTGGATGGGATTATAATGTGTTATTGGTCAATACCACAACCCCAGAGGAATTGCTCGACCCTCATCTTGCGCCGAGTGCGTTACTTTATCGTCTATTTAATGAAGGGGGTGTGTGGATTAATGACTCGCATGCTATTTCTGCGGGGTGTCGTTGTTCACGGGAGAAGATTGCCCAGGTGCTTTCGTCTATGGGTGAGGAGACGATTGAGGAAATGAAGCAAGACGATGTGATTACGGTCACTTGTCAATTCTGCAACACAACGGAAGTGTTTGTAGATGCGGATTTGCATGTAATAAATTAATTTATCCTTTCTTTGTAAAGAATGTGGTAGACGGTTGATTCTTGTAAAATTTCTTGTTGTTCCAGCACAAGCTGGCATCTAGATAGCCATTCTTTAAATTCCAGCTTGCCGCTAGCATGACGGAAAATAGGGTGGTGGAAAAAGCGTTTAAGGTATGAATTCTCAGTCTTCTGATGGGTTTTTGAGTGATCGCATACGCTTGCTAATGAAGCTGCGTGGTGAGGGGATTACGGATACAGTGTTGCTTTCTGCTATCGAAAAGACGCCCAGAGAATTATTTATTCCTTCGATGTTTCAAGATAAAGCGTATGAAGACATTGCGCTGCCGATCGAAGCAGGGCAGACCATTTCACAACCTTCTGTGGTGGCGTGGATGACGGCGGCTTTGGATGTGAATGAGCGTTCTCGCGTGCTAGAGATCGGTACGGGGTCGGGCTATCAGGCGGCGGTATTGTCGCGTTTATGCCGTCGGGTATATACTATCGAACGTCATAAGCATCTGATGGAGCTTGCAAGTTCTCGTTTTCAGCATCTTGCCTTGCCCAATATCACCACACGGATAGGAGATGGTTCAAAGGGATGGTTTGAGGCTGCTCCGTTTGATAGGATTTTGGTAACCGCGGCGGCATCGCATGTGCCGTCACATTTGCTGGAGCAGTTGAGTGTGGGTGGGGTCATGGTAATTCCTGTTGGTGATCCTACGGGAGAGCAGATTTTATTGCGCATTGAGCGTGATGGAGATGGGTATAGTTCGCAACATTTGATGAATGTTCGTTTCGTTCCGCTCATTGAAGGTAAGATTCCGTCTTGAAAATGGCTGTGGTTGCAGTATGCATGCGTATATCGAAGATGCGTAGAGCAAATAAGTGAGGGTGATGATGAAAATATGGCGTGTAATGGTGTTGAGTGGGGTTGCTTCTTTGAGTGCGGCATGTATGCAAGATCGCGCTGCTCCTGTGGCATATCATGGTAATGAAGTTTATAAAAAAGAAGGTCGCTACGATTTACAAGGCAATGAATTACCGAAATATTCTTCGGATCACCCTGCAAATTTGGAATCGCATATTGCCGATAAATATGTAAGTCAGGATGCGGAATATGGTGTGGCTGCCGAGCTAGATTCGATACAAAGCACAGACATCACTCATTTAGATTCACAGGTTTCATCATCGTCTTTTACTTCTTCCGCTCCCGCTACTATGCTAAGCGTACCTGCTGTAGATAACGCAGCGGTGAGTTCGCAGGGGGATCAAGAAAGCTTCTTTGCCAAGATAAAGCGTAATGCTAATGAACTGGCGGATGCGATTGATAATTCCATTCAACAGAATGCTACGGGTCAGGGGCATGGTGTAGCGACTCCTCCTGCGTCCTCGCCGCAGGTTTCTACCGCAGCGATGCGGCCACCACTGACGACGCCATCTAGCATTAATATTAGCAATACGATGACGCCGCAGCCTCAACTACAACCTGTATCGCCGCCATCTGTTGCCGTGATCTCGGCGAAGGATGCGCCACCGCCACTTAATCCTCGAGCAACGCCTGCGGTGAACGTTGCGGCGCCGCCTGCACCTGCTTCTGTCAATGTCCAAGCACCATCTCAGCATTATGGGGCGGTGACCGATGCGACGGATGCAATGAACAAGATGAACAAAGCGATGGAGGATAAAACCGCGCATGTGCAGCCGAGTAATACACCTGCGGTGAACGTTGTTGTGCCAGAAACGAAACCGGTAGAAAAAAAAGTAGAAGCGAAAACAGTGAAAGTTGATAAGGCTGATGCGACAATGATAGAAGAAGAGGTGACGCGTAGTGATACGCCTGCCGCGCCGATGCAAGAAGTTGGTGGTCAAGTTGAGCAAGAGTTAAAGGAAAATACGGTTAAAACTGCCGTCGCTCTGCCTGCAAAGGATGAAACGGCAGAAACGGAAAAGCAGTTGAAAGAAGATATGGCGGCGGAAGTCGGCAGTATGGAAGTTGATAATTCAGATGAAATGCTGTGGCCTGTTAAAGGGAAACTTATCTCTAAGTTCGGTGATGATAAAGGTGGACATAAAAATGATGGTGTTAATATTGCCGCCAAAAAAGGTGCGCCAATTCGCGCTGTGGGGGATGGCACGGTGATCTATGCTGATAGTCGTTTGAAAGAATATGGAAATATGATTATCATTCAGCATAGTAATGGTTATTTGTCAGCGTATGCTCATGCTGGGGAGTTGACCGTGAGTAAAGGAGATACGGTCAAGCGAGGTCAGTTGATCGCTACCGTTGGAAAAACAGGTGATGTGGATAAACCACAATTACATTTTGCGCTACGTAAAGACCGCCAGCCTGTTGATCCTGAGACAGTGTTGACGAAGTAGGTTTTACTGCACATCGCCTTGCCTTGCTTGAGGAATTTCTCTTTCAAAAGAGTATATTGTTATGGTGCATTAGGGCAAAATTTAAAAGGCATAAGCCTTAAGCTAGTCTGCGCTCGATGCATTGGATCATCAAGGTGGCGATGTCTTTGCCCGTGACACTCTCAATGCCTTCAAGTCCAGGGGAAGAGTTGATTTCTAATACTTTTGGTCCTGAGGATGAGCGAATGATGTCGACACCTGCGACATGCAATCCCATGACCTTGGTGGCTTTGATGGCAATGCGGCGTTCTTTTGGGGTTACTTTGATAGGGCTTGCGCTGCCACCTAAATGTAGATTGGCGCGAAATTCGCCCTTGGCCGCTTTGCGTTGCATTGCGCCAACGACCTTGCCGTCGATCACAAAGCAACGAATGTCTGTGCCTTGGGCTTCATGGATGAATTCTTGTACCAAAATATTAGCATTCAGGCTTTTGAAGGCGTTGATAACACTTTCTGCTGCTTTTTTAGTTTCTGCTAATACGACGCCTTTGCCCTGTGTGCCTTCAAGGAGTTTGATGATGAGCGGTGCGCCGCCAACCAAGCGTATCAGTTCTTCGGTGTCTTGTGGTGAGTGTGCGAAGCTAGTGAGTGGAATATCAATGTTATTTTCGACGAGCATTTGTAGGCTGCGTAGTTTATCGCGTGAGCGGCCGATTGACATAGAGCTGTTGAGGCAAAATGCACCGCTTGCTGTGAATTGCGAGGTGACTGCACGTCCGTAAAAGGTGATGGATGGACGGATGCGTGGAATCACGGCATCTACTTCACGTAAAATTTCTCCACCGCGATAATGCACGGTTGGTTCAGATGCGCTGAGTCGCATAAAACATTGTTTGATATCAATAAAGATCATTTCATGTCCACGGGAGCGTCCCGCTTCCATGATGCGCTGGTTGGAGTAGAGTTCAGGATTGCTGGCGAGCAGTGCGATCTTGAGTCCCGTATGTTTGGTGCGCGGTGTTTTATAGAAGCCTTTGGCTTCAGTTTCCGTGCGTTCACCCAATGCACAAGAAATTTCAGGGTCGACCAACATGCGTCCGCGCATTGCCTCACGCCCAAGCAGCATACGATACCCCATGGTATCACGGTTGGTAAGGGTCACTTCAATATCCCATGTCTCTCCGCCCATGGTAATTGGGGTTTTGATCACGTGGCGTTGTTCTTTCTCGCCAATAGAACTCTTGATATTACGGCGAGCTACCAATTCCGCAATGCATTGTACCGAAATTGAACGGTTATCCTGAATAGGATGTACTTCAAATCGCACATAGGACGTGCCGTTTTCTTCGTATGGCTGGATGTTATAGGCATGTAGCGAAGAGGTTTTTGCGCCAGAATCTACCCGTGCTTTAACTGCGGGAATACCAAGTTGTGAGAAGGCGCACCATTCTTCGCTGCCAATGATGGTTTTGTTTTGTGGCATGGTGTATCCTTATCCTATGGAGCTTGTCGCTACTGGAGAGACATTGGCAAGAGTTTTGCTGTCTTGCAACAAAAATCTTACGCGCTGAGGATTTCTGCGTCATGTGGGTGGTGTGTGATGTTGTGTTCACATACGGTGCTGATGGTTTCAAATTCAAAGGTGGCATGAAAAATTTTGAAACGCTCTTGTAGTAGTTTGCGTAAGTCCACGCGTACGATGTCCATCAGTTTCATGTCATGTAAAACCACATGGGCTTCCATTGCACTCATCTGATCATCTAGTTGCCAAAGATGGATATGATGTACGTCTTGCACGCCATATACTTCGCACATTGCTGTATCAATTTCATCCAAAGTAAGATGTTGTGGTGCGCCTTGCATCAAAAGGTTCACTACGGGAGGTAGGGCTTCGATGCCTTGATAGGTAATCCATAGGGCGATCATGAGAGAGAGTATCGCGTCAAGCCTATCCCATCCCATCCAAAGGACAGCTGCGCCGCTGATAATGACCGCAAAAGAGGCAAGTGCATCTGAGAGATAATGAATGAAAGCGGCATGCATATTCATGCTGCCATGTGATTCTTTGCGTAGGATAAGCGCAGTTGCTCCATTGACAAGTAGGGCGAGTCCTGCCATCCACATCATGGTTGAACCGTTTGGTGTCGCTGGAACAATAAGGCGGTGGATGCTTTCTGCGCCAAGGTAAAGTCCAAGAGCGATCAGGACAAGAAGATTGACAAAAGCAGAGAGGCTTTCTGCGCGTACGTACCCGTAGGTGCGTTTCAAATCAGGTGGGCGATGTGCAATATGGCGCGCCCAAAGGGCAATGCCTAATGATGCGACGTCTGACGTGTTATGCAGCGCATCTGCGATGAGTGCTAAACTATCGGCCCATATACCCACGATGGCTTCTATCATGCAAAGAATGATATTGGCAACCAGCGCGATCACGACATTTTTTTCTGGGTAATGCGTGTGCGGATGCTGCTGGGCAGAATGTGTGTGCGTATGGGGTAGGATATGTGAATGACCGAGTGGCATGAACTAAAGCTTTTTAGTTGGGTTTCATAAAACTCATATTCCATTTTGCAATGTTGTGTCTAGGAGTATATGTTGTTTGTGTCTAATTCAAAGCAGGAGAGTGATATGCTACGCGGAAAAACAGCGGTGATTACAGGGTCAACCAGTGGTATCGGAGAAGGAATCGCTAAAGCATTGGCGGATTCTGGGGCAAACGTCGTGATCAACGGGTTTGGGGATAAAGATCACATTGAGGCGTTGCGCGTGTCGATTGAAAAAATGTACGGCGTGAAAGCCATGTATTCTGCGGCAGATATGAGTAAACCTGAGGAAATTCGTGCAATGATGGCGCAGGCGATTACGACATTTGGTTCGGTCGATATTCTGGTTAATAATGCAGGGATTCAGAATGTGCAGCCTATTGATGAGTTTGATGATGCAAAGTGGGATGCGATCCTTGCGATTAATTTATCCTCTGCATTTCATACGACTAAAGCAGCAGCGAAAGTGATGAAACAAAAAGGTTGGGGGCGTATAATTAATATTGCGTCCGTACATGGATTGGTAGCATCAGAGTATAAGAGTGCTTATGTTGCCGCAAAGCATGGTGTGGTCGGGCTTACCAAAGTTACTGCGTTGGATCTTGCTCCTTTCGGTGTGACGGCAAATGCTATTTGCCCTGGTTATGTGAATACACCTTTGGTACAAAAACAAATTCCTGAACAGGCAAAAACCCATGGGATTTCAGAAGCTGAAGTAATCAGCAAAGTGTTGCTAGCGAAACATGCTATTAAACAGTTTGTTGAAGTAGAAGATGTCGCGGCAATGGTGATCTATTTGTGTTCTGATGTAGCGCGGACGCTGACGGGTGTGGCGTTGCCTCTTGATGGTGGATGGTCTGCTCAGTAGAGGTTGTGAGACTTTTTCGATTTTTGTTGTGAGAGAAATTAGGGTTATGTTTGTGCGTAAATGGCTCGTGTTGCATGTTGTGGTGTTGTGTTCATTGGCGATGGTACAGGGTGATGCCTATGCGCAGAACCCTATGAAATCGGTGATGGATCGTATGGATTTCTCAGCAAAACCTGAGAAACCCGAAAAAACTGAGAAGGCATCTGCGCTTAAAGCCAATAAAACTTCCAAGGACTCTAAAGAAATAAAATCTGAGGGGCATCCTGATGGTGGGGGAGGTGATGTTTCTGAAAACAGTGATAAATCAGAAGTTAAGCCGTTGCTTTCCGTTAATTTTGAAGCGCAGGTGAAGGGGTGGGAGGCGCAGCTTGGGGATATTGAAGTTGCAGCGCGTTCAGTTGTGAGTGAACAGAACCCTGAGATGTTAGAAAAATACCGCATTGATTTACGAATGATACGTGATGCTGCGCAAGAAGAAAGCCGTGTGGCGCAAGAACTTCTTGAGTCTAAAAAGGCAATGTTAACTACGCTGGGTGAACCACCTGCACCTGATACCTTGGTCTTAGAAGATAAAAAAATTGTTGGGTTGCGCAAGCAATTGAATGATGAGATCGCAAGTGCAGATGCTAAGGTAAAGCGTACGTTACTGGTAGCGGGACGGGCGCAGAAAACGTTAGATGATTTTTCACAAAAAGAACAAGCAGAGATACGCTCATTGTTGATGACGCGTGGAGATGCGCTGTATTCATCTGTTTTTTGGAGTTTGGCGTCTGCAGAATATACGCATTATAAAGAGACTCCGCCTGATTTAGGTGGTGGTCGAGTGTGGGTAAGCATGTCGATCGTGCTGGCGTTGGCGTTGATGTTTATCTATGGACCTGTAGTAAAATGGTTGAATGCATGGAATCAAGAAGTACAGTTGGCAACGCGTCGTATCCCTTACTTTGTTGCTAATCTTTCGGTGTTTTTACTGCTTGGTTTGCGGTTCAATTTTATTACATTTCAGGCATTTCCTTCTTTTTCTCAAGGGTTAATCATGGTGTTGACCTTAGTGCTGTGCGCTGGATTCTGGCGTATGTTGTCAGGGGTGCGATTTGAAGAGGGGGTGGCTGCGGCGGCGGCGAATGCTGTGCAAGAAGAAGAGGATGGTCGAGGTTATAGACCACGTGGCTATTGGCGTACTGTTTGGCAAATATCCCGCGTTGCAACCGTTGTCGCTGTGCCACTGGTGGTCTTTGGTTATGTGAATCTTGCTTCGTATTTTATGGTCAATCTGTTTGTGACCCTCTTTACGGTGGCATTATTCGTGATTGCACGCCGCTTGGTAACGTTGTTGATGCGCCGCGTGAATGGTAAAGACAAGGAATATTTTTCGGCGCGTCATATTATCATTTTAGAACCTGTGATGGTATTGCCTTTTGCTGGGGTGGCGTTGTATTTTTGGGGGGTGACGCCTGAGGTTGTGCAGAACTGGTTGGATAAATATTCTACAGGTATTCCCATTGGTGATATTGTTTTGGATGTTGGGAATCTTGCTTCTGCCTTTGCCGTGTTGATAACGCTTATTTACCTGACGCGCCTGATACAGTGGTTTGTCGGCGAGCGGGTGATGGTCTATGCGGACGTGGAAGCCAGTGTACGCAATACGGTACATTCTATTACAGGATATGTAGGGTATAGTATTGCCATATTAACCGCACTCGGTACGCTTGGTATCAATATGTCGAACCTTGCGATCGTGGCGGGGGCATTGTCGGTTGGTATCGGGTTTGGTTTACAAGCGATCTTCAATAATTTTGTTTCAGGGCTTATTTTGCTTTTAGAGCGACCTGTGCGTGTGGGCGATTGGGTGCAGGTTGGTGCGATTGAAGGCAATGTTAGCCGCATTCGTGTGCGCGCTACTGAGATCAAAACCTTTCAAAATGCGTTGGTGATCGTACCGAATTCGATGTTGATTACTGAGCAGGTAACAAACTGGACATTGAACGACGCGATGGGGCGCATCGATATCAAGGTTGGTGTGGCGTATGGTAGTGATGTTGCGCTCGTCAAAAAAATATTGATGAAAGCGGCAATGGATCATTCTGAAGTGCGTCGTCGCCCTGAAATGCGTGTCTTTATGATGGATTTTGGTGAAAGTGCGCTGATATTTGAGCTGCGGTGTTTCATTAAAAACATTGAAAATCGTTTGATTGTAATGAGTGATTTGCGGTTTAAAATTGATGAAGCGTTTCGCGTAAATCATATCACTATTCCTTATCCTCAGCGCGTGGTGCATACGCAGGTGAACTTGGATGATGTATTGCAAGGTGCGGTGAGGGAAAATGTAGTGCCAGAGGAGACGGTTAGCGAATCTATAAAATCTGTTAGCAAAAAGTCTGTTAAGGCTGTCCTCAAAGAAGTAGCTTCTGACACGGGGAGTGTTGGGTGATGGTGAATACGCCTGATCTTACATGGGAGCAACGTTATCATGGTATTGTCTGCGGTATCGATGAAGCTGGGCGAGGGCCTTGGGCTGGGCCTGTGGTGGCGGCTGCGGTGGTGCTGGATGTGATGCGTGTGCCTGAAGGAATTCATGATTCTAAGAAGCTGAATGCTGCCAAGCGCGAGACGTTGTTTGATGCAATTATGCGTGATGCATTATATATTGGAGTGGGCGTGGCGAGCGCGGCAGAGATTGATGATATCAATATTTTACAAGCGACTTTTTTGGCGATGCAGCGGGCAGTAGACGGTCTATCTGTGAGACCTGATGTGGCACTGGTAGATGGTAATCGTACACCAAAGTTAGAGGTGGCGACGATTGAAACCATTGTAAAAGGCGATAGTAAGAGTTTATCAATTGCAGCGGCGTCGATCATTGCGAAAGTGACACGTGATAGGGTGATGCGTGCGCTAGCGCAGGAATATCCTGCCTATGGGTTTGAGCGTCATGCGGGATATGGTACAAAGTATCATCAAGATGCACTGCGTGATTATGGGGTGACGTCGCACCATCGTAAGAGTTATAAGCCTATTCGCACATTGCTTGATGCGTTTGAGAAGGTAGCGTAGTCTTATGGTGCAGGATAAAGACAAGCCAAAAGATACGCTCTACCGCAAAGAACCAAAGCGGTGTTATCTGTTTCCAAAAACGTTGGGTGCAGCGGTAGAATGGTCAGCGCAGGCAGTGTTTGCTAAGAATGGATTTACTAATTCGGATGTGATTTATCGTTGGAAAGATATTGTGGGAGAAGAGCTGAGTCGCTATTGCATGCCTGTCAAAATGTCCTCACCCAATGGTAGGCAAGGTGAGGGGCGATTGTATCTCAAAGTGAAGTCAGGGGCGCACGCCATGCAGGTGCAGTATCAAGAACCTATGATTTTAGAACGTCTTGCAACATTTTATGGTTATCGTATCGCTTCGCGTATTGTGATTTTGCAATAAGGAATAAAAAGGAGTTTTCCCATGTCCACGAAGCCTTACAAAACACATATTGCGGGAATAGTGAATATTACGCCTGATTCGTTTTCGGATGGTGGTGCGTATGCGCAGGTGGATGCGGCGTTGGTACGAGTGGCGCAATTATGCGTAGATGGTGCGGATATGATTGATATTGGTGCAGAGTCTACCCGCCCTGATGCAGTGTTATTGGATGCTGATCAGGAGTGGAGACGCTTAGAACCGATATTGGCACGTGCGGTGGAGATTGCACATGATGCGCAGGTTCGTGTGAGCGTGGATACGCGTCATAGTGAGACGGTGGCGCGTGCATTGGATGTTGGAGTCGATGTGATCAATGTGCAAGTGGGGCTTGAGCATCCCTCTATGGTTGCTGTGCTGCGTTCTACGAACTGTCCTGTGGTGATGATGCACGCGTTAGGTGTTCCGCCCTTGCCTGATGTGACGATGCCAAAGGATGGAGATGTCGTATCGGGGGTGGTGGATGCACTCACATGTATGGCGGATGATCTTCATCTTTCTGGCATTGCGCGGTCGCGGTTGTGGGCAGATGTGGGGATTGGGTTTGGTAAGGATGCGCGTCAATCACTTGCCTTGATTGGTGCTGCAGGGAAAATCCAGCACCATGTTGGGTTGCCGCTTTATGTTGGGCATTCGCGTAAATCATTTTTGCGGTTGGTAACAGATGCGCAGGCGGCGGCGCGTGATGATGTGACGCTTGCTTATTCAAGTGTGTTGATGCAGCAGGGGGTGGCGTGGTTACGTGTGCATGAAGTGGCGCGGCATGTGGCACTGCGAGCAGTGTTACAAGTGTAATATGCTCAAAATGCCACAGTAACATGGTTATCGTTACTTTTTCGTTAACGCTCTAGATATTGTGTTTGGAAAATATGGATTCCTGATGTAGCGTCATGGCATTATTTCAAAGCGAGAGTGCGCTGTGTTAGTTTGGAATTACTGGAAAGATGTGTATGTGAGTGGTCTGCAAATGGCCAGTAGTACTGTCTCTCTTGTCACTGGTGCAGATGAAATACTTCATAAAAATGAAGCAGCGACTTTGGTCGCGTGTCAAGATATGGTGGTTGAGAGTGTCGCCGCGTGTATTGAGGAGTCTTGTCCTTCTTGTGGGTTGTTGACGGTGCTTGCTGAGCATGAATGTGTTTGCGTGGATCAACGTGTTGCCAAGCATCTAGCTGGTTTGAATTTGCCTGATATGCAAGCGTTGGCTGTGAATGCTCCTGTGCAAGTGCCATTGGCTTCTGCATCGTCTTTGGATGTAAAGGCGTCGCGGATGATGATGGAAGCTGATGTGGCGGGGTGTCGTGTTCTGGAGGATGGACGCGTTGCGGCGTTGACGGCGAACTGGGAGATGGTTACAGGGTTGTCTGCTGAGGATTGTGATGGCGAAGGGTTTATGATGGCCTTGCATCCCTATTATCGTCATGCTTTCATGGAAAAGTTGGACATGTTGCGTGAGGGTGATTCTGCTGACGCGCAGGCGGGGATATTTTCAGCGCGTATGCGGTGTCAAATTGCAGATGTTGTCGGTGGATGGCGTTGGTTTGATATGAAACTGTACCCTGCGCATGATGCGCCTGAGTCGCATACATGTGAAATGTTGTTGTGGGATGTTCATGAGCAAGTGATGGTCGAGCGTGAACTTCGCACGGCACAGATTCAGGCTGAATTGGCGCAGCGTGGACGTTATGAATTTTTGGGGCATATGAGTCATGAATTGCGTACGCCGTTGAATGCTATGCTGGGCTTTGCGGAAATGATGGAACGGGGTGTGTATGGTGATATCACAACGCCTGAATATCGTGATTATTTGGTGAGTATTCGTGAAAGTGGTAGCTTACTTCTACATCGTATCAATGATATGATAGAGATCGTTAGTATTGAAGTTGGTAGTGCCGTCGTGGATGAAGGACATATCCAGCCGATTGAGCTTATGGAAGCAGCGATGCGCTTGCAGCGTCATGATTCTTTTTGTCGAGGCGTGATGATGCGTATTGATGGGATTGTGCCGCGTGTCGTGGTGCGAGGAGACCGTCCCAAATTGGTGCGTGCGATCGGTAATTTGATTTCGAACGCGTTACGTTTTTCGCAGCCTGAGTCAGAAGTATGTCTGAGCGCACGTATGGACAGAGATGGTCGTTTGAGTATTACGGTCAAGGATGAAGGGGTTGGGATGTCTCCTGCGCATTTGACGCGTATTTCTGAATCTTTGGCGCAACGCCAGTGTTTATTCTCACAAAGCCCTGAGACATTGGGTGTTGGGCTTGGCTTGGCGGTGACGAAGGAATTCGTTATGTTGCATGATGGTGAGATCATAGTAGGAAGCGAGAAAGATATTGGAACTTCGGTTTCTCTCGTGTTGCCTGCATCGCGTGTTGTGTCGCTTGAGCCGCCAAGCATGGCGGTGCGTCGTAAGCAGGTCGTTAATTCATAGCGTCTTTGTTACGTTTCGTAGAGATTTCAAAGTAAAGAGAGTTGATGAATGTCAGTTGAGTGTTTTGTGGTGGAAGGCAGAGAATCTGCTTTGCCTGTGTATGTGTTGCAGGAAAAAGATTTGGATGCGTTTTTAGAGGCGCAGTCAGCTTCAGTACGGCAGTGGGTTTTTGCGTGCGGGTTTTCCGCAGCGGTGGACTCCTATTTGCTTGTACCATCGGAAGATGGTCGTGTGAGCATGGTGTTGGCAGGGGTGGGGTCTGCGTTGCAGGTGTGGTCAGTGGCACATCTTCCTGCTATTTTGCCAGAAGGTCATTATCGTTTGGTGCTAGAATATTTGCGTGGCGTAGTGATGGATGGTGTTTATGGGATGCTTGCGCTTGGGTGGGGTCTTGCAACCTATCGCTTTGATGTGTTTAGGAAAAATGAAGTAACGCGTGCATCAACCTTATATATTCCTGATGCAGTGGATGGTGATTTATTACGAGAAATGGTGGCGTCGATCTTTATGGTACGTGATCTGGTCAATATGCCAGCAAATCATATGTTGCCAAGTCATTTGTCACACGAAGCGCGCCGCGTAGCGGAGGCTTATGATGCAAGCTGTAAGATCATTATAGGAGATGACCTGCTTAAGCAAAATTATCCTTCTATTCATGCGGTGGGGCGTGCGAGTGCGGATGCGCCGCGTTTGATTGATATGCGATGGGGGGATGATAAGCACCCAAAAGTGACCTTGGTTGGTAAAGGTGTTTGTTTTGACTCGGGTGGCCTTGATATCAAGGGGGCTGATAATATGAAGCTGATGAAAAAAGATATGGGTGGAGCGGCGCATGTGTTGGCTTTGGCGCAATTGATTATGGCGTCGAAGCTTCCTGTGCGTTTGCGTGTACTGATTCCTGCTGTGGAAAACAGCATTTCTGCGAATGCATTTCGTCCGATGGACGTCTTGCCTACGCGTAAGGGACTTACGGTGGAGATTGGTAATACGGATGCAGAAGGTCGGGTAATCTTGTCTGATGCGTTGTATGAAGCGGCAACAGAAAATCCTGATTTGTTGATTGATATGGCGACATTGACGGGTGCGGCGCGAGTTGCGCTTGGTACAGAGATACCCGCGTTTTTCACTGACGATGATGCACTTGCGCAGGCGTTGCAGCAGGCATCGGTGTCACATTTTGATCCTATGTGGCGTCTACCGCTTTTTGCGGGGTATGATGAGCAGTTAAAAAGTACAGTAGCTCATCTTAATAATGCTCCTGCTTCAGGCTATGCGGGTGCTATTACAGCGGCACTTTTCCTCAAGCGTTTTGTAGAGAATGTACGTTCATGGGTACATGTGGACCTGATGGCGTGGAATCTTAAAACGCGTCATGGTCGTCCTGAAGGGGGCGAGGCGATGGGGCTTCGTGCGCTCTATGCCATGATCGCAGAGAGATATGCTTCTTGACGTATGAAATCATGGCTATGGTCTTGCGCTTACGTGATAAACGCTTTACTATTTCGCATGTGATATAATGAACGGATTTGGGTATTCTTATGAATGAAATCATGAAAAAAGCACCGCCGCTTTCAACTTTAAAAGCTTTGCATTTGTGGCATGATGTGATGTTGCAGGCAATGAGGACGATGGATTTTGATCTGTCTACTCGGCAAGCGGGATTGGTTATGCATGTTTATTTACGTGCAGGGCCGCATACGATTCGATCGCTTGCTGAAGATCTTGGTATGTCAAAGGCAGCAGTGTGTCGTGCGGTGGATACACTCAGTATGGCAAAATTGATCAAACGTAAAAAAGATGAATCAGATCGCCGTAATGTTTTTATTCAACGTACGGTGCATGGGTCTGTTTTTTTGAGTGATTTTGCAGATATTATTATGAAACTAGCTGAACCTGCTGGGGTAGATGTTGGCGTCTTAGATGCAGAAAATGCGATGGTGGATGTGGAAGATCATCGTGATGCAGTCGATGCGTAGTCATCAATGAAGTTGTAACATAGATAGTGGGACATGAAGTCGCATGGATTATTATGTGGAAGTAGACGGACGTAAACAAGGTCCTTTTGATACAATGGCGTTGATACGTAAGATTCGTGGTGGGCGTCTTAAGCGGATGGATGTGATCTGGCTTGGCTGGGATGGCGAGCGCGTGAGTGCCATTGATATTAATGGGTTTCTCGAAATTTTCGATGAATATGATGAAGAAGCATTCAAACAAGAAATGAAGCCGACTGCGCAGCGTGTATATGGTGTTAAGGAATTGCTGGTAGGTGGTGTCGATTTTTTAACACAAAATCTGATTGTACTTGTCTTTACAGGTGTGTTTTTTGTTCTTGGGCTGGGTGGTGGCGCGCTTTTGTCTGCCATTCCACTGGTAGGTGGCTTATTCGCTGGTTTTTGGCTGTATGGTGTTTTTTCTTTGTACCAAGTTTCTATGCTGCGTAAAAGCAGGATGCAGTTGGTGACACCTGAATTTCTTATCGCAGTGGTAAAGCGTTTTGGGCTTCAGCTTATGGGAGCATCCGTGGTCATTGGTGGTCTGTTGTTTGGTCTTCCTGCTTTGCTTGCAACGTTCACAGGGCAGCCAGCTTTATTGTTTTTGATGTTGCTTCCGGGGAGTGTCATGTGGATGTTCTTTTGCTTCGCACCACTTTTGATCGTAGATCGTGGTATGAAGGGAATTCCTGCGCTTGGCTATAGTTTTAATATGGTACGCCAAATGGGTCCCAATATGCTTACTATCTACACCATATTGTTGGTTAACTATATAGCTGCTCCTACGGGTATTTTGTTGGTGTTAAGCTTGCCTGTCACGATGGTTGCAATGTGCGAATTGTATGACAGTTTCTTCAATCAGTTTGAGGCTTAGGCATTAGAAAATGTAGAACCCTGCTTTTTCCAAGCGTTCTAAAACACCATTTTCTCCCACAAGATGTAACACACCAATACCGATAAAGCGATTGCCGAGGCGAAGTTCAGGTATAATGCGTTCTGCCATGCTTTGATTTCGGCGATAAATGATGCCATTTAATAGGGTGTTGCGTAAATTTTTATCTTCTACCTCAAAGAAGCTGAGTTTTCCAATACGCTCAACTTCCGCCATATTGCCTGCAATATAGGCTCGTTCGAGTTCATCGTTGAGATTGCGTATGGCAGTGATGTTGGTGATAGTGTCACGCACAAGGTTAACTTCCTGCCCTCGTGTCATATCCTCGAATGTTGCAAATTGTTCTGCGACGGTCTCTAGGCTTTGTAGAGGAACGTTGGATTTACGTGCATGCACCTGTAGGAGTTCGTCGAGAACCGCACCGTCCCCTTTGGGGGCTGGGTATTCCATTAAAATGGTGCTGGCCCATGGGCGGTAACGCAATAAAATAGGGTCAGGAAATCCTTCGTGATACTGAAGAATAAGAGCTTTTGCTTGTTTGAAAAGTGCGTCTCCAAGTAGAGATTGCAGTGTATTTGTTTCGTTTTGGGGAAGTAGAACACGACTGATGATTTCTAGATTGGTTTTTTTGTCTGAAATAATTTCAAAAAACGCAGCTTTAGATTGGGAGAGAATTGCAAAGGCTTTTTTTGATTTGCTAATGATCTTGTGGTTATCTGAATGGAGTGTGCCGAGGATATGGCTGGGGTGGCTTGTGTCACAGCTATAGAGTGTGAGCATGACGCCAACATCCTGCAATCTTTTACGTACAGGGATATATTTCTTTTGTTCTTCTGGGGTGCAGTAAGCCTTTTTTTCAAGCGCAATGCTATCTCGTGGTGTACCTATAATCAGTACACTAAGTAACATTAGAAAAATGTATAATGAACTTCTCATATATCCTTTGTACAAAAAAAAAGTGGTTATGCCAAGGGGGTGTGAGTAAAAAAATTAAAATTAGGTAAGGCTTGGGTTATTTTGTCACAGACCGAGTAGTGTATGGGTAGCTTTGACGACATCGTTTTGACGCATCAGTGATTCTCCAACTAAGAAGCAATCAATACCGATCGCTTGCATTGCTTTGATATCGTTATGTGTGGCAATACCACTTTCACAGACTATGGTATAGCCCTCTGGGATAAGGGTTTTTAGGCGTCGAGATGTATCAAGAGATACCTCAAGCGTTTTAAGGCTTCGGTTATTGATGCCGAGCAGCTCAGGGGTAAGGTGGGTCAAGGCAGTTTCGAGTTCTGCTTCGTCATGGACTTCTAGCAAAACATCCATGTAATGAGCATGTGCAATATCTTGTAGTTCCTTAGCTTGCGTGGGGGAGAGTGCCGCCATGATCAGCAAAATACAATCTGCTCCGAGTGCGCGTGACTCTACAATTTGATAGGGGTCGACCATAAAATCTTTGCGAAGGATGGGAAGTGATGCGGCGGCGTGTGCTTGCTGGAGATAGCGGTCATCTCCTTGAAAATAAGGGATATCTGTCAGCACGGAAAGACATGCTGCGCCACCTGTTGTGTAGGCTTGTGCGAGTCTGGTGGGGTCAAAGTCAGCGCGAATAAGTCCTTTGCTGGGAGATGCTTTTTTAATTTCTGCGATCAGCCCAATACCTGTTTGTGCGGCTTTGGTGGTAAGTGTGGTAGCAAATCCACGTGGTACTGGTGCGGCGTATGCGCATTCTTCAAGTTCACGTAGCGTTATTTTTTGCCTGTTTTGTGCAATCCAAAGGCGTTTTTCCGCGCAGATCTTTTCGAGTGTGTTGGTCATGATGGGGTTTCTTGCGGGTTGGTTAGTTTGATGAATTGTTGCAGTTTTTCCCATGCCGTGCCGCTGGTGACGGCTTTATGCGCAAGAGCGATACCATCTTCGAGTGAGGTAACGTTACCTGCAACAATGAGTGCTGCCGCGGTATTGAGTAAAACAATATCAAGATAAGCGGATGGTGTGCCTTGTAAGACATCACGCATTGCATCTGCATTGGTTTCTGGGTCTCCACCACGTAATGCTTCTTCATGTACGCGTGCGAGTCCTACTTCTTCAGGGGTAATCGTTAATTCACGTATCTTACCTTCTTTGAGTTCGCAGATGAATGTTGCTGACGTGGTGGTCAGCTCGTCCATGCCGTCTGCGCCGCAAACAATCCACGCATGAATGCTGCCGAGATTACGTAGGGTTTCAGCGAGTGGCATAAGCCATTTCTTGTCATAAACGCCAACTACTTGACGTTTCACTCCTGCAGGATTGGCGAGAGGGCCAAGTAGGTTAAAGATAGTACGCAGTCCGAGTTCAACGCGCACAGGGGCAATATGGCGCATAGCAGCGTGATAGCGCGGCGCATTCATGAAGCATAAGCCGCATTGTTCAAGGGCATGTTGTGATGTTGTTAAGTCAATATCAACCCCGACACCTAGCGCACGTAGTACATCGGCTGATCCTGAAGCGGAAGTAATGGAGCGATTGCCGTGTTTGGCAACAGGAATACCACATGCCGCAGTGACAATGGCGACCGCGGTAGAAATGTTGTAGGTTTGTTTGCCGTCTCCGCCTGTGCCACAGGTATCTATCGCATTTTCAGGGGCATCAAGCGTGGCGGCTTTGGCGCGTAGCACACGTGCGCCTGCGGTTATTTCGGTAACGGTTTCACCCTTTTGGCGTAGTCCCATTAAAAACGCTCCCATCTGTGCAGGGGTTGCACCGCCGTTCATGATGATCTGAAAGGCATGGGTCGCGATCTCTTCAGGTAAATCACGTTTAAAGGCGAGTTCGGTTAAGATGTCTTGAATCGTGTTGGACATTAGAGTCTATCCAAAAAGTTTTTAATTATTGCATGACCATGTTCGGACGCGATGCTTTCAGGGTGAAATTGAACACCGTGGATGGGGTTGATTTTATGTTGTAAGCCCATGATAATATCATCTTCCGTCCATGCAGTGATTTCCAAGCAATCTGGCAGACTCTTGCGTTCAACAATCAAGGAATGATAGCGTGTGGCGGTGAAGGGTGAGGGAATGCCGGTAAAAATACCTTTGCCATGATGAAACACTTGGCTGGTTTTCCCGTGCAGTGGTGTGGTGCGAATCACCTTGCCACCAAAAATTTGACCAATCGTTTGATGTCCCAAACAAACGCCAAGTACAGGAATCTTATGACCAAACTCACGTAAAATCTGCTGACATTGTCCTGATTCATCAGGCGTTCCTGGTCCGGGAGAAATCACGATACCTGACGGCGGAGAGGTTTCTAATGCATGCATATCCACCGTGTCATTACGTACCACCGTCACTTCTGCACCCATCTCCCCGAGATAATGCACGAGGTTATAGGTAAAAGAATCATAATTATCAATGAGGAGGATGGAGGTCATGATGTTTGTGTGTTCGGGTTTTTTTAGGTTTTAACTCAAATTGACTTGTCATTCCAGCGAAAGCTGGAATCTAGATGTTTTATATTTATCCTGATAAGATCAAGCAAACTTTACCGCAAACTCTGCTGCGTGCATCAAGGCTTTGGCTTTGTTACAGGATTCTTGATACTCTGACTCAGGGTCGGAATCGGCGACGACGCCTCCGCCTGCTTGGACATAGAGCTTACCATCTTTGAGGAGTCCTGTGCGCAGGGTAATACAGGTGTCCATACTGCCATTTGCAGAGAAATAGCCTACACAACCTGCATAGAAGCTGCGTTTTTCAGGTTCTAATTCGTCGATGATTTCCATGGCACGGATTTTTGGTGCGCCACTGACTGTACCAGCAGGAAACCCGCTCATCAGTGCGTCAAAACAATCAAAACGTGTTCTGTCCAGTATGCCTTCAACATTGGATACAATATGCATGACGTGTGAATAGCGTTCAACAATCATTCGTTGTGTGACGCGCACAGAACCTGTCGTTGCGCATTTACCAACGTCATTGCGTCCTAAATCGAGCAGCATGAGATGTTCTGCCAGTTCTTTGGGGTCGGACAGTAAATCTTGCTCAAGCGCGTTATCTTCCTCTCGGGTCTTGCCTCTCCAGCGTGTGCCTGCGATGGGGCGGATGGTAATCTTGTCATCACGTACACGCACTAAAATTTCTGGGCTTGATCCCACGAGCGAAAACCCATCCATATTGAGATAAAAGAGGAAGGGTGAGGGGTTGAGGTAGCGCAGTGCGCGGTAGAGTGCAATGGGAGGAAGGTCAAAATCTGCGGTGAAACGTTGCGAAGGAACAACCTGAAAAATATCGCCAGCGCGGATATAGTCTTTCGCTTTTTCCACCATCGCATGATAGCTTTCACGAGTTTGATTGGAGGTGAAAACTGGCGAGGTAGTGCTGGCTTCATGGTAGCGCGACGCTGCATCAAGTGGTTGTTCAAGGCGTGATAGGGTGGCGTAAAGCCGCTTGCTGGCATTATCATACTCTGCCTCCGCAATGTCACGTGAGCGCGTGGTATTCCAGATGGGAGCGGTGAGGTAAATCACGCCGTCACGTCCATCAAAAATAATGGTAACGCTAGGACGCATCAACCACGCATCAGGAATGGCGATAGGGTCGGGATTTTCTGACGGTATCTTTTCCACCAGTTTAATCATGTCGTAGCCTTGATAGCCAATCAGTCCCGCCGCCATCGGTGGCAGTCCTTCAGGAATATCTAAGCGTGATGCATCTATCAGGTGCTTAAGTGCTTGAATACTGGGTTCGGCTTGTGGGGTGAATATGAATGGGTGATGATGCGGGGTAGTACAAATCTCCGCTTTTTCACCATGGCAACGCCAGATGAGGTCTGGCTCTAACCCAATGATGGAATAGCGTCCGCGGGTTTCGCCACCTTCCACCGATTCTAACAAAAAGCAAGGTGCGTCGCTTTGTGAAAGCTTAAGCAAAGCAGAAACAGGAGTATCTAAATCCGCAACGATTTTTGTCCAGATGAGCAGGGGAGTTCCCGCACAAAGTTGCGCAACTCCTACTCCACGAGCAGGAAAAATCTCTGACTTATGAGGATGATGTTGCACCATAGTGATTATTTTTGGGGTTCTTTTGGCGGTGTGCCGCCTGATGGTGCGCCACTAGATTGCATGAGTGCGTCTACTACATCGGCCGTTTGTCCTGAGGAGGTGATCTGCTCAAATACGGTGGTGTTGATGCCGACGGGGAAATGTTCGCGTAGCTGTTTGGTGAAATCGTCCATTACTTCATTGTTATGTTCTTCCTCCATTGAGCGTTTGAGAGCGTCCATCAGTTGTTTGCCTTGCTCTGAGTCTGCCTTGGGTGCAGGAAGTTTTTCCACCAGACGTGCCACGATGAATCCATTGCCGTATTGCGTGGCCTTGGTTGCCTCGCCTACATGTTTTAGGGTGAAGAGTTGATCAAGAGTTTCTGAGGGTAATGCATCGCTCAGGCGTTTATCAGGTGAGGGTGCGCCTGCGGGAAATCCAGCACGACCAACTACTGTGGTGATGGCATCACCCAAGCCTTTGGCTTTGAGGAAGGTTGTGAGAGCATCATCACGTAAGGTGGCAGCATTGGTAGCAACTACTTGTGCAAAATCTTTCATTGCAGCGTTTTTGAGTGAAAGTTTTAGATCAGATTGCACCAGTCCTATCACTTCTTCGAGCTTGCGCGGGCGAGGTGGTGTGATGCTAAGGACTTGCACCACGAAATGACGACCATCGGCCATAGTGATAACACCACTACGTTGTTTCTCAGCGGTTGAGAAGGCTTTAGTAAAGAGTTCCTTGTATTTGAGCGGACTGAGAATTTCGTGTGTGTCCGCGCCGCGACCATTAGCATCAATGGCATTTAGTTTATGAACAGCGAGACCCGTGGCTTTTGCTGCGACTTCCATTGTGCCACCGCCTGAGAGAGCGTCTTCTAGGCGTTCTACTTGTTCACTCAACTTGTCGTTGGCTTTGCTTTGTTTGAGTTCTTCTTCAATGGATTTTTGGACAGATTCAAAATCAGAGGTGTGTTCGTCTTCGATCTCTGTCACACGAAAAATATGCCATCCGAAGGCACTCTCGATCGGTGCGGTGAAGCCGCCTTTTTCAAGCGAGAATACTTCTTCTGCGCCTGTGGTAAGCTGTGATTTGAAGCGCAGGCCTAAGTCAATGGCGTCTTTGTTTTTCGGGGAGACTTTAGCTGCGACTTCTTCCAGTTTTGTGCCGCTACGCAGTAAACCATAAGCGTTCTCAGCCTCTGCTTTGGTGCTGTAGAGTAGTTGTGAAACATGACGTTTTTGTGGCAGCAGGTAGTCTTTGATGCGCTGTTGATAGATTTCAAACGATTCCTCACGTGAGATCTTCAGGTTTTTCATGATCTCTTCAGGCAATATCTCAATATATTGTATTGTGCGATATTCGGGGGCAGTGTAGCGAAATTTATTAGCTTCGTAGAATGCGTTAATGTCATGTTGGTTCATGATCTGCGTATCTTTTTCAGGTATAGCATTAATAACAATCAATTTGACTTTACGTTGTTCATGCTTGATGTCGTACAGCGTTTCCAGCATGTTATCTGGTAAAGCGGGATGGATGTTAAACGTCTCTAATAAGACAGATGTAGAGATATTCGTACGTTGTTTACGAAGATATTCCGTTTCGCTGAGGTTGTTTTCGCGTAGCACTTGCTTGAATACAGTTTTGTCAAAATCACCTGTTGCATTTTGAAAGACGCTTTCTTTTGCAATGGATTTTGCGAGCGTTTCATCCCCCACATTGATACCAAGTTTTGCTGTCTCTTGGTTTACCAAGGCACGGTTTATCAGTTCATTGAGTTTGACTTGATACAGGTTAAGGCTTTTGACCAATTCTTCAGAATAATGTTCGCCAAAGCTGCGTTTCATCAATTCCATTTCAAACTTAAAATCATCCAAAGAGATGGTTTGATCCCCTACTTGCGCAATATCTTTCGGCGCACTTTTGTTAACAATATCGCCAATGCCCCAGAGTGCAAAGCACGCCACAAGAAATAGCATCAATATCTTTGTGAAGAAGCCAGACGCACTTTGGCGGATTTCGTGAAGCATATTTTAGCCTGTCAGTTATGAGTTATTGAGTTATGAGAGTTGGCGGTATAGTCTTTGTATCTTGTCATTCCAGCGAAAGCTGGAATCCAGAAATAAAGAATAATCTTGACTTAACTGTTGTAATATATGGTTTTTGTCCTGCGATGGCACGACAAAAGAATAGCTTGCTCATAACGTTCAACTCATAACTTATAACTCGAAAAGGGAATGTTTACACCACGCCCTTTAGATTGCAAGACTAAAGTGGCAATCTGAGATGGCTTGTGCTATGACCTGCCAAAGAAAAAGCAAAAATGCTAAAAAATACTTATGGCATATGGTATAAGGAGCGGTTATGGCGTTGCCCTTGATTGTTGGAAACTGGAAAATGCACGGTCATCAGGAGATGGCATTTCATCTTGTGAAAGAAATTGCGCATCATCTTCAGGTGCATAAACCACCTTTATGCGTGGTGATGTGTCCTCCTGCCATTTTTATCCCCCAGCTTGTGCAGATGTCAGAAGATTTAGGCGGATTTTCTGTGGGCGGGCAAGATTGTCATGTGCAGGAAAGTGGAGCATTTACGGGTGATGTGAGCGCAAATATGTTTGCGGATGCAGGCGCACGGTATGTTATCGTGGGGCATTCTGAACGTAGGGCTGCTTATCATGAAACTGATGAGATGGTAGCGGCAAAAGCTCAGGCTGTACGTGATGCGGGCTTGATTCCTATTATTTGTGTCGGAGAGACGTTGAATGAGATGGAAAAAGGGCGCACGATGGAAGTGGTGGAGCGTCAGATATTAGCGGCTGTACCTGCTGGAGTACAAGACGAGGTGGTGATTGCCTATGAGCCTGTGTGGGCGATCGGTACAGGCAAAATCCCTAGTTTGAATGATATCGAGATGGTGCATGGGGCTATTATTGGGTGTCTTGCGCAAGAGAGGGGTATTGACGCGGGGCAGGTAACTGTGCTTTATGGCGGTTCAGTCAAACCTTCGAATGCTTATGATATTGCAAATGTTGCGGGTGTAGGCGGTATGTTAGTTGGTGGAGCGAGTGTGAATGCCGTTGAATTTTGTGCTATTTTGTCTGCTGTAGCACAAGCCGAGTCAGGTGTTTAGTGTAAGATGACGAGTGTAAGACGAATTAGTAGTGTAAGAATATAAGGAATTCATCATGGAATCTATGTTGCTCATTATTCAAATTGTGTTGGCGGTTGCCATGATTGGGATGGTGTTGATTCAGCGCAGTGATGCGGATGGATTTGGTATGGGTTCTGGTAGCGGTACGGGCTTGCTGTCAGGTCGTTCAAAGGCCAGTTTTATGACGCGTACCACCGCTGTGCTTGCGACGTTATTTATGATCAATTCTTTGGCGTTTTCTATTATCGTATCTCGTAGTTCTGCGGTGAATCTCGTGGATGATGTGGCAAAAGAAATGAAAAAAGAGGGCGCGGTGAATGTAGGGGCTGATGCGAAAAAGGATGCACCGATGAAAGCTCCGCTGGCGGACATGCCTGTTGCGTCTCCTGTTACATCAGGGGCAGCCGTGAAGACAGAAACATCGAAGGTAGATGTTGCTCCTGTGAGCGCACCAAAGGCAGATGCGTCTAAGCCAGTAGAAGCTCCTAAGGCTGTTGTTGCACCCAAGGTGGACGCGTCTAAAGCTGTGAGCGATAAAAAAGCAAAATAATAGCATGCTGTTAAGGCATGCTAAAATGATACATTGTATAGTCTGAAGTGGGGATGGTATGGCAGCGCGTTTTATCTTTATTACTGGTGGTGTGGTTTCCTCACTGGGTAAGGGTTTGGCGTCAGCGAGCCTTGCTGCGCTGTTGCAGTCACGCGGTTATAAGGTTCGTTTGCGCAAGCTTGACCCTTATTTGAATGTTGATCCTGGTACGATGAATCCAACTCAGCATGGGGAGGTGTTCGTTACTGAAGACGGTGCGGAAACAGACCTTGATCTAGGGCATTACGAGCGTTTCACTAATGTGGACGCAAAGAAGAGTGATAATGTTACTACGGGTAAAATCTATTCAACCTTGATCATGAAAGAGCGTCGCGGGGATTATCTTGGCGGTACAGTGCAGGTGATTCCTCATGTGACCGACCTTATTAAGCAATTTATGTTGCATGACACCGATAGCGAAGATTTCGTATTGTGCGAAATTGGTGGTACGGTTGGTGATATTGAAGGTTTACCGTTTTTTGAGGCGATTCGTCAGCTTGGCTATGAAATTGGGCGTTCGCGTTGTTTGTTTATGCATTTGACGCTTGTGCCTTATATTTCGGCGGCAAAAGAACTTAAAACCAAGCCGACGCAGCACTCTGTGAAAGAGTTACGGACGATTGGGATCGTACCCGATATTTTGTTATGCCGTGCTGAACGTGAGATTCCACTTAATGAGCGTCGTAAAATCGCGCTTTTTTGTAATATTCCTGAAGAAAACGTGATTCAAGCACTGGACGTGAAGTCGATCTACCAAGTACCGATGACCTATCATGCTGAAGGTCTTGATATTCAGGTTCTCAAACATTTTGATCTTTATCAGGATGAAAAAGAGCCTGATCTATCTGGATGGGCGGAGATTGCGCGCCGTTATGAGAAGCCACAAGGTGAGGTCACTATTGCGCTAGTTGGAAAGTACACAGGGTTGTCTGATGCCTATAAATCGTTGATTGAAGCGTTAGATCATGCAGGAATTGCAAATAATGTACGTGTGAAAGTGAAGTGGGTGAATGCGCGTGTGTTTGAAAAACAAGACGTGACGCCAAAACTCAAAGACGTTGATGCGATTTTAGTTCCTGGTGGGTTTGGCGCGCAGGGTGTACGTGGTAAACTGCTTGCAGTTAAATATGCGCGTGAAAATAGGATTCCGTATCTTGGTATTTGTTTTGGAATGCAAATGGCGGTGCTTGAGTATGCGCATAGTGTGTTAAAGATGAAGCATGCCACCTCATCAGAGTTTGGTGCGCCTGAAGACGGTGATCCACGTGGGACGATGGTTGGATTGATGACTGAGTGGCAGCGTGGTTCTGCATTGGAAAAACGAGGGAAAGACGATGATCTTGGTGGAACGATGCGCCTTGGTGCATATGAATGTGCCATCAAAGAGGGGACGCTTGCGCATCACGTATATGGCACGACCAAGATTTCTGAGCGTCATCGTCATCGTTATGAGGTGAATATTGCCTATAAAGATATGCTGGAGAAGGCGGGCCTTTTATTCTCTGGTATGTCACCTAGCGGTCAGTTACCTGAGATTGTAGAGATTCCAAATCATCCGTTTTTTATTGGTGTACAGTTCCATCCTGAGTTTAAATCCCGTCCATTTGGTGGGCATCCGTTGTTCAAGGGTTTTGTCGCCGCAGCGATGGAATATGCAGGGAAGAAATAGTTTATTGGTTGCTGGTTTCTAGTCATTTGTTGTTGGTTATCAGTTTAGCGGTACGAGGACAGGAGTCCGAGTTCTTTAGTCGCGCAAAGCGCGTTAGGCTCATCGCGTAGGTCAGCAGACCGAAGCGGGAGCGAAAAGGAAAAACTTATGAAACACGTCACCACAGGTAATGTTACTTTCGGCAATGATTTACCCTTTGCGCTGATCGCTGGGCCGTGCCAGATGGAAAGCCGCGATCATGCGATGATGATGGCTGAAAAAATGAAGGTGATTACTGATAGACTCGGTATTCCTTATATTTTTAAAACTTCGTTTGATAAAGCTAACCGCTCGAGCCTCAAGGGTGTGCGCGGGATTGGGCTAGAAAAAGCACTGAAAGTTTTTGAAGAAGTGAAGGCGACCTTTGGTTGTCCTGTGCTGACTGATGTGCATACGGAAGAACAATGCGGACTTGCTGCGCAGGTGGTCGATGTGCTTCAGATTCCAGCATTTTTATGCCGTCAGACCGATCTGTTGATTGCGGCGGCAAAAACGGGTAAAGTGGTCAATGTCAAAAAAGGACAATTTCTTGCCCCGTGGGATATGAAAAATGTCGTAGATAAAGTTGTTGAAAGCGGGAATGAGCGCGTGATGATGACTGAGCGCGGCGCGTCATTTGGCTATAATACACTCGTGGTTGATATGCGCGGCTTAGCGATTATGGCGGAGCAAAATGGCTATCCAGTGATTTTTGATGCAACCCACGCTGTGCAACAACCGGGTGGCATGGGCAGTTCTTCGGGCGGGCAACGTCAGTATGTTTCTACACTTGCACGTGCAGCCGTTGCAGTTGGTGTGGCGGGTTTGTTTATGGAAACTCACCAAGACCCAGATAATGCGCCGTCTGATGGCCCGTGCATGATGCGCCTTGACGCGATGGAAGAAACGCTGAAGAAACTTCAGGCGTATGACGCGGTGACGAAAGCTGACATTCACAGCTTACGCTAATTATACGCTTTTACTTGATTGTGTTCTTAAATTATCTTTCATTCTGTTTGTCTGAAGCAGCAGGCGTATTAGGTGTAGAAGGTGGAGGGGTGATTACGCTGACATCCAAATCGATTGCTTTTTCAACTTGACGGTGAACTGTGCTTAATAGGCTTGATGCTGTATCATCTAATTTAGTTAATTTGTCAGCCCCATAAACTTTATCTACTGGGATTCTTTCTTTTAAGTCAGCAAGTATAGTATTTTTTTGTTCGTCCGTTGTAACGTTTTGTAATCCAGTTGTACGCATAAACATATTTACATTTTTTTCTGCTTCGTCACGCGTAACAGTGCCATCGCCGTTTGGATCAAAATAAACGGCTGCCGATACCAAATTATTGCCAGCAAGTTTAATGAGTTTCTGTGCAGCTAAAGAATCGGTTTCATTTGTTGTCATTTATCTTGCTCCGTATAGTTGCTTGTTTAAGATTCATTGTCTTGTTAAGAATCACTATAACAAATATACATTGATATATTATTAAGCTTTTATGACAATTCGCATGAGTTTCAAAAATGATAGTACTGCTCTGAATTTTGAAATCTTGGTTTTAGTTCGTATAGTGACTTGCAAAACCCTTCTGCTTCCCTTAAAAAGTCGCACGATCAAAACTTTTTATAGACGAGAAAACAATGGCTGAGATTCTATCAATTTTGGGACGTGAGATTTTGGATAGCCGTGGCAATCCTACGGTGGAAGTCGATGTGGTGCTGGACGATGGCGCGATTGGCCGTGCGGCAGTGCCGTCTGGTGCTTCTACGGGTACGCTTGAGGCGTTAGAGCTTCGTGACGGCGATGCGAAGCGTTACCTTGGCAAGGGTGTTCTCAAAGCAGTTGATAATGTTAATGGCGAGATTACCGACGCGTTGCTTGGCTTGGACGCAGAAGATCAGCTTCATATTGATAATATGATGATTGAGTTGGATGGTACTGAAAATAAGGGGCGTTTGGGTGCGAATGCGATTTTGGGTGTGTCTCTAGCGGTGGCTCGCGCAGCAGCACAGAGCGCAAATCTGCCGCTTTATCGCTATATTGGTGGTGCGCGTGCGCATGTGTTGCCTGTGCCGATGATGAATATCATTAATGGTGGTTCGCACGCAGATAATCCAATTGATATTCAAGAGTTTATGGTGATGCCTGTGTCGGCGGAGACGCAAGCGGATTCTATTCGTATGGGTGCGGAAATCTTTCATCACTTGAAGAAAAAGCTAAAAGATGCTGGTTTTAATACCAATGTGGGTGATGAGGGTGGTTTTGCACCGAATCTTGAGAGTTCCGATGCTGCATTGTCGTTCATTATGCAAGCGATTGAAGCCGCAGGATATAAGCCTGAGCAAGATGTGATGCTTGCGCTGGATTGTGCGTCATCTGAGTTCTATAAAAATGGTCAATATCACCTAGAAGGTGAAGGTAAAGTTTTGGACGGCGGCGTGCTGGTTGATTATTACGAGGCACTTATCAAAAAATACCCTATTTTCTCGATTGAAGATGGGTGTGCGGAAGATGATCATGCGGGGTGGGCGGAGCTTACCAAGCGTCTTGGTAAAAAAGTACAGCTTGTTGGGGATGATCTTTTCGTGACCAATCCAAAAATCTTGAAAAAAGGGATTGCGGACGGTTTGGCGAATGCAATTTTGGTTAAGGTTAACCAGATCGGGACACTTTCTGAGACTTTAGAGGCAGTGGAAATGGCGCAGCGTGCTGGTTATAACGCGGTGTTGTCGCATCGTTCGGGTGAGACAGAGGATTCTACGATTTCGCATATTGCAGTGGCAACAAACTGTGGTCAGATCAAAACAGGATCGCTTTCGCGTTCAGACCGTCTGGCGAAATATAACGAGCTGATCCGTATCGAAGAATCGCTTGGTACGCAGGGTGTGTATCTTGGTCGCGGGTTGCTTAAAGCTTAACTTAATACATTCAAACGCTACTAAGGCTTACGACGAACGACCGCCGCAGCCGTGTCATGACTGGCAATCCGAATGGAGAGATTATTTGGAATTGCTTAAAGTACAGAGATTGTTGCGAAGAAAACACGGGAAGGGCGTGGCATAAGGTTTTTAAACTTTAGCTACGCCTTATCTTTTGCAGAGTTGTCTCAATCATGTTTTATTGGTGTGGATTTATTTAGTTGGTAAGATATGACGCTGTTTTCACCTCGCTTGATATTTAAGCTTGTATCGCTTGCATTTATGCTTGTCTTTTTTGTGTTTCACGCGCTCAATGGCAATTATGGGTTGTATGCGCTTGTGCGTGAGCAGTATCGGATTACGACGTTGAAACAAAAGCTTGCGGAAGTGAGTAAAGAGCGCGAAGATCTTGAGCATCGTGTGAAACTGATGCGTGACACGTCGCTTGATGCTGATATGCTGGATGAGCAGGCGCGACGTACGCTTGGGGTAACCTCAAAAGATGAAGTGATTGTGTTGCCAGATGTAGGGGCTAAGCCTCAATAAATTTCCCTAAAAACACGAAATTCTCCTCTTTTTTTGCTTGCAATGTTAATAAATTCTGTGCCTAATGTTCGCGCATAAATGGCGCGAGTTTGTGCGTCGCAACATATTGAAAAGCAACACGTAAATAACATTCTGTTTTTACGATAAGTGACGGAGTTTTCATGGCTAAGGCTGCTTCTAAGGATAGTGCTATTGCGGGTGCAGGGCATAATGTGATGCCTGAAAAGGCAGAGCTTTTGGAAATGTATCGTAAAATGCTGGTTATCCGCCGCTTTGAAGAGAAAGCGGGTCAGCTCTACGGGATGGGGTTGATCGGTGGTTTTTGTCACCTTTATATTGGACAAGAGGCCGTGGTGGTTGGGATGCAGCATTCTATCACCGAAAAGGATGCGCAAGTGACGAGCTACCGTGATCATGGTCACATGTTGGCGTGTGGTATGTCGCCTAATGGGGTGATGGCGGAGTTGACAGGGCGTAGTGACGGCTATTCACGTGGCAAGGGCGGGTCAATGCATATGTTTTCGACCGAGAAGCGTTTTTACGGTGGGCATGGGATTGTTGGTGCGCAAGTGCCGATTGGTGCAGGAGTTGCATTTGCTTATCAATATCGTAATGAAAAAAATGTGTCGCTCGTTTATTTTGGTGATGGTTCGGTGAATCAGGGTCAGGTTTATGAGACCTTTAACATGGCGTCATTGTGGAAGCTTCCAGTTGTTTTTATTATTGAAAACAATGAATATGCGATGGGGACATCGGTCAAGCGTTCGCATTCGATGACCGAGCTTTACAAGCGTGGTGAAGGCTTTGGTATTCCTGGTCGTCAAGTTAATGGCATGGATGTGCTGGAAGTGCAACGTGCGGGTAAAGAAGCTGTTGAGCATGCGCGTTCTGGTAAGGGTCCTGTTTTATTAGAAATGAAAACCTACCGCTATCGTGGTCACTCGATGTCTGATCCTGCAAAATATCGTTCTAAAGATGAAGTGGAGCAGTATCGTGAACAGCGCGATCCTATCAACAACATGCATGAGATGATGTTGAAGCAGGGTTTTGCCTCGGAAGATGAGTTGAAGGAAATGGATAAGATTGCGAAGCAGATCGCAGCGGAAGCGGCTGATTTTGCGCGTCAGTCTCCTGAGCCTGATGCGTCGGAACTTTGGACGGATATTATTGTTTAGTTGCTAGTCATTAGTTACTAGTCGCTAGTTAAGAAAAATGTAGTTGTGTGGTGTATTGGCAAAAACTAATCTCTAGTTACTAGCCACTAGCCTCTCTTCGACGAAGGAGAAGATAAAATGGAACAAACAGTACGTGTGGCACTTCGTGATGCAATGGCAGAAGAAATGCGTCGTGATGACACCGTGTTCGTCATGGGTGAAGAAGTGGCGGAATATCAGGGTGCGTATAAAATCACCGAAGGGTTGCTGGCTGAGTTTGGTGAACGCCGTGTGATTGATACGCCGATTACTGAGCATGGTTTCGCAGGGCTGGCTGTAGGTGCGGCGATGGCGGGACTTAAGCCAGTGGTTGAGTTTATGACCTTTAATTTTGCAATGCAGGCGATGGATCATATCATCAATTCTGCGGCAAAGACCCGTTATATGTCAGGTGGTCAGCTTTCTTGTCCGATCGTGTTTCGCGGGCCAAATGGTGCGGCGTCTCGTGTGGCAGCACAGCATTCGCAGTGTTATGCAAGCTGGTATGCACATGTTCCGGGTTTGAAGGTGATTGCGCCGTATGATGCTGCGGACGCTAAAGGTTTGCTCAAAGCCGCGATTCGTGATCCTAACCCAGTGATTTTCTTGGAGAATGAGCTAACTTATGGTTGGTCGTTCGATGTGCCTGAGGGTGATGACATGGTGGTTGAAATTGGGAAAGCACTCGTGCGCCGTGAAGGTTCTGATGTGACGATTACGGCATTTTCTATCTGTGTGAAATATGCGCTCGAAGCCGCAGAGATTTTGGCGACGGAGGGCATCAGCGCGGAAGTGATTGATTTGCGAACACTTCGTCCACTTGATACTGATACTCTTGTGAATTCTGTCAAAAAAACCAGCCGTATTATTTCTGTTGAAGAAGGTTGGCCTGTGGCTGGAATTGGTTCTGAGATTGCAGCAGTGGTCAACGAGCAGGCGTTTGATTATCTTGATGCTCCAGTGATGCGTGTGTGCGGTAAAGATGTGCCGCTTCCTTATGCAGCGAATCTTGAAAAATTGGCACTTCCTCATGTGGAAGATATTGTTGAGGCAGCGCGCCAAGCGTGTTATCGCAATAAAAAGGCGGCATGATGTTTAAGCGTTTATTAGTTCTCGGATTTTGTCTTGTCGCTGCGCCCTATGTAGCGACGGCGGATGATGTGAAATTAGTGAGACATATAGATGTAACAGGTGAAGGTCGTTTGCATGTCAAGCCTGATAAGGCAGATGTGCAGTTTACGGTGTTTGCAGAGCATAAAGAACTACAACAAGCCAAGAAGATGGCAGATGAGAAGTTAGCCTCTGTTTTGGTAATACTTACCAAGCTTGGTATTGCAAAGGGTGATATCCAAAATAACTATAGTTCTATTATGCCGCGCTATCGTTATGAATCTACCGTGGTGAGTAGTTATGGTTCGGGAAAACAGATTTTCGAAGCCTATGAAGCGCAATATGCGATTACGGTGATAATTAAAAAATTGGATTTGGTCGGCGTGGTGCTTCAGAAGCTTACAGAAGCGGGTATTGACCGTGTTGGTAATGTGCAGTACGGCTTGTTGGATGAGCGTCCTACTAAAGAAAAAGCACTGACTGAAGCGATAGAGCATGCTAAACGCAAGGCAGATATTGTGGCAAAAGCGATGGCTGTGGAAGTGGGAGAGGTGATTTCTTTCACCGAGTCTGGCGTACAATTTAATCCTATGCCAATGGTGGTTTCAGGTATGGCGAATAAAATGATGGCGTCTGATTCGGCAATGGTATCGAATATAGCACCGCCAGTAGGGGATATTGAAGTGACGCAATCTGTGTCAGTGAGTTATGGAATTAAAGAATAGAAATATAAGGTTACGGAGTAAGTTATGCCTATTGAAGTATTGATGCCTGCATTATCGCCGACCATGACTGAGGGAAACCTTGCAAAATGGATTAAAAAAGAAGGTGATAAAGTTAAATCTGGCGAGGTGTTGTGCGAGATTGAAACCGACAAAGCGACAATGGAAGTCGAAGCGGTAGATGAAGGTGTGCTTGGTAAAATTCTTGTTGCTGAGGGTTCACAAAATGTGGCGGTCAATAGCTTGATCGCATTACTGCTCGATGATGGTGAAGATAAGGCTGCGCTTGAAGGTTACTCGGCGAAAGCGGCTGCGCCTAATGCGGCCGCGCCAGTGGCGGCAGTATCCGCTCCTCCGGCTACGGCGACAGCTCCAGTAGTAACCGCTTCTTCTGGTGAGCGCGTGTTTGCGACCCCACTCGCTAAAGTCGTTGCCGCGCAAGAAGGCGTGGATTTATCGAAAGTACAAGGTACAGGCCCTCATGGTCGTATCGTGAAGGATGATGTGAAAGATGCACTTGCTGGCGGCGGCGCAAAAGCTGTTTCAGCAAAGCCTGTGGCGGTATCGGTTGGTCGTAATCCTGTGGTGTTTACAGAGATTCCAAACAACATGATGCGTAAAACCATTGCGAAGCGTTTGACAGAATCCAAACAACAAGTGCCGCATTTTTATTTGTCGATTGATGTCGAACTTGATCAATTGTTGGCGGCGCGTGCGCGGATGAACGCGGCGGCAGAAGCGGCGGCTGGTAAAGCTGGTACGCCTGCTTATAAGCTTTCTGTGAATGATATTATCATCAAAGCAGTGGCGATGGGGTTGCGTGATGTGCCTGCGGCGAATGCTTCATGGACGGATGCAGCGATTCAGCAATATAATAACGTTGATGTGTCGGTGGCGGTTGCGCTTGATGGCGGTTTGATTACACCAATCGTGAAGAATGCAGATCAGAAATCGCTTGGCACTATTTCTAATGAAATGAAGGATTTGATTGTGCGCGCACGTGCGGGCAAGCTTGCGCCTGAGGAGTTCCAAGGGGGTGGTTTCAGCATCTCAAATCTTGGGATGTATGGCATCAAAAACTTCAACGCGATTGTGAATCCGCCGCAAGGGTGTATCTTGGCAATTGGTGCAGGTGAAGAGCGCGTTGTCGTGAAAAAAGGTGAGTTTAAAGCTGTGAATGCAATGACGGTTACCCTTTCATGCGATCACCGCGTGGTGGACGGTGCCGTGGGTGCGGAATTCTTAGGTGCATTCAAGCGTTATATTGAAGATCCTGTGATGATGGTAGTTTAGCCATTTGTCGCTCGTCTTAGATAATATACGAACGACTAGCGGTGCAATTAACTTCCCGAAGAAGGCAGCAAAACGCGCATCGCGGTGCTGCCTTTTTTGCTGTGTAGAAGTTCGATAACACCTCCGTGGTCGCTGGTGATCTTGGCCGCAATGGTAAGTCCTAAACCGTTGCCATCTTTTTTGGTGGTGACGTAAGGGTCGAAGAGGGTGGGTTGAAGTTCTGGTGAGATGCCTGTGCCGTTATCTATGATCGTGATGGCGATCGGGATAATGCGTTGCCCGTCGCGGCGTAGGCGGATGTCTGGTGGGCAGGATGTGCTGATAATAAGATGAGCATTTTCATTATATTCAATAGCCTCAATGGCATTTTTCATCAAGTTAATGAAAAGTTGTACTAGCGTTTCTTTTTGCCCTGATAACAGTGGCAGCGAGGGGTCAAAACGTTCTTCGATGGTGATTTTTCCAATGGTTTTCGGATTAAGGCTGCGTTTTGCTTCATGCAAAATTTCATGAATATTGATAAGGTCGCGTTTATCACTTGGACTGTGATTCAGAAATGCTACACGTTCTAAAGTGGTACAGATGCGGTCGCTTTCGCGGATAATCAAGCTGGTGAGTTCTTTGGTTTCTGGTGATTCACCTTCGAGCAGCTGCGCCGCGCCGCGAATGGAAGCAAGCGGGTTTTTGATCTCATGGGCGAGCATGTCGGTCATGAGTGCTGCGCGTTTGGCAACATGTTGTTGTGCGACCAGCTTTTCCATGCCCTCCATTCCAGAGAGTATATCAAATAAGATCATCACTTCGTTCTCTGCCACAGGAAAGAGTGTTATGTGGGCGCGCAGGGTGGGTTTTCCTTTGAGATTGAAAGAAAAATCATAGGCTTTTAAGGTTGTGCCGTGTCGAAATGCATCGCTGACAAAACGCGTGATTTCA
Organism: Rickettsiales bacterium; assembly: GCA_036770365.1. Lineage (GTDB taxonomy): Bacteria > Pseudomonadota > Alphaproteobacteria > Rickettsiales > UBA998 > DAIPJH01. The sequence goes on from DAIPJH010000004.1 coordinate 65,154, forward strand.
TCGCTTGGGTCAAACACTTCATATAGCGACAGACCTGTTATTTCACCGAGAAGACGTGCGGTATGATGGTTGATGGTGTGGACATGGTAATCCCGCGTTAGTGTGAGAATAGCAAAGGGAAGGATTTCCTCAAGCGCAGTAGTCATCTTCGCCCGTGTCCATTGCTTCATCAGCCTCGTGCGATTCAAAAGAATGAAGAAAAAATTCGCGTGAGAGGTTTCGTACTTCATCTTGATTATTCAGTGTGTTGACCGTGCGGCGATATTCAGCCGAACCATGTAATCCGTGTGAATACCAGCCAAGATGTTTACGTGCAACACGCATGCCGCCGTCACCTTCGTAATGTTCAATCATTGCGTCATAATGACTTAGCACAATGTTTAAAAGTTCTGCGCCTTGTGGCTTTTCAGGAATGGGGTTGCCTGCAATATGGGCGGCGGCTTGTGCCAAGAACCAAGGACGACCATAACTTCCGCGCCCAATCATTACGCCGTCCGCGCCTGACTGTGAGAGTGCGTCATCCACATCTTTAAGTGTGGTGATGTCACCATTGACAATTACGGGAATTTTGATAGCGTCTTTGACGCTGCGTACAAATTCCCAATCTGCTGAGCCTTTATACATTTGGCAGCGTGTGCGCCCGTGAATGGTAATCATTTGGATGCCTAAATCTTCAGCGATTTTGGCGAGGCGGGGGGCGTTGAGTGAGTTGCTATCCCAGCCCATACGCATTTTGAGTGTAACGGGAATTGTGACTGCTTTAACGGTTGCTTCTAAGATTTTTGCGGCGAGTGGTTCATCACGCATCAGTGCAGAGCCAGCGTAAGAATTAACGACTTTTTTGACAGGGCAGCCAAAATTGATGTCTATGATGTCTGCGCCTAAATCCTCGTTGAGTTTGGCTGCTTCGCCCATGACTTCGGGGTCACAGCCGGCAAGTTGGATATTTTTAGGATAGACTCCATCATCGTGGCGCGCCATGCGCATTGTATTGCGCGTTTGTAAGAGCATTGCGCGGCTGGCAATCATCTCAGATACAACCATGCCTGCACCGAATCCTGCGACTAAGCGGCGGAAAGGTAGATCTGACACGCCTGTCATGGGAGCTAAGATGGCGTTGTTTTCGAGTGTGATATTACCGATGCGAATGGTCATTGTTTCATTATGAGTTATGAGTTATGAGTTATGAGTTATGAGTTATGAGTTATGAGTTATGAGTTATGA
>DAIPJH010000004.1:66477-163882 GCA_036770365.1 Rickettsiales bacterium
GTGCATTGTACTGACGACTAGTAACTGGCAACTTATAACTAATCAGGGGCTTTTACGTTAAATGGCGCGAAAAATCAATGGTAAACCAAGTAATGTGGCGATTGTTGTGGTGGCCGCGGGAATTGGTGCGCGTATGGGCGGTGATGTTCCGAAACAATATCATGATCTTGGTGGGCGTGCAGTGATGCTACGAACATTAGATGCGCTGCGCGTGGCTTTACCTGAAGCACCGATTTTTTTGGTGGTTCATTCTGATTATGAACAAAAAGCGCGGGTTTTGCTGGGCGAGTCTGATGTGACATTGGTGTATGGTGGAGCAACGCGTGCGCAGAGTGTGTTTTTTGGATTGCAAGCGATTGCAAAGCAAAAGAAAAAGCCTGATATCGTGCTGGTGCATGACGTGGCGCGTCCGTTTGTTTCACCAGAGATGGTTATGCGGTTGCTGGCGACACTCGCAGCGCATCCAAACGCAATGGTGATTCCTGCACTTTCTGTAAGTGATAGCGTGAAGATAGTTGAAGGTGAATTGGTGTGTGGTGTCGTTGAGCGCGATACGCTCAAGTTGGTGCAAACACCGCAAGTGGCTGCGTTCCCTTTGTTGTTGGCTGCACATGAAGCAGCAAGCAAATCAAGTGTTTTAGATGTATGCACCGACGATGCTTCAGTCATGGCTTCGCAAGGGTATCATGTGGTGTGGGTTGAGGGAGATGTGCAGAATATGAAGTTGACAACACCAGAAGATTTTACGCGGGCATCACAAATTTTTGCTGCGCATCACGCACCGCGTGTAGGTATGGGCTATGATGTTCATCAGTTTGAAACCCATGCAGCAACCACACCGCTGGGTCAGCAAGTCATTATGCTTGGCGGCATTGCCATTCCGTTTGAGCGCAAACTTAAGGGGCATTCGGACGCGGATGTGGTGCTGCATGCGGTGGTGGATGCGCTGCTGGGAGCGATAGGTGCAGGCGATATTGGTCTACATTTTCCCCCATCCGACATAAAATGGCGAAATGCTGATTCGGCGATGTTTGTGGCTGAGGCTGTTCGGTTGATGGAAGAGCGCGGCGGGCGACTGGAAAATCTCGATGTGACCTATATTGGTGAAGTGCCAAAAATTGGGATATATCGTGAAGCGATGCAAACGCGGATTGCAGGGTTAGTCGGTGTGTCGCCGCAACGGGTGAATGTCAAGGCAACCACAACGGAGCGATTAGGTTTTACGGGGCGTGAAGAAGGTGCGGCAGCGCAAGCGGTAGCGTTGGTGATGATGCCTACGCATTTTTAGGTTCGCCATAAAGCGCATGCGCACGCGTTACGAATGCAGCCGTCATTTTTTCTACTGCCTTATGATACAGTTTGCCGATAACCGCTTCGAGCAAACGTGAGCGAAAGTGGAACTCAAGCGAGAAGAAAATCTCGGTGCCGTCTTCGATTTCTTTGAATTGCCATAGTGTGTTCAGCACTTCAAAAGGACCATTGATCTGGCGTACTTCGATGCGCGCTGGTTTTTCTAGTGTGATGTGTGATGTGTAGGATTCGCGTAAATGATGAAATGAAATTACGAGTTCTGCATTCATGCTGTAATCCGTGCGTGAACTTACTCGCGCTGCTTTACACCAAGGAAGAAACTCAGGGTAACGCGCCACATCCTCTACCAGCTCAAAACATTGCGCAGGTGTGTAGGGCAGGGTGAGTGTTTCTTGGTGCTTGGGCATTTATTTTTTCTGCTTAGCTAATTTTTCTTCTCTTGCCATGCGCATCTTCTCGAAATCATCACCAGCATGGTAGGATGAACGTGTCATGGGAGATGCAGAGACCATCAAAAATCCCTTGGAACGCGCCATTTTGGTATAATAGTCAAAAGTTTCAGGAGATACGTAGCGTTTGACTTCGGCGTGTTTGGGCGTAGGGCGGAGATACTGTCCAATCGTGATAAAGTCTACTTCTGCACTACGCAGATCGTCCATTACTTGGATAACTTCTTCGTCGGTTTCACCAAGTCCTACCATAATACCTGATTTGGTGAACATGCTGGGGTCACGGTCTTTGACCGAGCGCAGCAGATGTAGCGAGTTAAAATAACGCGCACCCGGTCTGATGGTTTTATAGAGGCGCGGTACGGTTTCAATGTTGTGGTTGAACACATCGGGTTTTGCGTCCACCACGATGTGCCATACATCGCCTTTTTTTAGAAAATCAGGTGTTAGAACTTCAATGGTGGTGTTGGGTGCTGCGTTGCGCAGTGCATGAATACAATGAGCAAAATGCTGTGCGCCGCCGTCAGCAAGGTCATCACGGTCAACAGAGGTCACTACGATATGACGTAAGTTCATATTCTGCGCAGCTTTAGCAAGGTTCGCGGGTTCGTCGTCGTCCACTTTCATCGGTTTACCTGTTTTGACATTGCAAAAGGCGCAGGCGCGGGTACAGGTGTCGCCGAGAATCATCACAGTTGCGTGTTTCTTTTCCCAACATTCACCAATATTGGGGCAGGCGGCTTCTTCGCATACGGTATGCAGGTTTTTGTCACGCATCAGTTGGCGCGTGTTGTGATAGCCCTCAGACACAGGAGCTTTGACGCGAATCCAATCAGGTTTTTTGAGGGTGGTGGTTGTCGTGGTCATGATGATACATCTTATTATGAAACGGATGTGTGACTCTTAACAAAATAACCCTGCAAAGTCATGGGTTTTTATGGGGTAGTGTAAAAGAAAAGATTGCCTTTTACTTAGATTCGGGTTACAAGCCTTCTCTTTGTTGAAATAACCTGAATTTCGGGAGTGTTTGTGTATGGCTCGTGTTACCGTTGAAGATTGCGTAGATAAAGTTCCTAACCGTTTTGAGTTGGTGATTTTTGCCGCACAACGTGCAAAGCAAATCGCTTCTGGTGCGCCGCTGACGGTGGATCGCGATAATGATAAAGATTCTGTGGTGTCGCTTCGTGAGATCGCAGAAGAGACCGTGAGTGTTGAAGTGCTTCGTGAAGAAAGTATTTCTGCTTGGCAGCGTCGCCACAAGGCTGAAGAGTTTGAGGCTGTACCTTTCGCGGGTGAGATGGAAGATGGCGCAAGCGCAGATCTTCGTCGCATGATGGAAGAAGAGAGCCAAAAAGCTGGTGTAGCGCGTGATGATGATATGCCAGAAGGTTTGTCGTTTTTAGATGAGAATGAAGAATTAGACGATTAGTACTCGTTATAAAAAATATAAAAACCCACTGTTATGATGACGGTGGGTTTTTTTATGTCTCATAGCTTAAAAATGATTTTCTTTGAGGATTTCACTCAGTGGTAGCGTACCGCCTTTGGGGCGAGCAGGTTGTGCGGCTTTGCCGATGGTGATAATCATGCCGATGAGATGGTCTTCTGGGAGTTTGATAATTTCACCGACGCGTGCTGCATCAAAACCAATCATGGGGCATGAATCATAACCTAAATCTTGTGCAGCTAACATCAGGGTTTGTGAGATAAGCCCGACAGAACGTAAAGCTTCATCACGCTGCAACTGGTCATGCCCATGATAGAAATTATGAATCATTGGTAGTAAGACGTCTTGAGCTTCTTTTGGCGCGTTTTCCCAATAACGCTCGGGTGATTTTTCCCATGCTTTGATATCAGCGCAGACAATCAGTAGTAAGGATGCGTCGGTCATTTGTGCTTGTCCCCATGCCGCATCACGTACCTGAGCGCGCAGTGCTGGGTCGGTCACATTCACAAAACGCCAATGTTGGATGTTAAAAGAGGATGGCGATTGCTGTGCGAGTTCAAATAGCTGTTTGAGTTCTGCGTCGCTGATTTTTGAATCAGCATCGAAATGTTTGACAGCGCGGCGGGCGTTGAGTGCGGCGGCTACGTTCATGGGAGTCTCTCCTGCTTTGTGCTTTGCACTATAACGCTATTTATCTTGGATGACAATCGCTGCGTGATGCGTTGAGTAAGGTTTCCGTGCCATGCGAGATAAGCGCAACCTGTACCAATCGCTGCACCTGCCATGATATCGCTAGGGTAATGGCTGAGAAGGTAGACACGTGAGATGGCAACCAGCGCAGCGATTCCCAGCAAAAGGTATGGGATGCTCTTGCTTTGAAAATGGTATTGCCATGCTAATGCAAGGATGGTGGCGACACAAAATGCGGTTTGGCTATGTCCTGAGGGGAAGCTGTGAAAGGATGTTTTGTTGGTGAAATGCAGCAGCGCGACATCTGGATGCTCTAGCCAGTAGTAGGGGCGCGCTCGTCCAACGATGATCTTGAGGATGCGCAATCCTATGCCAGAATAGATGAGAGCAAGTAATCCGCTGACGCTAAAATGAAGTAGGAATGGGGGAGGAGTACGTTGGCATGTTTTGTGATATAGTGGTTGCAGTACGTAAGCTAAAAGCAGGATGTAGCCTATCCAATAGACATAACCGACGCCGAGCCTCGTGATGATTTCCATGCTGTTACGTAAGGCATGCAGAGGGTGGGTATATAGCCACTGTGCTAAAGAATGATCGACCACCAGCCAACATATTATCATGACGGTGAGATAGACGGCAGCGGCGATGATGACTGTTTTTTGCACCTGTAAAACCTTATTATTTGGCGGGTTCTGGCAAAAGGATTTTTGATGGTTTTAGCTGTGTGTGGCCGTTGATATCGTAGTGGTAAATAGTGATAGAAGTGAATTTGCCTCGTGAATAATTATAGCCATGCAGTGTATCAATCATCTGTGCCTTGAATTTATAGGGGGTGAAGCCTGTATCATTTTGTAGCTTGTCACGTTCAGTTTCATTGACGATGATGATGGCCTCTTTTTTGTCTTTTAACCATGAACCTATTTCTTCTGCGTGACGTGCAGAGAGCTTTGTTCCAATCGAAAATATAAGGCTTGGTTCGATATATCCTACGGTAGTGATGGCATCTGAGGTGAGATTAGGCACGGCCTTATGCACATGTTGCGCGATGGTATTGCTTAATAGTGCTGGCTTAAATGATGGTAAAACCGCTTGGAACACAAGGCCATAGAGGATGATGATACTGAGCATGAGTGAGACGCCATAACGTATGGATTCAGGCTGTTGTTCAAGTAGTGCGGGCATATGTTCAGGTAGACGCCAAAGTAGATTTGCGGCGTAAAGTCCTGCACCGAGGGCAAAATAACTGCCAATTGCAATTGGGGTATCTAGAATGATACTGATAACCACGCCTGCACATCCAAGGATGATCGCAATTATGGCGGCTATAATGCATGAGATGTAGACTGTTCTGCCACGCCAATCTAGGGTGCGTAGAATGGTGATGTGATAGGCACAAAAAAGTGCAATGGCGGGGTAGGTTGGTAGAGTATAATGTGGGAGTTTGGTGGGGGCGACCTCAAATAATATCCATGCGGGTACGATCCATGCAACCAAAAAACGGATGCTGTGGTGTGAGTCTTGATACCATGTGCGTAAATGTTTGGGGCTGCGTATTTCTTTAAGTAGTGGCACAAGGCATGGAATGATGAGGCTGCTAGCTGGCCAGAAAAATACAGGTAGGAGTGCAAGGTAATAAAACGGTGGTGCGCCATGAGATTCTTGTCCTGTAGTGATTTTTGGAGCGATATCTTCGTTCCATGATGTGCTGAGGAAGGTTAGGAAGCTTTTACCTTTCATGATGATCCATGGCGCAATGACGGCGGTAACAATCAGGATACCAAGCACAGGTTGGAGTTGCCAAAGCAGATTGAATTTGCGTTGTTCCCATAACAGCCACACGACTGTTAGTCCTACAACGGCAGGTGCAACAGGACCTTTGATGAGGATGCCAAGTCCTAGTCCTAACCAAAATAAGGTGGGGGCAAGCCATGTTTGCGGGGTTTTGGTTAGCATGTTCATCCAGACGCGGTAGAGTGCGAGTTGGCTGAGGGTAATGGTAAAGAGCAGTAACGCATCTGTCTTGGCTTGGTGTGCTTCAGAAACAAGGCAGAGCGAGGACATTAAAAAGGCGGTTGCCATTCCTGCTGCGCTGAGATTCCATTCGTGCCTTGCCCATGCAAAGATGAGCAAAATTGTTCCTATTGCTGCTAAAATGGAAGGGATGCGAAAGCCCCAAATGGGGTAGGGTTTGCTTAAGCCGAGTGCTTTAACGGTAGCGACTTGCGCCCAATATGCACCTACGGGTTTTTTGTCGCGGGCTTCTTCTTGAAAGCGAATATTAGCATAATCGCCCGTTTCTAACATTTGTTTGGTGGCTTGCGCAAAGCGTGCTTCGTCGCGGTCCAGCGGTGGAATCGTCCATATCCCTGGGACATAGAGGCAGAGGCACAATAGTGCAACCATGATCCAAAGACGTGAGGGATTCATTATTATAGCTCCTGTTTCAAGATGCCTTGCTTGATGTGCAAGAACGCTGCCACACCGACCAATGCTGCTGTGGTGTAGATGATAAAAAACAGGCTGGCAAGTGCAACACCCACGTGATGTTCTAATCCTAACCATTCGGATGCTTTAAGTAGTGTGAGTTCACGCATGCCAAGTCCACCGACAGAAATGGGTAGTACAGCCAGTACGCAAGAAATCATAAAAATGATGATGTAATCTCCAGCTTGACCAAGCGTCTCTATGCCGAGCGCACGTAAGATCGCCCACGCGCAAAGTAAGATGCTCGCTTGCAGGGCGCAGGAAATGAAGCCTGTGATACGCACAACACGCCAACTTTCATGAAGGACTCTATGAGCAAAAAAGCTGTAGATGATGAAGCCTGCTCCCCAGACCATAAGTAATATCAAAGCGAGGACGTTATTGTTGAGGGTGGGTATCATGCTTGCTATAAAGATCGGAATGTGATGCGCAAAAGGGATGAGCATGATTGCCCAAAAGACTAGCCATGAAAGTCCACTAAGGCGGTTGGATAAGCTAATCTCTATTACACGTTTGGCATTCATTTTTAGGTGTTTGATCAAAATAATGCCTTTGTAGCCATCACCGCCAATGCCACTGGGAAGGGCGAGGTTAAGGGTTGTTCCTGCGTAGTTAAAGGCTATCGCATCACGCGTGGTCATGGTGACATGCTCCGCTGCGAGGTAGGCGTTGAAGCGATAGGATGCGAGCAATTGACTGATGTGAAAGAGGGCGGTGGCGAGAGCAAGCCATCCTAGCTGCGCACTGGCAAAGAGGGGGAGTATCGTATCCCATGTGATGGCACGATAGACTAGCCAGAGCATGGCAAGAGTACAGCCCCATTTGATCAGGGGAAGAAGTGGTTTAAGCTGCGACATCCGCGGTATCTTTGGTTGCAGCTGATGAGGCATGGTCTGTGGTGCGTTTGACAATATAGGGTTTTTTGTTTTGTGATTCATAATAGGTGCGCATAATTAGCTCAGAGATAAAGCCAACGGTGATGAATTGCGCTGAAGCAATCAATAGCATGATACCCACGAAGAAAAGTGGGCGACTACCAATATCGTGTCCTAAAAGTTTTAGTCCAAACAAGTAAGATTCAATAATGCCACCAAGTGCGAAGGAGGCAAGTCCCAGCGTGCCGAATAAATGCATGGGGCGTTGACGATATTTCAGGAAAAAATACATCAAGAGTAAGTCGCTTGAGACACGGAAAGTACGTGAAAGCCCGTATTTAGAAACACCAAAGCGGCGCGGGTGGTGACGTACCACATATTCTGCAATCTTTGCACCGTGGATGCTGCCGAGAATAGGAATGAAACGGTGAAGTTCACCGTAAAGATCAAGCTGTTTGGCTAGCTCTGAGCGAAAGAGTTTGAGTGTGCAGCCATAATCATGCACATGTACGCCTGTCAGGTGACGAATCAACTTATTAGCGATTTTACTGGGAATTTTGCGCAGTACCATTCCATCTTTGCGCTTTTGACGCCATCCCGCGACAATATCTACTTGTTTTTCATGCAGCATATTTAGCATGATGGGGATATCAAGAGGGTCATTTTGTAAATCTCCATCCATCGTGGCAATATAATCCCCACGTGCAGCATCAATTCCCGCTGCCATTGCAGATGTCTGACCATAATTGCGTTGGAACTCGAGGAGCTGTACACGCATCGTAGGATGCTGTTGCATGACCTGATGTACTGTTGCGACTGTTGCATCGCTTGAGCCATCATCAACCAGTACGAGTTCGTAACTATGGTCTTTCAGTGCTTCTGCTACCGCGTCAAACAAAGGAGCGATATTTTCTTCCTCATTATAAAGAGGGACAACGACGGAGAGGGTAAGCGTGGGAGAGGTCATGAGAAACTTTTATGATGGGTTGATAGATGAGAGCTTTTTAGACCATTTGTATGTAGTTGTCATGTGTTGCTTGCTTGCGATATGATAAAAATAAAATTACGCAATATTGGTGTTATAATGTAACACCGTAGACAGGCGGTGGTGTATTCTTTATGAAAGCTTAGTGTCGAAAAATGGATAATAAATTAAGGGAGTTCTTATGAACATGTTACCAAAATTACTTGCTGCTACCTCGCTTACTGTCTTGATGATGGCAGTGCAGGCTGCCCATGCTGAAGATGTCTTTGCTGATCGTTTGCTTGGTGATGTGGCGGGCAAGCGGAGCGCGCTGTTGGATGCAGGGGTGGATGCTACTTTAGAGTATACGGGGGATGTGTGGCATGTCTCTGGCGGCATTAAAGACGGCTATAACTACAATGGTCATGCCGAGCTTGGATTGGATATTGATGGTGAGAAGGTTTTTGGCATTAAAGGTAACAAGGTCTTTGTCTCTGCGATCAATGATCATGGCAGCCATACCAACGCATCACGGGTTGGCAGCACACAAGGGGTAGATAATATCGAAACCGCACCAGATACCACTAAGCTTTATGAGGCGTTTGTCGATCAAAGTTTTATGGATGATAAAGTGTCAGTGTTGTTCGGTCTTCGTGATTTGAATGCTGAATTTTATGTCAATGATATGGCGGGGAATTTTATCTTGCCAACGATGGGTATTGGTCAATCTTTTGCGCAGTCTGGCGTGAATGGTCCTTCGGTGTTTCCTAACACCGCGCTTGCTGGACGTATTAAAATAAAGCCGTGTGATGAGAGCTATCTTTCACTAGCGGTGTTTGATGGGGTGGCGGGTGATCCTGCACATCCACATGGGACTCATCAGAAGCTTAAAAGTGATGATGGGTTATTGCTTGTCGGTGAGGCTGGGTTGACGCCAAAAGCAGTAGATAGCGAAGATGAACTCAATAAGTTTGCTGTAGGTTTTTGGAGTTATACCAAACAGTTTGATGATTTGGTGGATGTTGATAGCGCAGGAAATCCTATGAAACATCGTTCTCAAGGGATCTATTTCCTATCTAGCTATAATTTTTATCATGATAAAGCAGCAGGTCAGGATGTGGGTGCTTTTTTCCGTATTGGCGTGGCGGATGAAGATGTTTCGCAAACTGGCGTGTCGTATGAGACGGGGTTGGTGGCGAAGGGTTTTATGCCAACACGTCCAGAGGGTGAACTTGGGCTTGGTCTTTCTCAGGCACAAAATAGTGATCCGTACATGACTACCAACCCGATTGCGAATCGTCATGAATATCAGGTGGAGTTATATTATCGTGATCAGTTGATGCGTGGTGTTAGCATTCAGCCAGATGTTCAATTCATTAAAGACATGTCTACAGATAACACGATCGATGATGCTGTGGTCGCGGGGTTGCGCGTAGCATTGAGTTTTTAATATGATGTGATCGAATAAAAAAGCAGGGGAAGGAGTACCCCTGCTTTTTTTTGTGGAGAGAGTAGAGAAAAGAAAATTATTTATTAACGGCGGAGTGTGCCTGCAATAGAGGTAAGGGCAAGTGCTGTACCGCCTAGGCCTTCCACCGCACCGATCGCCATGCGACCAAAGCTGCGTTCACCTGGTTGACCGTCATCACCTACAGGGCGTGTTACCATGCGGCGTACACCATCAATGGCTGCGCCGATACCTACTGTGCCACCGATAATCATAACGCCTTTGCCGCCACTCATGAATGCGTCTTTGCCAAAGGCTGTTTTGTATGCACCTTTGTCACCTTTCCAGTTAGTACCCGCAGCTTCTCCGAATTTGTTGAAGAAACCCTCTGATTTGGTTGTGCCCGCGCTCACTCCTGCGTTATCTGTGATAGGATCGTTTTTAGGTGGTGTTGTAAGGGTAGGGGGATGTTGCTTGATTTCGCCATACTTTATTTCTGCGCCGTAACCTGCACCTTTAGATGCGGGAGTATGTATCCATTTTTCTTTTGCATCTGTCACTAATTTATTTACATCCAGTTCTGGAGTTTTAGGTGTTTGTGATGTACCGCTGTTGTTTGGTGTATCTGTCATAATCTCTCTCCTTGGTGCTTTGCTTGTGAGCTATGTCACAGGCATCATTTCTTTCTCATAAGGTTCATACTAACAAATAAAAGTAAAAAATTGTGTTACAATTGCGTGAAGTTTGTACAACGGTTATGTGACAATTCTTTTGTCATTCTGGCGCAAGCTGGAATCTAGAAGTGGGATGTTACGTTATCGTGGCATGACTCTGATTGCTAGATTGGTTGGCTACGCTCGTAATAACCAGAGATAAAAAGGAGAAAAAATGCCAGAACTTCCTGAGGTTGAAACGGTATGTCGTGGGATCGCGCCGCATCTGATCGAGATGAAGATTGACTCTGTCGTGTTGAACCGCCCTGATTTGCGTGTCCCGTTTCCACCACATTTTGCGGAGAGTTTGCAAGGTAGAACGGTTGCCGCCATCTCGCGCCGTGCGAAATATATTCTGATTCATCTGGATAATGACTTAGTGTGGTTGATTCATTTGGGAATGAGTGGGAGGTTGTTGCTGGGGATGCCTGAGGAGGTGGTGCGTGCCAAGCATGATCATGTAGAAGTGAGATTTTCGAATGGTATGGTGATGGTGTATCATGATGCGCGGCGGTTTGGCAGTATGAGTTTGGCGACCAAAGCTACACTCGAACGACATGTGATGCTCGCACATTTGGGTGTTGAGCCTTTGGAAGAGGCGTTTAATACAGCGTATTTATCTGAGCGTTTTGCAAGCAAGAATGCACCTGTGAAACATGTGATCATGGATCAAGAAGTGGTGGTGGGTGTGGGGAATATCTATGCGAGCGAAGCACTGTTTCGTAGCAAAATTCATCCTAAAACACCTGCATCTGAGGTTTTGCCCGTGGCAGAACTGGTAAAATCTATCAAGGATGTGCTGCGTGAAGCAATCGCATCGGGTGGGTCTACTTTGCGTGATTATGTGCGTTCCAATGGCGATTCAGGTTATTTTCAGCATCAGTTTGATGTGTACGGACGGCATGGTAAACCGTGTGTGCGTTGTGCAACCATGATTGAGCGTATGACGCAACAAGGGCGGTCGAGTTTTTATTGTCCGTCTTGTCAGAGGTTAGCTTCCTCTCCCCTTGCGGGATAAGGGAGTTTTGGCTTTGCTAAAACATTCAGATATGCTAACATGTTACCATGACAAGCATTAAAAGTAATGTTTCTGGTTTTAATAAAAACAGCGTTTCGCCTTCGGTAAAGCGGGGTGTTCCTGTACGTGTGCCGAATAGCGCGCCTATCGAAGATGTATCGCCAGAGATGTTGCGTCCACCAGCACGGCGTGGATTTCAGTCCATCCCTGCACCGGAAGTGTTGGAGAAAATGATTGCACGTGCGCTCGCTGCGTTGAGAAAAGGGATGTTTTGGGATAGAGGCTCTATCTTGAATATTGTTGTTTAGAATAAGGTGTACATACTCTGGTGACGAATATCTATTTTACCTTGCGCACGGTGCTTTTATAAATAATAATGGCCACTAACTTGTTTTGTTGTTCTCAGAAGATGGCTGTTACATGTCCGCTAAGTACCGTTTTATTGATTTGTTTGCAGGTATTGGAGGATTTAGAAAATCTTTTGAAGAGGTTGGGTTTGAATGTGTTTTTTCTTCAGAAATCAATGAATCTTGCCGAGATGTCTACCAAAAAAACTATCACGAAACGCCTCATGGCGACATTACGTTGATTGATCCTAAAACTATTCCTGACCATGATATATTGACGGCAGGGTTTCCTTGTCAGCCGTTTAGTATTTGCGGAAAAAGAAAAGGTTTTGAGGATACCCGTGGGACGTTATTTTTTAATATCTGCAAAATAATTGAAGAGAAATCACCTAAGCTAGTTTTGTTGGAAAATGTAAAATATCTTTTGCATCACGAAGGTGGAGGCACATTAAAGGTTATTGTTGAGTCGTTGGAGAGCTTAGGATATTTAGTCAGTTATAAGTTATTGAATGCGATTCATTTTGGGTTGCCGCAGAATCGTGAACGCGTTATCATTATCGCGTCAAAAAATGTTCCATTTGATTTTACAAAGTTAAAATTCCAACATCAATTTGCAAAAATTAAAGATTTTTTAGAGGTGGATGCTGAGTTTGAGTTTCTGCATCCGTCTGAATATACTTTAATAGAAAATCCGCGCAAACAATCTTCTGGGCTTGTTTTTGTGGGTTATAGAAATAAGGGAATTTGGAAAACGGGTATTAGACCCAATACTGAGCATTTATCTCGAGTGCATAGGCAACCGAATAGAATTTATTCTGATATGGGAACACATCCTACCATTCCATCACAAGAAACTTCAGGACGTTTCTTTGTTTATTTATCTAATATACAAATGGTTAGGAAGTTAACCTTACGAGAGTGTTATCGTATGATGGGGTTCTCTGATGATTTTCAGCTTCATGCTTCACGTTCAGAATGTTACAAACAGGTTGGGAATTCTGTGTGCGTACCAATGATAAAACAGATAGCGCAAAATATATTAGATAATAACTACTTAGAAGATATATATGAACCATCGAGAAAAGTTATTAGAACTGTATCAAGCCAGCAAGAGTTTATCTACTATTGATTTGGAGAGTGAAGTTCAAGTAAACACGGCAGTAATTGCTGAAAATTGTTTTCAGCAAAAAGGTGTTTTTACAGTTGTTCTTACATTAGCGATTCATAAAATACTACATCCAGAACAGGATATTCGGCGTCATCAATCTAATATGAATGAAGGGTTTTCTGGTAGGATTATTGATACACGCTACATTACACCAACCTTGAAAGAATTAGGCTTGCCATCAATGGCTGAAAGTGGTTGGCTTACACGTTCATTAGAACAACCTTATCCGTATGATTTTGCCTATAATGGGAAAATTGGCAAAGCGGAGGTTCGTGTGGCTTTTTTAAAGCTCGTTGACTATATTCAACATCATCAAGATAATATTGAAAAGATTGTAATTTTGTTGTTTTTCCTAGTAAGGAAGAAGTCATTAGAAAATGAAATTAAGATCTCACCTCTCGAAAAACCTGAGAAATTAAATATTAATGATGTCATAAGATTATTAGAAAATCACTTTAATTGTGACTATCGTACTCAAGGGGGAGCAAAGCTTCCCGTTCTTGCTTTTTATGCAATATATCAAATAATTATTAAAGAAATATCACGCTATCATGGGTGTGTTTTGGGTCGCCTAGGTAGCCATACTGCCTCAGATCGTACATCAAAAACAGCTGGTGATATAGAAATTTATGACGTTAGTGGTAAGTTATTTGAGGTTATTGAAATAAAGCAAAATAAAGCGATAGATTTAACCGTTGTGCGTGTGGCAATAGAAAAGATACATCGTTTTAATCCAAAAAGATATTGTGTATTTTCATTTGTTAATATAAAAGAAGAAGATAAGGCTCTTATTGAAGGGGTTGTCAAAGAGGTGGAAAGCCGTCATGGCTGCCAGATGATTGTGAACGGTTTAATGCCGACCTTACAATATTACCTTAGGCTTGTTAGTTCATTGCCCCAGTTTCTTGAAAATTATAGGACTCTTGTTGAGGCTGATTCGGAGCTTAAGAAAGTGCATAAAGATAAGCTTGCGCAGTTGTTTTCTAATAATATTCGTTTGAATTAAGTTTTTCCATTGTCAGGCATTGGTTTATGTCGGTTTCACTGCACTTTTCTTTGTGTAATTTACGGAATTCTTTTCTCAAAAACCAACGCTATTTCCACGTGTTCGCTCATGACAAATTGATCCACTGCGAGGGCGGCGGTGATCTGGTATCCTGCTCTGATAAGGCTTTGTGCGTCGCGTTCGCAGGTGACGGGGTTGCATGACACCATGATCACTTTTTTAACGCCTGAAGCTGCGATCGCTTTGGTTTGAGGTTCTGCACCGTTGCGAGGTGGGTTGATGATGACGGCGTCTGCGTGAATGATTTCTTCGGCTTTGACAATGTTTTTGAATAAATCACGCGTATGCACGTGAAGTCTTGTGTCAAGATGTGCGCGACGCGATACGTTGATGAGTGCTTGGGTCATGTCTTCGCTACCTTCGTAGGCGTGTATTGTTCCGCCGCGTGCGCACAGAGGGATGCTATATGTGCCGATTCCGCAGTAGAAATCAATAATGGTATCTGCGTCTTGAGTATGTGCTAGCACAAAATCAGTTAAGGCATCTTGTCCTGCTTTTGCTGCTTGCATGAATGCGCCAACAGGCATTTTTACGGGGTATCCTGCGAGGAGGGAGCAAGGTTCATGGTTGATGAGGTTCTGAGTCGTTTGTATTTTTCCGTATGTATCTATGCATTGTTCGCTGATGCGGCTGATATGTTGTTGTATTGCAAAGCTACGCCAGAGATCGCGGTCTGATTCGGGAAGATCCTTGCGTACTTGAAGAGCGATATCTAGGCTGTCTGTTTGTACTTCTTGGATGCGGATAGCGCACAGATGTTTACCACGTGTCATGTGGGTGATGAGATTTCGTAGCGGTTCAAAGAGAGTGGTGATGGCGGGGATGGTGATGGGGCATTCGTCGATAGGCGCGATGTATGTGCTGCCTAAGCCGTGGAATCCGAGTGAAACCTCTCCTGATTTGCTGATGCTACATGCCATGTCGACGCGGCGGCGAGATGCCATTCCCGCGCTGATAAGTGGGCGTGTGATGCGCGATGATTCTTCGTCGTTGAGTCCTAGGCGCGCAAGTACCTGCGTGAGTTTTCCATGTTTGAAATTATGGATGGCATTTGGACTGAGATGCTGAAGTTTGCAGCCACCGCAGATGCCGTAATGTTTACATAGTGGTATCGCACGCTCAGGAGAAGGGGTTATGACTTCATTGAGCTGTGCCGTGGCGAAGTGTTTATTCGTGTGGGTGATGGTTGCGCTTATCGTCTCGCCAACGCAGCTATATGGGATCATAATTTTAAATTCCCCATAGCGTGCAACGCCGTCTCCAGAAAAACCGAGCGCATCAATTTGTGTGGTGATGGGGTCGCCAACGCAAAGGGTGTTCATGTGTGTATTACTCGCAGCCAGCGGTCATGATGCTGCTGGAGGAACACATATAGCCGTGTGGTTGGGTATAAGACGAATCATTGTCTTGGTAAGATTGGTCGCTGTGGACATCTTTCCATTTATCACGCGACGCACCAGAAGACCCGCTGCAAGCAGTCAAGCCCGTAAGGCACAAGGCGGTAAAAACAGGTAGTGATGAGATAAAAATATTACGATTCATGTTTTTATGCTTGTAACTTCATTTAAGTTCAGGAGTCATAGCATAAGATTTTGCGTTGCACAAGAAAACCAATGAAAAAGGGTGGTTTTTTCTTGCTGGTGAGGGCGTTTTGAGGAAAAAATGCAACGGTCTTTGGTGTTTTGCATTATAAGTCATGTGGTGAGTGTGGTAATTTGAAAACGAGAGGAAATAGATGTGGTGTATAACGCTGGTGTTCAACGGATATGCTTTACTATGGTGTGGGTTTTCTGGCACATATAGAGGCCATGTGAGGTGTCAATGACTCGATATTACGATGGCGAACTAGATGTGCCGTTAGGGCAAGATTTTGTGCGACGTAAGCGGCATGGTCGTTTTAGTTATATGCTGGTCTTTTTTGCGCTTGGTGTGTGGAGCGCGACGTGGATTGCGGTCAATCCTTTCTTGATCGAGAGTTCCTTCTGGCTTGGTTCGCTAATTATGTTGGTATTGAGTATCCCTGCGGGATATATCATGTTCAATATGCAAAAGAATCTTGATCTTGTATTGGGTATTGAGTTTCAAAATGCGCTTTTTTCTTCGGTGATGCGTGAGCAGGCAGATTTTACCGTTATTGTCAATCATCTTGGCGCGGTTGAATATTCTGATGCGGGGTTTGAAAAGCTGTTTCCCAATATGTTGCGTAACAATGTGATGGAGGCGATGATCTCTCTTGGAGCGTTATCCCGTTCTGATACTGAGAGATTATATTCCGCGTTGTTACATAATCATAAAGAGCATTTTACTTTTCCTGTGCCGAATGAAGCAGGTGAAGCACAGCGTATGCGCGTTTATATCACGCCGCTCAATCGTCCAAAAGGCTTTTTCTTGTGGCAAGGACGTAAATATGTGGAAGATCGTGGGGAAACAGTCTCTCAGGTCGGTGAGGTGAATACGCAATCGTTGTCATATCTGAAGCATGTTCAGGCGTTACAGGATGCTGTACCTGTTGGAATCTATACCACAGGAGCAAATGGTCATATTCGTTCCAATAATCGTGCTTTAGAGTTATGGCTTGGTTATGAGGTGGATGAGATGATTATGAAGCAGTTAGGTATTATTGATCTTCATTATCGCCCTGATAATGCTCGTTTTGTTTCAGATGATACGTCTTACGAACATTCTTTTTATGGTGAAACGTTGCTTAGGCATAAAAATGGGTCGTTGATTAAAGTGTATCTTCGCCATTATGTCAGCCATGATGAATCAGGTAACATGGTCTCTGCGTTTGGTGTGGTTGAAAACCTGTCATTGGCGTAGGATCTTTGCCTTATATACATACCCCACGAGTTGAAAAGGAGTTTACATGATCTGGTCATTGTTAAAGCGTGATGCGTTACAGGTTGCATTACCATCGTCTGCGGTCATGATTGAACATTTTATTACACACGCACCCATTGCGATGGCTTTGTTGGAGCAAGATGGTCGTGTTGTGACGTGTAACCAAGCGTTTAAGAATATTACTGCGTGTGATTGTGTGCATGCAAATGGAACAAATACTTCTCCTGACACCATCTTTTTTGATTTGGTGCGCGATGAGGATCGTCAGCAGATGCGACAATATTTTCAGCACTTGTTGGATGCCTATCAGCGTGGTGAAGAGGTTGAGCCACAAGGGTTGAGGATCATGTTGGTAAAACATTTTGCGGATGAGAGTACGAATGTTTCGGTTTCTATGAGTGTGTTGACACGAGATGATGGAATAAGCCCTGCCATCATGGTTAGTATGATGGATATGACTGAACAGAATAATTTGGAGATGCGATTTGCTCATTCGCAAAAAATGCAGGCAGTAGGGCAGCTTGCCGGTGGAATTGCGCACGACTTTAATAATCTTCTGACCGCAATGATTGGGTTTTGTGATCTACTGTTGATGCGGCATCCTGCTGGTGATCCTTCGTTTGCGGATATTATGCAGATCAAGCAAAATGCTAATCGTGCAGCTAATTTGGTGCGTCAGTTATTGGCGTTTTCGCGTCGTCAAACTTTACAGCCTAAAATACTTGATCTGACAGAAGTGTTGGCAGAACTTTCTAATTTGATTCGACGACTCATTGGTGAGAATATAGAGCTTCAGATGAAGCATGGACGCGATCTTGGCTTTGTTAAAGCGGATCAGGGACAGTTAGAGCAGGTGTTGATCAATTTGGCAGTTAATGCTCGTGATGCGATGAAAGGTGGTGGAACGCTGGTCATTCAAACCTCGAATGTGCGGATCACTTCTCCGGAGAATGTTCCTGTTGATTATATTTCACCCTCGCAGGAAGAGCCTATTATTGAAGGTGAATATGTGATGGTTGATGTGCTGGATTCGGGGCATGGAATTCCCTCAGGTAAGATGCAAAAAATCTTTGAGCCGTTTTTTTCGACCAAAGAAGTGGGGGCAGGTACGGGGCTTGGACTTTCAACGGTGTATGGTATCATCAAGCAAACGGGCGGTTATATTTACGTAAAAAGTGAAGAAGGTGTTGGGACAACCTTTCGTTTGTATTTCCCGTTGCATTATGAAGATAGGGCTGCGCGTGCAGAGCAGCATGACGTAGACAATGATGTGCGTGGTGGAGCTACGGCTGATCTGACAGGAGCAGCGACTATCTTGTTGGTGGAAGATGAAACGCCTGTACGTATCTTTGCGGCGCGTGCGTTGCGTAATAAAGGGTATGAGGTGCTTGAGGCCGATTGTGGTGAGAATGCGCTGGAAGTGTTTGCTGGGTTTGAAGGGGATATTGACGTGATTATCTCGGATGTGGTGATGCCGGGGATGAACGGCCCTACGATGGTTGATAAGTTAGAAAAAACTTATGCAGAGCGTATGAGTAAAACACAGGTCATTTTTATCTCAGGGTATGCTGAGGATGCGTTCATTGATACTTATGGTACGGAGCGTGAGTTTAACTTCCTGCCAAAACCTTTTACTCTCAAGCAGTTGGCAAGTAAAATTAAAGATATACTTCAGCAGTCTGCGGCATGATTATGGTTGTGGGGATAGTACGTCACCGGAGCGTGATGGCGTGGGAGTGAAGAGTGTTTCTGCCGTTGTGGATTTAAGCGTCTGCGCTACTTGCTGAAAAAATGCATTATGGTGGGCGGCAAATTTCTTGTCATTGAAGGTGTTGGAACGATTGCTTGCACTTAAGATGGCAGCGTAATTGATGGTATCATTCTCTGCGGCGGCAATCAGCAGTTTTTTGTCTGGATCAGAGATGGGGGTCTCTGGGTTTTTATAGTTTTTTTCGATCATGTTCCATGTAGTGAAAATGCGCTCCATTTTTGCAGTGTCATTACTTGAAGAAGACGTATCCAAATAATTGTTTAGGTCTGATGAAGTTGGTTTGTTTTTCAGAATGTTAATTATGTTTTCATCGGTGATAACAGGTTTCTGTGGTGTAGACGATGGAGGTGGATCGGTTCTGTTCGTGTCATTCAGTGCGATTTCTTTTCCGTCCGCATCGACTGCTACCGTTTGCCCTTCGGGTGTGATGCGTGTGATGCGTGGTAAAATATCTTGGTCTTGCAAAAGTTGAAGTGCCGCATAATGTTTGATGCGGGACTCATTGCCTTTTTGATTTAAGAGGGCGATGAGCTTTCCGCCTTCGGGTGTTAGATGGTACGTTTCATTTTCATTTTTGCGTGTGATATCATTGCCCTGTGCGAAGTAGACAGCTTCTAATATGTCGACATCGCGGTGAAACCGTGCAAGGTTAACTGAAGAAAGCTTTCCTTTTTTCTCATAATCTTTTGCCATGATGCCTTCCCACACCAAAGAGACAGCCTCTGCCCCTGTTTTGGTTTTGGCGTCTCCGTGTGTGATGGCATAATCCAGAGCTTTTGGAACATCAGAAGGTGGATGTTGTTTGAGTATTTTGAAAAAGCGTTCATCAATAGTGATAGGGGGTAATGTGCTTTCTTGTCGTGGTGGAGTGGGGGGGGCTGTTGTTGTGATTGCCCCTGTGGCTTCCATAACAGGAGAGGTATCACGACCTTTTATTTCTTGTTCCAGCAGTATCTTGTTTCTTTCTAATTGAGCCGTTCTGTTGGTGGTATCAGTTTGTTCTTGCGATGTCGCTGAGGGGGGTGCTACGGGTGCTGGTGTTTGAGGAAACACTGGTGTAGACTCTTCTTTTTTTTTACTAAACAAACCTTTGATCCAATCAATCGCCTGTTTTCCCCACTGTGTATCTGCCGCCCATTTAAGGCCAAAAAAACCTGCCACGGTGACCACAAGCCCCGTTACTAATTTACTGAAATCAAAACTTTCATTTTGCGCCATGGTTTTTATCACCCGTTAATGCCATTATTGATAGCATCCTAACATAGGATATCTCGTTTGTGTGTGAAGTTACTATGACAATGGTACGATTGTGTCATGCAAATGTAAAAAAACTACTGTATTGCTTGGTTATTGCAATTTTCTGCTTTATTCTTGTTTATTATTTTTCTACTACATAATTATTATTCGAAAATAGGGGTTTTATGGACAAACTTGCCATTTCAAAAAGATTGATATTAAGTTGTTCAGCGTTTGTTCTGCTGATTGTGGCTATTGCCTATTTCTTTGTAGCGAGTGTACGCGCTAATATTACTTTTGCTGAGCAAGAGTTGCGTGGAGACGCGTATCAGCGACCTTTGACCAATATTTTAGCATTTCTTGTTCAGTGGGAACATGATGTTGAGCATGATGCGCTTTATGTGTCAGATATTAACAAAGAATTCAAGGCTCTTGCTGGGGTAGATGCCCGCTACGGTGAGGATTTGCAATTTACCAAAGAAGGTTTGGCTGCGCGTGGACGTGATCATTGGAATTTTAAAGAAGTGCATGAAAAATGGGAAAAACTCGCTGGTGATGTCAACGCATTAGATGCTACGGCGGCTTTAGCATCCATCCGCGGCCTTAAAGCGGATATTCGTGGCATGATCACTCATATGGGCGACACGTCTAATCTTATCTTAGATCCTGATCTTGATAGCTATTATTTGATGGATGTTACGCTGCTGGCCTTGCCGCAAACCTTGGACAGGTTGGGTGTTATTGGTGCAGATGTAGAGAAATTATTGGTGACGGGTGCGCCGTTGAATGAAGATGCACGTGTGGAGGTGCGCCGTTTGGCAAGTTTACTTGCGGAGTCTGACGTTGCTCGAGTTATGGCAGACTATGATACTGTTTTTAATGAAGACATAAACTTTTATGGCATGAGTCCTACGCTTAAGGCGCAGATCGAACCAAAACGTCAGGCATATAAAGATGCGCAGGATGCGCTGATCGCGTTGATGAATACTGTTTCGGTCAACGCATCTTCTGTTTCTCTTGAGCAATGGAATGGGGCTGTAGCACGTGCTATTAATACTTCACGTGATCTTTGGAATGTTTCCGTGCAAGAAATGGACGTATTGCTGGATAAGCGTATGGCGTCCTATCAGCAACATATCCTTGTAGTCTTATCTTTGGTTTTTGTTGGGTTGTTGGTGGCGGGGACTTTCTTTTATTTCGTGATTCGCAGTATCAATCAGCCACTTGCAGATGTAAGGCAAATGATGCTGCAGGTGGCTCAAGGTCATTTGGATGTGACCGTGCCTCATCTTACGTTGCGTGATGAGATAGGTGGGATGGCGCGTGCGTTAGAGGTGTTTCGCGTGAATGATATTGCGCGTATCCAGCTTGAACACGCGGCGCATGAAAAAGAACATCAGGCAAAGCTTGAGCGACAGCAGCTTGTGGATGGGTTGGCAACGGATTTTGAGCAGACGGTGAAAGCTGTGATTACTTCGGTTGCGACTGCATCTGTTCAGCTTCATGCTGCTGCGCATGATGTGCAGGTCACAATGTCAGCGATCAATATGCAGCTAGAGGGTGTCGTTGAAGGATCTGAAGTTACCGCACATAATGTTAGTAATGTTTCTTCTGCGGCTGAGGAAATGCACGCGTCTATTCAAGAAATCGGGTATCAGATCGTAAGGTCAAGTCAAGCGGTTGCGGAGACAGTGGATTATACGAAGCGAGCAGATTACGCCACCCGTATGTTATCTGAAGCTGTGGTAAGAATTGATGGGATTTTGCAGATGATTCAGAATGTTGCCGAGCAAACCAATTTGCTTGCGCTGAATGCAACGATCGAATCTGCGCGAGCAGGTGAGGCGGGGAAGGGGTTTGCTGTTGTTGCTGGAGAAGTGAAGCGATTAGCTAGTCAGACCACGAAGGCAACAGAAGAAATTGCGCTACATATTTCTAGTGTTCAGAAAGTGGCCCATGAAGTGGTAGAGGTTTTGACGCTTGTCCAACAAGGTATCGGTAATATTAATGAATATGCTTCAAGTATTTCATCTGCGGTGCATCAGCAGTCTACAGTAACGCAAGATATTTCGATGAATATGCAGCATGCATCCGAAGGTGTTCATGATATTGCGGCATCTATGAAAAAGATTGATCTTGGGATATCTTCGGCGGATCGTGGTGCAAACGCGGTGCTTGGAGCAGCGGATATGTTGCAGCAGCAGTCACAGATGCTTAAGCAACAGGTGGATATTTTCCTGCGTAGCATGCGTAATGCTTAGGTGAAGACTCTATGAAGTTATGTCCTGTTTGTAAGCGTGAGGTTGCGATTGAATGCGCGCCCTTTTGTTCTGTGCGTTGCAAAGAGGTGGATTTAGGTCGTTGGTTTACAGGCGCGTATGTGGTGGCGGGTAAAGATGGGGATGTGTTTGCATCGGAGGAAGGTGAAGCGTTGTTGCTGCAAGCTTTAGATTTGGACGAAGATAATCAAGAAAATATGTAATACATGCTTGCAAGCGTGATCTGTTTCTTTTATAAGCATCCACCTCAATGACCGACAACGTGCCTCGATAGCTCAGTTGGTAGAGCAAGGGATTGAAAATCCCTGTGTCGCTGGTTCGAATCCGGCTCGAGGCACCATTTTCCCTATTTATTTGTTATTTGATTTTTGCGTTTGATTTTCATCAAGCGTTTTTTAG
The DNA here is from genome assembly GCA_036770365.1 of Rickettsiales bacterium. GTDB lineage: Bacteria > Pseudomonadota > Alphaproteobacteria > Rickettsiales > UBA998 > DAIPJH01. The sequence goes on from DAIPJH010000004.1 coordinate 88,983, forward strand.
TGAATTCGTGTACAGTGCTGTCATCTAGTATTAATTCTTATAAGGAGATAGTTATGTCAGCTAAGTCTATCAATGAAGATAATGTGGCTTCAATGAAACGCCCTGCACGTGAAGCGACAGAAGATTTGCATGAGGCGGCGCATCAAGCTGGCTGTAAAGTACGGGGGATGGTCGATAAGGCGAGTGGTGAGTTTTCGCATGTCAGTGATCACGTGACGCAGGAAATTCATGCAAATCCTGTGCGTTCTAGTGTGATTGCACTGGGGATCGGTGTGTTGCTTGGCGCATTGATTCGTCGCTAATGTTATGGAAAAAATACTATTATTGTTGAGTTTGGTGCAGCGGGTGGGAAGTGTGCGGGCGATGCGTCAGCTTGTGCCAAGCCTCGTGGTCGTGGTTGGCCTGCTGTTGGTGTTGGCGATCATGGTGAGCGCATTGTTGGTCGTAGGGTTGGTTGCGAGTTATTTCATCCTAGTACAGCATGGGGTAACACCGCATATGGCAATCACGACCGTAGTGCTTGCAAGTCTCGTAGTAATGGCATTATTACTGTTGATTACTCAGTGTTATGTGAAGCGTATCTGTGCATTACCTAGTTCATTGTTGGAACAGATGCCGCTTACCGCACGTGCAACCGATGTGGTGAGTGCGTTCATGGATGGTTTCAACGGTAAATAAGTTGCCATCAGGCGTTCGAGCCGCGATGTCACGAAATTGTCACAAAACTGTCATACACAAATCCGTTAACTTTTGCTAAAATACAAAATAAGAGTAGGAGAAGTCGTATGAATGTAGCATACAATGAGATTCCAGTAGTTCCAGAATCATTAGAAAAAGTGCCAGTTATGGGTGGCTTTGCGGCGATGTTGGATCGTACGCTTAGTATAAAAGGTGCGCTCGGGAAGTGGGATCCGCAGGCTGGTGAGAATGCTTTTGCTATAATAGGTGAAAAAGCTAAGAATGGTATGGATGCACTCAAAGAGAGGTTTACGCCATCACCCTCTGCAACGCCAGTTGTTGCAAAATCCCCAGAAATAGAAGCACCTCAGATGGCAAAGGCACCGAGTATGGGGCATGATGTGCAAGCTGCTGTCAAGAATGTTGATTTAGGCTCAACAAAAATGTTTTCAGATAAAGGTATTCATGAAACGAGCAATGGTGATTTAGGTAATTTTGGTAGAGTGAATTTGGCATTTACTGAAGTGCCAAAGGCATCGCAAGGCATGTCAGTGGCTTAGTTTAGACATAAGGTGTATTTAAAAGGAAGGCTTGCCTTCCTTTTTTAATGTCTGGATAGATTTGCTATGCTTTACGTATCTCCATCATCACCCCAGCCTCAAGCTTAGGCAACAACGCTAACATCGCATCTTTCGCAATCGCCACGCAGCCTTCGGTGTGGCTGCCGCCTGTGCAGTGAAAGAAAATCGCGCTGCCTTTGCCCGCTATGGGTGGGGCGTCATTATAGCCAAGCTCAATTACAATATCATAACAGTCATCGTTGTCGCGCCACATCAATTCATGCGAGGCAGCAAAGGGTAGGGTGACGAGCGTGTTATACGCAGGGTGTTCAGGCGCGTCGCACCATCCCATATCGCAGGTGATGGGCAGTGCATTTTGAAGGTGAGGGATCTTATCGCTGCGATAAAAAATACGCCTTAGTGGCCACGACCCAAGCGGCGTGCAGCCATCACCTTCGCGTTTATTCTGTGCAGAAATCACCCCGTTTTTGCCCAGTGCGCAATTGAGCGTTAGCTCACCATAACGCAAAATACCTTCATGCGGTTGTCCTTGAGGTTTTGGAGTGACAATGATGTTCATGGGTGTTTCATGGTGCAAGTGTTGCAAGAATGGATACCAGCTTTCGCTGGTATGACAAGATAAATATAAAAACCTGATTGCCGCCACTATGTTTTTGCGTATGCTGCCACAGAACCCATTCAAACAGTCATCTATGTTCTTTCCACCAAAACATCCGCAACCCAACGACATTATCCTTAGTGCCGCCGCGCGCGCACTGGCGAAGCGTGGTGGGTTGGATGTGAGTTTGAAAGGTTCTGCGCCTGTCAAAATGTTTGATGTGAGGCCAGCACGCAGCCTGTCGCTCGCTGTGGTGGGTCAGGGTGCGCATGACGCGGATGCGTTGCGTGGTGCGGTGGATGGCTGGGCTTTGGCACAGCGTTACCATGACGATGCAACGCATCGCTATTTTAGGCCAAAGACTGAAGACGCGGCTGCGGTGTTTGATGCGCTGGAGGCGATGCGTGTGTGGTTGGTCGGGGCAAGGCATATGGATGGTGTGAAGGCGAATCTAGCACGTCATCTGTATGATTATTGTGAGGCGAATGGTTTTCGTTTGATGTCGATGCGTGATAGACCACCATTGCCAGAGTTGCTTGCGGTGATGCTGCGCCAGTCGGTCACAGGTGAGGTCGCGCCTGATGCGTTGGTGGATATATTGGCGGTGTGGAAGCCACAGATTGAGGTGTTGGCGCGTGCGCAGCTTAAGGCATTAGAGCCTGTATTGGATGACCAAACGTCGTTTGCTCGGATGAGTTTGCAGGTGTTGCAGTGCTTGTCGCATGATGTTTCTAGTGGCTCTGCCAGCAACGAGGCAGGTGAGAACGTATCGAGTGAGGATGGTTCGGGAGCGGTTGAGGGCAAGGAAGAAGATGATGACGCACCGCTAGAGGAAGGCGGCGCGCCTTCAGGGGGAGATGGTGCGGCGGAAGATAATGGGCAGCATTCGCTGGCTTCGCATTTGCTGACGATGGGCGCAGGGGACATGCCCGAAGAAGGCGGTGGTGAAGATATGTCTGACCAGCTTCCGCCTGAAGCGACCGAGATTCCGCAAGTGGATTCTGTCGGTAGTGCAAAAATTTTGTTGGGTTATAAGGCTTATACTACGCAATTTGATGAAGTGGTGGCGGCGAATAGTTTGGTATCACCTGAAGAGTTGATACGGTTGCGCGGTAAGTTGGATGAAAAATTAGCGGCGGTGCGTGGTACATTTGCTAAGCTTTCAGCGCGTTTGCAGCGTGTGTTGCTTTCTAAGCAACAGCGTAAATGGGAGTTTGATCTGGAAGATGGGGTGATCAATGCATCGCGCCTTGCGCGGTTGGTTGCGAGTCCCGACCAACGTTTGATTTACCGCTCTGAAAAAGATACAGAATTTCGTGATACGGTGGTGACGTTACTGCTCGATAATTCGGGATCAATGCGTGGTCGCCCGATAACGATTGCTGCGCTTTCAGCCGATATATTGGCGCGCACGCTGGAGCGCGCAGGGATTAAGGTCGAGATTTTAGGTTTCACCACGGTCGATTGGAAGGGTGGAAAATCTGCCAAAGCATGGGCGGCAGCGGGGCGACCCATAGGGGCAGGGCGGCTTAATGATGTGCGTCATATCATCTATAAGGCGGCAGATGTGCCGCTGGTGCGGGCGAAGCGTAACCTTGGATTGATGCTCAAAGACGGCATTTTGAAGGAGAACATCGACGGAGAAGCATTGCTATGGGCGCATGGGCGGCTGATGGTACGTCCAGAATCACGTAAGATTTTGATGATAATCTCAGACGGTGCGCCGGTGGATGATGCGACGTTGAGTGCTAATGAAACTAATTATCTTGACCGCCACCTGCGCGAAGTCATTGCGCGTATGGAAGCCGAGAAAAAGGTTGAACTACTCGCGATTGGTATCGGGCATGATGTTGGGCGATATTATTCGCGTTCTGTCACGCTACGTGATGTGTCCAAGCTTGGAGAAACAATGACCAATGAGTTGGTGCGATTGTTTGAGATGTGATCTGTCATGAGCGGTCAAAAACCACCGCGACCAGATTGTAATTGTTTGATGCCGACATAGGTGAAAACGCCTGCGAAGACGGTCTCAAGTGCCGTCCAGGTAGCTGCATTCCAATTGATTTTTTCTTCTTGTTTGGCGCTGCCATCTTCGGGATTAACCGTGATGTGATGCTGTTTGACATGTTGGGCTTGTGAATAAGCAGAAAAAGCGGATAGACCCGCAATGAGAAAATTGATGCCCGCAGACATTTTGGTCTCGCTATCCGCATTTTTCCAATTTTGTCCTAAATTTGTAATGGCACTTGTCCATGAACCTGAATTGTTGCGCGCATCAAGAAGTCGCTGTTTTTCGAGTTGGCGAATTTGGTTGCCGCGTACAATAATTTGTTCATATTCAGATTGTTCTTGTGAGATCAAGTTTGGAATAGTTTTTGTAGCATCAGATTCTACTGCCGCAAAAACAGTTTTAATATGTTCAGGGTCTTTTTCCGCGAGTGAACCGAACGCATTGACAAGGAATTCTCTCTTGTCGTTATCTAGTAAAATATTAGACGGTGTGTGTTTAGCAATGTGTTCTGCTATATCTCTAGCAAAACCCGACATTTTGTGCTGGTCATTAGCGTTGAATGTTGCCGCGAGTTCATGTGATAAAGCGTTACGTAGTGCAGCGTCAGATCTCCAGCTAGCACTATTGATGCTAGACGTTGATGGTACGGAGGCTGAGTGTTGGTCGGGATGCATGCGTTTGAATATAAACTTTAAAAGTTATTACACCCTACATCCTAAACTATTTTCATCGTTTGTGTGTGACAATTTGATGAAGTTTGCGCACATAAAAAAGCCTGCGTTAAAAAACGCAGGCTTTTTAAAAATTATTCAAGTATGGATTCCGCTATGGTTTTTTACAAAAACTCGGAGAATGACAAACTACGCAGCTTCTTTAGCAGCCAGTGCTTTTTTGATTTTGCGGCGGAGTTTTTGACCGAGTTCAGTAAGGTTATGCGCTTTCGCGGTAACCAAGAAGCCATCGAGACCACCATTATGTTCTACACTGCGAAGGGTCGCAGAAGTTATGCGTAGCGGAATGTTGCTGCCAAGCGCATCGCTTTTAAGCGCAACGTCACTGACGTTCGGCAAGAAACGACGGCGGGTTCTGCGATTGGAGTGAGACACATTATTGCCTGATTGAACACCAACACCCGTTAATTCACAACGTCTAGACATGATACTACCTTATGTAATACAAATTTCAAAAGAGGCAGCTTTTTAACGCGCTAGAGGGTGTAGGTCAAGTGGAAAATGAGAGATTTGGAGTTTTAGCAATTTAGAACTCTAGATTTCCAAGCCTCCAAATCTCCAAAACTCTAAATCTCCATATTGCGCCGCAACATAAACACTTGATATTTCTTTACTTCTTGGGTTGATTTCTCCTGCCGTCCCAAGTAATCTGCACGCCGTTTTGTGAAATACTACGAATGAAGGCGTGTCCTATGAAGCATGTGATTTGGGTTTTGGTGGCGATACTTGGAGCAGCATCCTTGAGTGTGATTGCGTTGGAGCGCGGGGAATCGGTCAATGCAATATGGCTTGTGGTTGCATCCGTCTGTGTCTATTTGATTGGTTATCGTTATTACGGCTTGTTTGTTGCAGAAAAGGTGCTTGGGTTGGATGGTTCGCGTGTGACACCTGCAACACGTCATAATGATGGGTTGGATTATGTACCTACTAATAAATATGTGTTGTTCGGGCATCATTTTGCAGCGATTGCGGGAGCAGGGCCGTTGGTCGGGCCTGTACTTGCTGCGCAGATGGGATATTTACCGGGAACGTTGTGGTTATTGGCTGGCGTGGTGTTTGCTGGGGCGGTGCAGGATTTTTGTATTTTGACGTTTTCGAGTCGCCGCGATGCGAAGTCGCTGGGGGATATGATGAAATCCGAACTCGGAAAAACTGCTGGTACGGTAGCGTTATTCGGGATTTTGATGATTATTGTGGTGCTGGTCGCAGTGCTGGCTTTGGTGGTGGTAAAAGCCCTCGCTGAGAGCGCGTGGGGGACGTTTACCGTGATGGCCACTGTTCCAATTGCGCTGTTTATGGGGTTGTATTTGCGTTATATTCGCGTAGGAAAAGTTGGCGAAATATCGGTGGTTGGCTTTGGGTTATTGCTGCTTTCGATTTATGCTGGTGGTAAGGTTGCTGAGACTCCAGAACTTGCACAGTATTTCCATTTTGAAGGTACGCAGCTCGCACTCATGATTATGGGTTATGGGTTTTTCTCGTCGATTATGCCTGTGTGGCTGCTGCTTGCACCGCGTGATTATCTGGCGACTTTCCTGAAAATTGGGACGATTGTCGGCTTGGCACTGGGGATTGTCTGGGTGCAGCCAACGTTTAAAATGCCTGCGATTACCCAGTTTATTGATGGTACTGGACCTGTGTTTGCGGGGTCGATATTCCCGTTTTTGTTTATCACGATTGCATGTGGTGCGGTGTCTGGTTTTCACTCGTTGATTGCTTCTGGTACAACACCTAAGATGTTGGAAAATGAGAAACAAGCGCGTTTTATTGGCTACGGTGCGATGTTGATGGAATCCTTTGTTGCTGTGATGGCGATGATTGCGGCGACTGCGCTTGAGCCTGGTGAATATTTTGCAATGAATTCACCCGCGAGCGTGATTGGTACGACGGTTGAATCCGCTGCAACTACGATTTCATCTTGGGGCTTTGTCGTGACGCCTGAAATGTTAACGCAAACCGCAAAAGAAGTTGGTGAACATTCGATTTTGTCACGCGCAGGCGGCGCGCCGACCTTAGCGGTTGGGATGGCAAAGATTCTTTCTTCAGTATTTACAGGCGAAGGGATGATGGCGTTTTGGTATCATTTTGCAATTTTGTTTGAGGCATTGTTTATTTTGACGACCATTGACTCAGGTACACGGGTAACGCGGTTTATGTTGCATGATTTGATTGGTTCAGTCTACGCGCCGATGAAGCGTACGGATTATCTGCCAACCAATATGATTACGGCAGCGTTATGTGTGAGTGCGTGGGGGTATTTCCTTTATCAAGGGGTGATTGATCCACTCGGCGGTATCAACACATTGTGGCCGCTTTTTGGGATATCTAATCAAATGCTTGCGGGGATGGCACTTGTATTTGCGACGACTGTTTTGTTCAAAATGAAACGTCACAAAGTGGCGTGGGTGACGATGTTTCCTGCGGCGTGGGTGTTGTTATGTACTTTTACCGCCAGTGCAGAAAAATTATTCCATCCAGATCCACGGATCAGCTTCCTTGCGCATGCGGCGAAGTTTAAAGATGCGGTCGCACGCGGCGAGGTGCTTGCACCAGCAAAAACGATGGATGAAATGCAGCGTGTCATCTTTAATGACTATATTGATGCGTTTATGATCGTTTTATTTGTGTCAGTGGCATTGGTGGTGATGAGTGCTGCGGTGAAAACCATCCGTGTTGCGCTTAAGTCGGAAGTGCCAACCACACATGAGGTGGTAGGAGATGTTGCTCATGCACATGCGTAAAACAATGCGCATTTTTGCACGGCGCGTGCGTGACACGCTGCGCTTGATGATCGGCATTCCCGATTATGAACACTACGTCGCGCATGTCCGTGTACATCATCCTGAACAAGAACCAATGACCTATGAAGCATTCTTTCGTGAGCGTCAAGACGCACGCTTTGGCGGCAAGGGTGATATAAGAAGGTGCTGTTAGCTAACCCTTTTTCTTCGTAAGCTTGGTGTCTGCGGCAATCCGGTCAGTCAGAGCGAGGAGAACGCCTGAGATGACAAAGACGATGTGGATGATGACCATCCAGCGAATATGTGTGCTATCGTATTTTTCGATATCCATAAAGATTTTGAGTAGATGAATTCCAGAAATAGCAACGATGGAAGCAACAAGCTTAAGTTTTAGCGTGGCAAAATCGACGCTACTTTTCCATTCTGGGTGATCAGGATGGTTTTCGGTATCCATTTTGGAAACAAAATTTTCATAGCCTGAGTAGATAACAATCAGTACAAGATTGCCCGCGAGTGAAAGGTCGATCAATGAGAGTACACCGAGTACAGCTTGGTCTGGTTGCGTGATCAGACTGGTGATGACCAGATGATAGAGTTCGCGCGCAAAGGTGATGAGCAGCAATATAAGTGCAAAAATGAGTCCTACATACATAGGAGCCATGAGCCAGCGGCCTTGAAAGAGTAGTTTTTCTATTGCGCGTTCAATCATACCATCAACCATCATATAAGGTGTTTGCTTGATTGATAACTTACTTGACTGTTTTACTCAACCCTGTTTCGTGAACTTGTTTGCGATATTTTTCAAGGAAGAATTTCATTTGTCCAAGATCGGTTGAAAGTTGCGACAGATTGTTATGGGTGATAGGTCCTGTATCATTGGTAATGAAATCAAAGCTTTCTTTGAGCGGGCTTTTGCCAAGTAATGGAGTAAAGTAATCACGCAAATATTTTAGCTGTGCCGAATCGTCCATGAAGGTATAAGATACAGCGAGGCGCAAGAGTGTTTGTGCTTCGTGCGGGGTTAGTTCAGCGGTCAGGTCTGGGCGTTTGGAAAGGATGTTCTCCGCCGCTTTGGCAACATTCTTCCAGTCTTTGTTATCCCAATAGATATCCAGCCTGATCGCTTTAGCTTCATCAGAGAAATCCCCATCAATGACCTTGAGGGCAGTCGCTGTGTCACCTAGTTGATGGTAGGATTCCGCGGTGAGGTGGGCTCGTTGTAATTGTAAATTTTCTGGATTATTGCCATAGCCGGTCAGTTGCAAGGCTTCGAGAGCCTTTTGGGGTTCTTTGTTGAAGAGGAAGAGCAGAGCAAGGCGCGCCCCTACGCGGCTGCGTTCTTCTTTTTCTAAGCGGTATTTGACTTGATGGGCAAGCAGGGCTGCGGAGCGGTCAAGCAAATCGACCATTGCCAGCCTATCTGCTAAGTTCTGAATCATTTTATCTCCATCTTTGCCGATAGGCGTCAAGTCTCGGAATTCGTAGTAGAGGGCGAGTGCTTGCAATGGTTTCATGCGGTCTGCCTCACCATCGTTAAATAATAACGTGAAGGTCTGTGCCATTTTTTGTGCAATATTGATGGCGTCAGGGGCATTAGGATATTGACGGATCAATTCTTTCCAAGCGCGCATTGCCTGAAGATAGTCTTTTTCTTGTGCGTAAGTGTCTCCAAGTAAATTGAGAATGGCAACCTCTAAGGCATCACCGCGCCAGATGATGCGTAAAGGTTCAAGTTTTTTGATGAGGTCTGCGGCAGAAATAGCCCCTGCGCCGTATTGTGCTAGTGTGAGAGCATATACCGCATTAGCGCGGTAATAATTGTTCTTGGTGCGTGATGCTACGCCTTCAAGTAATTCTTTGGCATTGTCGAGTTTGCCTGTAGTGGCATAAATCCGTCCCATCATCAAATCAACATAATCTTTGATTTCAGGAGGAAGGTCTGCCCCCTGAGGAGCTTCGTTCAACAAAACATTGCCAATTTTGCGTGCTTCGTTGTAGTGTTCCTGGGCGATAGCCTGATCCGCTGCGAGCATGGCAAGTTTGCGCCGCATGGGTGGGGGGTAGAGTTTGCCGTAATATTCATGAAAATCCATGTAATCGAGTACGCGGTTAGAAATACCAAGCATGACTTCGGTGCTGCGATTCCAAAAATCCATTTCATCTTCGTTTTCTAAGCTCGGATCACTAAAGTCAGTGTGTGCATCATCATAACGTCCTGCCATAAAGTTTGCTGCACCATGTAAGGCAGCAAGCTGATAATCATTATAGTAAGTAGGGTTAAGTGATTTAACCATGTCCAGCATGCCTAAGGCTTCGAGGTAATAGCCATTACCAAGTAGAAGCCCCGCGAGTTGCGAACGGTATTTTAAGGTGTCTTGGTCTGTGGCTTGTACAAGATCACTTGTGATACGGTTACGTGCGGCGGTGTATTCTGCTTGAGACGGGTAGTGCCAACGTTCATAAGGGAAAAAAGTATAAGTATTTTGCTCAGAGTTATTGAAGCTTTGTAGTGCAACTTCGGGCAGTTTAGGAGTAAAGGTCAATACAGCTTTATCTGCGCCAATTTTGAGTCCTGAGCGTGTTTTGGTCAGGCGTAGTTTGTCGTTATAAGGTTCGATTGCGAGTCCCTGAGCCGTACGGAGTAAGTTAAAATCAACGAATTTGCGTGCAGGAAAGAGACCTTCACTTGGTTCATAGTCTGGCACGACGATCAAATTATCACCCACGACCGTATCTGGAATACGGACAGCTTCTGCCGCTTGCAGCATATCCACCTGTAGGTTAGGGCGAAGACCACCATCGCCGCCAGCTACTTTGGTAACGATCGAAGTGGCAGGGATACGTCCGCGCCTCGTCATGGTGACGACCCATGTATGGCTGTCTCGTTCGCGGCGAACGCTTGCACTCATATCCAGTTTAGAATGTAGTCTTAAGACGGTGTGACCTTCAACATTCACTTGCTCAATCTCATCAATAAATGTCGGAAGAATGGTTTTAAGAACGTTGATGTGAAGATCAGTTGGTTTGTTGAAGATGATCCAGAGGTTTTTGCCACGCATATAAGCCGCTGCCGCTGTACGTTCACCCCATGGAAAGTGAAATTCTGCGCCGCCGCCACCTTTTTTGATCTGTACAAGCATATCCCCTTTTCGGAGTGCCTTGAGTGCATCATTGAACACTGCGGAAGTGATCTGTTGCATATCTTTCTTTTTAGTCGCGGCGGCAGCGATCTCTTCGGGTGTTTGCGGTTTGGTGGAGACGGGGGCGTCTTGCGCTGTGGCTATGCTAGTGGTAGGGGAGGCTGTTGTTGTCTCTCCTGTCTTGGTAGCATTTTGGGTTGCAGCGTCTTCTTTTGGATGAGTAGTAATATTCTCTGGTGCGGTTGCTGTGGTTGTTTTTGCTTCCACAGTCGGCGTGGCTGTTTGGGAAGTATGACGCGTGGGGTCGATGCCCATGACATCAATCCCGCTACCATCTTCAGAGATAAAGGAACGATTAGCATATTCTTTGTCTGTTGTCAGGGTTAGGCGTTTTTTGTCTTTGCTTAAAGTGGCATCAGTGACATAAGGCGCAAGAGACTGTTTGATTGTAGCGATATCAGGCTCGATGGCCTTGTCAAAGGTGAGGGTGAGTTGATTGTCCTTTGCTGTTGTACGAAAATGCGGATTGCCTTTGCCCTTGACGGTGATGCGCGTGCGGTCACCGGAAAACTCTGTTGCAAGGGAGATTGCCATTGCAGAAGAGGCTGTTTTTTTGGGATTGGTACGTGTTGCCATGGCGTCATGAGGCGCAGCAAACATCCATGCCATAGCAAGACATGTCAGCACCCATGATAAGCGTTTGCAAAACTTCCTCACGTCAATCCGTACTCACCAAAATTTTTGTCGCACATAACACCTAATCTATGTGATGTAGTAGTTTCTAGGAAACACATCAACAGATAAGCGTGAATACCCATAAAAATACTATATACTGTTGTATTATAGTCTGCGTAACGCATTATCTGCGTATATTATGCCATTTTCATGCCATGCTGCATATGTATTTTCTTACTTGATTGTTTTTAAGTAACGCAGTACATCACGCGATTGTTCCGTATAAGGTGCAGATGTGCAAAGCTCTTGCGTTTATGCTTGGGTGGAAGTAACATCAGCAAACAATTTTTTTGGAGAGAATGAATATGATGAAGCGAGTGATTGTAGCTGTAACCCTTTCAGCTTTGTTGGCGGCCTGCACCGAACAGGGCGGCATGTATTCTGGGTCACAAAATGGCGGAGTTGATCCGATTTTTAATAAGCGTAATGCGGGTGCTGTTGCGGGTGCTGTCGGTGGCGCGATGTTGGGCCGTACGATAGGCAAAGGAACTGGTAAGACAGTGGCGATCGCTGCTGGTACGTTACTTGGTGCTGGACTCGGTGCGTCGATCGGGGAGTCACTTGATAAGGCAGATCTAAGTATGCATGAGCAAACGTCACAACGTGCGTTGGAGTCTGCACCTCCAGGTCAAGCTTTGCCGTGGAGCAATCCTGAGACGGGTCACTCTGGCACAATTACTCCTAATAATTATTACAAAACTGCTTCAGGACAGTATTGCCGCGAGTATACTCAAACCATTAATGTAGGTGGTCGCAGTGAAGAAGGTGTGGGGACAGCGTGCCGCCAGCCTGATGGCTCTTGGAAAATTATCCAATAGTGCGATTGGGTGAAGTTTAGTTATACATAAACGAAAATAAAAAAAGGGTGAGTTATGGCGGAGAATCCTCTCGCAGGAGTTCCAGTAGGGACATTGATGAAAGGGCGTCGCGGTCTGGTGATGGGCGTGGCGAATGATCGTTCAATTGCATGGGGGATTACCCGTCATCTCGCTGCGCAAGGCGCAGAGGTGGCGTTCACGTATCAAGGGGAAGCCCTTGAAAAGCGAGTGCGTCCGTTGGCGCAATCGATTGGTTCAAGCATTATTTTACCGTGTGATGTGACCAATATGGACAGCGTTGATGCCACGTTTGATGTTTTAGAAAAAGAGTGGGGTTCGCTTGATTTCGTTGTGCATGCGATCGCTTATTCTGACAAAGATGAGCTTACGGGCAAGTACGTTGATACATCACGTCAAAACTTTCTGAATTCCCTCGATATTTCCTGCTATTCTTTTACTGCCGTGTGCAAACGTGCCTACCCTTTGATGAAAGAGGGTGGTAGTTTAATGACGCTGAGTTATCTTGGTGCAGAGCGTGTGATGCCGCATTATAACGTAATGGGCGTGGCAAAGGCAGCACTGGAAGCGAGTGTACGTTATTTGGCGGCAGATCTGGGTGAGTATGGGATTCGTGTGAATGCGATTTCGGCAGGGCCTATCAAAACCTTGGCTGCTTCAGGGATCGGCGATTTCCGTTATATCCTTAAATGGAACGAGTATAATGCACCGCTTAAGCGCAATGTAACGATTGATGAGGTTGGTGGTGCGGCGTTGTTTTTATTGTCTGAGCTTGGTAGCGGTACAACGGGTGAGTTGCTTCATGTCGATTGTGGCTATCATGTGATCGGGATGAAAAATGCGAGTGCGCCTGATATTGCTACAGTATAGCGGTTAGGGAAGAGGGGCTGTTTTTTTAGGGACAGCGATTAACTGCAGGGGGAATAAATATTCCAAGAATGTGAAAAATCTATTGAGCTTCTGAATATCTCTTGTTATGGTGCGCCCCTGCTTTTGCAGACATTTTCCCCTGCGGAGGGGTGGCCGAGAGGCTGAAGGCGGCAGATTGCTAATCTGTTATACGGTTTCATCCGTATCGTGAGTTCGAATCTCATCCCCTCCGCCATTTGAAACAGTCGTCCATATTTTGGAACCTGTCGAATGGAAAGTTATAGGAATAACAAAGGGTTTCCCCTTTGAGCGTTAGGTTCGAAAACACGAAATTCAGCAATTCGCGTTTTTCCTCTAGGTTCGAACTCATGAACGCCTTATGCGCTCCCATAGCCACTTTCATCAGTTTTTCCATCGTGCTGCCGAATACGTTGTCTGCATCGTCATACGCATGAATCAGGTTCACCAATTCCACCTGACGGGATTTATATTGCTCCCGCTTGGCTCGATAATCATCTGGCGGCAATACCCCCTCGGCCAGCAAATCCACTAACCGATCCAGTCGCACCTGAAGGTCGGTATGTTCCTTCTTCAGTGCGCCGACCTCACGGTTGTGAGATTCCTGCTTTGCCTTGTTCGCATCCTTCACAGCTGCGAGTGCCGCAGTCATCAACTCTGGGTCTTTGATCGAGATGCGCTCAAGAGCATCTTCGACCTGCGCGGCAATACTATCCTCGCGCACCCACATCTTTTTCTTCGGATCGTCAGGCTTCCAGGTAACCAGATAGGTAAACTCTGCTGTCGTGCCGTTCTTGTAGTTTTTCTTTTTGGTGTCCGAGGAAATCACTCTGCCCGTGACACCACAGGTAAGCAATCCGCGGAACAGAAATTCTTTGCCGCCATAATGGAATGGCTTTTTGTCCCAGCCTTGCAATACGGCCTGACAATCATCCCACACGGATTTTGAAATCAATGGTTCGTGACAATGCTGCATGATCTCACCTTTTATCAGCATTTCGCCGTAATAAAAAGGATTCTGCACCATGCGATACAATGTCGATTTGTGCAATTCGCCACCAACCTTGCTCCGCAATCCCCACTCTTTGCAGCGGCGTTGCATGTCGCCGAGGGTGAAAGCTCCCGAAGCATAATCAGTGAATAATCTCATGACCAGCGGGGCGCGAACTGGATCAGTCACAATCACGCTGTTGCCGCGTTCATCGCGTTGGTTCAAGTAACCAAGCGGCGCGGGTCCGTACCATTCGCCTTTTTTAATCTTGTAGTCGATGCTGCGCTTTACGTTTTCCGAAAGCTGCATGACATAGCTTTTTGCACCAAGCACGCAGAAGTCCCAGCGCATGTGATCCGATGCACTAGCTTCGCGCCCGATAATCATATTCTCGCGGTAGAAGTGCAACTCGATTTTATCCCTGCGAACGAGATCATCGAGATACACCGAATCTTTGAAGCTGCGCTGCACGCGGTCAACAGCATCAGCGACAATTGCAATCGTGCCTTTTTGCCGCTTGGCAAACTCAATCATTTCCATGAACTTTCTACGATCACCGCGTGTCGAAGATTCGGTGATGGTGAAAATCTCAAGGATGTCAAAATTGTGTCTGGCGCAGTAGCGGATCAGGCGTTCACGTTGTGCATCAAGCGAGTGGCCGTCCTCTTGGTCTTTCGAAGATACGCGCACCAGGATAATGGCTTTTGAAACCCGCGCCGCTTCTTTAACCTCTAATTTCTGTTTTCTTCCTCTCACCAGAACGTCTCCCGACTGTAATGCGGAGACAATCTGGTGATCGGGGAGTTCGAAAACCGTAGTGAAACGATTATGGTAGCCTTTAAGCCGAAGCTCTGGACATACGCCACCATCTCCCCGACCATAGCGATAGAGGTCGAAGATACATCAATCATGGGCTGATGCACACCCTTCACTATTGGAGTTTCGACACTCCGCGTCAGCATTCTGCCTACGCATCAAAAGATTACTATATTCCAGCTGGTTATCAAGAACTTCCTGCGGTGTTTTTGCAGCCACTCGGATCACCAATTCGCAATAGCCCATCAGGTTACGCGCCAGGCGGTGCGCTTGCTGATCGCTAATGGGTTCGGGATGCCGTTCTTTGATTAAGTCCACCAGCTTATCGTATGATGTTTTCTCGGAGGTCATGACAGCACCTCCTGCGCGGCGAGCGTTTGGAAACGCAATGCCACGAAGAAAAACAACACCGACTTCGTAGGGAGATTTCGCAAAGTGAGAAGGTAACGTGTACGCACCTCTCGCGATTTTCTCCCTAAACATAGCGAATTCTGTTCAACGTGTTTAGTCTTTTTTTGTTCGAACATTTCGCCCCCCGTTTCGTGAGGTGTTCAGGCGGAAAGCAATCTGCAAAAGCGCAGTGCGCCACATGTGATAGGCCGTGGTGCGACCGCAACCGAGCCGCCAGCAGATAGGTTTCCACGGCACTTTCGCGGCGCGGAGCCAAATCAGGCGGCGTTCTTCTTCGCGATCCAACAGGAAAATCCACTGGATGGTTTCCTCCATTCGACTGATGGATTCAGCGGAAGGTGGTCCCAGGCGCATCGGCTCGACTTCTGCCTGCAAGTTTTCCATTACCGTGCGGACAATCGGCGGCCAGGTGCTGAAATAGCCTTTCATTCGGACTGAAGGCAGACGGCGCAGCGTGTAGGCTGCTTCCTCAAAGCGATCAGCAATTTCCACAAGCGTGTAGTTTTTGAGGGTCGGTTTCATGCGCTGGCCTCCACAATCAATTCGAGGCGCGTCACTGGCGTGTCATGCTTGGTTGCTTCTGCAAACCAGCGCGTGAGGTCGGCCAGATAGTGCGTGATGAGCCATTCCTGAATGAACTTGCTTGGGCAGCGCATGGTGACCACCGCGCCGTCGCCGTATTTCAGAATGCGGATGATGCGTGTGGATGAAAGCCAGCTGCGGCCAGATGCCTTGCCATGCTTCTTTTGGAAAGCCTCCAGCACGCGATCCCACGCCTCTTGCAAAGCAGGTACGTCGCAGGCAGGTGCTTTGGGTGGATGATTGCCCCCCGAGAAACCACCCTCCAAGATTTTTGCCACATGGTCGGAAGATTCCACTGCCCATGACAGGTCAATCGTCCAGCCTTTGCCTGCAATCTTGCCAAGGCAAAACTCCGAAGTCCCGATGATCTCGCAGTAGTGCTTCCATGCACGCATGTCCTGCTGGAAATCATCCAACCACCGCTGTGCCATCTTATCCTGGCGTTTGGGTGTGAGCTTTGCCTTCTGATCTGGGGTCAGCTTGCTCTGCACTTCTGCGTTCCAGATGTCGAGCATCTGCTCTAAAATCTGTTTTCCACAGCTTGTCTGTTTTTCCCTCTCGGACTCTCTCTTTTCTGCTCTCTCTCTTATTTTTTTATCTGAATTTGTTTTCTTTTTTTCTGAATTTGCCTCTGCGTCTGAATCTGGTCTGCTATCTGCTGATCTGTTCTCTGCATCTGCAATCTGTACTCTGCTCTCTGTATCTGGGTCGGATTTGCTGTTTTTTTGTGATTTTGCGTGTTTCTCCGTAACGCTGCGTGACGCATCGTGACGCGGCGTGACGGTGTGTGACGCACTATCATTTGAATCAGGTGCATCCTTCTTGCCATCTCGATACCTTTTAGAACGCTCTGAATCGGTGGCATACTGACGCTTATCCCAGCCCGTAAGCCGATGTTTCTGGTCAATCATGCCCTTTTCGTAAAAGGTGCGGAGGATGTCCTCGACAGTCTTTTGCGGGATGTCTTGCACCACCGCAATCTGCTCGGAATCCACCTGCACCGTACCCCGTGTTTTGTGACGAGAGGCGGCATCCAGTACGCAAAGCCATACTGTCACCACATGCGTCATCAGGTGGCCGCAACGCTTTGCGACTACCTTGAGTTTTGCGTCCTCAGGCATACCGTGATAAACCCTGTACCATTCGATTGATGTCATGTGCGTGCCTACGAGCGTCTGTCACGACGCTTGCCTTCTTCACGCAGCTTGAAATTGATCGCGCCCTGAACCCAGTCCTTGGCCAGTTTTGCGCTGAAAATGGTGCCTTTAACCTGCTGCTTTTCAGCCTTCGCCAGTTCCTTTTCTGCTTGTGCCAGCAGCTTCTTCAGAACCTTCATGTCCATTTTCATGAGGGTGCGGATGGGTGTTTTCCGCATCTCATCGAGTGTCATTTTTTCTTTGGGATTAGTCATGGTTGCCTCCGTTGATTAAGAACGGCTCGTTTGTTCGAACTGTTCGAACGGCAACCTGACTGACGACTGCTAGGGCTGGCGTCAGGCTCGGCTAGGTGTCATTGAGGGCTTGGGTAGGGCTTGAAAGCCTCGGGCTAATCTAGGGCGAGCCCAGTGCAAGCCTCAGACATGCCTCGGGCTTGTCTAGGGCAAGTATAGGGCTTTTGATTTTAAGAAGCGGGATGGATGATAAACGTCACCACACCATGCACCTTGAGTTCTTCACCTTCTTTGATGAGAATCGGGTCATAGTTGGGATTTTCAGGCACCAGCATGATGTGGCCGTTTTGACGGAACAGACGTTTCACGGTGAGTTCACCATTGAGCGATACGATCACGATGTCTTTATGCTCTGGCAGCTTGGCGGTATCCACCACCAGCACGTCATCTTCTTTGATGCCTGCATCCACCATTGAATCACCCGATACGCGCACCAAGTAGGTGGAATCTGGGTCTTTCACCATCAGCTCGTTGAGATCAATCGTATCGTCCACATGGTCTTCGAGCGGAGTGGGAATCCCAGCGGGAATGCGCGACGAATACATCGGGACTTTGTATCCCTTGTTTTCCACATACCTACACACATCCCCTAACAGGCTCAGTGGAATGCGAACGGGTTTTGTCGTTTCCCCAAAGCGTCCTTGGCCTTTTGGCCTTCCTGCGCCTTTGCGTTTACCGCCGTGCGGTGTAGTTGACACTGAGAGTTCCCCCGTAGGTTGTTAATGCTATTGACGCTTCATAGCAAAATACTGTACACAATTCAAGAGGCATAAAAAACTAAGATTAGCAAGCAAAATCGGGGGGCTGCCATGCCATTTCCTGAGAGGGAGTATTATTCACTGGAGCATTTAACGCGGCGATGGGCAGTCACTTTGGAAGAAGTGCAACATGCAATCGCCACGGGAAAACTTATTGCCTCCGCTTGGCTTCAACCCACCTACGCTTACACGGTGACAGAATATTCCCCTGATGAAGCCCGTCGATCCGCACCGCATCCGCTTGAAGGATACGTCTGTGTTGCGCCAGAATCCTGCCGAATCCTGTTCTCGCGTGGTAGCGTCGGGCGGCGAAAATTCCCCACCCGCGAAGAAAATTGCTACCACATGATTGTCGAGCATTTGGACAAAGTGGAGCTTTGCGTCAGTGATTTAGTGATACTTCACGAGGATCTGCGGCAATTCGAAAAACTGCATAATTTGGCCGCGCAGAACCCGTGCAAGATAATTAGTGTACACAAAATCAAAACCACCTCGTCATCCACAGTTCACAAGCCTTTCAGCCAGCAGAACGATTGCCGCGTGGTAGCCTTAAATGGCTATCGTTTCAACTTCGGTGACATTCAGGCTGCTATCATCCGCCAGCTGCTCGCCGCCTCCAATACCGATAATCCGTGGGTGCATGGCAAGACACTACTCGCCAAAGCGGGATCAACTTCTATGGTGATGCGCGATGCGTTCCGTCATCAGCAAAACTGGAAGGAATTGATCGCAGGCGACGGGCGCGGATATTACCGCCTGAGTCCTACCTGTAGCCCTATGCAAGCCCTACCTGAGTCACATGCGACACACAAAGAAAAGATATTCTTACGATAATCGAATATGTTCGAACATGTTAGTTGAAACTTAACCAGATTCGGATATTGTGTGAGGCATGAAAAAAGTTATTCTTTCACTCTTTGTTGCTTTTTCGCTGCTTATTGCGCCACTTGCGCACGCAGCTGGCATGAACTGTGAAGGCGATAACTGTCAGATGTCTGAGCAGACAAAGAAGCAAGCGAAAAGCGAAAAGCAGCAGGACAACGATAAAACGGCAAGTGCTGGACATCATTGCTGCTGCCCTCACGTTTCCTCTATCCCTAATCTGGCCGTGGCTGAACCGATGAAGGTTTCCAGTCGCACGATTTTCGTTCTTGAGCAGGATGCCACGACATCCGTAGTGGTTGGACCACCACTCAAGCCACCCTCCCACGCTTAATTCCATAAGACAGGCTTGCGCCTGAACGAGTGCCTGTTCAGGTGCTCCAATGCCGCACGTCCTATTCTATTTGTTCAAGGAATTAAGCGGTGAGAATCCATGTATCAGAAAAAATTACTGTGGCTGCTGTGCGCCACCATACTGACTAGCCAGCCTGTATTCGCGCAAGACGCAGCGAAGCCTGAGCCCGATAGCAAGCCTCCTGCAATGGCTGTAGAGGCAGTAAAATTCAACGGCTTCACGCTGGATGATGCGATTGCCAAAGCACTTGGCGGATCGCCGCGATTGAAAGCGTTTAACAGTGGTGTTGCCGCTGCCAAAGGCGAGCTTCGTCAGTCGAACGCATGGGTGAACCCTGAAGTGGGTGTTGAGGCCGAGAATGTCGCTGGCAAAGGCGCATATAAGGGTTTTGATTCGGCGGAAGTAACGTATGGAGTCACTCAGGAAATCACTATTGGCGGCAAGATTTCAGCGCGGGAGAATATCGCTGGTAAAGGGCTGGAGATCGCCTCGCTCGATGAGCAAGCTGCCATGCTTGATGTCATCCGTGATGTCACGACTGCCTATGCCGAAGCAGTGGCAGCGGAAGAAAATGTGCGACTCGCCACTGAGCAAAAAGAACTAGCGGTCGATGTACTTAAATCGGTGAGCGTGCGTGTGGGTGCTGCCGCCGCTCCGCTGATTCAGAAAAGCCGTGCTGAGGTGGAACGCTCCACCGCCAGTATCGCGCTGGATAAAGCTAACCGTGAACGTGATATTTCTCGCAAAAAACTTGCAGCACTGATGGGAGAAGACCGCTTTACTCTCGCGCTTGATAGCACTGCTTTTTACGCCATCACCAAGCCAGAACTGGCGGCGTTAGAGGAAAAACTCAAAGCCAATCCTGATTTAGTGAAGCTGAATAGCAGCCTTGAGCAATCCAAGGCGCGGCTGGATTTAGAACAGGCTAACGCTATTCCTGACCCGCGTTTAAGTGTCGGCGTGCGCGACTTCCGCGATAGTGGCGATCAGGCGTTTGTGGTGGGCGTATCGTTGCCTATACCTGTATTCAACGCAAATCGCGGCAATATCGAAAAGGCACGCCACGAGGTTAGCCGCACCGAAATGGATAATCGTCAGATGGCACTCAATGCCAGCGCGGAGCTAACGCAGGCGCATGAGCGTATGGAAAATGCTTATGTGCAGGCGCAAACGCTTAAAACTGAAATCCTGCCCTCTGCTGATAAAGCCTTCCGACTGGCGCGTGAGGGCTATGGCTTGGGACGCTTCCCCTACCTTGAAGTGCTGGACGCGCAGCGCAGCCTGTTTGGGGTGAAGCAGCAACAGATCGAAGCGATACGCGAATTCCACACGGCCAAGGCACAAGTCGAGCGACTGACTGCGACGCGCTTGAGCCAATTACAAAAATCAGGAGAAAACCATGAATAAGCGCAATTTTGTTATTTTAATTCTGCTGTTGGCAATCGCGGGGGGTGCGTATGTCACGCTAGGCGGTTCGGGGAAAAAACCCGCAGCGGAAAATCACGCCCACGCCGACAAGGACGAACATGGCCACGGCGACGAGCATAAAGATGACCATGCCGAAGGCGGCGAACACGGGCATGGTGATAAAGATGAACACGCGCATGGCGATGAACATGGTCACGATCATGCAGAAGCCAAACCTGCTGAGGACAAACACGGTGAAGCCGATGAGCATGGACATGGCGGCGAAGAAGGTGGTCACGGAGAAGAAAGCAAAATCAGCGATAACGCCGTCAAGAACCTGAATATTGAGATTCTCGAAGTCGGTAGCGGGATGGTGCAGGAAACCGTGAGCGTCAGTGGCCGCGTGACCTTGAACCAGAACACCACCGCACAAGTTAAGGCACGCTTCCCTGGAGTGATTCGCAGTGTGGTGAAAGAGCCTGGTGAGGTGGTAAAAGCTGGTGACACGCTGGCGAAGGTAGAGAGCAACGATAGCCTCCAAGTCTATGCCGTAAAATCGCCTGTGGCTGGTACGATTATCAATCGCAACGCCAATGTGGGCGAACTGGCGGCGGATACCCCGCTGTTCGTGGTGGCCGATTTGGGCAAGCTATGGGCAGAACTTTTTATCTTCTCGAAAGATGGTGAGAAGCTGAAAGCTGGGCAGAAAGTTCGCATCCAGTGCCTTGATGATGACATCAATACGTACTCTACGATTGCGCTGGTGTTGCCTACCGCTGAAGCCTCCAGCCAGACGGTAGTAGCGCGTGCGGTGATCGAGAACGCCGATAATCACTGGCGTTCGGGCATGAACATCCGCGCCGATGTGGTGTTGTCGGAGAAGGACGCCCCACTTGCTGTCAAAACCGAAGCCATCCAGCGTATGGAAGGCAATACGGTGGTGTTCGTGGCTAGTGATGGCGGCACTTACAAAGCCCAGCCCGTTGAAACGGGCATGAGTGATTCGCAGTGGACGGAAATAAAAAGCGGCCTGAACGCAGGGCAACGCTATGTCGCTAAAAACAGCTTCGTGGTGAAAGCCGACATCGGCAAAGCCGGTGCGGAACATGAACACTAGAATCTAAGGGGCTTTGCCATGATTGAACGTATTTTAGGGTTTTCCCTCCATCACCGATACCTGATCGCGCTGCTCACCATGGCGGTGGCAGTGTTTGGGTTGTACTCGCTTAAAAATCTGCCGATTGATGCCGTGCCAGACATCACCAATAATCAGGTGCAGATTAACACTTCGGCCACGGCATTCTCGCCGATGGAGGTGGAAAAGCAGGTCACATTTCCTGTGGAAACCGCACTAGCGGGGATTCCTGGTCTTGAATATACCCGCTCGATTTCGCGCAACGGATTCTCTCAGGTCACGGCTGTATTTCGTGATGACGTGGATATTTATTTCGCACGCGCTCAAGTGAATGAACGCATTGCCGAAGCCAAAGAAAGCCTGCCCGAAGGCGTTGACCCCAAAATGGGCGCAATCTCGACTGGCCTTGGCGAGATTTATATGTGGACGGTGGAATATGAACACCCGCAAGGCAAAGGTGCGGAAATCAAGGATGGCAAGGCAGGCTGGCAAACGGATGGCAGTTACCTCACGCCCGAAGGCCAAAGACTAACAACCAATATCGAACAGGCTTCTTACCTTCGCACGGTGCAGGACTGGATTATCCGCCCGCAGCTAAAAGGCGTGAAGGGCGTGGCAGGTGTCGATGCTATTGGCGGCTATGTGAAGCAATACCATGTGCAGCCCAACCCCGAAAAGCTGGTGGCACTTGGCCTTAGTTTTTCGGATGTGGTGAATGTGCTGGAGCGCAACAATACCAGCATTGGCGCGGGTTACATTGAGCGCAGTGGCGAAGCCTATGTGGTGCGTGCGGATGGTCGTATCGAAAATGCCGAGCAAATTGGCAATATCGTGGTGGCGAACCGTGGCGGCGTGACGATTTATCTTAAAGACATCGCCACCGTTGGCATCGGTAAGGAACTCCGCACAGGTTCTGCCTCGGAGAATGGTAACGAGGTGGTCGTTGGCACGGCATTGATGCTGATTGGCGAGAATAGCCGCACCGTGTCGCAAGCGGTGGATGAAAAAATCACTGAGATTAACAAATCGCTGCCCGAAGGTATCCACGCCAAAACGGTGCTGAACCGTACCAAGCTGGTGGATCGCACCATCGGCACAGTGCAAACCAACCTCACCGAAGGCGCGTTGCTCGTCATCGTGATTCTGTTTTTGCTGCTCGGTAACTTCCGTGCTGCGCTGATTACTGCGCTTGTCATCCCGCTTTCCATGCTGATGACCAGCATGGGGATGATTCGCGCAGGCATTAGCGGCAACCTCATGAGCCTTGGTGCGCTCGATTTCGGGCTGATCGTGGATGGCGCGGTGATTATCACCGAAAACTGCCTGAGCCGCTTGGCACACCGCCAACATCATGAAGGACGTATGCTCACTCTGCAAGAACGCTTGCATGAAGTGATGGTTGCCAGCCGCGAGATGATTCAGCCTTCCGTGTTCGGTCAGGCAATTATCATCATGGTGTATATTCCGCTGCTGACGTTTAGCGGTGTGGAAGGCAAGATGTTCGAGCCGATGGCGATGACAGTGATTTTTGCGTTGATTGCCGCCTTCGTGCTGTCGCTTACCTTCGTTCCAGCCATGCTTGCCATTTTCGTGAAGGGCAAAGTGGAGGAAAAAGAAAGCCGCATCATTCACAAAACCAAAGGCTGGTATGAACCCGCGCTGCATTGGGCATTGCGTGCGCCGCTGAAAGTTATCAGCGCAGCGGCTGGTGGCTTCGTGTTCTCGATGGTGTTGTTTTCCACGATGGGGCAAGAATTCATCCCGACGCTGGATGAAAAAGACATCGCCATGCACGCGATGCGGATTCCGTCCACCTCGCTCACACAGTCGCAAGAATTGCAGTTTGCGGTGGAAAAAGCCGTAAGCAGCGTGCCAGAGGTGGAATTCGTATTCTCCAAGACAGGTACGGCGGAAATGGCTTCCGACCCGATGCCGCCTAACGTGTCGGACACATTCATCATTCTGAAAGACAAAGACCAGTGGCCTGATTCTGGCGCAACTAAGGATGAGGTGCTGAGTAAAATCAATAAAGCGGTGTCGGACGTTCCTGGGAATAATTACGAGTTCACCCAGCCGATTCAGATGCGCTTTAACGAGTTGATTTCGGGCGTGCGCTCAGATGTGGCCGTGAAGATTTACGGCGATGATTTCGGCGCAATGGAAAAAACCGCCGCGCAACTGGTGCAGACGCTTAAAACCATTGACGGTTCGGCGGATGTGAAGATGGAGCAAACCAGCGGTCTACCCATGCTGGAAGTGAAGCTGGATAAGAACGCCATCGCCCGTTACGGCCTCAATGTCAGCGACGTATTGGATGTGCTTTCCATCGCCGTGGGTGGCCGCGAGGCTGGCTTGGTATTCCAAGGGGATCGTCGCTTTGATATTTTTGTGCGTTTACCAGATGCGATGAGACAAGACCTAACCGTGCTGGAAAACCTGCCCGTGCTGCTCCCTATGGATGACGACAATATGGCAGACCGCATTAGTGGCCAGCCGCACACCCGTCCAGCTTATATTCCGCTGAAACAGGTGGCGAAGCTGGAAATCACCGACGGGCTAAACCAGATCAGCCGCGAAAACGGCAAACGCCGCATGGTAGTGCAAGCCAACGTGCGCGGTCGTGACATCGGCTCGTTCGTGAAAGAGGCGCAGGCTACTATCGACAAGCAGGTGCAGATTCCTGCGGGTTATTGGCTGGAATGGGGCGGGCAGTTCAAAAACCTTGAGGAAGCCAAGGCGCGGCTCGGTGTGGTTGTGCCTGCCTGCTTCTTTATGATTTTTCTGCTGCTGTTCACGGCGCTTGGTTCGGTGAAGCAAGCCTTGCTGGTGTTCTCTGGCGTACCGCTGGCACTTACGGGTGGCATTATCACCCTTTGGCTGCGCGGGATGCCGTTCTCAATATCGGCAGCGGTGGGCTTGATTGCGCTCTCTGGCGTAGCAGTGCTGAATGGCCTCGTGATGATTACCCGCATCAACCAGTTGGTGCGTGAAGGTATCGAGGCGCACAAAGCGATTGTGGAAGGTGCGCTATCGCGTTTCCGCCCCGTGCTGATGACCGCACTCGTTGCTTCTTTGGGCTTTGTGCCGATGGCGATTGCCACAGGCGCAGGCGCAGAAGTGCAAAAACCGCTGGCAACAGTGGTGATCGGCGGGCTTATCACCGCAACCATCCTGACGTTGCTGGTGCTACCCGCCATCTACAAACGGTTCAATCTCGCCCGTGACCTGCTGGCGAAGGAGGAACTGTGATTTTTTCAACCAACCTAAAAGGAGACTCTATGACCGATCTGAAATCCCTGCTTACCGCTTCTGCCCTTGCGCTGGTGGTAGGCATTGCCGCCCCCGCCATTGCTGGTGAGCATAAAGCCGAAGATGGCAAGAAAGTGGAAAAACACGAACACAAGGACGGTGACCACAAAGATCACGGCAAGCATGAAGGCCATAAAGATGGCGATCATCATGACCATAAGGAAGGCGATGGTCACGATCATGACAAAGAAAAAACTGGCAAGGCCGATGCAAAAGGCAAAGGCCAGTAAATGAATACGGCCAGAGGCATGGTGCTTCTGACCGTAGGTGCGACGGGAAGGTTCAGTTTTGCGACATGGCCTTCCCGCCGCGCTCCCCAAACCTGACACTTTCGTCAGGAATGTTTAACCATTCTACAGGTAGAACCATGAAAAAAGCCATAATCATCAGCACAGCCCTGATAGTTTTATCAGCCTGCGCGTCACAACCACCTAAAACACTCGACCAGAAACTGGCCGAAACCACTAGCGCAGCAGACCGCAAAGAAACGCTGCGCCTTGCTTGCCTGAATGAAGCCGAGTGGCCAGCCAGCTTGCAGAAAGTTCGCACCACTGGCCGTCACGGGACACAACAACGCCAGCGTTTGAAGCGCACTCCTGAGATAACGGAAATGAAGTCGCTCTGCCGCCAGATGGACGACCTAACTACCGCAGATGCGGAAGAAAAACTCCCGCCGAAAGAACTGGCAACTGCTTGCGCCAACAAAGTCACTGCAAAAAAGCAGAAAGAAGGCAAAGGCTGGGCTGAACACGCAGACCGCATCGCGCATATCTGTAAGGAAATGACAGGTAAGAAACTGTGATTTCCTGCCACGATCATTGCAATGCTGACGAGCAATCAGACGTATCAGGAGCTTACCGCAAGGTGCTTTGGATATGTCTGATTGCCAACGCGGTGATGTTCGTGGCGCAGATGATCGCAAGCTACGCCGCACACTCCGTTTCGCTGCTGGCGAATAGTGCGGATTTTTTCTCCGATGCTGCGAATTATGGCATCAGCCTCTATGTGCTGGATCTATCACTGCGCCAGAAAGCAAGAGCCTCGATGTTCAAAGGCATTTCTTTGGGCGTTGTGGGGCTGTGGGTGGCTTTTGAGACGTTGCACCACGCGCTACAGCCCGAACTACCCGAACCGCTTATTATGGCCGTTATCAGCGTTGTGGCATTGGCGGTCAATGTAGGCTGCGCCGTGTTGCTCTACAAATACCGTGGCGGCGATAGCAACCGCGAATCCGTATGGATTTGCAGCCGCAACGATGCCATCGGCAATATCGCGGTGATGATCGCCGCCGCTGGCGTATTCGCATCCAGCACCATCTGGCCAGATATTATCGTTGCCGCCATTCTCGGCTGGCTGGCCGTAACTGGTGCATGGCGAATTATTAGTTCGGCAAGAAAAGAACTGAAACAAATTGATAGCATTGTGAAATATAAAATATTGCAGTAATCTTAATGTCTTGTATAATGTATCCATGAGAATCTTCGTCAACATATTTATGGTTCTGGCACTCGTTATGACAACGAGCTTTCCCGTTACGTCCCATGCGATGATGATGCCTCATGATTCTGCTAAAGCAGAACAAGTGAAAGCTTCTGACGAAGGTGATTGCCACAAGCACGCAAAAGCCGAGCAATCTGATAAAACCGCGCAGAACGATAAAGACGCATCTGGTGAATGCTGCGATAAGGGAATCTGCAAATGCGTTGGCGGCACTTGCCATAATGGTTTGTCGAAGATTTTCGGCAATGGCAGCAACTCGCTGGCTTCTCTTTCTTCCGAGAGCAGCGTATTTGCATTCGACAATCAGTTTGTCGAATCCGCGCTTTCCAATCGTCTAAAACGCCCTCCCAAAGCCTAATCCTGTTTTTCTGTTGAGCGTGAAGCGCCTCGTTTGCGCGGTTCACGGCTATTTTCAATGCAAATCAAGGATTAGTTATGCGAACACATCATCTTGGGATGATGGCGTTGCTGATGGTAGGGGTTCTCTCCACACCTGCACACGCCAAAACATCTGAATACTCGCTTACGATTGAGCAGCTTCCTGTAAACATTACGGGCAAACCAATCAAAAAAATCACCGTGAATGGGAGCATACCAGCCCCCACGCTTCGCTTCACCGAAGGCGACGAAGCGGTGATCCACGTCACCAATAAAATGGATGAGCCAACCTCTATCCACTGGCACGGACTACTGTTGCCCGACGCAATGGACGGTGTAACAGGGTTTGGAGGCTATAAGGCGATAGAGCCAGGAACGACCTTCACCTATCGTTTCCCTGTAAGGCAAACGGGAACCTACTGGTATCACTCCCACACCAGCGGTCAGGAACAGGACGGGCTGTATGGCTCGATCATCACCTCACCAAAAGGCAAAGACCCGATTGCGGCGGATCGTGATTATGTCGTCGTGCTTTCCGATTTCTCGGAGGAGCATTCCAGCGACATCATGGCAAACCTCAAAATGTCGTCGGATTACTACGCCAATGCGCGGCTTACGGTGGGAGATTTTTTTAAGGATGTGGGGGAGCGTGGCTGGGGAAAGGCGTGGAAAGATGCCAAAGACTGGGGCGATATGCGGATGATGCGTACCGACCTTGCTGATGTCACGGGCTACACTTTCCTCGTGAACGGCAAATCCCCTGAGCAGAACTGGACGGGGTTATTTAAGCCAGGTGAGCGCGTGCGCCTTCGCTTCATTAACGCCTCCGCCATGTCATTTTTTGATGTGCGTATCCCTGGGCTAAAAATGAGTGTGGTGCAAGCCGATGGTCAGGGCATAGAGCCTGTTACAGTGGACGAATTCCGCTTCGCGCCTGCGGAAACCTACGATGTGATTGTTACACCGAACGCGGATAAGCCCTACACCATCGCCGCCGAACCGATTGACCGTACGGGCTTTGCAATTGGCACGCTGGCAACCGCCGAAGGCATGAAAGGTGAAATCCCGCCAGCACGTCCCCGCGCATTGCTCTCTATGGCCGATATGAACATGGAGATGATGATGAAGGACGATCCCGATATGGAGATGACCCCCGCCGATATGATTAGCGGCTGGGCGAAAACGGGAACGCCAGAAGGTCAGAAAGCACTTTCCTACGCTGACCTGCGCTATGTAGGTGTGCAGAAAGACCAGCGGCAACCACAACGTACCATTGATGTGCGTTTGGGTGGCAACATGGAGCGTTACATCTGGACGATTAACGAGAAGAAATTCTCGGAGGCCGAACCCATCCGCCTGAAATATGGCGAACGTGTGCGGCTGAACTTCACCAACGAAACGATGATGGCGCACCCGATGCACCTGCATGGCATGTTCGTGCAGTTGGAGAACGGCCAGCCAGCGGCGAAGCTACCAAATAAGCATACGGTGATCGTGCCACCTGGTGGTTCTTATTCCGTGCTGGTGACGGCGGATGAAATCGGCGAATGGGCGTTCCACTGCCATCTGCTCTACCACATGGCCAGCGGCATGATGCGTCAGGTCGTTGTGGCCAAACTCGATGCGGCGGATATGCCTGCTACAGAAACCAAAACCAGCGGAGGCCACCATGCACACTAAGCACTTACTTATGGCATTGTGTCTCACTACCGCACTTGCACAGCCTGCGCTTGCAGCGGATCATTCTGCTCACGCAGATATGGCAGCGGAGCATGGGGGCGGTATTTTCCACATGTTTCGTTTGGAAACCGATGTGGGTAGCAACACCGATGGAACGTCATTGCAGGGCTGGGATTTCGATGGCTGGGTTGGCACGGATGAAAATAAACTCTGGCTTAAATCAGAGGGTGAACGTGCGGGTAGCAAGCTGGAGAGTGCCGAGTTTTGGGCACTCTATAGCCGCAATATCTCGACATTCTGGGATGCACAGGCAGGTATTCGCTACGATACCAAGCCTGAATCCACTGCATACCTGACGCTTGGGATTAACGGGCTTGCGCCATACTGGTTTGAAACCGAGGCACATCTATTCGTCAGTGAACATGGCGATGTCACAGCGCGGCTGCGGCAGGAAAATGACCTCCTGCTGACGCAACAGCTGATCTTGCAACCTTATATTGAAGTCAATCTCTCCGCACAGGATGTCCACGAACAGGACATTGGCGCAGGAGTGACGGACGGCAAGATAGGTTTGCAAACGCGCTACGAATTCACCCGAAAGTTCGCACCTTATGTGGATGTCCACTATGGCCGGAAATTCGGTGAAACCTCATCCATAGCTAAAGATCATGGCGAGGATAATGACGAATTGGTCGGAGCTATTGGTCTGCGACTAATGTTTTAACAACCAACACATAAGGAAATACCCATGAAAAAACTATTACTGACTACCGCATTGATGCTGGCAACTACACCTGCATTTGCGGCTGAATTTACCATCAAGGAAGTCACGGATTATGATGCGAAGAAGCAAAACTTCTTCTCGCCTGATAAGCTGACGATTCAGCCTGGTGATACGGTGACGTTTGAAAACGTACAGGATGAAGCGCATCAAGTGATGTTTGTGAGCGTTCCCAAAGGCGTGGATGAAATGATTATGTCACCCATGCAAGAAAAGAAAGGTGACAAGTTTACCTACACCTTCACCGTGCCTGGAACCTACAAGTATCATTGCCACCCGCATGAAGCACTCGGCATGGACGGTGTGTTAATCGTGGGGCAACCCTCAAAAGCTGGTGAAACCAAAAACATGGATCATCACAAGCTCACGAAAAAATTGGAAAGCGGCGAAGCAGCTCCAGCAAGTGGCGGCGTTGTAGCTACGGGCAAAGTCGTGAGCGCGGATGCGGCAAAACAAACCATCAAAATCAAGCATGACCCGATTAAATCTTTGGGTTGGCCTGTGATGACGATGACGTTCACTGCTGATAATGGCGTTGATCTATCCAACTACAAGGAAGGCGATGCCGTATCCTTCACCTTGAAACCAGCTGGCAAGGAAGATTACACGATTTCGACTATCAAAAAGAACTAACCACCCACCAACCAAAGGAGACTGTTATGTTTAAGAAATTATTGCCTATTGTTATGCTCGTTTTTGTCGCTGCTTGCTCTAACACGCAAGGCGGCTCAATGTCTGGCATGGATATGAAAATGCCATGTTGTGAGAAATGCGAGTGCTGTAAGGACGGAAAATGTGCCGATTGCTGCAAAGATGGTGAGTGCAAATGCTGCAAGGACGGCATGTGCAAAATGTGCATGGGTAAAATGGAAGGCATGTCTTCCATGAAAGAAGGAATGCAATGCCCAATGATGAAAAAGGGTGCAAAAGATGGCAAGCCATGCGGTTGCTGCGGGGGTATGATGAAAGACGGAATGAATATGAAGTCCTCTCCCGCACCTAAAACCGCGAGTGATGCCGATCACAAAGCCCATCATCCACAACAGTAAAAGGAGCAAGTAGATGACACAGCAACATGATCATTCCCAATGCGGGCATAAAAGCCTGAATTGGTTTTACTCCCATAAAGCCGCGTCCTTTGCTCTTATACTGGTAGCGGTGCTACTAGTTATAGAGCACTGGCAACACCTAATTTATGCGCTTCCTTATCTACTTTTGCTATCATGCCCATTGATGCACCTATTTATGCATCATGGTCATGGTGGACATGGTACACATGACAATAAAGAAACAAAGGCAGATAAAGAATGAAACACGAAGGTCACTGCTGTCATCACGAACACCATGCCAGCCCTGCAGCTGCTTCACCCGAAGCGGCACAGGGCGAAGGTGTGATATACACTTGCCCTATGCACCCGCAGATCAGGCAACCCAAGCCTGGTAATTGCCCGATCTGCGGAATGGCATTGGAACCAGAAAAAGTTTCGCTGGAAGCTGCGCCTAATCACGAACTGATAGACATGACGCGCAGGTTTTGGGTATCTGCACTCTTGTCTGCTCCACTGGCTTTATTCGTCATGGGCGCACATCTGATTCCTAATATTCCGCATGAATGGATGGATTCGTCGCTTTCGCATTGGATTCAGATGATGGTTGCTACTCCCGTAGTGCTGTGGGGCGGCTGGCCGTTTTTCGTGCGGGCGGTGGATTCCGTCAAGCACCGCAGCCTGAATATGTTTACGCTTATTGCGCTGGGTGTGGGCGTGGCCTATCTTTACAGCCTCATTCTCACGCTGTTTCCCGATGCGGTCGCGGGGTTTTCTGGCGGCATGATGCTGGATGTGTATTTCGAGGCAGCAGCAGTCATTACCGCGCTGGTTTTGCTGGGACAGGTACTTGAACTTAAAGCCCGTGAGCAATCCAGTAATGCGATGAGGGGATTGCTTGACCTTGCTCCGAAGATGGCGCGAATCGTCCGTGCTGATGGCAAAGAAGAAGATGTGCCATTATCTGAAGTGCATAAAGGTGATGTGCTGCGTGTTCGCCCTGGCGAGAAAATACCAGTGGATGGGATTGTTATCGAAGGCCATAGCAGTGTCGATCAATCCATGCTTACGGGCGAATCCGTCCCTGTCGAAAAAAGCGCAGGCGATAAGGTGACAGGCGCAACGCTCAATGGCACGGGAGGCTTTACTATGCGTGCCGAGCGCGTGGGTAATGAAACCATGCTGGCGCAGATCGTTGATATGGTGGCGAAAGCCCAGCGCACCCGCGCACCTATCCAGCGTATGGCGGATCAGGTTTCTGGCTATTTCGTGCCGATTGTTGTGCTGGTGGCAATTCTTACTGCCGCTGCATGGTTACTATGGGGGCCAGAACCGAAGCTCGCTTATGCCATCGTCAATGCTGTGGCAGTGCTGATTATCGCTTGCCCATGCGCGCTCGGCCTTGCTACGCCCATGTCGATCATTGCTGGAACAGGACGCGGTGCAATGGCAGGCGTGTTGATTAAAAACGCCGAGTCGTTAGAAATCATGGAAAAGGTCGATACGCTCATTATCGACAAAACCGGCACATTGACCGAAGGCAAGCCAAAGCTCATGGAAGTGGTTGTCGCTTCTGGCTTTGAACAAAACGAAACATTGCGTTTAGTCGCAAGCCTTGAGCAAAGCAGCGAACACCCGCTTGCATCCGCCATTGTTAAAGGCGCACAGGAAAAAGGCATTGTGCTCTCACCTGTACAGAATTTTTCTTCTACCACGGGCAAAGGCGTGCAAGGCATGGTGGATGGCCTCACTGTTGCGCTGGGCAATGCGGCCATGCTCACCTCGCTTGGCATGAATACTGATTCACTCGTGCAAGCTGCCGATCAACTCCGAGCCAAAGGTCAAACCGCTATGTTCGCGGCCATTGATGGCAAGCCAGCGGCGATCATCAGTGTTGCCGACCCGATTAAGGCAACCACGCCAGAAGCCTTGAAACAGTTAAAAGCTGAAGGACTGCATATCGTCATGCTTACTGGCGATAGCAAAGCCACCGCCAAGGCAATAGCGGAACAGTTGGGTATTGAGGATTATGAAGCCGAAGTGCTACCAGAACGCAAAAGCGAACTGGTGCGGCAATTGCAGAAAAAAGGCCGCAAGGTCGCAATGGCAGGTGATGGGGTCAATGACGCACCAGCACTGGCGCAAGCGCATGTGGGAATTGCAATGGGAACTGGCACGGATGTGGCGATGGAAAGCGCAGGCGTGACACTGGTAAAAGGTGATTTAATTGGCATCGTCCGCGCCCGTCGCTTGAGCCATGCCACCATGAGCAATATCAGGCAGAACCTATTCTTCGCGTTCGTCTATAATGCGTTGGGCGTGCCTGTTGCCGCTGGGCTGCTTTATCCGTTCTTCGGATTGCTTCTAAGCCCCGTCATCGCCAGCGCAGCAATGGCACTTAGTTCGGTATCGGTGATTATGAATTCGCTACGACTGAAAAGAGTTAAACTGTAATGTTTGCCTTATAAGTGAGTGCCTCCGAATTCCTGCGCTTCACCAATCCTTTCAGCTTGCGGCCACCAGCCCAGACCCATTTGCCTAACTCGGCAGGCACGTCGGCATGTTCTTCGCGGTTGACCTTGCGGCGGAGTGTGGAGCGTTGAAGCGCACCTGCGCCGAGGTTGAAGGTGAATGACACCAGCGCATCGAACTGCCCCTGCGTGAGTGGCACGCTAATCAGGCGTAGCACGGCGCGTTCTGCGACCGCCACATCCTGACGGAGCAGATCGAGGGCTTCGTCCTCGTCCACCCCGTCTAGGAACTGCTCTTTGTTGGCTTCGGTAATCAGGTGACCATAGCCAATCGTGGGATACCCCGCTGGACACATGTAAATGATCGGCGAAAAGCCCTCAAAGCGGCAGATAAGGTCAAGCCCTTGTCTGGAAATATGTCTCATTTTCCGCTCCGCAATTTGCTCATGGCACGCTGGCCGAAATAAAAGCTGATGATGCCTGCGAAAATCGCCTGGTCTTCCGCCGTCCATAGCAACCACGGAAGATCTGCGGAAAACTGCATCACCTTCACCAGCGCATAGAGAATGAAGAAGCTGTAAGCGATGACGGGGCGCACCGTGCCGTTGAGTGCATCCACCCAGCGAATGCCCGTGTTGTATGTCCGATAAAGGGCTTGGGATTCGGAAATATCGGCGTTCACTTGGATTTCTTCCAGCCGCTGGGAAGCACCGAGCTTCTGCTGCTCCATCTGCATCTCTAAGATTTTAAGCTCGTGCTTGCGATCCTGCGCGTCGCGGAGCAGTTTTAAGAAATCAGGAAAGGCTGCCGACAGGAAGCCGAGTAAAGAACTGAGTAGCGTAATCATAAGAACCTCCATTATTTCCAAGAAAGATGACCAGCGGCGAAGCTGAGAAAGGCCACTAAGCCCGTCCACAAACCGCCGACTATCAGGAGGGTGCGAAGGCTCCCTTTGCCCTGATTTGCCAGTGCTGTGAGGGTTTTGACTTCCTCCGCCAGCACATCGACTGTTTTTGTGAGGGTTTGGATCTGCGCGTTCATCACAGCCAGCTGTGAGCGCACATCAATATCGTCGGGTGGTGACATGTTTCCTCCTTGGTTTTGGACATAAAAAAACCGCCTCAAAGGGCGGTGTCTCGTTTTGGGATTTGGGGGTGTTTTGAGGGTATTTTTGGCGGTTTTTACTCGAAATACCCGTTAATCATCGCCAATCCGCGAATAATCTGCGAGGCCGTGGCCGTTCCCACTGGCATACGCAGGATGATGTGAACGAATGTTCCTGCCGCCACATAAAGCGGCGCATCCAGGTTCACATCAATCGGCGTGACGTTGCCACCGATTGCCGTGCCGACGGGGATAGATTGCACCCCAAGCGGAATACGGCGTGGTGCGCGTGTGCCTGCGGTGTTGGAATCCGCCGTTGCCAGCGACACCGCCGTCGAACCCACGCCCAACGCCCATTGTAAAAGCGTAGGTGTGGTGGCAGAAGCCGCGCCCATATTGTAGGTTTCAATGCGAACGCCTCGGATCACCAGATTGCGGTTTCCCCCGCCAGCTGCTGCTACGGGGACTTGGAAGGCAAACAGCGCATAGTCGGTTTCTGCACCCGCCACCGCTGCAAATTGGAACTGACCGCCCAGTGTGGTGTAACCCGCCGCAGTGTTGGAAAGCGTGGCCGATACGGGAGCCGTGTTGTTCACATAGTTGGCAGATTGCCCCACCGCTGCGCCGCGAGGGTTGTTATAGCTGCCGCACTCAATGCCAGCCATTGCCGTTGCCCAAAGGCGGTTTAAGGCCAAATCACGGGCAATCACCGATACGTCGGCAATCTCCATGCGCTGCGCCGAACCCGTTGCGGCTGCATTGTAGCAACGCATCAAAAGCGGCTGCCAACGCGAGAGCGAAATTGCAGCGGCGGTGTTCGGCGAAAGAATGACACCTTCCAGCACCCCGTCGATGAAAAACTCAATGCGATCTTGGTCGATGACAATCCGATAGTAATAAACCTCGTTTGCAACAGGCGCAGGCATTGGCGCGGTCGTGGTTTCTGTGCCGTTGATATTCATCACGCCCACCAGCGAGCCAGCGGTATTGAGCTTGAAATAAACCCCATCGGTCGGCGTGGCGGTTGTGGCAGCAAAACCAAGCCCGAACTCGCAGACGTTATTGGCTATCGGGTTAATCGCAAAGCGCAGGCGAAAAAGCACTTCCAAAGACCCAGCAGGATGCAGCGGGAAGGTTTTATAGGTCTGCGCCCGTGCCACCGCTGCGGAGGCCACCGAGTTACCCGCATTGAACACCATGAAGCCGCCCGACATGGCGATGGTTGCCGTCACGCTCACGAATTGGTACGCGCCACCATCCACCACCGTGTGATTGAAGGTATCCGCCCAATAGATATTATCCACGCCAACCCGCAGCCTGCCGTCCGTGGAAACTTTAGCCGCACGCACCAGGCGCGGCTCTCCGTTTGCGCCGTCGTGAGATTCGCCTGCGATGACGGAATAGCCAGCCTCCGCCATTGCCATAGGCAAATTGATTTTCAGCCGCTTGTTTGCGTCCACCGATGCAAGATCAGCAGAATCGCCAGATTTTAGAATGATACTCATGGTTTAGACCCCCATAATGTTGATGTTAAAACGTCCCCAGCTTCCCTGCGGCGCACGGGCGATTACATCGAAGCCAACGCCCTCGTTAAGATTTG
This sequence comes from Rickettsiales bacterium, assembly GCA_036770365.1. Taxonomy (GTDB): domain Bacteria; phylum Pseudomonadota; class Alphaproteobacteria; order Rickettsiales; family UBA998; genus DAIPJH01. The sequence continues at coordinate 124,578 of DAIPJH010000004.1, forward strand.
CCGCCACCGCCTGTATGCCTTCGAGTGCTGCGTCCTCCGCATCGTGATCGGGCGTTGCTACGCCTGCGGCCGTGCAAACAATCACCGAACCATCGGTTACCCAGGCAGCGGCGACGGTGACCCTTGCCAGATCAGATTCCCCACCGCTGGCATTGCCAAAATCCACCGTGACCTGTCCCGTTTTTGGAATCAGTGCCAGCACCCCATCAAGCTGCGACTTGGTGTAATACCGCGCATCCCCACGCGCATCGGTGTGATATTGCGGGTGGTCGTCGTTCTCTAACCCTGCCAGTGCGCCGTGATCGCTTGAACCGCTGCCGCCCGTGCCAGGTGGTCCCTGTGTTCCCACCGTAACCACCTCGATTTTCTTTTCTTCCACCTTAACCAGCTGGATCACTTCATTGATGGTGATGATGTCGGTCATCGCGTTACCTCGGGGCTAATAATGACAATTCCTTCCAGCAGGCGTGTCACGGTGACGGTATCCGCTGCGACGATCTCCAAATCATAAACCCCACCCGTCGCGGTGATGGCGGACGTGGCGGCGGCGGTGGCCAGAATGTTAATCGTGCCAGCTGCACCACCCAGCGTGATGCCGCCGTTTTCAGTGGTCAGGGTGAGAAATGGTGTGGAAGATTCCACGGTTTCGCGCATGTGCATCCGTGCGGTGAAACTGGTCATATCAATCGGCGTGCCGCCTTCATCTTTCCAAGTAATTTGCTCGGAAAACGTCGCGCCGCGATAAACATAAAGATTATGTTTTGCTGGATGTGTGGTCATAAATGAATCCTTATGCGCTCAAGTTGGCGTACCATTTAGTTGCGGTTGCCGCCCAAAACATGGCGTTTTTGCCAGCGGCGAGTGAGAATGCGGCATTGGCTGCTAGGGCGTTAATGCTATGGCCACTTGCGGGGTACACCGCTAGGGCGTTCGCCCCAGCGTTCGCTACACAAATGAACTCGCCTTGCTCGGGTGATGGCAGGATGCCGCCCGTGCCAGCCGCCACCGTGGTGAACTCTGTCGTTTGCTTGGTGATCGCCGTTGCTGTGCCTTGTGTTATGCCTGCACCGCTTAACCCTGCGGCGTTGGATTTCAGAGCCACACGACCATTTGCCGCCAGCATTTTCAGGGCATCAAAGAAGGTCGAACCATCCGCCGACACTTTGAGAGTGAAGTTATCATCCCCCAGCAGGCCAAACTCGGCACGCCCTGAAAACCCCGTTTGGAAAAGAAAGCTCGCTTTGTTACCTGCGGCGTTCTTGTTAATCTTCACCTGCATATCCGTGCCGATGTGATTGAACAGGATTGCCGCACTCGCCACCGCGAACTTGTTAGTGCTATCCGCCGAGGTATTCACGCCCAGCATGGTGAGATTCTGAAACGATGTGGTGTTTACCGTCAGCACCCATGCCGCGCCATCGTAGGTGTAGAGCGTGTTTATATCATTCGCCCATACCGTCAGCCCTTCCCACGGAGCAATGAAGTTCCATGCAGTGGTGTAAAACGCGAGGGCTTTTGCTTGCCCAGCCCATGCGCCCGTTGGCGATGTGCCGACGATGTAGCTATCCCCCGCGACGGGCGAGCCTGGGGGCGTATTCACCCCCACGCTCACCATTGCCGCCTGCAACAGCGCGTCGATAAGGTCGAGTGATGCGTTATGCGTCACTTCCTTCTGCGACTGTGATTGCAGAATATAGGGCAGCTTCACCCGATTAGTGGTGTTTGGCATAAGACTATCCGTTGTTTGAAGGTTAGATCGTTGCGATTCCCGCGTATCCACGCCCGACGGCGGCGGAAAGCTGGTACACATTCACCAGCACGCTGCTTTGTGCCGATCCGAAATCGGTCACTTGCTGCGCGGCGGTGTAGATGGTCGTGGGCGTTGTCAGGCCGATGATGGTGCGTTTCAGCGTCACCCCCTGCATGATTTCCACTTCGTAGCGTTCGGCTTCCTCGGAAAGCGGAATATCCACCGCGTCCCGCCAATCCCCACCGATGCGCGTGCGCCGCTTCCAGTTGATGGTGAGATCACCACCCACGTTTCGGCTGCCCTCGATATGCACGGGCGAGTAAGGTTTCAGAGCCTTTGCCGCATAGGTGAAATCCTGCGCGGTGGTTGCCCCAAGCGTCGAACCAACGGTCACTGGCTTGAACTTCTTGGCGATACCCCAGCCAGAGGATGCCATCAGTTCCCGCGCAAGGGCGTTTGTCAGCATGATGAAGCGTTCACCCGCTATGTGACTACCTACAGCCCATTCCGTACCCAGCCGCCCCCGCAAAAGACCAGACAAACGATATTTGTTCGTGTCAAGCAGTGTCGCGGTTTGAAACTGGATGACTTCATCGCCGATGACGCACACATTCGCGCCATTCAACACGGCAATGTCGGTCACGCTCTGCAGCTGGCCAAAGGTTAAAAGTACATCAATGGTCGTGCTATTATCCCAGGTGTACACCGTCCCCGCAGGGATGATATTCAGCACCGCGCCGATGGTTGCCTGCGCCGTGAGCGTCTGCATCAAGGCGTAGTTTGCACCGCCATCATCCGAGCGGTAAACCGCCGAACCCGTCCAATCACCACCCAAGCCCACCACGCCATAGCGCAAATAGGCATCCGTCACCGCATCGGTGGGGAATGCTGGCAGGTCGAGCAGTTCCAGCCGCGTGGCGGAAATACTCGTCGGCGGCTGAATGTTGGGCGTGCCAGTGCCTGCGGGATTATAGAAATCATAGGATGACACATCTTCCGCCACCGCTGTGAGTTCCTGCATCCCGTTTCGCACCAGCTTGGTGGAGTTAATCCGCATGACATACGACGCACCATCCTTCGTGATGGTAATCACGTCGGTCGGCTCAAGCAGCGCATATTTCGGCGGTACGGTGAACTGGTATTGCACGCGCCCAACCCACACATTGTAAAGCGTCACATCCGCCACCACCTTGGCTTCCTGATCCGAAAGCACAATCGGCAGGTTCACCGTGGCATAATCCACCGCTTTGACGGTTTGCCGCTGCGAGGATTGCGTGCCAGCCTGATAATCTGCCGTGCGGTTCAGATAAATCACATCCACCTGGCGCGGCAATTCCAGTTCCTGCGTTCGGGTGATGGTGAAGGTATCAATCGCATCATCACGCGGCACCAGTTCCGAGAAATCCAGCGTGGTGTTGGAAACCTTGCCCCGCTTGATGAATTTCAGCAGCCCGTCCGATTCCACCATGTCGAAGAAATAAGCCGAGGCCAATTGCTCCAAACAGGCACGCACCGTTTGCCTGTTGCTCACGATAAAGCCCGACACAATATCCGTCAGGCGGCTGGTGTCATACATGGTGTTGTCATAACCCACCTTTTTCAGCAGGTCGGCGACGATCTGCCCAAGGCTCGAAAGCCCCAGCTTGCCTTGCACCCAGTGGCCTGTTTTCCAGTTGCTCCCATCTGCCCATACCGAACCGAGGTCAGGGAAAAACGGGAACGGCCGTGCATCCCATGTCCACACGAACTTGCGCGGAATGAAATTGGCTTCCAGCGCGTTCTCAGCATTGAGATAATCAATCGAGGCATCGAGGGCGGTGCGCTGCGCCAGAAAATCCACCCGCGAGCGCGAACCGCGAGGGTAGAAACTTTCAGACGAGTCAGGGTCAACGAACACGTTAGGCTGGTTGGCGCACCCATCCACCGAAGGAAAACCAAGCTCGGAAAACCACACGGGTTTCATCTTGGCCGTCCACGCCGTTGTCGTGGCGTTGGGGTTGGTATGCGTGCTATTCCACCAGTTTTTTACGTTCTTCCAGGCAAATGTCGCGCCTGAATAGAAGGTCTTGGTGGTGCGTGTGCCGTCCCAGTAATAATCCCAGCCTTCGTCCTGCGTCCATCCATCATAAACCGCCTGATAGTCGATCTGGCTTTGTGGCAAATCAGGCGTGAGGGGAAAGTAACAATCAATCGCCACCACGTCGATATTGCTATCGCTCCATAGCGGATCGAGGTGATACCAGCCGTTTACGGAATGATATTCGCTCCAATCCCCACCATAAGCCACTTTCACACCTGCGCCGACGGCGGTTTTCACTGTGGCGGCAAGGCTTTTAAGCTGCGTCACCGCTGGGAATACGCCTGCGCTGCTCATGTAGGTGGTCAGTCCCACCAGTTCCGAGCCGATCATGAAAGCGTCGATATTGTTCTTCAGCAATACGCCGCCCACGTTCAGGTTGGCATAGTGCGTGATGAACGCATTATAGCCATTGGTGCGGGTGAAGAAGTTGGCCGCATCGGTGGCATTGGTCGGTATAATCCTGCCGCGCCACGGTTTTGGCTGTGGCGTGATAGTGTCCACTTGCACCATCGGGTAAAACAACACCTTGTAGCCACGCGCCTTCAATTCCTGACACAGCCGAATGATGCTTTTATCCGTGGGCGTGCCGCCATAAGTGGGCGAACCATCGGGAAAAGTTAAAATCACATGCGCGTTGTTGCGGTTAAATCCTGCCACCGCCCAATCATCGGGCGCAACCCGTGCGCCTTGGCTGTTAAACTCCGCCGCTGGTTTGATAATGCTCACCGCAGGATCTGCGGAATCCGAAAACCAGTTCACCACCACTGATACCCATTCCACATTGGGCAGGTTGGCTTTGAGGTTATCGAGTGCCACCAGCACATCGGCTTTATTATTGAGGTTGTTCAGGTTCATTTTGGTGACTTTGCCACCTTGCACGAAATTGCCTGATACATCCTGCTGGCCGCTGGTTTTCTCCTGCACCACCGTGTCGTAAACATTCTCACCCGCGCCTGGGATAATGGTGATGTCCTTGATTTTATCCTCAAGGTCGAAGGGCTTTTTGAGCGTGCGGCGCACCTCGAAGGTAAAGTTCGGAATGCGGTTGCCGAAATCCCCCAGCGGGAAATCCTTAATCACCACATAGGCCGTGCCGCGATAAGCTGGCGTTTGCCCTGCGGGATAGAAGGACGACATGAACGTGTCAGGCAGCTGCGTTTCATCACCGAGATAGAGCGAATAGCTGCCAGCCGTCAGATCAAGCTGCTTTGCATCCGCCCATACGCGCACTACTTCGCTGATCGCGCCTTCGCAAATCGCCACCGCAAGGCTTGCCGTGTAGGTGTAGCTCGTGGTGGTGGTTTCTACGCTTCCGCCACCGCCGCCGCCTTTACCGCCGCCCGAGGATTGCGTTGTCGTGGTTACATGCTCCTGAATCGGGCGCGACCAGATCACGTTTCCCGCAATACGGGCGTTGCCATAAACCACGGGTATCGACTTGCCATAGGTAGAAGCCTGCACCATCAAATCGGTCAGGCGCGAACCTTCCTGATTGATGCGTGCCTTGCTGCCGAAAATGGAACGGTCAATAAACCCGCCCAAATATCCGCCCACACCACCCGCCAACGCTGCGGCAAATGCACCCGCGCCGATGGATGAGGCCGCAGAACTCGCGGCGGCTGCTAGAACGATGGCTGCCATCTGAATACCTTCACAAGTCGTTGTTTCCAGTCATCATCGAGGCGGTGTTCCACCACCCGACGGGCTGGCGCGTAGGAATGAACCATCCCCAGCGTGTTTTCATAATCGGTGAGAAATGCCATGTGCTGCGGGTTCTCTCGCACCTTGAACAAGGCCAGATCACCTGCCTGCGCTTCGGCTATCGGCACTTCATCCAGTAAAGCGGTGAGTTTTTCGGTCAGATACGCGCCGTCTGGCTCTTTGGAATAGGTCACCTCGTCATAACCCGCGAGTGGCTGGCCGTGCTTATCCTTCAAGCCCAGCTCATCCACCACGCCGACGATCAGACCGAGGCAATCACAGCCTTTGCCTTTAAGCCGTGCCTGGTGGTGAAACGGTGTGCCGATCCATGTTCGGGCTTGGGTAACAATGGTTTGTGCTTGGGTCATACGCGCTGCAAATCGTTAGCCGTGGCTGCGGTGGCGAGCATTTTGTCCATGCCTGGGACGTAAGGCTCGCCGCGAAAATTCACGGCATTGTTGAACTTGGCGATGCAGGTGCTGATGGTTTTGTCGCAGCCTGCTATCGCGTTGAAGGTGTCGCCCACCGTCACATTGTTGGGCATGGGCAACACGAGGGTGAATTGCTTGTTCGAGAACTCTTTGATTTCCATGCGGCGACCAGCGTTTGCGCCTGTCAGCCACACCACTTCGCCGCCCGAGAAATACCCAGCAGCCTGCGTCATCGAATTGCTGATAAACACCTGCCTGCTACTGACAGTATTGACACTCCCACCTACTGTGTAGCTGGCAAGGTTGGCTTTGCAGCGTCCATCACCAAAGATGGCGCGGCATGTGGGGCTATAGAGTTCCACGATGTTCTGGCTCAGTTTCTGCGCCAGCCCGCGCACCTCGGCGACAAATTGCCCGTTCTTGAGTGTCACTTCCCCAAGCCAGCCGCGCCGATGGGTAATGATGCCTTGTGAAAGGTCGGTGACATTCACCATGAAGATTTCAATTTCGGCGAAGTCGTATTTACCCGCCATGATGTCGGCTTCGGTGATTGCCGCCGCGTCAAGAATTCCCGCCACATCGAGGTTATCGACGCTGAACTTGTCTTTGGTTTCCACGCTCGTGGGTGAAAAGCCCGTCGCGGCCTTGTAAAGCTGGCTGCTCACCGTGAGGTCGGAGGTGTGATCCGTGAAGCCCATCACCGTGCCACCCACCAGCGTGAGTTTCCAACACACAGCAAGGCTGGTGACTTCCCCCGCAAGGTGCGCGGCCATATTACTTGAAGCGGTTCTCATAAGCGTATCTCCACAATCGGGATGGAATCCCACACAAAAAAGCCTGGTCCGTCGGCACGCACGGCAAGCGTGTCGGTGTCGAAGCGCACAGGCACATCAAAGTCGAAATCACTGCTCACAATCACACCCGCACCAGGCGCAGAGGAAAACGTCACCACGCCTGTGGTGTGATCCACCGAATAGCCCGAGCCTTGCAGCACGCTGTTGAGGTAGATTTTCACTGTGCCTGACACGGGCTTCTTGATTTCCCGCACATAGCTGTTGCTGCCGCTGGTGTAGGTTTTGTTTAGCTGAAAGGTAGTCAGTGACCCGTTGCCCGTGCCAAGCGTTTGCCCCACCGCCTGGTAATCACTCCAATCCTTGAAGCGGAAACCATAGGCTTTGCCATACCGCGCACGGAAGAAGGCTTGCAGCGCATCCATGTCGGCTTTGCTTTTCAAGCCCGTCGAGACATCCCAGCGGCCACGCGCCTTTTGCCAATTCACATTGCGCTGCTCGAATCCTGAAAAGGTGGTGGTGATACTGGTATTGAACTCCGCCCCACCGCTTGCGCCATAAGCGATTTTCGGCGGGAATTGCACTTCATGAAATGTCGGCATTATCCGTTCCTCGCTCTATGCCGCCCCATCTGCGCGGCGAGCTTACTCATGATTTGCCCTTGGCTTTCCATGAAGCTCTGCGCGTTCGGGGTGGTGATGTTGAAGGTGATATTGTTGCCGCCCATTTTGGTGTTTTTGGGCAGTACGGTTTCACCCTTTTGCAAAATGGCGGGGAACTCGTCGGGCATCAGGCCATTATGGAAGCGCGGCGCACCCGCGAACGCATAAGCAGGTACAGCGCGGCGGGAAACACCCGAAACACCGACAACACCCCCATCATGAAACAGGCTGCCGAAGATACTGCTGAAAATGTCACCACCGCTGCCCTTGGCAAAATCACCCAGCGCACCCGCAATCGGTCCCGTGATTTGCTGACGAATGAACATTCGCAAAATATCCTGCTCGATAGACTGCACCAAATCACCCAGCTTTTTGAAAGAAAACTCGCCAGTGGTAACCATATCCACCAGCGTGTCCTCCACCTTGGTGGCCGCGCTGCCGAATAAATCCTCCGCGTTTTTGGCTGCGTTGGTGGCTTCATCGGCATAGCGTTTGAGCGCACGGCTTGCGCCATCCTCCCATTTATCGCTATCGAGCAAGGACTTGTTGTAAATCTCTTTGAGTTTTACCGAGTAAATCTGCTCGATTTTGTCGATATATTCCTGGTTGGCTTCGGTCGCGCCGCCGAGATTCTCGATCAGCTTTTCTTTCCACTCATCCAGTGCCTGCTTCGCCAAATCGTAGGAAGGCTTGGTCTGCAAAAGCGCACGGTTTACTTCCTGAATGGCGCGTTTGCGGGTTTCTTCGCTGTCATCTTTTGTGCTGCCTGAAGATTTTGCCGTCGTTTTGTTGGCATCGGCCAGCTTTGCCTTGGTGGAGGCATTGAGCGCAGCCAGTGCTTCCCGTGCAGCTTCACTATTTGCATCCCCTTTATTGAGGGCGAGGATCTGCTTGCGGCGTTCTTCCGCATCCCGCAGGATTTTTTGGCTCGCGGTGAGCGTTACATCCTCATATTCCTTCAGATATTTCTTCTGAAGTTCAAGCAGCTGGTTATTGCGCCGTTCTGCAGCTGCTTTCTCAGCGGCCGTGCGTGCGTTCTGAGTATCTTCGTCGGCTTTCTTTTGCTCGGCGGCGATCTCATCGTTAATCTTTTGCAGTTCGCGCTTTTTAGCCTCAAGCCCAGGCGCACTGCCAAGCACGGCAATGTCGAGCTTAGTGCCGAAGCTGTTCTGCAAATCGGCGATTTCTTCTTCAAGCTGGCTTTTTTGCTGCTCGCGGGTGGGGTTTAATGCTTCCTGCAAGCCGCGCACCGCTTTGGTGAGCAGATTCAGGCTAACTTGCGCCGCGCCCGATTCGCTGATGGTACGCCCAAAGGATTCCAGCAGATCATCCCACGCATCCCCCAGCTGGTTAGCTGCACCCGTTAAGCCTTGCGCCTGCGCGTCCGCCAGCCCTTTGGTTTTTTCTTCCAAATGCTCAAGGATAACCGCCTGCGCCGAAGCAATGTCGCCTTGCTTTACAAAGTTCTCGATCACCTCTTTTTGGGTGGGTGACAGGTCGGAAAACTTCCGCGCCAGCCTGCCAAGCCCTTCCTCGGGTGACTCCAACGCTTTGCCCAACATATCGGCGGCGGAAGGCACATCCGTTCCCAAACGTACCGCAAGGTCTGCGGAGAGCCGCAGCGCACGGGTGAATGTCTCACCAGCGACGTTTTGGAAAGATACCAGCGAGGAGGCAGCTTGCTGAATATCCTCTTTCTTAAAGAGCGTGTTGCCTTCCACCGCCTCACCAAGCGCGGTGATTTCCTGTGCGGTCACACCGGCGGTGAAATCGGTCGCTTTAAGGGCAGCGTTTAGTTGGTTAAGGGCTTGCTCGGCTTCCTTAAACTCTTTGATCCCACCAGCAACTGCAAGGCCGAGCGTGCCAATGACAGCGGCGGCGGCCAGCCCAACGGGACCAAGCCGCGTGAGGCTTGCCCCGAGCGAACCCGTGCCGCCTGCAAGGTTTTCCATGCCATAGCGAACTTGCTCGCTCACCACATTCACCGCCACCAGCGACTTGCTGGCGGGAGCTGTGGCCTCCTTGATTTTGGCGAGCGCACGTTGTCCCGCTTCACCAGTGAGGGTTAATTCACGGCGGGTTTTATCGCCGTCAAGAACCGCTATCCTGATTGAAATGTTCTGCGTTGCTGTTGCCATGATCGCGAATTGCCTCGTGCAACCCAGCCTCGGCATAATCCAGCAGGCGCAATAATGCCTGTCGGTCATAGCCGAGTACGTCGGTCACACTTAAAATGGTTGGAATGTCGAACCCTGCGATTTTGCCGCTGGGATAAAGTTTGAACTGGCCGCTACACCGAAGCAGCACTTCCCATGCCTCGAACCCCTCCATCGAATGCGGTTCGCTTTTGATGTAGGGGCATAACGGCTCGCCCGTTTCGTTTAGCTCGCCTTTGCTACACGGGAGGGCTTCGTCGTGGCATGTTCTGCAATATCCTGACCCGCCGCCGAAGTGCCATTTACAACGAGCCCAGAGACGTTTCCCTCCGCGTCCAGTAGGGAAAGTGAAGCGGTGTATTTCTTCCAGAAATCCTGCGCGATGAACCAAATATCCATCAAGTCGTTCACGGCTTGGTCATTCACCACCGCAGGCGCATCACCCGCGCTGTTCAATACGCCTTGCCACTCGATCACCGCGCCGCGTGCCATTGCCTTGATTAGCAACGCTTCCGAAAGCCCGTGACGGGTTTCTTCATCATCCACATCGGGCAAATCAGATACATTCGCGCCGACTTCCATGCGGGATTTACGCTCTTGCCGCCAGTCGGTGATCTGCTTGATGACGGAGGACTGCGCTGCACTCATGATAGCGGTGGAAAGTGGTCGCACCTTGAGTTTCACTTCGGCAGGCAAATCGAGCCAGTACGGTTCTTTTTGTAGGTTTAATCGTAGCATAACGCCTCCTTATGGGTAGCTAGTGACATCGTTTTTCAAAACGACGGTGACGGATTTCAAAAGCGCGTCGTCATACACGCCTTGCCAGTTGAAGCTGGCTTGCACACCGCCTGGTCCCGACACGGGGATGCGCGGTCGCGGCAGATAAACCTCGTGGAATATCCAGGTGAGTGAGAAGTTGTTCCCGTCCAACCCCGCCAGCTTGTAGGCAAGCTCCAGTTCAATGGCGTTGTTGTTGATCGCGTCATCCACCAGCGTGGTATCGGCAAAGCGCACGTCTATGCTGCCATTCACATTGATGATGGTGGGGTCAACCGCTTCAATCAGCCCATCATTGCGGATGGTCGGCACTGCCTGCAATCCGTTCGAATAGGTAAACTGTGCGCCCGTGATATTGGCCAAAGATGTACCGTTGCGCTTGATCGAGCCATTGAACTGGCTGAATGGCTTATAAACGCGACTGGTGGGCGTGCCGCCTTGCGTGGATGCAAAGCGCGTTTCCCCCTGTGCGATGATGTTAAGGGTAGCGTTCGCTGCACCTGAACGCTGGAAATTCAATGCCATACTTCCCAACATGCAGCCTGTATGCACGAAATAAGCTGGCACATTGGCATGGCCGATTTCCGCCGCGAAAGATGGAAGGCTCGCCGCGCCGCTGACGAAGGTGTGCGTGAAGCCGCCGCCTGAGAGCGTCGCACCACTAACCACCCCGTTGGCATTGCCAGAAGCCAGCGTGAAGTTATTGCCCGTTGCCCCCAGCGTATCATGCACGATGTTGAGCTTGGTGCCGCCGCCGTTGGAATAAGTGGCAGGCGTTATGCTGGCATTGACCGAAGCGTTAAGGTCAGTTGCCAGCTGGGTGAGCGTAGCGTTCAGGTTCGCGCCGATATTGGTTTGCGTACCCGTCGCACCCGAAGCAACGAATGTCCACGTCACCCCGTTAATGGTGATGGTATGGCTTGCGCTTGGGTTTGCGGTGAAGGTGATGTCACCCGTTGCCGCCACGCCAGCCGATACAGGGTTGCCGAGTAGCAGTTGCAGCCAGCGGCCAAAGTCGCGGCCTTCCACTGGCACCACCAGATTGCCTTCGTCGTTAATCACATCACGGAATGGCGCACGCGGTTCGCGGCCTTGCCCGAGAAGGTCAGAGGAAAGCAGGTTTTGCTCCGCGCTTAAGTCCGAAGACACAAACGCGAACTTTTCCCAGTTACCAGTGGGTTTCACACCGTAAGTGGATTCTTTCAAGGCAAGCAACGTCGCTGCCGAGCCATAGGATCGAGCCATAAGATTTACTCCTGATTAGGGTTGGTTAATTGAGCGGGTCGGATGTGAAGTAGCGCACCATCACCTGCACCGTGGCGGCGCGGACGCTGGCAGCTCCTTCAATCGGTTCGTCTTGAAACTCTGGTGATCTGGCCTCGACCCATTCGGCAAGCCCATCCAGTGTACGGTTGCTTGTGATGACTCCGCTTAATGCCACCAACAGCACGTCCAGCAGCGCATCGCGGGTGGCCGCATCTGGGTTTTGCACCAGCACTTCCACCGTCACCAAATGTTCGTAAATGTAGGTGAGCGGCGAAAGCAGCACTTCGGGGTCTTGGGCGATACCATCGCGCATCACCATCATGCCGTTTGTCGGCACTTGCTCTGGCTTATCGAGGTTGCGATAGACCTTGAGCGTGGCTGTTTCGAGCGTTTTCAGTTTGGTGAAAAGCCGATCCAGCACCTGTTCACGTTTGCTCGGCATTGGGGGATACCTCTTTCCAATTCTTCAAAATGGTTTGTGGCAGCTGGCCTTCGCGAGCGTTCACCACGGATTGATAATCCAGACGCTTTTTGAGCTTCACTTGCGGCACCAGCAGAAACATCACCACAGTGGTGAGGCCGCGCCCTGATTTGAGCGCGGATTCACTGGCTTTGCGGAAACCACCGCGCTTGCCCGTGCTGGCACGCAGGGAATCCACCACCAGCAGGGAGATTTTCCCTGGGCGATAGACAAAGCGCAGCCGCCCCAGCGAATGCTCGGGGAAGTTTGACGGGTTAATCCGCTTTCCACCCACACCACGCTTCGGAGCGGCTTCGGTGGGGATTGCCAGAAAGAACCCATCTTTGCTTTTGATGAGCGCACCTTCATTGAAAGCACGGATCAGCTTCGGGGCTTTGGAAAATACCCAGCCCGCCGCTGAAATAGATTTCTGGCCTTTGGGATAGAGCTTGGCTTGCCAGCTTTTGGCGAGCTTATTGCCTAATCCTGCACCCGTCACTTGCCCCCGCAGGTCATTCTTTATGCGTTCGGTCACCTCCGCCACGCCAGCAGTGACGGCGGCTTCCGCCGCCGCCTTTTGCTGCTCCATGAACTTATGAAGGTTTCCCGTGATAGCTGCTTCAATCCGCATAACAATCGACCTGCCAGATTAACCGCTCTGGGTCGCGGCGCGGCCTTGCTTGCGTTTTGTAGGTGATGCCGTCGATCATGAACTGGTCACCAGGCACGATGGTAGGGCAGTCAGAGACTTGGACTTCCACCACAAGGGTGGGAGTTTCAATCACTGACCCGCCCACATCCTGAAACACGTCTGGCGCACGAGTAATCACGCGCACCGAACGGTTCGCACCTAACATTGGCAAGAAAAAGGCTGGCTTTGACAGGTTGCGGTCGTTGAAAAGAGCCTGAATCGCTGTTTCAAAAGCCGTCATTAGCTTATGAATGCAGAGTTCAGGCGCACGTTGCCCACCGTATCGCCCGAAGCAGCGGCAGCGGTAGCAACCCCGATTAGCTTGTTCGTAGCAACCGTGGTTGTGCAGTTACGCGCCGCGTTGTCCCAGTAGATTAACGCGCCGACTGTCCATGCAGCACCCGTTGCTTTCGTGAGGGTGAACACGCCGTCGGTGATCGCTTCCACCTCGGTGCTGATGGCGGCATCACCTGATGCCACACCAAAGAGGGAACCAACCAGCAAGCCTTGACCAGAAGTCAGGGCATACGGGGCTGTGAGGGTCAATGTTTTGCCCTCCATTACAAAGTTCTTCATAAGATTCTCCTTTTTTAGATACAAAAAAAGCGGCTCAAGAGCCGCTGGGTTACGTCGTCAGTTGGAAAAGGCTTATGCGCCTGGGTTTCTCCAGAAGCCGCGCCAGTCAATCGCTTTAGCCGCGAAATCGAGGCGTGCTTTCAGTTCCACACCATCGACATCAAAGCCAACACGACTTTCGAGATACACGCCTTCCTGACCTTCGAGATACGCATATTCAATCGTATCAATCTGGGCAGGATCTGCGGCGAGATACCAAGAAATTGCCGAAGCCGCATCGAGGCGCGGTTCTGCGATCACCTGCAACTTATTAGCAAACGGATTGTAGTCGCTGCTCTTGGTGTAGATGATGTTGGTCTGCGTCACGAATTGTTCGGCCACGGTTTCAATGGCGGCAGGCACCAGCAGATACTTGGCCATGACGTTGATAAAGCGTCCGTTCAAGCCTTTCTGCTTCCGCATACCCGCACGACCATCGCCCAGCGTTGCCACGCTGATGACTGCGCCAGCACCTGCAAGGTTGCCGTGGTTGGCATGGAACAAGGCTGTTCCGTCACCCATCGTCGGGTTGCTGGTGATGATGCCCCATACCGTATCGCTCTCTAAGTCAGCGGCGGCACGTCCAAACATTTCAGGCAAGCGAGTGAATGCCCCCAGATCATCGTTGATGATGGTCTGACGGGTGACAGCCACGACCTTGCCGTAAGTGGCAAGCGCGTATTGTTCCCGAGCTTCACCCACCGTGCCGCGTTTGAATTCGCCAGACTCGTTCACCTTATCCAGCGAAGGCGCATCGCCCAGCTGTGTGCGTGCGATGGTCTTGAAATCGGGGTTGGTGGTTTGGCGGGAAAACCCTTTGAAGGTTTGCGGTGCCGCTTCATAGGCACTGCGAAGGGTTTTGTTCGCCACGTTTGCCAGAATGAACGGAAAATCGCTGTTGGAATGCAATCCACCGCGAGTTTCAAGCCCCAGCATCATGCCTGCCACTTCCGATTTGGAAAGACCACGCGCCCGAACGCCACGACGCTCAAGCAAATCACGACCCATTTCCATCAGCGACATGCCGCGATACTCACGCGCACCATCATCCAGCTTGTATTTTTGCGGATCATGGCGGTGTAGCAGCGCATTTTCCACCATCGCACGCGCCGAATCCATCTCATCGCGCACAATCGAAACATGCGGACGGATTTCATTGGCAGGGCTGCTGCGGCGTTCCAGTTCATCCAACACCAGCTTGCGTGCCTGAGTGACGGCAATGCCATCATTCACCAGCTTTTGCGCGAAACTATCGGGCAACATGGCTGCACGGGTGATTTTGGTGATTTCTGCTACACGGCTCCGCTCAACCAACGCGCCTTCGGCACGCAGCTGATCGGGTTGGGTCGTATCCGCCGCGTCTGCCTGTGTTTCAGCGGCGGCGGTTGCCGACGGGTTCTCCGTGTGATCGGGGAAGTCAGTCGGCTGGGTTTCATTGTACGTCATAGAACGGTTCTCCTTTGGGGGTTGGTAGTTAAGAATCTCACACGGGAATGTGTGAGGGTTGGAACGGATGCCAGCACCTGCATCCGCGCCGATAGGAACCAACGAAATTTCGTATGGCTCCCAATCGACGGCACGGTAAAGCGGCACCGCGCCATCACTGCGAATGACCTCGTATCGGTGGACACGATAGCCAACGCTGACATTGCGGATGATGCCATCCCGAATCTTGCGAAGTATGGGTTCGCTTTCCTGGCCGCCGTCGATCTTCAGGCTGGCATAGCCAAGCCCGTCCTCGATGCGTGCGCTGCCGCCCACCACCACGCCCTTGATATTCTCAAGCGCGAAGTCGCTATGCGTATCGAGTACGGGGGCAGCACCAGAGTTCAGCCTACCGAGGCGCACGGAGGTGGGGTTCACCACCAGTTCCTCGTCATACATCTCATCGGCCATGAAATTGTAACGCCGCACCACCGCGCCCGTGGTGAAAATGACATTGAACACGCGGTCTTCCGATTCCGCGTCCAGTGTCGCCATTCGCGTTTGCAGTGGCAGATTACTCGTTTGAAGGTTTGGTGGTTTGGTCATGAGTTGCTCCATCGTTAGGGGTTTGCACCACGCCGCTTTTCGCTGTGGTGCGTGGGTCGCTATCCAGCACCAAGCCGTAAGCATCGAGTTTCTGCGCGGTGTCGGCGATTTCTTGCAGCTGCTGCTCGGGGTCGAATCCATGACGGGCAATCGCTTCTTTCAGCGTCAGCGTGCCGTTACGCATCATCATGGTGTCGGCCTGCGCATCTTTCAGCGGGTCGATCATCTCGAACTTGGGCGGTGTCCATGTCACCGCGTGGTCAATTTTGCTGATTTCCCCTGCAATAAAGGCGCGTTCGATAAACCGCCGCCACACGGGAGCGCATACTTTCGGAATGAATACCTGCCAGCGCAGCATTTCAATCAGACTGCGGAACTCAAGCAACCCAGCCCGAAGCGAACTGTAATTCACTTGGGAAAGGTCGCCCGTCAGCTGCTCGTAAGTAATGCCAAGCCCTGCGGCTATGGCGTGCAGTTGCACCCGTTCATAGGATTCATAGTTCCCGTCACTGGTGGGGTTGCCGAAGCGGATGTCCTCACCAGGATGCAGATACTCAATCATGCCAGGGCGGAACTGTTCCACCCGCTGCGGTTCGCCACTCGTGCCACCGCTGGCGGCTTTGTTCACCACATTGCCGATGATGGGTCCATCCGAGCCGTTATTCTGCACCACGAAGGCAGCAAAGCAGGCTTCAATCTTTTTGCGCCACAATTCCGCGTCATCATAACCGTCAAGGTCACGCATCCGCACCATCGAGGGGGCATAAGCCGTGACTCCGCGTGTTTGACCAGGGCGGAGCTTGCGGAACACATGCACCACCATATCGGCAGGCACGCGCACGCTTTGAAAGCTGGCTTTACCGACAATCATTTCGCCAGGGTGTTGCGGCCACATCCAATAAGCCACGCGGCGGTTTTGCTTGTCGAACTCAATGCCTTGGCGAATCGTGTTGCCGTTTTCTCCCACGGTGGATTTTGCCGTGTCGAGGAAATCCGCCTCCAAGATCTGCAATTGCAGCGGCACGCGCATGGTGCTGCTGAGTCCCAGGTCCCGAAACAAGATGAAGCATTCGCCGCTTTCATACATGGCACGGGCGGCAAGTGCTTGAAGCCCGTAGAAATCCAGATCACCATCCGCATCACAGAACTGGCACCATTCGTTCCATGCCGCCATGATCTGCTTATTCAGGCGTTCGGAACTGGTGCGAGCCTGCGCGGTGATGCCTGTGCCGATAGCATTGCCGACGAAAATTTCCACCGCCTTGCTGCCATAGCAATTATTCCGCACCAAATCGCGGGAACGCTCGCGCAGGCGATTACCTGCGCCGCTGATTTCCGCGTTGGCCGAAGTGCCGCTGGTGATCCAGTCATCAATCCGTCTGCCAGTTTTCGCGCCTTCATAGCCACGCGCCAGCATATCCATTGCGATTCTGGCTTGTTTCCGCTTGAACGCCGATTGTGGGGAAAACACCCCGATGATGTCATCAATCCACATGGCTAATCCCTCACGAAACTGGCGAAGCTGGCGCGGCTGGTCGGTGTTTGCGCGTCAGCGTTCAGTTGGTTACGGATTACGTCGCGGAGCTTTATCATCTCGTCGAGCGAGTGGTAGCGCACCGACTTATCGCCCGTGCGTACCTCAAGCGTGCCAGAGGCGATTGCCGCTTCCAGTGCGTCCAATTGTGATTGCGTAAATGCCATTGTTTACCTCGATAGCCAGTTGTCCATGCGTGGAATCCACGTTTGGTTTGGTTGGTTTTTACTGTCCTGATCCGTCGGCTCTGCCACGATGCGGGGCGCGTTCTCCAAATCCTCGGCGAGCTTTGCGAGGTTTGGGTTCAAGAGCTTGAAGGCCGCCAACGCATACACCGTGCAGTCCAGCACCTCATTTCGGGCGCGGGTTTTAATCCATTCCCGTTTTGAAACACCTTTTGCAAAGCGCGTGACTTGCTTTTCACCCGTCAGCTGCAAGAAATACTCGCGGTCACGTTCCAGCGGAAAATGGAAGTAACCCGCCCCAGGCTCGGTGAGCCGAAGGCGGCTGAAGATGACTTCCTTCGCCGTGTCCGTGCCGATAGGATAGAGCCGCAGCTTGTAGCGGTTGTTTTTGCTCGGCCGTCCCACCAGAGGTTTCGCCGTTTGGCTAATTCCCTTGATAGCGAACACGCCGCGCACCGCACGCGCACCACAAAACTCATACACCGCTTGCGTATGGTGACCGCCAGAGTCCACGCACACGCAGGCGATATTCAGATTCACGCCCAGCTTGCTGCGGATAGGTTGCAGCAGAAACGCATCCAGTTCCTGCCACACCATGCTTTGCGCTGGATCACCGTAAAACACGCGGTAATCCAGTGACCAGCATTCTTCACCCAAGCCCCAGCCTTTGACTTCCACCTCAAGGCGGTCGCCTTGCACGTCCACCCCAGCGGTGACCAGCACCACGGGTTCGGGCGCATCCTTGCCCCAGCTTTCTTTGCGCTGGAGAAGCACATCCGCCTCGACGCTTTCGCCGCTTTCCTCCCACGTTTCACCGAGCGAGGTATTCACCCATGTTTTTAGGGTTTCGGGCAGCTTCTTGGCTTTCAAGAACTCCGCCACCATCTGCGCGAATGTCACCCACGGGCTGTAAAGCTCGTTGAGGTGAAAGCCGACCACGCCGTTAAACGGGGCTTCGGCAATCCATTCGCCTTTGAGCAGCATGTCGGCCTTGTCAGCATCACCGATGATGCAGCCGTTATGCTCACAGATATAGGCAGCCGTTTCAGGCTTGTGCTTTTCGTCACCGTCCTTCTGGTCGCCTTGCTCCCATTTGACTTGCTGCCATTTCAGGGTTTGCTTCTCACCACACTGAGGGCAAGGCACATAAAACCGCCGCTGATCGCTTTGCTCAAACGCTGATTCAATTCGGCTTGCCCCTTTGATGGTCGGGGTGGAGGTCAACAGAATCTTGCGATTCCAGAAAGTCGTGGTGCGCTTCTTGGCCAAGCTCACGGGGTCACCTTCCGTGCCAGCTGAGACAGGATAGCGATCCACTTCATCACACAGCACCAGCCGAATCGGACGTGATGCCAGTGATGCAGGCGAATTTGCACCCGCCATCGTGATGTGGCCACCAGGGAAACGCTTATGCAGTAACGTGTTGCCAGAATCCCGAGTGCGCGGGTCTTTCACCAATCCTTTCAAAACGTAGGTGTCACGCAGCATGGGCGCGAAGCGGTCTTTGCTCCATGCTTCCGCCATCTCAAGCGTCGGCTGTAACAGTAGAATCGGCGACGGGTCGAGATGGACGTTGTAACCGATGATGTTGTTAATAATCTCCGTTTTACCCACCTGCGCCGATGACATGATGACCACCATCTCGGTGCGGGGGTCGTTCACTGCATCCATCATTTCCCGCTGATACGGGGCGCGGTCGGTGTGCCATTTGCCAGGTTCTGCGCTGGCTTCGCTGCTTAGAAAGCGGTATTCATCCGCCCACTGGCTCACCTTCAGCCTCGGCGGAGGCTTCAAGTGTTTCAATGCGCGTTTCAACGCCTTCTGGCCTGATCTGTTGCTCTGGGTCATAGCGTGCGAGTTCCGTTAATGCGTCGCACACCAGATCGCGCAGGCTCTGTTCGATCGCGTAAAACTCCTTGAGATGAAGCACCAGGTGCGCCGCACGGGTTGGTACAGCGAGCATTCGTGCGCGAAAGGTGGCCAGCAAACTTGCCCAAAGCTCCTCCGCTTCATCTGCGGAAATGAGCCTTGCACGCATCATATCCAGTTCCATTTGCGCTCTATCGGCTTGCAGCCTGAGAAGCCTGCCGCGTTCGGCGTACATATCCACCGTGCCAGTATCCTTGCCAAAAGCACGGGCTTGCAGGTAGCCGATATACCCTTGAACACATCCCACCAGATCGTATTTTCCCTTTTCTGGTTTCGGGATGATGCCGTCACGGGCGAGCTGTTGCACGCGCCGTTCCGTCAAGTTCAAGAACCGCGCAATGACGGCGACTTTGTATAAAAGTTGCATGATATTTTTCTCATTTAGTCACGATCCACCCAGCGAAATCGCCAAAGCGGAACCATTGCACTGCATCGTCGCCCAGCATGGCGGGGTCGAGTGGTCGTTGAACACCTGATAGACTCAGTTCTTTTGCGATCACGCTTTCCGCATCCACACCTGCGGCAATCTTTCCTGCCAATGTCAGCCGCCAGAACACGGTCGCTTCATAGCCCGTGGCCGCTTCGCATTTATCGACAATCAGCAGCGCACCACCTGGCTTGATGAGGGATTTCAGATAGTCGATGAACTCCTGCCGTTTGCCGACGGGCAGAAACATCAACACCAGATAGCAAATCGCCAAATCATAAGGCTGGAAGCGATAATCAAGCGCGTCGATCTGCACCAACTCGCCAGGGGCTTTATACCTCGCGCACATTTCCGCGCTGGCTTCGATGCCCACCAGCTTGGCTTTGCGCTCAACTATCGTTTCTTCAATCGCTTGGCCGATGTTGCCAGTGGACGCGCCGATGTCATACACCAGCCCATTTCTGGGGATGTAATGACGGGCGATGTGCGCCACCGCACCCGTAACCAAATCATACCAAGGCAGTTGCTCGCGCACATGCCTATCGAAGCCCGAGGCCACTTTCGTGTTCTCGAACGTCCACTCGCGGGGAATATCCATGATGTTTACTCGGGTAATGCGTCCCAACGCTCACCTGGTTCGATCTTCACTGACCGAATGCCATAGCGTGCATACATTGCGTGGGTTCTTGGGTTGCTTTCGATAGCGAGGAATGTTGCCCCGCCGTGTTTAGGCAGCACATGCTCCGCAAGCATCCGTTCCTTTGCCAGCGGGGGTGTAAGCCCGTAAACATTGAAATGCGCTTCCTGGGGTAACCAGGCGGTTTTTGCGCTAATGCTCGCAAGTGTTGCTTCTTTGTGCATCGCAGGCCGCGCTGTCATCATGATGACGTGATGCGGCCTGATTAACTCCACCAGCCAGCGACGATATTGCTCTGCCTCGATCTGTTTTATGAAAGGGCGGCGTTTATCATCGCTGTTTTCCACCAGCGTGTAGTTAAGGTCGAGCAAGAGTATCATAGCACAAGTCCCGTTCGCTCGGAGAAAGCGCGTTTTGCATCAATTACACGCCCCATCCGAGTGCCATCAGGATACGGTAAATCGAATTCAAACTCGAGTGCTGCGTTCAACTTTTTGTAATCAATTGGTTTCGGCCTCGCACATACCGCCTGCACGTTGCTGTTGCTCTCCGATACCTGGACGATCTCGAAAAACTCTTTGAACAGGCAATAAAACTCGTTCTGGCTATGATACTTCTGCACCTTCGGGCTGCTGGTCATATCGCCCAGCGTGATGCCCGATTCATATTCGAGCAAAAAGGCACGCCCCGTCGATTGCCGTTCGTTCAGGGAATTATAACCTTTCAGCTGGCGAATATTGATGTGGTTGATACTTGAGGCCACCGCGTAGAGTTTCGTTTGCGGCGAACAGAGCGCGGCGCACAGGCAAATGATGTGCTTGCGATCTTCCTCAAACGGCACGCTATTCAGCACGCTTGAGATGAACACCGAATTGTAGGGGATTTTGCGATCACCAACATCGGCAAGGAACTCATCCACCACGCGCAAGGACTCTGCCTTGTCAATTTCCTCGTCTTCATTCACGCGATATGGCTCAAACGGAGTGACGCGCACGCCGATGGAACGCAGGATTTGCGTTTCATGCAAATGCCCCGCACCGAAATCCAGCACCGACTTGCCGTGTTCCCGCGTCCACTTGTCGCGGTTCTTTGGCTCGGTCACATCAAAATCCTTTGACGTGCTGTTGCCAGCCACCGCAAAAATAAACCCGCGCCCCAGATCCTCGCGCACGCGGCGCAGGCGGCGGAACGAATTGTAGCGCAGCAGGTCGCGGTAACGATTATGAATGTCAAAATCCATCGAGAGCAGGTTCAACATGGCATCGGCCAGCCGCGCTTCGTCTTCGGTGACCAGCACCACCGCCACTTCAGAGCGTTTGGATTCCGCCTGCATCTGCAAGCGGCCTATACCGTTCACCACGCGCAGGTCTTTGGTGGCAACCACGGGCATCAGCACGCCTTTGAGGTAAAGCGTCTTGGAAATGCTGGTAGCATAGGTGATCCAGCGGCCTTTGTTCGCTTTGAGCAATGGTGCAATCGGCATCACCTGCGCCTTCAGGCACGGGTAGAACTCGGGCGTGTCTGGCGTTTTGTCGGGAATTGCCGCCGCAATCGCCTTCACATCCACCCGCGCCAGCGCATCGGTGATATTCTCGGGCGTATCCTTCGGGCGCAAATCATTGGTGGCGCGGTTGAAGGCGACGTTTACGCCTTTGCGCTCTTCCAAATCCATCGCCCTGGTGAACTCCACTGGCACTTGGCGAACACCCAGCCGCTTCGCCACATGATGCCGCTGGTGACCAGAGATGATTTCGCCGTCGGGCGTGGCATAGATGGGAAGCAGAAAGCCCAGCTTACGAAGCGACAGTTCAATCAAATCGAGCCGCCGAGGATCTGCGGTGCGCGGGTTGTAGGTGGACGGGTTCAGGCTATCAATGTCGATTAGTTTCATAAGCCGAGCCTCTTTTTCAGTTCGTGGACAATGGCTTCCTTGTCGAAGCCAACTTCCTGTTTCACTTCCTCGATCCATGCGAGGTATCGTTCGCGGGGAATCTCAAAGCTATAGGGTCCGATGGTTGCGCGGGTGTCGGCTTCGTCGATGGGCTTTTCCTCATCGTCATCAATGCCGTCGGTCAACAGGCTTTCGAGGCTTTTCTGCAGCTGCTCCAATTCCGCCGCTTCAAAGCCAAGCACCGCTTTGTCGAATGACATGTTGTCGAGATCGGCCAATTCGAGGGCGAGCATTTCGTTATCCCACTGCGCTTCTTCACCCGTGCGGTTGTCGGCAATGCGATACGCCTTCACCTGTTCGGCGGACAAACCCTCCGCCACATGCACAGGCACTTTCTTCAAGCCCAGCTTCTGCGCCGCCTGATAGCGCGTATGCCCCGCGATGATGACCATTTCGGAATCCACGACAATCGGCTGGCGGAATCCGAACTCCTTGATTGAGGCCGCCACCTTGTCCACCGCGTGCGCGGTAATCCTTGGGTTTCTGGCGTAAGGCACAAGTTTTTTGAGGTCGAGTAATTCGACTTTCATAGGGTTCTCCATGTTTGAAAAAAACGAAACGAAATGGACTTCTGGAACGTGTCGCTGGCGAAATGCCGCGCCAAGCGTCCCCGTATAGGTTCGGCTCGGGAAGGACCCAGAAGGTCAACCAATTGTATTTACAGGCAAAAGAGCCTTGATTGCAGGTGGCAGGGTGTTATCCGATAGAAGGTTTAACCCCAGCAAATGAAGGAAAAATGCTATGCAAACCGTCGAAAACACCACCGAAACACCCCAACATGACAACCAAAGCCCGATCATCGCCGCTTTGAACGACCGATTCCGCCAGACATACTGGGGAGGCAAGGTCATGACGACCAGCGGCGTGAACGAATTAAGCGATGATACCCGCGCCGCCGTGTTCGCCGCCGTGATGCACTACGACAACTTCACCGAAGACAACGACCCATACGGCGAGCATGACTTCGGCAAGGTAGTGGTCGAAGGTCAGGACTTCTTTTGGAAGATTGACTACTACGACCACACCCTAAGTTTCGGATCAGAAAACCCAGCCGACACAAAGCTCACCACCCGCGTGCTAACCATCATGCTCGCGAGTGAGTATTAACCTTTTACCTTGAACGAACGAAGGGGGCTTCGCGCCCCCTTTATGCTGCAAGTTTCGTTATAATCCTGCTGCTTGTGTAGTTGATTTTATGTTGTACTATGAGCAGGCAATCTGGTGCGTAAGTTCGAAAAGCGTTCGCTACGCGCCGCCATTTATTCTAAAGGTTACGTCAATAGTTTGAGCAAAGCGTCTGTTGACGTAACCTTTAGAATAAATAGAGTGGTGGTGATTGGAACTCATGTCTGAGTTCGACGCCGAGCCGCAGGCGAGACGCGACGGAGCGAAGCGTAGTCAATCTCATCCCCTCCGCCATCTTATTCCAATCACATGGTTTTTTTTCTTCACGCTTGCAATCCCTATGGAAATAGCTTAGAAATAGCGTCCTTTTAAATTTTAAGATGAGTGAAGGAGGTAATTTCTCGTGGTTGAAGTTCATGTCCGTGATAATAACGTGGATCAGGCATTACGCGCATTAAAGAAAAAAATGCAGCGTGAAGGGATCTTCCGTGAAATGAAAATGCGACGCCACTTTGAGAAGCCGTCTGAGCGACGTGTCCGCGAAACAGCGGAAGCAGTCCGTCGTCAGCGCAAGCTCCAACGCAAGCGCGATCATCTCGAATAGTATTCTATTTGAGTGAAATATAAAAAAAGGTGGTCACAGTACCGCCTTTTTTTGTGGCTTTTGTTCGCGCATGCAAAAAATTACTGCGAAGTGACCGTGATTTGTGGCATAAATGTAAATCCAGCAAACAATTTTCCCTCGCCCTTTAGGGGCGAGGTAAGGGTGGGGGAAAGTGCGTTGAAATCTACGCACCCCCAATCCCTCTCCCTAAAGGGCGAGGGGAGTTTAGAAAAAGGAAAAAAATGCGTCGTCAGATTGACCTTATAGAAGCGATACGTGCGTATAATCCTGATGTGGATGAGGATGCGCTGAACCGTGCCTATATTTTTGCGATGCAGGCGCATGGTTCGCAGATGCGTGCATCGGGTGATCCGTATTTTTCACACCCTGTCGAGGTCGCCTATTATTTGACGACGCTTAGGTTAGACGAGGCGTCTATTATTACCGCGCTGCTGCATGATACGGTCGAGGATACTGAGGCGACGCTGGAACAGATCGGTGAATTATTTGGTGATGAGATTCGCGGATTAGTGGATGGAGTTACGAAGTTAAATCGTCTTGAAATTAAATCGCAGGGGACAAAACAAGCCGAGAATTTCCGTAAGCTTGTGGTGGCGATGTCGGAAGATTTACGTGTGTTGTTAGTTAAGCTTGCGGATCGTCTGCATAATATGGGGACGCTGCATTTTATCCCAAAATTGGAGAAGCGCCAACGTATCGCGCAGGAAACGATGGAGATCTATGCACCGCTTGCGGAGCGTATCGGGATGCGCCAGATGAAGGAGGAATTGCAGGACTTATCGTTTGCGCAAATGTACCCTGATGCACGAGAGTCGATTCTTAAACGGTTGGATTTCTTGCGTAAGCATGGCAAATCGCTGGTGGAAGATACCGTGGTAGCAATCACCCATTTGCTAAGTGAAAATCAGGTAATGCCTATCATGGTTGAGGGACGTGAAAAACGCCCTTATTCTATCTGGCGAAAAATGGAAATGAAGAACGTTGGATTTGAGCAGCTTAGTGATATTGTTGCGTTTCGCGTGATGGTCGATACTGTGGGAGAGTGTTACGCTGCGCTTGGGGTGATCCATTCGCATTTTCATACCATTCCGGGGAGATTTAAAGATTATATCTCAACTCCAAAAGCTAATGGTTATCAATCGATTCATACTTCTATCATTGGGCCTGACCAACACCGCATTGAGATCCAGATTCGCACCAAAGAGATGCATGATGTTGCAGAATATGGGGTGGCAGCGCATTGGAGCTACAAGCAGAAAAAAGAATATCAGCTTGATGGGAAGCAGTTTCGCTGGATACGTGAATTGTTGGATATCTTGGAAAAGACTGAAGATCCTGAAGAATTTTTAGAAAATACTAAGCTAGAAATGTATCACGATCAGGTGTTTTGTTTCACTCCGAAGGGAGACATTATTGCGTTACCACGTGGCGCGACCCCTGTCGATTTTGCGTTTGCGGTGCATTCGGGGGTAGGACAGTCTTGTGTTGGTGCGAAAGTTAATGGTCGGATTGTGCCGCTTAAAACTGCCTTGCGCAATGGTGACCAAGTGGACATTATCACCAGTAAAAGTCAGACGCCGTCGCCTTCGTGGGAGCGGTTTGTGGTGACGGGTAAAGCACGCTCAGAGATTCGTAAGTATGTGCGTACGCAGCAACGGTCTGAATATATTAATTTGGGGCGTGCGATTATTGCTAAGACCTTCAAACAAGAAGGCAAGGATTTGACAGATAAAATAATTGAAGGGGTGCTGTCGACCTTCAAGCTCAAGGAAGTTGATGACTTATTCGCCGAAGTGGGCGAGGGTAATATTGGTCGGAATCAAGTGTATCAGGCGGTGTTTGGTAATCTTCCCGAAGAGAGAAAAGCTGCCGCTAAAGAAAAAGAAAAAAAACCGCTGCTGTTTGCTAAAGTTAAAAAAAGCGTAATGACGACGGCAAGTACTACGGGAGATAAGGTGACGCTGCCGATTCGTGGTTTGATTCCGGGGATGGCGTTGCATTTTGCTGGGTGTTGTCATCCTATTCCGGGGGATCAAATCGTTGGAATTGTGACGACGGGTAAGGGTATCACTGTGCATACGATGGACTGTGAAACGTTAGAGAATTATTCTGATGCGCCAGAGCGTTGGATTGATGTGTCATGGGACACAGGTGGGCGCGGGCAGTCTCATTATGTCGGTCGCATTAAGGCGAGCTTGTCACATGAGACTGCTGCGTTGGCGACCTTAGCCAATGTGATTTCGCGTGAGAATGGCAATATCAACAATCTTAAAATCGTCAATCGTTCTACCGATTATTTTGAGTTGATTGTTGATATTGAGGTGGAGGATATTCGTCATCTCAATAACATCATTGCAGGGTTGCGTTCCAAGGATGTGGTGCAGATGGTCGAGCGGTTTACAGGTTAAGTTTTCAATTGTCATGGAACTGTCACTTTACGCAGATGCAGCATTTTGGTAGAATGTTATATTGAAATTTGCGCTATACGCATGCAGGGAGAGAAAAAATGCCACAGAATAAATATGCTCAACCTCTGAGTTCTCAAGATAAAAAGAGATTGGATGATAAGTCAGAACGTGAGCGTATGGCTCGAGAAGAGTCTGATCAGATTAAGTTGATTGTTGCTACTCTTGGAAAAACAGCTTTGGGTGACTCTGTCCCGAACTCAGTCGTAGATATACATAAACCTAGCGAGGGAAGAAATCTTGAAGCAACACGCGCCCACGCTTTTCTGATGAGTCAAGTATCTTCAGGTGTAGCATTTATAGATAAATTGGCACAAGCAGTTGAAGCTAAATACCCTGATGAATATACAGATACATTGGATCAATTAAAAGTTAACGCTCAAAAATATGTGCCGTCTGAAAAAGCAAAAATTGCACAAGGTAACTGTGATGGTAAGCCTCAACAAAAACGGGTGCAAACAGATGGTCATGCTCTTGCAACTGCGGGGATTTCTGCTCATGAACAACAAGCTGGGTTTCGTAGTTCTTCTTTTTAATGATGCTACATTTTGTCGGTGATAAAAAAACGCCCTGTAAATTAACAGGGCGTTTTTTACTGCTTATTTCTCACCTAGATAATCTTTTTTACCAATATCTAAGCCATTATGACGTAAGATGGCGTAGGTGGTGGTGATGTGAAAATAAAAATTAGGGATGACAAAATAGAGCAGATATTCTTGCCCTTTAAAGTTTAATTCATGACCGCCAACTTTTAAACTGATATCTTTTTCTTCTTTGCCATCAATCTGTTCTGCTTGGATGGTTTCAAAGAACGTGATGGTTTTTGCGATGCGCGCTTGTAATTCTTCAAAGCTGGTTTCGGTGTCAGGAAAGCTTGGGATTTCAACGCCCGCAAGACGCGCTACGCCGCCCTTGGTGATGTCGGTGGCAATTTGTACTTGGCGTGAAAGCGGGAACATGTCGGGTGCTAGGCGCGCATTTATCAACACCGAAGGATCAATCTTTTTGCTCTCTGCATAGGCGGCCGCTTTGGTCAAAATGTTTGAGAGGTTTTTAAGTCCATGAATCAGCACGGGAATAGAAGCTTTGAACATAGAGA
The DNA here is from genome assembly GCA_036770365.1 of Rickettsiales bacterium. Lineage (GTDB taxonomy): Bacteria > Pseudomonadota > Alphaproteobacteria > Rickettsiales > UBA998 > DAIPJH01. The sequence goes on from DAIPJH010000004.1 coordinate 151,966, forward strand.
TGGTCATACAATAGCCCTTTGTCTAATGGTTTGTTTAGAATGAATATTGTTGTAGGGTTGCAATAATTCATTAGTTCAGGAATAGTGAACTAATGGTGTTTTGTCAATCCATTCATGAGGTGCTATCTGGTTATAAGGCGGTTTTATTATTTACAGTTTGAAAAATAATACATAACATGATTTTTATGAGAAACTTATATCATCCACCCATTGAAGACATTACGGTAGAAGGCATTTTACATGCACTTGCGGATCCTGTGCGTGCGCGAATTTTCATAGATTTAGCGAAAGCAGATTGTACAAAAATTTGTTCTAGTTATGTCAATCTTGATGTTATTCCGCTTCCAAAATCAACATTATCTCAGCATTTTAAGGTGTTGCGTGCTGCAGGGTTGATTTATAGTGAGCGTAAAGGAGTGGAGATGCATAATCGTACGCGTTGTTCGGAGTTAAAGGAACGCTTTGGTGACATGATTGGAGAAATCATTAGAGCCTATGTGGGTGTAGCAAGATAAATCTGTTTTTTCTTGTCATCGTAATATTTCTGTGAGATAGGTGCAATGTCATTGATCATGGTCAACTTATGAGAGTGTTATGCGGAGTTTGCTATATATTGTGATCTTGCTAGTGGTGCTTCAACCTTTTTCATCACTTGAGTTGAGTCTCACTGAAGCGCAGGCGCAAGCCTCTTCTATCAGTTTTGACGGCTGTGTCGCGTATGGAAAGTTAGTCCCTTCTATTGCTGATGCTTCTCTTAATAATATTGCTGTGGCGCGTCTTGATCCGAGTAACAGTCCTGTGATTTTTTATAATCCCAATATTACTGCCCATACATCACTACCTACGAATATATTTTTTTATTATCATGAATGCGCTCATCATATTTTAGGGCATACGGTTGGGCTTGCTTACCCGCTTATCATGGAACAACAAGCAGATTGTTTAGCTATACAAACGCTTGTGCAGACCGGAAGATTTGGTTCTCAGGAAATCAAACAAGTTCAACAAGACATTTCGATGTTTGCTAATGAGGATTGGACGCATATTAATGGGCCGCAACGTGCGATTAATCTTGCCGCTTGTTTAGGGTGATTTTCGTTATGTTAAAATATACGTACGTTTGTGTGGTCTTGATGTTGCTTATGCAGCAGGCGTCGGCGGGTGATGGTGGGTGTCGTGACGCAAGATTTTATGAGCCTGCAAAGCGTAATTCTACCTCAGGAGAAAAATACAGAGGGTTAGTTTTTAATACATTGGAACATGGGTGGCGATTATATAGTCTTCAGATGCAAAAAATTTTGGGGACGTCATGTGCCTATGATACTGAAGTTTTTGCTAGAAAAGTTGCTGAATTTCAAAAGAATCATCAGACATCACATCAAAATGGTATTGTGGATAGGGAGACGCTTTTTATTTTTAAGGATCTTTGGCAAAAAAAGAGAAAGCTTTATCATTTTGCAACTCGAAAACCTTGCCCTTTTAAAAATAGGCATGATCTTGTAGGTATTGGTGCTGTATGGTCTTTGGGCGCATATGATCCAAGGCTTGATCAAGCCGCTTTTTTTGCATTGCAAGCGATGCGAAAAAAGGCGATTGAAGACGGAGTCATTGAAGAGAATTCTAAATATTTAAAGGTTGTGGGTGCTTACAGGTCGTTAGAACGTGCAAAAGCACTTGTAAAAAACAACCCAAACCCAACAAAGCAAGCAGTGTGTTCAGTGCATGTTTCGGGGTATGCTGTGGATATTTTTGTTGGAAATTTACCTCAATTTAATCCGATTAGTTCTGTTGATGAAAATAGGTATTTTCAAACACAGCAAAAAATCTATGCCTGGCTTGTGGATAATGCCGAGCAGTTTGGATTTGTGAATTTGGTTTATGAGCCTTGGCATTGGGAATATGTAGGTAAAAATAATAGATTATTATATCCTCATGAGTCGTGATTTGTATTACTCATCTCCCATTTTGAGTGCTGCTAAGAACGCAGATTGTGGGATTTGAACATTGCCAATTTCACGCATCTTTTTCTTGCCTTTTTTCTGTTTTTCCAGAAGTTTACGCTTGCGAGAGATGTCGCCTCCGTAGCATTTGGCGGTCACGTCTTTGCGCATAGCAGCGATAGTTTCGCGGGCAATGACCTTGCCGCCAATCGCAGCTTGGATAGGGATTTTGAACATGTGGCGGGGGATAAGGTCTTTGAGACGACCGCAGAGTGCGCGTCCGCGATAATCCGCTTGCGAGCGGTGAACGATAATAGAAAGCGCGTCCACAGGCTCACCATTGACGAGAATCGAAAGCTTCACAAGGTCGCTATCTTCATGCCCAAGCATATCATAGTCAAAGCTTGCATAGCCCTTTGAACAGCTTTTGAGGCGGTCATAGAAATCAAACACCACTTCGTTGAGCGGGAGCTTATAGACGACCATCGCTCGCCCGCCGACATAGGTTAAATCTTCCTGAATGCCCCGCTTTTCGGTGCATAGGCTGAGAACATTGCCCAAAAATTCATCAGGGACCATAATCGTACCGCGAATCCACGGTTCACGCATTGATTCAATTTGAGTTGGATCAGGCATATCGCTCGGATTATGCAGTTCAGATTCTTCGCCCTTGGTGTTGATAAGTTTATAGACCACGCTTGGTGCGGTGGTGATGAGATCTACGTCATATTCGCGCTCTAAGCGTTCTTGTACGATCTCCAAGTGCAATAATCCTAAGAAGCCGCAGCGAAAGCCAAATCCTAGCGCAGAGGAGCTTTCGACCTCATATTCAAAGCTAGCATCGTTGAGGCGTAGCTTGGCGAGGGAGTCTTTGAGGTGTTCAAACTCGCTGGAATCTGTTGGGTAAAGTCCGCAGAAAACTACAGATTGTGAGGGCTTAAACCCTGCAATGAGGTCAGAGGTTGGGTTGCGGTCGTCGGTGACAGTATCACCGACATTGCATTCTGAGACTTGCTTGATGCCTGTGGTAATGAAGCCAACTTCTCCCGGCCCAAGCGTTTCGGTGGCAATTTTTTTGGGGGTGAACACGCCCACTTGTTCAACAGGATGTGCTGAACCAGACGACATCATGCGGATCTTCATACCTTTTTTGAGCGTGCCTTCGACCACGCGCACCAAGATAATCACGCCGAGATAGGTGTCATACCAGCTATCAACCAATAATGCTTTAAGTGGTGCATTTGCATCTTTTTCTGGTGGTGCGGGCAGGCGCGTTACGACGGCTTCTAGCACATCAGGAATCCCAAGTCCCGTTTTAGCGGAAATCATCACGGATTCAGACGCATCAATCCCAATTACATCTTCAATTTGCTGCTTGATTTTGTCAGGCTCTGCCGCTGGCAGGTCAATTTTATTGAGTACTGGCACGATCTCATGATTGGCGTCAAAGGCTTTATAGACGTTCGCTAATGTTTGCGCTTCCACACCTTGTGATGCATCGACCACAAGCAGTGAGCCTTCGCATGCAGCCAAACAACGGCTCACTTCATAGCCAAAATCAACGTGACCTGGGGTATCCATCAAGTTGAGGATATAGGTTTTACCGTCTTTGGCTTTATAATTCAGGCGTACGGTTTGTGATTTGATGGTGATGCCGCGCTCTTTTTCTATGTCCATCGAGTCCAGCACTTGCGCCGACATTTCGCGCATTTCTAAGCCACCGCAGCACTCAATCAAGCGGTCAGCGAGTGTACTTTTTCCGTGATCAATATGGGCAACAATAGAAAAATTACGAATCAGTGATTGGTCGGTCATGTGGTCTGCCATGTTATGAAACTATAGGGCAGGAGTTTTACTAGATTTTTACACTGTTGCAAGGGATTAGTGTGGTTTGCATTATCTAGATATTACTTCAGGGGCGTTGGGTGTCATGCCAACTTCACGCAGTACCGTTTGTGGATCAATCTGGTGGCGTTTATTAAAAACATTTTTGACCGCATCTGAGATGGTTTCTTTTATTTCTTGTTTATTTAACTCTTTTAAAAGTATAGGTATATTGCCATTTGGCATGGCGATGTTGGTAATATATTCTGTGGTTGAGGTGGTGTCTGCGCCGCGTCCTAATTCGGTAAGGATGTTCGCAAAATCACGGAGTGTTTTTTTTCTTATATCGTTTGGTTTTTGTTGGTCTTTTAGAATGTAACAAATGCGTTCTTCAACGCTAAGGCGCAGCATTTGTAATAAGAGGTTATGATCATCTTGCTCTTGTGTAAGCTGTGGATTTTTTTTGATCTTTCCTCGTGTTGCTGGCGTTTTGTTGTGTGCAAGACGATATTCAGGGTGACTGACCATACCAATGCCAGTTGCCGTATCATTGGTGCGTGTCCAGTCGTTGATGTTCTCGAATGTTTGTGGTGTGTATGTCATGTCGATAAATTTAGCGTATCTCTATGACATTATGATGACAAAACTTTAAATATCCAATTCCTGAAGCAATTTGTCACCGCGAAGGGCGGTTTGCTCTTGGATGAAGGCGAAGCGTGTTTCGGCTTTTTTGCCCATGAGATCATCCACACGCTCTTTGGTCTCTAAGGCTTCACCTTCTTTGATGAGGACTTTGAGGAGAGTGCGTGTTTCGGGGTTCATGGTGGTGACCTTGAGCTGCGGTGCGGTCATCTCGCCAAGACCTTTGAAGCGACCGACTTCGATTTTACCACGATTTTTAGGGAGTGACTCAATCAGTTTATCACGCTCCGCTTCGTCTTGCGCGTAATAGGTTTTTGTGCCTTGCGTCATGCGGTAAAGCGGTGGTTGCGCGAGGTAGAGATGCCCACCGCGAATCAGCTCAGGCATTTCTTGATAGAAAAAGGTCATGAGCAGGGACGCAATATGCGCTCCATCTACGTCTGCGTCGGTCATAATCACGACTTTTTCATAACGCAGATTGGCGGGGATGTAATGTTTGCCTGCGCCGCAGCCAAGTGCCTGAATCATATCGGCAATTTCTTGGTTTGCGTGGATTTTATCACGGGTTGCGCTGGCAACGTTGAGGATTTTACCGCGTAGCGGTAAGATGGCTTGTGTTTCGCGGTTACGCGCTTGCTTTGCAGAACCACCCGCCGAGTCACCCTCAACAAGGAAGATCTCTGTGCCATTGGAGTTAGAGCGTGTGCAATCAGCGAGTTTCCCTGGTAAGCGCAGTTTTTGAGTGATGGATTTGCGGTTGATATCTCGGTCTTGTTTGCGGCGCAGACGCTCATCCACGCGATTTAAGATATGGGTGAGTAGGGCGTTTGCACTTTCTGCGTCGCCACTGAGCCAATGGTCGAATGGATCACGTACTGCGTTTTCTACGAGGCGCGTTGCTTCGGCGGAGACGAGTTTGTCTTTGGTTTGCCCTTGAAACTGTGGGTCGCGGATGAAGGCAGAAAGTAAAATGCACGCGCCGCCAAGTACGTCATCAGGGGTAATTTGTGAAGCTTTGCGGTTGCCTGACATGTCGCCAAACGCTCGAATGCCTTTGGCAAGTGCGGCGCGGATACCGTTATCGTGCGTGCCGCCTTCAGAGGTTTGAATAGTATTGCAGAAAGAGAGCGAAAACCCTTCTTCGTCGCGTGGCCAGCAGACTGCCCATTCCACGCGCCCGCGACTTTCAGAGAGGTCGGCTGTACCCGTGAAGATTTGGCGGGTGACTTGCCCGCGTCCACCGATTTCTTGGGCTAGGAAGTCGTTGAGTCCTCCTGGAAAATGGATGACTGCTTCGGCTGGAACTTCTGTGCCGTCTTTAAGGAGTTCAGGGTCACATTGCCAGCGTATTTCTACGCCTTTGAAAAGATAGGCTTTCGAGCGAATCAGTTTATAGATTTTAGCGGCGCGAAATTGGGCTTTATCACCGAAAATCTGGGTGTCTGGAGTGAAGGTAACAGATGTGCCGCGACGGTTATTGATTGTGCCAACTTCTTCGAGAGAACTGGCGACCTGACCGCGTGAGAATCTTTGGCGGTAGATTTTGCGGTCACGTACGACTTCGACCTCTAAATCAGATGAGAGTGCGTTGACAACAGAAATCCCGACGCCGTGCAAACCGCCTGAGGTTTCGTAGGCTTTGCCTGAGAATTTTCCGCCAGCATGAAGTGTCATCAAGATGACCTCAAGAGCGGATTTTGTGGGGAATTTCGGGTGTGGGTCAACGGGAATCCCGCGCCCGTTATCGCGAATGGTGATTTTATTGCCTTGTTCTAGGCTGACCTCAATACGGCTTGCAAACCCAGCGACTGCCTCATCCATGGCATTATCAAATACTTCGTTGACGAGGTGGTGCATTGCGTTTTCGTCTGAGCCGCCAATATACATGCCCGGACGATGGCGTACAGGTTCTAATCCCTCAAGCACTTCGATATGCTCGGCGGTATAATGTTCCGAAGGTGGTTTTGACAGCGCGGTAGCTGCGCCAAAAAGATCATTGCTCATGATATTAGTTATAGCCACATCGTCACGCGGCGCAAGTGGTTTCAGGTAGAAAATATATTTGCGTTTGTCATAATTGCTTAACAATCATCGGGCATATTGGGTAGGTGATGAGGAGGGTAGCTCTCCAAAAAAAAGAAAAATGCGAGCAATATGGTTCATCATTCGGAAAAAACATTTTACCTTGATCGTGTCTCGGCGAATCCTGAGCAGTTGCGTCGTCGGACGTTAAATGCTGTGATGGCGGCGATGGATGCGAAGGAAGGAATGTTGGTGATTCCTAAGCAAGCGCATCAATCTCATGTTTGCATGTATTATACACAATCTAAAAATATACATCATGTGTTTAACGCATTGGAATTGGATGTTGAACATCTGAGTGCGCAAAAGGTTCGTGATGCCTTTGTGCAGTTAAAGCGACCTTATATTGCTAAACGGTTTGACGTGGTGGATGTTGATGCTGGGCATCCTGAGAAAGGGTTCTTAATTGTTTTCCATAAGGCGCATGTTATGCCTCAACACAAAAAGATTGGCGAATTTTTAGTGAATTATCATACACAGCCAGAGATGGGTGAGGCGTCACGAGCTATTTTTCAAGAAGCTTTGTTGCAGCCTGAAGCATTTGCTAATGGTGCGGCACTGAGTACGACGGAACAGAAAAATCTTATTTATGATCTTGATGCAAAACAATGTGAGCTTTTTTATCAATTTTCTGAACAAACACAAAAACATGTAGGAAATGTAGGAAAATTATATCGTGCATTTTTAGAGCGTGCTGCACAGCCCGATACGGTGTTAAAAAGTGAGGTGAGGGGCAAATTTTCTCCGATTATTAAGTTAAAAGACGATGATTTGGATATATTAACTAGCATTGCTGAGCTGCATGATATTGGTAAGTTTCGCATGTCAAAGCGTTTACTTGATGGGGATGAAGGTATTTTTCAGGGGTCATATCGTCAGGTAATGGATAAAATTTCGCAGCGTAATGCGCATGCGATGGGAGGGTATCAGATCTTTTCTGCTTTTGGTGATAAAGGTGGGGGACTTTTAAAATCTGCGGCAATGATTGCGGGGCGGCATCATATGCATGATAAAATGCAAAGCTGGGAACAAGTCGATGATGCTATGAGTGTGTGGCGACGCAAAGGGCAGAAATTGGCGTTGCGTGAGGTGTTTGAGGCAGATCCGTATGCCGTGGCGGTCAGGTTACGTGAGCAGGGTTTTTCTGTTGTAGAGTCATTGGACGATGCGGCGTTGAAACATGAGTTGCATCGTATGGCTGAAGAAAATACCCCTGTATTGTATACCGCTCTTTTTCAAAAAGATGTTTCGACGGCAAGCTATTTTGAAAAAATAGTTGCAGAAAAATATCCTGATGGTGTTTTTGCTGCGCCACTTAGAATTTCTTATGGGGGCATTGGTGGTCATGCCGAACGTGAGAAGAGTAAAGCAGGTTGGAAGAATGATGGAAGAACGCATGTCAGTGTCACGCCGTTTGAAGCTAAAATGTTGGCGGTGGTGGATGTATATGAGGCGTTGACCGCACGTAGGAAATATCAGAAAAATGGGGAGTGTGCTGAGGGGGCGGCGCATCACATTGGGAATGTTACTCGCACCCCTGCTATGGCAGCACATGTACTGATCCATATGGCCAATGAAGGACATTTGAATCCTGCTGCGGTCTTTGAGTTTTTAGATAAGCGCGTGTATGATGCAATTGAGATGACAGACAAAGATGCTCAAGATATTGATAGGATACGTACGAATCTGCTTCAGCCTTCTCGATCGCACCATGTAGAAGGTGTTGAAAGTAATATGTATGAGCAGTTGCGTATGAAGGCCGCTGAAGCTGAACGTCGTCTTCATAAAGAAGCATTGGTGTATTTTTCATCGCAGGAATCTGAAACCTCAAAAGGTTTGACAGTATGTTAATGGCAGGAGAGTCTGTGTTATGCAAAAAGGGGAAAGCATGCTTTCCCCTTTTTGTTATTAGAATTTGTTATTGTATTAAACAGTTTCAATCGCTTTTTTTTCGACAGAAGTTTTCACCTCAGGATCTTTAAGCACATAACCACGACCCCAAACGGTTTCAATATAGTTGTCACCTGAGGAAGCATCGGCAAGCTTTTTGCGAAGTTTGCAAACGAACACGTCAATAATTTTGAGTTCTGGCTCGTCAATCCCACCATAGAGATGGTTCAGGAACATTTCTTTAGTAAGGGTTGAACCTTTACGTAGAGAGAGGAGTTCCAAAATTGCATATTCTTTGCTGGTCAAGTGAATCGCTTTGTTATCCACCTCTACAGCGCGCGAATCAAGATTTACTGCCAATTTTCCTGTGCGAATTACGGATTCAGAATGACCCTTAGAACGACGAACGATGGCTTGGATACGCGCAATTAACTCGCCTTTGTTAAAAGGTTTGGTGAGGTAATCATCTGCTCCGTAGCCCAAGCCTTTGATTTTCTGGTCAGGACCAGACAAACCAGAAAGGATGAGGATAGGAGTGGTGATTTTTGCAGCGCGGAAGCGACGTAACACTTCATAACCGTCAATATCAGGGAGCATCAAATCAAGGATGATGATGTCGTAATCATAGATACGACCAATTTCTAAACCTTCTTCGCCAAGCTCTGTGGTATCACAGATGATGCCTTCAGATGCAAGGGAAAGCTCAATGGCTTTTGCGGTTGATGGATCATCTTCTACTAACAATACGCGCATAATTAAGCCCTTTGATAAGAATTATACAAAAGATCTGCGAAGTCTAAGCGCAAAAACACCCGCGCCATAATACTACAGCTCTCTTATGAGTTAATATAATGTTAAAGTGGGGGGGCGTTCAACTCAAATCTTCATTATTTTGCTTAAAAGCGCATCAAAAGATGAAGTTATATTAAAAACTATGGTGTAGTGTGACAAAACTGCTATGTGTAGTATTCCTCCTTTCCATTGATAGCGTCGTTTTTCTTCGGACTCGCTGTACTCATGTATGTTTGATACACGGCATGCAGCTTACCTTGAAAAACTTGCTCTCATTAAAAACTAGAAACACTATGAGTTATTTCAAGCGTTGAATAAGGAATATCCGCTAATGCAGAGACCTGTTTTGGGAACAATACTCAAAGATTCAGGAAAGCTGTCGCAGCTTTCTCTAGATAAGGCTCTGAACTTACAAAAGAATAACGCGTGTATGCTAGGTGACGTGTTGGCGCATGAGGGGCTTGCTGATGTGCTTGATATTTATGTTGCGCTTGCATTTCAATCGGGAGTGCAATTGGTGGATTTGCAGCAAGACCTACCTGATGCTGATTTGCTACGCTGGGAAGAATCAGGAGATTATCTTACTAAACGTTATATTCCATGGCGTTGGCAGCATAGAATGCTTGTAATTGCCTGTTGTGATGTTTCGCAGAGCATGAGTGTCTGGTTGGAAAAACGTTATGGTGTACCTGTGCGTTTGGTGATGACGACACCACGAGACATTGTGAAAACTGTTAAAAGAGTGTTTGCTGATGAATTGACGCGAGATGCACGGGTATCTTTACTCAAAGAGTCCAAGCATCGTAGTGCGAGGTTGCGCAGATTATCTCGTGTGTCATGGTTACGCCGTGTTTTGCCTGCGGAAACAAGCACTCGCTTCGCGTATGTTTTGTGGTTGGCTTTGGTGTTGATGTGCTTAGGGTTGATCGCTTTTCCTCTTGTGATGCGTGGTGTCGTGTTGTTGTTTGGGGTTATTTATGCTGTGACCTTAGGATTTAAGTTGGTGCTGATGTCGGTTGGGATGCTGTTGCAGCTTCGGACAGGCACGCGTTATCTCCCAAAAAGGTCTTTGCTGTATGTGCCACGTCTTGCTGATTCAGAGTTGCCTATCTATTCTATCATTGTGCCTATGTATAAAGAAGCTGGGAATGTTGCACCTTTGTTGGAGGCATTGGAAAAGTTAGACTACCCACGTAGTAAGCTGGATATCAAGTTGGTGGTTGAACATGATGATTTTGAAACCATTGCGGATATTTACAAACAAAAGCCATGTGGGATGTATGACATTATCATTGTGCCTCCGTCTTTGCCACGCACTAAACCTAAAGCGTGTAATGTTGCACTGACGTTTGCGCGTGGGGATTATGTTGTGATTTATGATGTAGAAGATAGGCCTGATGTGATGCAGTTACGTGATGCGATTGCCAAATTTCACTCTTGTAGTAAAGAGGTGATATGTCTTCAGGCGCGTTTGAATTATTATAATAGGGAGGAGAATCTTCTAACGCGTTTTTTCTCACTTGAATATGGTACGCTGTTTGACTTTTTACTGCCAGCGATGTCGCACCTTCATATGCCATTGCCGCTCGGCGGCACGAGCAATCATCTTGCACTTTATCGTTTGCGAGAATTGGGGGCGTGGGATCCTTATAATGTTACGGAAGATGCGGATCTTGGGTTGCGGTTGGCGGTAGAGGGTTTTGTAACCTTACTGCTTGATTCGACAACCATGGAAGAAGCCCCAATTTCTGTGTGTGCGTGGTTGATGCAACGTTCGCGTTGGATTAAGGGATATATGCAAACATGGTTGGTCTATATGCGTCATCCTCGGATGATGCGGCGTGTGTTGGGATGGCGTGGTATGGTTGGGTTTCAATTGTTCTTTGCTGGGTCGTCATTGGTTTATCTTTCTGCACCGCCGCTCTGGGTAGCGATGTTTGTGCTAATGGTGATGCGTTTTCATCATCCCATAGATATCGACATGATCTTGGTGTTGTCTTGCATGGTCTTGTTCGGTGGAATGGTGGTACATTGGTTGTCTGCGTGGATGGTTGCCTTTGTCAAGCGTTGGAATAGCGTTGGGATGGCGTGTGCTGTGATTGGTTTTCCGTTTTATTGGTTGTTACATTCTTTGGCGAGCTGTCGTGCGCTTTGGCAATTGCTACGTAATCCCTATTTTTGGGATAAGACGCCGCATGGAAAATCTAAGTATAGTCGTTTAACTTGATAATTATTTATTTCATAAGAAGTTAAGCGATTATATCTCTATGAATTTATTAGAACTACTCCATTTCATAATGCGTGGGAGTCACGCAATTATTAAATAAAAGTGTTATCGTAGTGAGGAGCTATTTTTGGTGGTGGCTAGTCTAGGAATTTGTGATGTTCGTGTGTTGATAATACTTGACAAGACCGCATCAAAGCTTTAGCAAGACCCTCCAGCTTACCGCATATTCTATCAGTTACCACTACAGGAATCACGTCATGAAAATTCTTAGCTCGCTGAAATCAGCAAAAAAACGCGATAAAAATTGCCGCGTTGTCCGTCGTAAAGGTCGCGTTTATGTGATCAATAAAGTAAACCCTCGTTTCAAAGCACGTCAGGGTTAGTTCGTTTTACTCTCTAGTTCACCATTAAAAAAGCCGCCTTTTTGGGCGGCTTTTTTGGTTTCATCATGAAGAAATTATGCGTTATTTTTTTATTTTAGTTGTGCGCAAGCTGGAGATTGTTCACCTCCTTCGCATTG
>DAIPJH010000005.1:0-157617 GCA_036770365.1 Rickettsiales bacterium
CTCCCCACCCTATCCGACAACTGATACACACGCACGCTCACGCTAGAAGGCAACGCGCCAAAATCCGAGACTTGCTGCGCCGCAACATAAACCACAAACGGTGCGGACGTGCTGAGGGTGCGAACCACATCCCCACCACTCATAATATCCACCTCATAAAGCTCATTCGTTTCATTAAGCGGTGCATCGACATAATCGCGCCAATCCCCACCCAGCCGTGCGCAGCGCACCCATGACAGGGTGACGTCACCCGTAGAGCTGCGTGTCCCCGCCAGATGCACAGGGGCATAAGGTCTGAGGGATGCGGCGGTGAAGGTGAGGCTTTGCGCCGCAGCAGAGCTGAGGGTCGTGCCATAGCTTACCGCTTTATACAGGCGTGACGACCCAATCAATGCCTCAGGCAGGCTTGCCTTCGCCACGCGCTCATCCAGCAACACAAAACGCTCTCCCAGTGCGTGCGACCCCACCGCCCACGCCGTCCCCAACCTGCCACGCAGCAAGCCTGAGATTTGCCATTTATGCGGTGATAATTCGGTCGCAGATTGAAACTGCACGATTTCATCGCCCACCAGCGCAACATTTGCACCGTTATACAGCGCAAGCTCGCTGATGGATTCAAGTTCACCATTTCCAAGCAACACCACATCAAGACTTGAGATCACATCTAACACATTTCCACCTGTAAAATCAGGCAAAACCGTCGCCGCCGTCCCCATCACGGACGCACCGTCCACCCCCAACATCCGCGCATAATTCGCGCCGCCATCTTCGGAACGATAGACACTCGCACCGTACCAATCTGCGCTCACCCCTGCCGCCGCGACGCGCAAGGTGGCACGCTCCGCATTATCCCACGCCAGCGCAGGAATATCGAGTAGCATCATGAATGTATCGCCAATATCCGACTTAAGGCTATAGATGGTGGACGTAGTCGTCACAGGCTGTGGTGTAGCATCATAAACCGACGCATCGACCGCCACCCCTTCAATCCGCATCAAGCCTTTATCTTGCAAAATACTGGTGATACGCAGCACATGCACCGCCTCGCCATCATCCAGCGTCACCACATCCGCCACCTCCAACGCCGCAAAGCTGCGGTGCAACACAAAACGATAGCGCGTGCGCGACTGCCATGCTTGCGCAAGCAAGATCTCCGCCATAGAACGCGCTTGCGCGTCTGACATCACAATTGGCATCGTCATGGTGAGCGCATCTTGCGTGTTCGCATCGCCCCTACTCGCGGTTTGAGTCGAGGGTTGATAAAGCTGTTCTTTATTCAGATAAATGATACTAAGATGCTTTGGTAAATCAAGGTCTTGCACTCGAACAATACTCAGGATTTCCTCACCATCGAGCTGCACCAGATCATCACGGATGATGTTTGCTACGGACGCTTTGCCGCGTGGCATGAACTGCAACACGCCATTACTTTCGACCGCATCCAGCGCGTAAAGCTGCATGATATCTTCGAGCAGTGAACGTGCAATCGCTTGACGTGTAATAACATAGCCATCAACCTGATCATGAAGCCGCGACACATCCACTTTGCTGATGTCTAACCCTGATCGCACACACAGCGCAAGCACAATCGCCGCCAGCGACGATGACCCCAATTTCCCCGTCACCCAATGCCCATACGCCCACGCGCCGCCGTCCGCCCACACATTCAGCAAATCAGGGAAATACGGATACGGACGTGCATCCCATGTCCATAAAAACCTGCGCGTAACCATATCGGACGTTTCAAACTGAGCTTCAGTCGCCAAGATCCCTGTGCGTTGCGCCCGAAAATCAACTCTACCTTGCGAGTGATACGGAAATGCACTACCCGAAGCGGTCGGATCATAAAACACATTCGGTTGATTGGTCGCACCATCTACACTAGGAAAACCATATTCCGTAAACCAGATTTTCTTGGCATGTGGTGTCCAAGCGGTCACGTTACCATTGGGATTAGTGTGATAATTATTCCAAAACCACGCGATATTTTTCCACGCATAAGCGGGCGATAGACTCGCGGTCGTCGTACGCGACCCATCGGTATAATAAAAATCATAACCCTCACCACTCGACCATCCTTGCTTAACCCCGTCCACATCATAACCAAGCTCGCTTTGCGGTGCATTGGTCAGAGGGAAATACGCATCAATCCCGATCACATCAATATTGGGGGATGCCCATAACGAATCCATATGATACCACCCACCATCCGTATGATGATATTCTGACCAATCTGCCGCGTAGGTCAACGTAACACCACTACCCAAAATCCCGCGTACCGTAGCTGCCAATGACACCAACGCATTCACCGCAGGATAGACCCCCGTACTACTTGATACCTTCGTAAGCCCCACTAACTCCGAGCCAATCACAAACGCATCAACCTTACCATCCACCAAATTCGCATAATGAGTAATGAACTGATTATAACCCCACGACTTAGTAAAGAAGCTAGTAACGGCGGAGGCACTCCCCGTCAAAGTTCCACGCCACGGCTTGCCATCTAAATCCATCAACGGCATCGGAATCAACATCACTTTTAAACCTCTAGCGCGAATCTCTGTGATAAGCCGCACCAAACTTGCATCATCAGGCGTTCCGCCGTAGCGCGGACTCTCATCAATAATAGTCATAGGACGCGCCGCCGCACGATTTAATCCCGCCACACTCCACACATCAGGCTGTGTTGTACCGCCGTCATGATATTCCACGCTCGGCATCAACGTACAACTCGCAACGTCTAGGCTATTACCAAACCAATTCACCACTACCCCAACCCATTCGAGATACGGCAACGTCTGTTGCATTTGGTCAAGCGACACCAACGCATTCGCTTTATTATCGGTAGTGTGATTATTGATGATTTGACGCACACCGCCTTGCACAAAGCTACCGCCAATCTGCTCGCCTGTGATATGATATTGCACCTTCGTATCATAGACAAACTCGCCTGAACCCGGAATCAGAATAATGGATTTCACCATCTCCTCCGCCGTCTTGCCGTTATAATCCGCCCCGCGCACCTTGCGGCGTATTTCAAAGGTAAAATTGGGAATACGATTACCAAACGCCTCTAAAGGAAAATCCTCAATCACCACATACGCAATACCGCGATAAGCAGGCGTTTTTCCTATCCCTTCCATGGATTCAATATATGCATCAGGAAGCTGAGACTGCGAACCTTTATACACCCGCCATATCCCTTGTGACACATCTAATTGCTTCGCATCCGCCCACACACGTAGCACCTCGCTGATTTCGCCTTCACAGATTGCAATCGCTAACGTTACAGAATAACTATAATTAGTGGTAGACGTACGCGAACCACCGCCGCCGCCCTTGCCACCTCCCGAAGAGGACGTTGTCGTGGTTACGGTTTCCTTGATGGGACGTGACCAGATCACATTCCCTGCGAGGCGCGCTGACCCATACACTATCGGAATCATCTTACCATAGGTCGAAACCTGTACCGACAGATCTGCCAACCGCGCCCCCTCGCGCATGGTCGTACTCAGACCAAATACGGTGTTATCAATCATCCCACCTAACGAACTCCCTACCATACGCCCAAGCGACGCACCGATCAGTGGGCCTACGAGTGGAATACCAGAACCAAGTGCCGCCCCTGCGGAAGATAAAATAACCGATGCCATATTTTCTTTTCCTCTATCAATGCTCTATATTCCTAAAGCAATATGAGGATAGGGCGGCGCGGAAGAGCAAAAATATCACACCCCCATTTCAGCCCCTCTCCATTTTTCTCAAAAAACACAACAATTTTGACTTTGGTCAAGAACCTCACACTCAGGATTTTTATAGTGCGATCAGTGAAGGCGCATGGATGCCTTACATCACTATTAAATAGTCATTTGGCGATTATTTTAATAATATTTCAAATGGCTAGGCTTGCGGCCGCAAGCAAGCCCGCCATTTGTTTGGCGTAAGCCTTAGTGGCGTTTGGACACCATTCTGTTTCTTATAAGGAACAGAATGGAAAGTAGATTATTAACCATAGGAGAAGACAATGAAATTTCTTAAAACTTTAGCTGTTACCTCTGCACTTGTTGGCGCATTTGCTGGCGCGGCTGTTGCAGGTGATGCTGATTACTCTAAATTCATCGTACGTGGTCGTATGCTCGCTGTTGTTCCCCAAGAAGACGGCACAACCTCTATTGGCGGTGATGTCAATCTTGATAACTCTTACGTACCTGAAGTTGATTTGACCTACTTCCTCACCAAAAACATTGGTGTTGAGGCAATTGCTGCTGTTACCCCACACAACGCTTCTGTGTCTGGCAGCGCACTAGGCAATCTTGATCTTGGCGGCGTAACCTTGCTTCCTCCTACCGTTACCTTGCAGTACCACTTCAATCCTGAAGGCGTGATTCGTCCTTACGTAGGTGCTGGTGTGAACTACACTGTATTCCTTCAAGAAAAAGCTGGCGCATCTATCTCTAGCATCGACTATGAAAACAGTTGGGGCTATGCGTTCCAAGCTGGTGCAGATTATGGGATTGATGAACATTGGGCTTTGAACGTTGACGTGAAAAAACTGATGCTTGACACCAATGTAAAAGTTAACGGTGGCGCAGTGACCTCTAAAGTTGACATTGATCCATTAATCATTGGCGTAGGTGTTGCATACCGCTTCTAATTTCCCAAGAAGACGATAATCTCCAAGCTTGGGCGGGTACGTGAGTATCCGCCCTTTTTTTCTTCTAAAAATGGCTAGAACCTCACACCCAAATACATTAAAAAAGACATAGAGTACTTTAACGCATGTATCTTCTCTTCTTAAGTTAAACAACCATGCCCACAGAAAACCAATTAAAACAATGATATACAACCAAGCTGTGCAGCAAGATATAACACCCCTGAACAACGCAGATCTCTCACCAGGGATGCAACAATATCTCGCGCTCAAAGAAAACCATCAAGATTACATCCTATTTTACCGCATGGGTGATTTTTACGAGATGTTCTTTGATGATGCCGTCAAAGCAGCAAACTTGCTTGATATTGCCCTAACCAAACGCGGTAAAATCAACGATATTGATATCCCGATGTGCGGCGTCCCCTACCATGCATCCGACATCTACCTCCAACGCCTGATCGCCAAAGGCGAAAAAGTTGCTATTTGCGAACAGATGGAAGACCCTGTGGAAGCCAAGAAACGTGGTTCAAAATCCGTCGTTAAGCGCGACGTCGTGCGCATTGTAACACCGGGAACACTCACTGAAGACAGCCTACTCGCCGCCACTCGCGCTAATTTCTTAGCATGCTACTCTGAAACCAAACACGAAGGTGCGCTCGCATGGGCGGATATTTCCACAGGTGAATTCTATGTCCAACCTTGTGCGCGTGACCGCCTCAACGCTGACCTAGCACGCATCAACCCACGTGAAACCCTGATTGCGGAAGGTGTCTACAGCTCAGGACTACAAAGCATCTTGGAGGATTGGCGCAATCAACTCACCTTTCGTCCCGATATCATTTTTGCCGCCAACGCTAGCGAACGCAAACTTAAAGACACTTTTCAACTTGCTGCACTTGATGCATGGGGTGAAATGACACCCGCGGAAATGACCGCTTGCGCAGGACTACTTGAATATCTAGAACTCACCCAGAAAGACACTGCCACACCGCTGCAACATCCAAAACGTCAAGCGCAACATACAATATTACTAATGGACGCCGCCACCCGCCGTAATTTAGAAATCACCAACACCTTATCAGGTGAGCGCACAGGCAGCCTGCTCCACACGATTGATCGCACCCTCACCGCCTCCGGTGCGCGCCTCCTCGCAGGTCGCCTTAGCGCACCACTCACAGACGTTTCACAGATCAATGCACGGCTTGACAGCGTTACCTTCCTCAAAGACGATACCATCCTTCGCACCAACATCCGCGAAGAACTCCGTCAATGTCCTGACCTTGAACGTGGACTCACCCGCCTACTGATGGGACGCGGCGGACCGCGTGATATGGCTTCGCTTCGCACAGGACTAGAACACGCCACCGCAATGCGGATGCGTTTTTATGAAACCTCGATGCTCCCTACCTTACTAAATGACACCGCACAAGCTCTCGGCGAACATTCCGCCCTCACCGAAGACCTACTGCGCGCTCTTGCTGAAGAATTACCACTGCTTGCGCGTGACGGCGGCTTTGTCGCCAAAGGTTATCATGCTGCCCTCGACCATTTCCGCAGCCTACGCGATGAATCTCGCCGCCTGCTCGCCATCATGCAACAAGACCTCATCGAAGAAACCAAAATCACAACACTGAAAATTAAACATAACAATGTGTTAGGATACTTCATTGAAGTAACTTCTCAACATGAAAAGAAAATTCCAGAACGCTTTATTCACCGTCAAAGTATGAAAGGCGCACTGCGCTACGCTACTCCAGAACTGATTGAAACCGAACGCGGTATCTCAGAAGCTGGTGATAAGGCATTAAAACTAGAACTAGAGCTATTTGATGCCCTGATGGAACGTATCCGCGCCCATGCGCCTGCCATCACGCGCTGCGCACACGCCATAGCCGAGCTTGATGTTGCCGCTTCATTTGCTGAACTAGCAGCCAACGAAAACTACCAACGCCCTCAACTTGATGAATCTTTAGCCTTCAATATCGAAGGCGGAAGACATCCTGTGGTCGAAGCCTTCATGCGCAAACATAGCCGTGATGCGTTCATCCGTAATGATTGCGACCTCAATCCGTCCCAACGTCTCTGGCTACTTACAGGGCCAAACATGGCGGGTAAATCCACCTTCCTGCGCCAAAATGCACTCATCACACTCCTCGCCCAAGCTGGATCTTATGTCCCCGCTACTTCTGCCCATATCGGTGTGGTCGATAGGCTCTATTCGCGTGTTGGCGCAGCGGATGATTTAGCGCGTGGACGCTCTACCTTCATGGTTGAAATGGTCGAAACCGCGACCATTCTCGCACAGTCCACCAGTCGATCGTTGGTCATTTTAGATGAAATTGGACGTGGCACTGCCACCTTTGACGGACTTTCAATTGCATGGGCAGTAGTCGAGCATCTACACAATCACACTAAATGTCGCGGGCTTTTTGCTACGCATTATCATGAACTTACGCTACTCTCAGAATCCCTTGCCTCTCTTTCTTGTCACACTATGTCGGTACGCGAATGGAAAGATGACGTGATTTTCCTACATCAGGTCAAAAAAGGAACAGCTGACCGCTCTTATGGGATTCACGTCGCCCGTCTCGCAGGACTCCCAGCCGCAGTCATCGCCCGTGCGCGTATCATATTAAAAACACTAGAAGACGAACGCCATAGCCCCGTCGCCCATCTTGGTGCAAATAGCCTCCCGCTGTTCGCCGCTGCGCCACCAGAGCCAGAAATCATCGAAACCCCTGAACCACCTGCGATAGAATTGTTACGCTCCAGCGACTTAGATGCCCTCAGCCCCCGTGACGCACAGGCTTTACTATATCAGCTCAAGGAAATGCTTTAGGCTAGCCTTTAGGTTTTAGCTCTTATAGTGCAAGCTTCCATGCCTAAACTCTTTAAAACTGTTAACTGCTAAAAATCATGCTCGCAACCGCGCTACGCCAAGCACTACCAAACTACACAATCAGCACCCTCAAACATGATGTGCTGGCAGCCTTTGTCGTGACGTTGGTCGCGCTGCCACTGTCGATGGCACTGTCCATCGCCGTTGGGCTTCCGCCGCAACATGGGCTTTATACCGCCATCATCGCGGGCATCGTTGCACCGCTTTTTGGTGGCTCTACCACTCAAGTTAGTGGCCCTACCGCCGCCTTTGTCGTCATTTTAGCCCCCATTGTCGCACAGTACGGACTGCGCGGCATCATCTGGTGCAGCATCATCGCGGGGTTTATCTTGATCGGGCTTGGCATCTCCAAGCTTGGTAAACTCATCAACTACATTCCCTACCCTGTCACTACAGGCTTTACCGCAGGAATTGCCGTCGTCTTAGGCTTCCTCTCACTCAATGATTTTATGGGACTAGGACTCACCCTCCCCACCGAAGGTTTTATCAGCAAAGCCAGCCTCATCCTCACCCATCTCTACCACACCAACCTCATAACCTTCGGCGTAGGCATCCTTACCTTAGTTTTACTTATCACTAGCGGCAATATCGTGCGCTTTATTCCCAGCCCCATCATCGCCATTGCCGCCGCGACACTCCTCACCTTATACCTTAATAATCATGGATATCATATTGCAACTATAGAAACAAAATTCCATTATATTACCCACGAAGGACTTACCGTTGCGGGTATCCCGCCTTACCCACCACATTTTTCTTTCCCCACCTTTAATGGTGATACACTCTACAACCTCCCAAGTTTGCTTGAGTTCAAAACCTTGCTTTTTCCAGCCTTTACCATCGCTATTCTTGCTGCACTTGAATCCCTACTCTCCGCCACGGTCGCTGACAGCATGACAGGTACACGCCACGACCCCAACGCCGAAGTCACCGCCATCGGCATCGCCAACATCGCCTGCGCCCTCTTCGGCGGTATTCCTGCCACAGGTGCGATCGCCCGCACCGCCACCGCGATAAACAGCGGCGCACGCACCCCGATTGCTTGCATCCTACATGCCATCTTCATCCTCATATCAGTAATGCTGCTTTCGCCTTATATCAAACACATCCCGATGACTGCGCTGGCAGCAATATTGATCTATACTGCCTACCGCATGTCGCACTGGCGGCAATTCGTACATACCCTCAACATCGCATCACGTAGCGACCGTATCGTCCTCCTTACCTGCTTCGCCCTCACTGTCTTTATTGATATGGTCGCAGGCGTTGGTGTCGGACTCCTATGTGCCTCTTTATTACTCATCAAAGAAATCACCGAACTCACTTCTATCCATCTCGAATTTGGTGAGAATGAAGGCAAAGAACAGATAAGCGAAGCAGAGCAAAAATGCACTATCCCTTCTGACACACTTGTCTATCACATTCATGGCCCACTCTTTTTCGGAACAATCGAAAAAGCCTTTGATAGCAACCGCTTATCTCATGAACATATCCATCATCTCATCATTGATATGCGTGGCGTCCCTTTCATTGATATGACAGGACTCGTCGCCATAAACTCCGTCATCTCTTCCATCGCCAAGAAGAACTGCCGCGTCACCATCCTCAGTACCACTCCCACCGTTATCGCCAACATCAACCGCAGCATCACAAACGCAGCACACCGCGACTTTGTTCATTTTCATGAAAATTTGGAAGATGCATTGTCATAAAACTGTCATCAAATCATGCTAGCCTCGTCTGAGATGCAGGTGAAACATGGACATAAAAAAACTCAACGACGAATTGAATAATCCTGCTCTCATTGAAGTGGAGAGGGACAAGTCCACAATTGCAGGCATAGATCATGCCTTAGCACAGTATGGAATCACTAAAACAGGCATACAACTACCCGATATAAAAATGCCTAATGATGACAATAGAGTGCTTACTGCCTTAGAACTAAGTGCAAATGCCGCCTCAAATGCTGCTAAAGATCCGACATTACTTGCTCCATCAGCAGGTTTTGATATTGCGCTGGGAACACCACGCCTCACACCGCAAGGGACAACCATTCCATCGACTGCTGATGATTGGACTTCCCCAAATTGCACACGCAGCACAGAACAACATTGCACACGTTATATCACTAACCAAAACATCAAAAATATAAAAGACAACCTTTCAAACTTGGGGGTTTCTTATACTACAGACAGCGGTGCTACCTTTAGCCTCACAGGAACACCTAAGAATCCGACAGCAAGTGTCAATTTCACAAAAAGATTCTAATCTGGCTTTTTGATTGCCGCAGCACCGCTTTTGGTGCAAAAAGAGAAAGGGTCAACCAACGAAAAGCGCAACTCATGGCACAAGTCAAAAACATCTCCGACAAATCCACCACCAAAACCCTCTTTGGTTTTGACTCCAATGTAAAGCTTGAAGTGCTTGATAGCAAGAATCCGCATATTCCTACGCGTGATGATGCCTATATCTTTGATAAAGCCACCACGCTTTCGCTCCTTGCAGGATTTATGCATAATCGCCGTGTACTGGTGCAAGGCTTTCACGGCACAGGCAAATCCAGCCATATTGAACAAGTCGCTGCACGCCTTAACTGGCCACTAGTGCGTATCAATCTCGACGGACAAATCAGCCGCGTCGATTTAATTGGACGCGACGCGATTGTCCTACGCGAGGGCAAACAAGTGACCGAGTTCGTCGCAGGCATTATCCCTTGGGCATTAGAACACGGCGTCGCACTTGTATTCGATGAATATGACGCCGCACGCCCCGATGTACTTTTCGTTATTCAGCGTGTCTTGGAATCCGAAGGAAGCCTGACGCTGCTTGACCAAAACCGCGTCATCACCCCTCATCCGCGCTTTCGCCTCTTTGCCACTGCCAACACGGTCGGCCTAGGTGACGCGACAGGGCTTTATCACGGTACAAACCCCCTCAATCAAGGACAACTAGACCGCTGGCATATCGTTACCACCCTAAATTACCTTGAGGAAAAACAAGAGCTTGCAATTATTTCCAGTAGACTTCCTGACATCAAAAAAGCGGATGCAATACAAATGATTGCTCTCGCTAATTTGACCCGCAACGGCTTTGCCACGGGCGATATTTCTACCGTGATGTCCCCACGCACCGTGTTAAATTGGGCAGAAAATACCCGTATTTTTGGTGATCGTGACGAAGCTTTCCGCTTGAGTTTTCTCAACAAATGTGATGAGTCTGAGCGTTCCATCATCGCAGAATATTATCAACGTGTGTTTGATGTGGCATTGCCAGAAATGGTCGCGCTGACTGTTTAATTACTAGAAACTAGCTTCTAGCCACTAGAACGAAGTTCCAAAATTAAAGCGGAACACTTCAGTTTCATCATAATTTTCTTTGACCAATGCCTTAGCAAAATCAAGACGAATCGGCCCAAACGGTGATTTCCAAAGAACTCCCACCCCATAAGAGGCACGGATCGAGCCAGAGTCAACGATATCGCTACCCGAACTATCAAGACCGTACAAACTCCCAGCATCCATGAACACTGCGCCGCGGAAACCTAGATCATCAGGCAATCCTAGTGGGAACATCAACTCAGTCGTTCCTACATAATACGTATTACCACCAAGCGCATCAAACGTATTGATATCACGCGGTCCGATACCAGCATTATTAAAGCCACGGAAAGTACGCCCGCCAATAAAGAAGCGATCGTTGATCTTTACATCATGACCACCAGTACCCGAAATATGCCCAGCCGTCCCAGCCAAAAGCAATGTCCATTGATCAAATGGTGTATAATAATAAGACGCTTTAGCCTCATGACGCAGGAAGTGAGAATCACCACCCAACCCCGCAATCTCTTGCGTCCCTTTAAGCATATAACCACTGGTAGGATCAAAGTTATTATCACGCATATCATACGTCAGTGCATGCCCAACCAATGAGGTCAAATTCGACCCCTCTTGCTCACGAATATAACGTGATGCATCAGAAGTAATATTCGTGATGCTCACATCTTCGATCGAATAATAAAGCGAGTGATTCAAATGTTCAGAAATCGCATATCCTGCACGCAAACGCCCACCATTGGTCTCACGGTCAAATGAACTTTCAGAACGGAAATCTTGAGTGATCTTATAAAGGTCAAAACCTGCTGACAA
The DNA here is from genome assembly GCA_036770365.1 of Rickettsiales bacterium. GTDB lineage: Bacteria > Pseudomonadota > Alphaproteobacteria > Rickettsiales > UBA998 > DAIPJH01. The sequence goes on from DAIPJH010000005.1 coordinate 11,699, forward strand.
TTCACGGTCTAAGAAATACGGCTCAGTATAGCCAATATCATACTGCTGACGCTTCGCCGCAACCATCGCCTTGAATTTTAAATCCTGACCACGTCCCAAGAAATTACGTTCACGTACCCCAAAATCTGCCAAAGGTCCGTCTGTGGTAGAATAGCCCGCACCAAGCGAAATCTCGCCTGTAGACATTTCTTTAACTTCCACATTCAACACCACGCGATCTGGTGTGCTACCTTTGGTCTGCGTGATTTTTACATCTTCAAAATAACGAAGATTTTTCAAACGCTGTTCAGTCCGCTGTAATTTAGACGTATTGAACGGATCACCTTCAGAAAGACGGAACTCCCGACGAATCACCTCATCAATAGTGCGCTGGTTGCCTGCAATATTGATACGCTCCACATACACACGTGGACCTTCTTTAATCTTATACGTCAAATCAATGATCTTTGTATCCACATTACGCTTTAGCTCAGGCTGGACATCTACAAAGGCAAACCCACGATTACCTAACTCATCAACAATCTTATCAATCGACGTTTCAATTTCATTGGCGTTATATAACGCACCTGCTTGTGTCGTCACCAATGACGCCAAATTCGCGTCTGAACCTTCGCCCAGACTAGATGCAAATGCAATACTGCCAAGATTGTATTTTTCACCCTCATCTACGGTGAACGTCAGATAAAAATGCTTTTTATCAGGACTAAGCTCTGCCAAAGACGAACGCACTTTAAAATCAGCAAATCCCTGACTCGTATAGAATTTACGTAATAATTCTTTATCATATTCCATACGATCAGGATCATATTTGTCATTATCACTAAGGAAACAATACCAACATTCTGTGCTAGAACGCATCGCCTCTTGCAATGTTGAACTTGAAAAATATGAGTTCCCAATAAAATTAATATCCGCAATACGCGTTACATCACCTTCAACGATCTCATAGACCAAATCCACACGGTTCTGCTCACGTTGTATCACCTTAGGTGTTACCTTAGCAGAAAAACGACCTGAGCGACGATACAGCTCCAAAATACGTGCCAAATCCTCTTGTACCTTCGGACGCGTATAAATCGAACGTGACTTAAGCTGCAACTCTGCTTCCAATTTTTCTTTATCAAGCTGCTTATTGCCCTCAAAAAACACTTCATTGACAACGGGGTTCTCAATCACTTCTACAAACAATTGACCGCCACCCAAATGCACCGACAAATCCGCAAAGAACCCTGTTCCATAAAGCTCTTTCATGGCTTTATCAACATCACGCTGATTTACAAGATCGCCTTCATTAATACCGAGATAGCTAACAATCGTACGCGATTCAACACGCTGATTACCTTGAACCGTGATCTTCTGCACCACTTCTTTCAATGGATCAACATCCACAGGCATTTTCACCGCTGATGCGGTCACAGGAACAGTTGACGCAACAACATCTGTCGAAGTGGCGGGAGAGGTCGCAGCTTCACCAGAAGCACCCTGTACGGAAAAAGGAGAAGAAGAAGGCGTCTGCACGCTCAGTGCCAACGCATCAAATGCTGGCACACCCCCCAAGGTTGTCCCCGCTAAAAATGCACATACAGTAAAACAGTATTTTTTCATAAGAGAGTGATGCGCTATGACGCACCAGAAATCAACCAAAAAATTAATTAGTAACGCCACAGATTGCACACATATCACCCTACCTCATAAAATCGACACACACACAAAAGTATTGGTTGACAAATGAACGAGGATTCTTATGTTGTGTCCCTCTCCCAACGGCAGCCACTTTATGCCCCTTGTGATCCTGTAGCTCAGCCGGTAGAGCAACTGACTTTTAATCAGTAGGTCGCGCGTTCGAATCGCGCCGGGATCACCATTTATTTCCACGCATCCGCAAAACAATTCGGCGTCTCATAAAGACGAATGTGCGTGCAAACAACCTCTTCCTCTGCAAAAAGCCTTGGACACACCACCTGCAAAAGATAGGTAGCCATCGTCTCTGCGGTAGGGTTCTCATCCATATAATAAACCACCTGCTCCGTCTGCGCGGCAATGGCATCACCAAGCTTTTTATCTTTGATATTCAAAATAGTGGCATGATCCCACTGTGCATCAATCCATGCACCAAGCTTTTCTTTCACTACGCCGAAATCAATCACACGCCCTAACGCGTCAAGTCCTTTTTTAGCCTCAAAACTTGCTTCAACCACATAACGATGCCCATGCACATGACGGCATTTACTCTCATGCAACATCACGCGATGCGCTGCATCAAACTCTAATTTACGGGTACAGCTAATCTTTGTTGTTTCAAGCATAGACACTTATTTCTTCTCACCTTCTTTATCTTTTGGTGGATTTGCAATCGTCCAACCTTGTTCACTCATACAATCATTATACGCCCGCGCCAATTGCGCACTTTTCTCTTTTGGTGTGAGTGGCTTCGGCACAGAATCCATCACTTGCGACGCAGACGGCATTTGACCATAGCTATAAACATCTTGATTGATAGGAACTCGCTGCGGTTCTACAGGGTGAGAACCAAGTGTATCTGCGCGCAACTCTGCAATCGTACGACATTCATCACGCTTACGGTTATACTTCAACTGCACGATGCTCCCCTCACAACCGCTTAAAAACAGACATGCCGCCATCACCCATACCACATATTTCGTCGTATTCATTTTATGTTCCTATGTTTGGTTCGATAGCTGTTTCTCACGGTACTTACGTGCAGCGATCTCATCCATCATCTCCATTTCCAACTTATCACGCTTGTGTTTCTCACGTGCCACATGCATTTCCAACGCAATCTCATATTTTTTTAACTCACCAAACGCAATCGCTATTTCATCGGTGACTTCTTCCAGCACCTTATCGACACGCGCAATCTCATTCGCCACCACCTGACGCTTCTTTTTTACATGTTCTGAAAAATCACCAAAAAAACCTTTTAATTCAATAAGTTCTTGAGATGTTTTAATTTCATATTCAAGCTCATCAATCAACATCTGATCGCGCTTAAACAATAATTCTTTCCTATTAAGCAATACCGCCTGACGCTTCTTCAACGCATCAATATCACGCTTTTGTAATTTGATAAGTGTCTGAAGTCCCTTCATTCACCTACCTCGCCGTCGCCTGTTCAACCGTACGACGCGCCTGTTGTAGCGGAATACCTTGCCCTTGATTTGGATTCGGGGCAGGCGGCCACTGTGGCAGTCCAAGAATTTTTGCTAAATACTCATAACCATCTGCAATCAATGACTTTTCATCCATTTTCTGACGTAAAAAATCCTCTAATAACGGATGATAATGAATCGCCTTATCAACCTGAGGATCTGTCCCTTTACGATACGCCCCCAAGCGGATCATCTCCGCCATATCATTATACGTCGCCATCAATTGCCGCGCTGCCGTAATCAACATATTCTCCGCTTCTGTATTACAATCTGGCATAGAACGTGACACACTACGCAAAATATTGATCGAAGGATAACGCCCACGCTCCGCGATCGAGCGATCTAACACGATATGCCCGTCCAAAATCCCGCGCACTGTATCCGCTACAGGCTCGTTAGTATCATCTCCTTCTACCAACACTGTAAATAAGCCAGTAATCGAACCTTGCCCCTTTAAACCCGGCCCTGCACGCTCTAACAAAGAAGGCAGTTCCGCAAATACCGTCGGTGTATATCCCTTGCTGGTTGGCGGCTCTCCAACAGAAAGTCCGATCTCGCGCTGCGCCATAGCAAAACGTGTCAAACTATCCATTAAACATAAGACCTCTTCGCCCGTATCACGAAAGTATTCTGCCACCGCCATCGTCGTATACGCAGCCAAACGACGTGTCAGCGCAGATTCACTCGAAGTAGCGACCACTACTACTGAACGCGCCAAACCTTCTTCACCAAGATCATCCTCAATGAATTCTTGCACCTCACGACCACGCTCTCCAATCAAACCAATCACGTTCACCGTCGCAGTAGAGTATTTTGCCAACATTGACATCAAAATGGACTTACCCACTCCAGACCCTGCAAAAATCCCCATCCTCTGACCACGACAACAGCTCAGGAACGTGTTCATCGCTCGCACGCCTAGATCAATTTTACCCTGCACACGTTCACGTGATTGTGCAGGAAGTGCATTGGCTTTCAAAGGATACACCCCCTCACCCTGCGGCAATGGTCCTTTACCATCAATAGGATTACCAAACGAATCTAGAATACGCCCAAGCCATGCATGATGAGGACGAATCGCCGCCTCATTCGTATGCAACTCTACTTTAGACCCCGGCCCAACGCCCTCTACGCTCGAAAATGGCATCAAAAGTGCTTGCGCACCATCAAACCCCACCACTTCGCAATAGACAAAATCTTCGGGTTTTTCACCTTTAGTACGTTTTTTCTGAATACGACAGCGAGACCCAACGCTCAAAAAAGCCTCTAGCCCCCTACAGGCAATCATCAATCCCGTGACAGACGTCACCGTACCCATCAACCGAAGCTGTGGCACTGCTGATAAAATTGAGACCAATTGCTGAGTCATACCCACACGCGCCCAATGAAGTTTACTATAGCACCACTTATAAATAAGTTACAGTCACACCACTTCAAAAATGGAACATTTTAATTGGTATGACTATACGCGGTATTGTGCCTTATTGCCCTGCACACGACAAGCATAATTTAGAAAACGCCTTCCACACCGCCCACTAAGCGTGGCGAATACCATCTAAAAAGACCCTAAGCTCACCATTAAGCGCAACGGACAACTCTTTCATCTGACTCGCATCAGAAAACACATTCTGCGCACTCATCGCGGTATCTTCCAATGCCTGAGTGATACTAGACACAGATGTTTCAGCGATTTCTGTGCTATGAGTTGCAGATTGCATATTGGCACTAATCTCATTGGTCGCACTACTTTGTTCCTGCACCGCCAACGCTAAACCATTTGCCAACTCACTAATATCATTGATCGTACGGCGAATTTCACCAATCGACGCCACCGCATCACGCGTCTGAGCTTTAATTGCCGTCGTTTGAGAAATAATTTCTTCTGTCGCTTTGGCTGTCTGATCAGCAAGATTTTTAACTTCCCCTGCCACTACCGCAAAACCACGCCCAGCCTCACCTGCTCGCGCTGCCTCAATCGTTGCATTGAGCGCAAGCAAATTAGTTTGTTCCGCAATATCTTGAATCAACACGACAATCGAGCTGATCTCATCTGATGCTGCGGTCAATTCTTCAATCACACGATCCGCTTTTTCGGTGTGCTGTACCGCTACACCTGCCACGGACGCTGCTTGGCGTGTTTGACGGTTGATCTCACCGATCGACGCCGTCAATTCCTCTGTTGCCGCGGCAATACCCACCACATTCTCACGTGCCTGCATTGCAGCTTGCGCAGCCATCTGTGACTGTTGCATCGCTTGCATCGACGCTCCCTTCATCGCTTCAGAAGAAGCAACTATCCCGCCTGACGCATCCTCAATACGACGCACACCACTACCAACACTGCTTTCCAAAGCACCCGCCGCATTCAAAAGAAGATCACTTTTTTCTTTCATGATATCAATCGCATGATTTAACGCCTCTGAAGCTTTCAAAAACGCCCCGTGCATCCCTTGTGGAATCATTTTACGATAAAATTCACCCGCACTCGCTGCTTCCATTGCTGCACGCGACTCACGCACATAACTATCCGTCATATCAAGCAACTGATTCACGCTCGCGCACACATCATCCACTTCACCAGGCTCGCCAATCATCACCAAACGCGGCTCCAAATCCCCGCTTGCAGACTCCGAAACCATATCTTTAATCTTCGCAAACACGCGACGCAATCGCTTCAGCGTAAAAAAGATACTCCACGCCATAACAATACCAAGCGTTTCAAACACATAGGGAATATCATGCCCCATCACCATCAGCACAATCTGCACGATCTGAATACCAATAAGAACATTGGCAACCAATGTCAATTTAGAGAGAGAAGATAAATTCACCATATGTTTTTCCTTGTTTTTTTAAAAGCGACCCCAACAATGCGAATGAAGCCAACATGCCTTCTTTACGATTTTTATGCTTTTCTTCCTCCGCAATCAAAACCGTATATAGTTCTGAAACCTTTGCAATGGCATCCCGACGAGGACTACGACGCGCAGAATGATAACCAATTAACTGACCACGACTATCATAACTAGGTGTAACATGTGCAAACACCCAATAATGATCCCCCTTTTTTGTAAGATTATTGACATAAGCAAATATTTCTTTGTCAGATGCAATCGAATCCCACATTAATTTAAACACACACCGCGGCATCTCTGGATGACGAAGAATAGCATGAGGTTGCTTGATCAATTCTACTTCTTGGTACTCAGAAACCTTAATAAAGGTCTGATTCACATAAGATATTCTACCAGAAATATCCGTCTTACTCACAATAATATCGCCTTCAGAAAATACGACCTCTTTTCCTGTTGGCACACCACCACGAGACATTAACAACCCCTACAACAAACGACCAATACTTATCATTTACTTAAACAAAGTAACGAATACTGCAAAGAAACACAAGTGCATGTACCCTTGCCATCAACAAGTTTTGCCGCCACGCAACATAAAAACCACAAACACAAACCACAAGTATATTAACCATCTACACTCCACACGCAACAAACTGCGAATCATTCTCAGATTGAAATTGTCCTATGACGGTGCTAATCCCTCCTGCATGAAATCAAGCAGTGATCACATCCATTTAGGTGCTTACCCACGAGTTCGCATGCGCCGCAACCGCAAGAGCGCATGGGCGCGCAACCTCGTGGCAGAAACACGCCTTAATGTCCATGACCTTATCTGGCCACTCTTTGTCCAAGAAGGGGCAGGACTACGCACTCCAATCGCCTCCATGCCGGGAATTTTTCGCCTTAGCATCGACCTTCTCATACAAGAAGTGAAAGAAGCGGCTGCACTCGGCATCCCCGCGGTTGCACTCTTTCCTGTCCCTGATGCAAGCAGCAAAACCGAAGATGCACGCGAGGCCTATAACCCTGATAATTTGATATGTCGAGCGATTAAGGCCATCAAACACGCCGTACCTAATATTGGCATCATTGGTGATGTTGCACTTGACCCGTACACGACCCATGGTCAGGATGGTTTAGTGGTAGGAGACGACGTCGCAAACGATGCCACCATCGAAGTCCTTTGTAAGCAATCTATTGTTATGGCAGGGGCAGGCTGCGACATTATCGCCCCATCAGATATGATGGATGGACGCATTGGTGCTGTGCGTGAAGCACTCGATAATGCAGGGTATGCAGAGGTGCAGATTCTCGCCTACTCTGCCAAATACGCCTCCAGTTTTTATGGCCCTTTCCGTGATGCGGTCGGATCTTCTGCCAGCCTTGGCAAAGATGGCAAACAAACTTACCAAATGGACCCCGCTAACGGTGAAGAAGCTATTCGTGAAGTAGCACTCGATATTGCAGAAGGTGCGGACATGGTCATGGTCAAACCAGGGATGCCCTATCTTGACGTAGTACGCCACGTCGCAGAACATTTCTCTGTTCCTGTATTTGCCTATCAAGTCAGCGGAGAGTATGCCATGATCCAAGCGGCAGCACAGCAAGGCTGGCTTGACGGCAAACGCTGCATGATGGAAAGCCTCTGCGCATTCAAACGTGCGGGAGCAACGGGCATCTTTACCTATGCGGCCAAAGATGTCGCCATCTGGTTTCGTGATCACGCGATCAAGCACGCAAGTTTAATGCAGTAAATTGCGATCCTTTCATAACCAAACTCCAATTATGACAATTGCGTGAAGTTTTCGTTGGATAACTTTTCTTTAAGTAATTTTTCTGTATAATGCTTCTAGGTATAAATCAGCAATTTAGCGGAAAAAACACCCTCATGGAAGCTATCACGCAAGAAAATATAACACCAAAAGCCCAAAAACTTGCTGCAAATCTCTCAGGTGTACCGCATTACGCAACCCTCAAACACCCCCTTATTGAGGCGATCACCGCCAAGCTCTTTCGCTTCAGCTCTTATAAGCATGCCGTAGAACGCATTGAGTCCCTGAAACTCATTTTCACCGTGGCCAAACAGCAAATTAACAACCCCAAGCATCCTTCGTTGATGCTATGGATCAAGGGCTTTCAACTTAGTGCCGAAGATAAGAAGCGAGGCTATATGGGTCACATCGCTATCATCAGCATCGACAGACTCGAAAGCGGACAATATACGCTGCAAGCACAAAAACTTGAAGTAGAACTCAAATTCCACCCTATGCGCAAAATCACCAAAGCGGCGCATCCCAATTGGGGACATCCGCTGCTACGCCGCATACACAAAGAAGAGTTATTTGATGATATTGAATCCGCTCGCAAAATGCTACAAAATATCCAAAAGTCTTATCCCGACAGCAGCATCTTATGTACTAACAAGCTCTACACCATCATTTTCACCCGTGAAGGCACAGAAAATGATACCCCTACTCAAAAATATGTTTTAGAGATCAAACCACAAGCTGAAGGTGGTTTCCGTATTGAATATAAGAAGAATGCTTATAAAGCTCCGAAAAAACTTCCACAACGCAAAAACATGGCAGACCGTATAACTCCTGAGTCGCTGCAAAAACCAGATGCTCTAACCACAGCACCACAAGGCCACTTCACACGATTGCTTCAGGAAAAACGAGATAAATAGCCTATACGGCTAGGGATAACTCCCTACGAACTCTAAGATTCAACAGGAAATGCTTTATAATTGGTCGTACCAATCACATAGTCAATATGCTCACCGTCCGAACTAAGCGGTACGATAATCGAACGATACTTTATCTCAAAACCTTCAGAATAAAATGACGCCGCCTCAAGCGCAGGCTCACGCATTTTGATGACTTTAGGATAAAAACCAATGGTGTTGTCCACCGTAACATCATTCATCGCGTCTGCAAGCAACTCACCTGTATAGTCTTGCCCAAAAATGGTGGCAAGTTCAGGGCCAAAATATTGAAAAAAGTGATAATTGGTCTGGACATCAATCGTAAATGAAAAGTGCCACAACTCCAAAATCTCTTGAATATTAATGTCTGCCAAAGAAGCAAACAACCTATCCCCACGCATACGATTCCAATAGGAAAGCAAACGGAATGTACCGCGCTGTTCCTGACCGCCACCAGAGCCTTGTCCTTGTACCTGAGAAATAGTCACTCTCCTATCGCCTTCGAATTCTTAATGAAAGACTACAATGCCACACATCCCTTAAGGAAACGTAAACATCTAAGCTATCCCGTACGTTTATGAGAAGAAGTCAAACGCTGCGCAAGTGCTGCCGAAATAAACGCATCTATATCACCATCTAATACAGCAGCAGTGTTGCTTGTTTCCACCGAAGTACGTAGATCCTTGACCATTTGATAAGGATGCAGAACATAAGAGCGAATCTGATGTCCCCAACCATTATCGGTTTTTTGGGACTCAATCGCTTGCGCGGCTGCCTCACGTTTTTGCAATTCGCGCTCGTACAAACGCGCACGCAACATTGAAAACGCTTCTGCTTTATTTTTATGTTGCGACCGCGAATTTTGTGATGCGACCACAATATTAGTCGGCAAGTGGGTAATGCGTACAGCAGAATCCGTTTTATTGACATGCTGACCACCCGCCCCTGAGGCACGATAGGTATCAATACGTAGATCCTTATCTAATATCTCAATCTCCACCGCATCATCCACCACAGGCGAAATCCACACACTTGAAAAACTAGTATGACGACGCGCACTACTATCAAATGGAGAAATCCTCACCAAACGATGTACACCTGATTCCGTTTTTGCCCAACCATAAGCATTATGACCCGAGATTTTAATGGTTGCGGATTTAATCCCCGCTTCTTCACCATCTTGCTCGTCTAATATCTCTGTTTTATAACCACTACGCTCCGCCCAACGCAAATACATACGGTACAGCATCAACGCCCAATCCTGACTCTCTGTCCCGCCCGCGCCCGAATGAATTTCTAAAAAACAATCATTCGCATCTGCTTCCCCTGAAAGCAATGATTCGATCTCTAACTTCTTAAGTTGCTCTGCTACACGCTTTAGGTCCGCTTCCGCTTCATTGACCAGTGCTTCATCGCCTTCGGATTCTGCTAGTTCGATCATCTCGAGATCGTCACGACTACGATCATCCAACGCTTTAAAATTATTGATAATAGACTCATAATATGTACGCTCACGAAAAAGCGTTCGAGCATTTTGTGGATCACTCCATAAATCAGGAGCTTCAACCAAGCGATCCAATGTTTCTAAACGTGCAACTGCACTATCCCAGTCAAAGATACCTCCTTAGCAATGCCTGTGACTGCTGGATTTGCTGAGACAACGCCTCTACTTCTGCCTTCATGGTTATAAACCTATCTTTTTCATATATATATAGCCATTCCACTTAAAACAACATGTTCTTGTAAGCAAAATAACCACAAGTTATTAAAATATATCATAATCCATTTAATAATACGTGAGAGTCACACGATTACTAAATGAAACAGCGTTATAAAAAACCGCTATAGCCCAAAAAAACTAAAGCTGTCACGTATTTTATTTGCCGCAGCCTGCTGGCTGTGCTGATGACACATCAAACACCGTCGAGACAGACGCTATCCCATCGTTGTGAAGCTGCACCTCACCTACAGAAAACTGCGATTCTTTGGCATTAGGAAGATTATAAACATCTGTTTTTGTAACATCAGAGAGTGCAACACCAAGGGGAATTTTAAGCTCTACACCTGAAGAGGATGCACCTCCATCTGTTTCCGCCTTTAACTCAGCTTTTGACGAGATCGTTCCATCCGGCACATACGCCACGTCATCACGAGGACGATACGTTACCGATGCCGCATCACACGGTGGTTTTGAAGTATAGATATCACGTGCTATCGCCGTCGCAGAAGCACTCAGCACAAAAGCCAACCCGCACAACACAGGCAGCACACTATGATGAAGGAGGATGTTCAGGCGCATAATTCTCGAACGAAATAAGGTGGAAATCAATAATACACCACACTATGCCCAAGAATACTGCACAAAGCAAGCTTGCCAACAACATTTTTTTCAACAAATAAGGCCTCGCAGGCGCACTCATCGCCTGTCCCTCTTGTATTGTTTCAACGTCCGCAGCTTCCCAAAAAAATGCCTGCACCAACTGCCAGCAAATCCACCATATCACAAACCCTGACCCTACCCACAAAGAAAGACTCATGGCGCACTCGCCTTTTTGGCCGCCGCCTCACGCGCTCTAGCTAGTGCTGCCGCACCAATGGGAGCAGATTCTTGAGTTACCACTCCTGCCTTTTCTGCAATTCCTTCAATAGCAGACGCAACTCCCTTACCATTCAATACCTTTTCCATTTTTGCCTTAGGACTTTGTTTGGTGTTTAATACATCTTCAATCCCACTATCAACATTCGGCGCATCCACCTTTGGAGTCGCAGCCACGGCTTGAGTATTTTGTGAAGTAGTATTTACCTCTGAAGACGGCGCAGTCTCCATATTCTCACCCTCTTCGACCTCCTTACCCTTAGCCCCAGCATCCACAAAATTAAGCGTCTTCGGCAACCCTTCAAATACGTGGTAAGTTTCAGTAAAAAACACTTGATTAGGACGCAAAGAAAAACGCATTTCTTGCGCCTTTTGATCATAACTACCCGACTTAGTGTCAAGTGCGATACGACTTGGTGCATCGTAAGCAGGTACAGATTTTTGCTTTGCCAAACGCTTTTGCATTTCTAATTTCTTCAAGGCATCCACGAATTCTTTTGGCGGCGTCCATAAAAAATCAACCTTCTCATTATTAAGGCCAACTACTTTTAAGCCTTCTTCGCTCTCAGGCGTCTCATTCGACAACATCACACTGTTAACCCACACCGACCATTGCTTCGCAGAGGAATAAGCAATGGAGTGCAAATGAAAACTTGGATACACAATCTGCACCGGTTCATTCGGATTCTTTGCCTCGGCTTCGGATAATAACTTAGCGATCTCATCATCTTCTGGCGATACTGCTTTTGGAACATCCTCCCCTTTACGTAAGGCACGCTCGCCCATCTCCACGACTTTTTTCAGTTTTTCTATATCCGATCGTCCAAACATGATCGAATATTTCCACGTTCCATAAGAGGGCTGGAACTCTTCAATTGGCGCCCCCCCCGCTCCCCCCGCATCTTTTGCAGGCATCATATTCACCAAAGCTTGTCCGCCCTTTGCCAGTAAACCAGAATCTATCCCCGTCGTCTGGGATGCCTTCATAATCCCATCCACCAACACCTGTTTTACTGCATCTTTTACTTTATTATCAGAGGGATTAGCTGTTGCCACTTCAGGCTTTACAACATCCACGGGTACACCCGCTGCTGTAGCAGATTGGGGGAGAGTTGCTAGAGATTTGATTACTTTATCTTGCGCAACCACAGGCGACTGAGATGATACTGGCACAGAGGGAGGCACAAGGGTTGATGACTCAGCAGGAACAGGAGGAATATTTGCTCCCTCATCTGCCGCCATGCTCACCTCGCTCATACCCATCACACCCCATATGATACATGCCCCCAAAAGCATGAACATATCGCGTACAAAAAATTGCCTATTTCCCATCATATCACTCTCCCGCCGGTGCTGGAGGTGAAGCGGCAGCAGCATTAGGATCTGGCGTTTTTTCTATGATCTTTAAACCCAACCACTTAAACTCTACCGATGCCTGCACAAGGGGAACATCCTCCCCTTTATTAAGACTCACAAATATTGACGCATCCATTTTTTTGTCGCGCTTAAGAGAAAATTTGGTAACTCGAATAAACCCAGGAAGTGAGGTTTTCAGCGCATCAAAGAATGAAAACACATGAACGTCTGAAATTGCTGAAAAAGCCAGCTTCACATCTGAGTAGATAATCCCCACCCTTTTACCATCAAACGCGGCCCCTTTCGTGGTTGCTTCAGGTGCAATGGATGCAGTAAAATTACTCAAACGATATTGTGTTTTAAGTTTTGTAAGCGTTTCTTCAACTCTGGTACGATCTAGCGCAAATTGCTTCGCATCCATCGCCGCCTTGATCTCATTATACTCAGCAATAGAAGATTTGACGATACCCACTTTGCGTTCTTCTTCCGCTATCTGTGCATCTAAAGTACGCACTTCACCCGTCACCTTAGTCTCATCACTTTCTGTCGAGGTAACAAAACTATCAACCAAAAAATAAATTCCTACAAACACAGCCACCACCGCCGCTGCCACAGCGGCTTCTACCAACACATTTTTTTTAATTCGCTTCAATTTTTCCATTACCGCCCCCCCTATTCTGCCGCTGGTGGTGGCGATGCCACGGAAGCAGCAGCATCTTTAGCTTTAGGGCCATTGATATTAAAAGTAACACTGAAAACATCACCCAATTTCGGACCTTCTTTTTTATCAGAATCTCGAATCTCAATCGCATCATTGGGATTAAATAACCCCGGAATATTCGTATGTGTCACCAGATAATCAGGGAAAATTTCCTGATATTTCTTAAAGGACTCTTCTGACTTAGCAACAAACTCCTTCCAATCCTTCGCATGATATACAAGATCAACAACCAACTTTATGGTATAAATAGGCGTGGGTTTTTGATCTGTTGCGCCCGCCGCTGGCGTAGGAGACGGGCTAGTAACGGGCAAAGCAGCATCAGTAGAGGTATCACCAAACATTACATTCGCCGCTTCCCACTCTACTTGACCAAAATACTGCTCATCACTTATCAACGGATATAGCTTCTCTGATAATGTCAGCGGTGATTCAATTGGCGCAATCACTTCTTTATGCATTGCAATCAGATCAGTGACCAAATCAACATCTGCCCCCAAGCTCTGTGAAGTCTTTTTAACATCATCAAGATTTTGCTGTTTTGTCCGCTTTTGAACATGCATATTTTCAAGTTTATCACTCGCCTCGAGCCATGAGAATAAACCGCCAACACACATCAACACAAGTCCAACAACACTTAAAGCACCCAACACGCGTACTGCTTTACGTGCCTTATAAAATACGTCTAACTTCTGTGCATAGGGTAGATTCAACTTAAGACGCTTACGACCATGCGAACCAAATACGGTCGCAACAATGATATCTCCGAAGCGATCTGACGAAAGCACAGCATGGCTCAACTGCAAATATTGTGCAGCTTCATAAGGTGTTAAAACATAAAACCCTATCCCCGCGAAGTTTTTATTTGAAATATGAGATTTAATTTCCTCGGATATAAGAATAAAAACTTCAAGACCTTCGTGCGGCTCAAAAGCAAGACGCCTTAAATATTCAATAGTATTTTGTAATTCCTGCTCAACACTTCCTGCGATCATCTCCGCTGGTGCATCATCCATACTCTGAGCTTGACGTGTAAAAATTAGTTTTCCATCGCGCAACACTACCTGACGAAACCCACCCACCTTGTGATGACTAATGAAAACCTGCCACATCGGCGCGTAATCACTACCAATAATGTAAGCCTCTTTCTTTCCACCCGCGCCACCGCTTTTCTTTTGGCCTCCAAATGAAAAAGAAAATGATTTTTTTGATTTTTCCTGTACCTGTGACGTAGATTGCTTTCGAGACGCTGATGACCAACGACCCAACCTCATTTTTTTCGGTGAAAGAGACGCTGCTGATGGAGAGACCGACCCCACCACCCCTTCACTCACTTGCTCCGATACACCAACCGCATCAGGAAGCGATACAGGCAATGGCGCAACCTCCATCTCTGAAATTACAATATCAGGTAAAATGTCCGATGTTGGTGCATGAGCAACCTGCTGTTTGCGATACCCCTCCGCCAGCTCAGTCACCACATATTCACATTCCACTGGCAAAAGATAGATACCACCAAAATAATTGGGCAACTCCAACACCAACCCCATCCATGCCTTAAGAACATCGGTTGTGGCTAACGAAATAAGCAATAAATTCCAATCTTTTCGTCCACCAGACTCACGACCAAGATTCAGCGCACCCTTAATATCGTCCTTAGCAAAATCGCGCTCTAACCTGCGTGCCACTAATTTGTTTAATCCAAGAGAAGACACAGGGGGCAACTTATGACGGACATAAGCCTGATCCATCGTATCAATCAACGCATAGATAGGGGCTTTAGGATACGCCTTCAATAGCTCTAAAAATCCTTGGGTATGCTCAGGCGCAGGCGACGCAGCAAAAAGCCGACGCACAACCTTGTCTTTTTCCATATAGACAAGAATCGCCCCATCGTCGCCTATCATATAGACAAAACGCGAAGAAAACGGCTTCAATATACTGGCGATATCGAGGCGCACAATAACTCCCATACTGTAATTTGCTTAAATATAGCGCGAGGAAAAATAAAATCCACTATATATAGATAAAATCACGCTATCTTCACATCATGGTATAAAAAAAGCCCCCTTTTCAGGAGGCTTTTTCACCACGGAGAGCAAACCGTATTACGAAGACGCCACTTTCGGCATCTGCCACTGACCACCCAGCGAAGCTATCTCTTCTTTAATCGCAAGTTTCTGTTTCTTAAGGGCTGTAATTTTCATAAAATCTGGAGACGGACGACGAGCCTCCAATTCAACTTCTTCAGACAATAATGCATGCTTATGCTGCAAGGTTTCCAAATGCGTAACCAATGACATGATCTTCTCCCTATTAAATTGAAACCGAATCAAGAAAAGTACAAAGCGAGCAGTGCATCAACCAACTGCCGCAATGCTTTATACCAGCTTTACGCCATGTCCCATTAAAAAAAACTTTCTTAAATAATGCAAGAAAAATAAATGTCAATAAACTAACTATAGTTCTTGACAATTTTCCAACAAGGAGAATTCCTTGTGTTTTATTTACATCATTCAAAAAGAAAATACACCAACACCTCTTTTCAACGCCAGCAAAAAGGATTACACGGCAGTACCATGACACACACACCTCGCATTATCGTAGGCATCACAGGTGCTTCCGGCGCAATTTATGGCGTTACACTGTTAAAGGCCTTGCGCGCCGCAGGCGTAACAACGCACCTTATCATGAGCAAAAACGCCGCGATCACCATCAAACTCGAACTTGATCTTCATCCTGATGAAGTGGCTGCACTTGCCGATGTGGTACATCCCACAGGGGATATCAGCGCATGCATTTCCAGTGGTTCTTATAAAACCGATGGTATGATCATCGCCCCCTGCACCATCCGCACTATGGCGGAGATCGCCACCTGCACCACATCCTCTCTACTAACCCGCGCCGCCGACGTTATCCTCAAAGAACGCCGCAAACTTGTCTTGATGGTACGCGAAACTCCACTCCATGCAGGTCACTTGGAGCAGATGCACAAGCTCGCACTTCTTGGCGCAATTATCGCACCACCCGTCCCTGCATTTTACAGCAAACCTGAAAGCCTGCAAGATATGATAGACCATACCTGCGCCCGTGTGTTAGATTTATTTACCCTTGAAAGTCCCATACTTAAACTGAACCGCTGGAAAGAAAATCGCTAACCTCGACAATTTTTGCGACAACACATCAAATTGAGGCTATAAATCACTGCAATTTTGTGGTAGAGTCGCGGTCTTGCTGAGAAGATCAGCTTTTAATTATTAGCAAATTTATAGACGGACGATTTCATGCCCAGAGAAGATGAAGTGGCCATGCTTCGACGCTTGGATGCTCTGCGTCAAAAACATCGCAAACTAGATGAAGAAATTTACGCTATTGGCAAAAAAGATCCTCACGATCAGTTCACCATTTTCCGCTTAAAAAAGGAAAAGCTGCATTTGCGTGATGAAATTGCAGGCATTGAGGGGACGCTCTACCCCGATATTATTGCATAAATTGCTATAATCTATTAACTCAAAAATTACTTGCTTTTCACTTGTCACCCCTGTGAAATTAGGAATGACGGGTGAAATATTAAAATTCTACAACTCATAACTCATAACTATGCACCCCCTCCGCCCGCTCACCCTCTGGCTTTTCACATGCGCCTTCCTTGTCTTTAGCATGGTCGTTATCGGCGGACTCACGCGCCTAAGTGAATCTGGCTTATCCATCGTTGAATGGAAATTAGTCTCTGGTATTCTTCCTCCCCTCAGCGAAACCGCATGGCAGGCAGAATTTGCCGCCTACCAAACCAGCCCACAATTTCAACTGGTCAACCACGCTATGACCTTGCATGATTTTCAGGGTATTTTCTGGCTAGAATATCTCCATCGCCTGCTCGGACGCCTCGTCGGACTCGCGTATATTCTGCCACTACTCTTTTTCGCATCACGTAAGGCGGCATCACCTCTATTTTTATGGAAAATGACAAGCATTAGCGCACTGGTTGGCATGCAAGGAGTAGTGGGCTGGTACATGGTCAAGAGCGGACTCATTCACGAACCTGCCGTCAGCCAATATCGCCTTGGCTTTCATCTATGTCTCGCGATACTCATCTTCAGCCTCACCTTGTGGCAGTGGCTACGGCTTCGCATGCCAGCAACACCCACCTCCACGGTACATACCAAACTTTCATGGTACATTCTTACCGCCATTTTCCTTCAGATATTTATGGGCGCGTTGGTCGCAGGACTGGATGCTGGACTGACCTACAACACCTTTCCTCTTATGGACGGCGCATGGATTCCTACTGGCATCTATAGCAACACACCACTGTGGCTCAACCACTTTGAAAACATCATCACCGTACAATTCCAACACCGTGTTTTCGCTTTTGTGGTGCTTGGATTGATAGGATTTCAGGCATGGCGCATCCACCACCACCCCTTAACATCCTCTGCAAGCCGACATTTAAGCCTTATATTAGTCAGTATATGTAGCCTACAAATCATTCTCGGCATTATTACATTGATCATGGTTGTTCCCATTCACCTCGCCGCCACACACCAAGCAATTGCTGTACTCACCCTCGCATGTGCGATTATCACGCACTATCACCTCACTCATTCTCAAGAAATCGTCATAAAAAACGATTAAATTGCTCAAAGTCAATTTACCTGAACATGATTTAGGGTTATGTATGACGAACTAGGTGTCGTGGGCAAACAAGATTGCCAAGATCGATTAAGTATTGGATGTGTTATGAGCGTAACAGTTCTTCGTAAAGTAGCGGATAGCCAACCGCAACCGTCGCGTATTGATTACGAAGCATGTTTTCGTGATTATGTGCTTGCACTAAAAAGTGAAGGACGCTACCGCGTGTTCAATGATCTAGAACGCCGCGTTGGGCAATTTCCGCTTGCTTATAGCCATACCGCAGGCAAAAACATCACTATTTGGTGCAGCAATGATTACCTTGGCATGGGACAACACCCTAAGGTGCTAGATGCCATGCATACAGCATTGGACACGCTTGGTGCGGGTGCGGGCGGTACGCGTAACATTTCAGGATCTCACCACCCCATGACGGAACTAGAGACCACCCTTGCTGAACTGCATCAAAAAGAAGCTGCATTGGTATTCACGTCTGGCTATATCGCCAACGAAGCGTCACTCAACGTCATCCCATCCCTACTCAAAGGCTGTGTTGTCTTTTCGGATGAGTGCAACCATGCTTCGATGATCCATGGTATCCGCCATAGCCGCGCTGAGAAAAAAGTTTTCCGCCACAATGACATGGCGCATCTACGTGAGTTACTAGAAGCAACGAATCCTGCCCTTCCCAAACTGATTGCCTTCGAATCTGTCTATTCTATGGACGGCGATATTGGTCACATTAAAGCTATCTGTGACCTTGCAGAAGAATTCAATGCCATTACCTACCTCGACGAAGTGCATGCCGTGGGCATGTATGGTGAACATGGTGCAGGCGTAGCGCAGCGTGAAGGCATTGCTCATCGAGTGGACGTCATCCAAGGTACACTTGGAAAGGCTTACGGTGTTATGGGCGGTTATATTGCAAGCTCTACCATGTTGGTCGATATGGTGCGTTCTTACGCACCGGGATTCATCTTTACCACGACCTTGCCACCCGCTCTTGCCGCAGGCGCAAACGCGAGTATTCGCCATCTGATGACATCACAAACCGAACGCATACAACATCAAGCAAACGCAGCGTTACTCAAATCTATGCTAGGCGATGCAGGCATTCCGCACATCCCAACCAATACTCACATCGTTCCCGTATTGATTGGAGACCCCGTCATGTGCAAAGCAGCGTGCGATATGCTGCTCAGCGACCATAGTATTTACGTACAGCCCATTAATTATCCGACTGTACCACGCGGCACAGAGCGTTTACGCATTACACCAAGCCCTCTTCATACACATGCAATGATGAAGACGTTTGTCTCCGCATTAAAAGATGTGTTTGAACGGCTTCATCTAAAAACACCAGCTTAAAACGGCATAGGACATCCCGCCAAAATATCTCCTGCAGGCATATCCAATCGCCCATCATCCAAGAATATCCGCTCATAATCTTTTGCAAGATCGCACATTTGCTTACTATTTGTGTAGGCTGCCAACGTCGCCAAACATTGCAAAGACTGTTCTGCGCCATCAGGCATAGACCCTGGAGTAGGAACATCTTGATTAGCAATACAATAATTAGCATTTCGTGTCACCATTGCCAAACACTCATTATACAAAAACCTAAAGGCAGGATACTGCCCAATACCATTACACACTTCAGGTGAAAAACGCATATCCCGCGGCGATAAACGCAGCACCTCATAGATACATACCTGTTGAAAAATAGGAGTTTTCTTTTCTGCATTAGGCTGCACATCAAAGTACTGACAATAAGCAGGATTACGTGTAGCGATCGCCATACACCGCACGCGATACTGTTCATTCCATCCTAGTACCTTATCCTGCCCCGTATCACACATGGCTGCATCTTGGGTTACTGCAACTTTAGCAGAAAACTCTGGCCAGCCTATCCATACCTTTGCAACCACAATAGGAGACCTAACTTGCTGCGTACCTTTGGCAACAGGATCACGCTTATCTTCAAAAGTACGTGAATCTTCCATAAAAAAATACATGAGAATACCGATGGCAATCATCACCATCACACCAAGTAACCAAAGAATTTTCTTTGTACTACGCCTCACACACTCCCCCTAGTCGTCAATACGTTACCAAACATCCGCAATGGAGGCAAAAAGAAAGCCCGCATAAGCGAGCTTTCCTCCTATTTTATTTACAAAGTAAGAAACTACGCAGCAACCGTCTTAGAAAAACGCTCTACCGCTTTCGAAATGGTCTCACCCAGAGGATCAACAACATTTACCGCAGCATCAAACATTAATTCCGACAAAGTGGAAATCTCTTCTAACACACCATCCACATTCGCTTGCATCAACTTATTTTGCCATTCGACCGCATCATTCATCGTACGACAAGACAAAATATCACGCGACAATTCAATATTTCGCGCAAAAGACAAATTAACAAACTTAAACAGTTCTTCCGTAATTTTCGTCACAGAATCACCCGTGGTCTGCGCAAACTGAGAATAAGCTTCTAACCCTTGCTGAGACATTCCCAATGCTTCATTCATCTGACGCACTGCAGCATCCGCCGAACGTGATGCATGTTCAATCGCTTCGACACCCATCGCAGAAACACGCTCTTGCACTTTATAAGCCTGAGACGCAAACGCTCCCGTAATATCCGTCAGCGCATCCGTACTAGCTGCAACCACCTGCTTAGAAGAACGAGACACCGCATCTGCCGCTACTTTCGCTTCCGCTTGAAAAGAAGAAGATGCAGATTTTGCTTGCGTAGACACAGAAGAAGTCACCAAACGCGGCGCAGGCGCAACCACTTTAGGGGCAGACTTTGCTTCCACCTTTGCTTCCACCTTCGCTACCGCTTTCACCACAGGCGCAGCAGGCTTCGCCTCTACTTTAGGAGTAGACACAACAACAGGCTTCACCTCCACTTTAACAGGCGCAGGAGCAGCAACGGGAGCGGGCTTTACCTCGACCTTTGGCACTGACACCGCCACCGCAGGAGCGGGCGCAACGACCTTCTCCGGAGCTTTTGGCGCAGCCACCCCCTGCAATTGTAAAGCAGGCTGTGATGGTTTTGCAGGGATAGGTTGTTGTTTACCGTATTTTTGCTTGTTATCAGCCATGACTACTCTCCGTGTCGCTGTAAAATGCTTAAACCAAAAATCACTTCACCACACTTACGTGTGCGTACCCGTTGCAATTTCCAACACTGCAACAATATTTCACCTATACTACCCAACCACCACCCTGTCAACCATTGCTGCACCGCAGCACATATATTTTAACGACACGGAAAAGATGTACCCCCCTTACATCACACCAACATATCAACTTAATTTGCCCACTCATCTCGACGCGCAAGATAGGCGTAATCATTATAATTTGGCGCATCTTCTGGTGAAGGACAGCTCAAATAAGCACTATTCTCAAGGTTGTAATAAGCAAGCAAAGTAATCAGCGCAGACCGTATTTCATCTAGTGTTGGACAAGGCCTATCCTTCAATGCATTTCTTGGAATAAAAGGTGGTTTTCCACCTGAAGCTTTCCAATACTCTAGAGTAATTGCTGAATAAACACCACTTTCAGCCACCATCAACATCTCAAGCAAAAGCTGACAGGCTATACCACTTGCCACCTCCTCCACAGAAGGTACACCACCAGTTTTGTAGTCAATCACTACCGCTGAACCATCCGCATACACCTCTAATCTGTCCATCCGCGCATACACATGATGAACGTCCCCTGTAGAATTCACGACACACTCCATCGTATGTTCCTGCTCTACATCCACCCGCACGCGCCCACGTGCTATACGTTGCGCGTCCTCTAGCACCACCTCTTTTGCAACACGCTCAAAACGTGGCCACCAAAAGCCCTGCACATGTACGTTATGCAACATAGATGCAAACGCCTCACGCCCACATTGCAACATTTCATACAAAGCATTCTCTGGCGGCAACTCTGAGTAATGAGTATAATAAATTTCAAATGCTTTATGTACAGCATTTCCGAAATCACTCAAATTTAACTCCGCATCAACATCTTCTAATTTTTTCAACCGCAATATTTTTTCACCATAAATACTATATGGATCACGCATCAATTTTTCAATTTTAGTCACTGACCAACGTGTTGGGCGCACCTGCACAGGGGGTCGCGGCGCAGGTGGTTCTATAGTCACAAGAACAGAAGGTCTTTGCCAGACCTTTAGCCATGCTTTCATAGACGCACCAGATGCGATCAATGCATTTTGCGCTGCAACACACGCACCCAAACGCGCTGTAAGACGCAACAACCAACGCGAGGCAATGACAGGCGTTCCACCAACCTTTAAAGGGCGCGTAATCATAACATTGGGTGATAACATCCCATGATAAAAATCATGAGCGGCCTGTCCAACCGTACGTTCGTGTTCGCCTAGATGCAAATCTGCACGCATTGTACGACTAAGCCATGGATCACTAATCGGACTACTCGGCCAGCTCCCTTCATTCATTCCGCCCAATATCACCTTATCTGCAGATTGCATCCGCGCTTCAATCGGACTCAAGATACGCAGGCGTGGATGTTTCTGAAAAGGCGGCCGAAACACCTGCGCCCCCAATACATGCTCCAATATCCCCGCCATATAACGTGGCTCAACATGCTGTAAATATACTGCATGCTCACGAACATCAATGATTGCCTGAGCAAGCTGATTTCCGCCATAACCACTCCATAACCGCTCACCTCCCTGCTCATCAGAGGTCGTAGCAACATGCGTCGCAACCTCCAACATCACCTGCAACATCTGCGCAAAATCAGCTACGCGCACCGCCTCATCACGATAACAACTACATAGAGGTTCAAGCGTCTGTTGCAAAACCTCCACTACCTGCACAACCTCTGCATCCATTTTTCCTTCTGCCACCCGCGCCGCCGCCAACACCTTGAGTGCATTGAGTCCGCCCTCTGGACGCACACCACGCAAACATTGAATCTCAAGCTGACGCGAAGCACGACGCACCATTTCTGTTTCCAACCCCAATCCACACAAAGGATGACGCAATAATGCTAACAACGCCGTCGGCGCACAATCCGACTCACACACTTCTATCACCAATCGTATCAACACCGCAGAGGGAATCGACCATAGCGACGTCCCCGCAGAATCATCAAGCTCAACACCAAAATACGTCATTGCTGCAGCTACCAACCGCGCAAGCACGCGGTCATGCGTCACCAGCATCGCGGTCTTCGCGGGCGTTTCCAACACTTCGCGCATGGCTAACGCAATCGCAAAAGCTTCCTGTTCTTGAGATTCACACTCCACCCATGTCACGCCTTGTACCGCCGCTTCCAGCCATGCCTCTCCCGCATCCTCCATCCAACTATGAGTGACACTCGCAGGCATCAACGCCTCATCCACCCACCTACGTCGTGCTGTGTATGACGATGACACCTCAATACTCCCACCTAACACCACCACATCATCACGTGCCACTTCCAACTTTTGTAGTAACCGCATCATCCCATATTGCGGATGTGTTGCCCCCACCGCATGCCACACCCCCTCAGGCATCACCGTATCAAGCGCGGGCAATACCACCGCCCCTTGTGGTAATCCCGCGATCACCGAAAGCAACTCCGCAGTAGCGGGAATACTCCCTGTTGTCCCCGCCGCAATAATAGGCGTAGACGGCGGCACATCGTGCAAACATTGTGACAGTGCAAGCAACATTGCATTACGCCGCGCCACACCGTCCATTACTCCCTGCTCTTCCAACCACGTTGGCCAATCACGGATCACAATATCCAAAAAATCGAGTGATATCTGCCAATGCTCGGCAAAATCTTCACGCACCACCTCGCGCAGTTTTTCCATCGGAATCTGCTCTTTTGCGAAATCATCTAGCACCGCCCCAAGCGCAACGCCAAGCGCAACCGCTTGCTCCACTGTCATATCAGGACGATAAGCACGCACCATCTGCGCCAACCTAAAATGACGCTGAGTGGGTGACACTTCAGGCAACAGATGACCATAATCAAACTGCCCTATTTTTAAAAGTGTTGCGAGCAACGTATCCATATCCTCATCACCCAAGCCAAGCGGAAAAATACGTGGCAACAACAACGCCGCCCCATCACTCACCCGCAAGAACGCTTCTTGCAACGCACTACACGCACGCCGCGATGGCACGAGCATGACCACCTGCGCCAACGACTCAGGCTGCGTACCGTACCGTGCAAGCACCCACGCCGCCAGCGTATCCGCAAACGGCAGTTCGGGGGGAATGGTGTAAAGATGAAGGTGAGACATACACTATAACTTTAAAAATAAGTTTGAGTGCTATATATGCACAATTATCTAAAACAATCAAAATGAGACTTCCCTTCTAAAATCACTGATTGCGATTGTATTTTTATTCGACTAGATTACTTGACCATAAGAGACTCGATTATACCAAATGAGGTTTTCATGCGTATTGCTGTACTAAAAGAAACAAAAAATCATGAACGTCGCGTCGCGGCTTCACCTGATTCGGTACGCCGTTTTATCAAAGCAGGCGCAAGCATCGTGATTGAAAAAGGCGCAGGTGTTTTGAGCAACATCAGCGATGCTGCCTTCAAAGAAGCAGGTGCAGAAATTGCTGCAAGCGCAGAAGCCGCGCTCAAAGATGCGCAGATTGTGCTGGTCGTAAATATGCCAGAAGCAAGCACCCTCAAAGCGATTCCTAAAGGTGCGTTTTTAATTGGCGCGCTGTCACCATTTGAAAACAAAGCCCGTTTTGCTGAATGTGCAAAAGCTAACATTCAAGCGATTGCGCTGGAGTTCTTGCCACGCATTTCACGTGCGCAAAGCATGGATATCCTCTCATCCCAAAGCAATATTGCAGGCTACCGCGCCGTGATTGAGGCCGTAGCAGCAGGCGGCAAAGTGATTCCGATGATGATGACCGCCGCAGGCACAGTCCCCCCTGCAAAAATACTCGTACTTGGTGCAGGTGTTGCAGGCCTGCAAGCGATTGCAACCGCAAAACGTCTTGGAGCAGTAGCATCTGCCTTTGACGTGCGCCCTGTGGTCAAAGAACAAGTCGAAAGCCTAGGCGCAACCTTTATTGAAGTCCCCGCTGAAGAATCAGGAGAAACCTCAGGTGGTTACGCCAAAGAAATGAGTGAGGACTATAAACGCAAACAATCTGAATTGATTGCCCTCACTCTTAAAACCCAAGACATCGTAATTTCTACTGCGCTAATTCCAGGTCGCCCTGCACCAGAACTTATCACCGAAGCGATGTTAAAAGATATGAAATCAGGTGCAATCATCGTCGATATGGCAGCAGCAAGCGGTGGCAACTGCAAACTCACCAAACCCGATGCGGTTACCGTTGAACACGGCGTAACATTGATTGGCTATACCGACCTCCCATCACTTGCTGCACCAGATGCTTCACCCCTCTATGCGCGCAATCTTTGGCAGTTTGTCACCACCCTCATCATCAAAGGCGGCGAACTCAATCCACAGTGGGATGATGAACTGGTCAAAGGCACACTGCTCTCGCGTGATGGCGCACTCGTCCATCCAACACTGGCTGACGCTACTACGGAAGCACCCGCAGAGAAGAAAAAAGCACCTGCAAAAACTAAAAAAGCGGATGAAATCAAAGAATAACCACACATTCTTTACAGATAAGGATACATGGACATGACAGATTTTTCACATTTTAATGAATCGCTTGACCGCGCCAAAAATGCAATTACGGATTTAGAGCTTCAGCGTTCAGCCCTTGAAGCACAGCTTCAACACGCCAATGCCCTTGACCCAACGATTATGCTACTGACCGTATTCATTCTCGCATGTTTTGTCGGATATTATGTTGTCTGGCGCGTAACTCCTGCACTGCATACACCGCTCATGAGCGTGACCAACGCCATCTCAGGCATTATCATTGTCGGTGCGATGATTGCGCTCGGTCCTGTAGGCGGCGGCATCACCAACGTCGCAGGCTTTGTCGCGGTGGTGATCGCCTCCATCAACATTTTCGGCGGCTTCTTCGTGACACAGCGTATGTTGCAAATGTACCGTAAAAAAGACGACACAAAATAAAGTAATAGTATCTTGTCATGCCAGCTTTCGCTAGCATGACAACGCATAAAGGATATACCCAATGAGCAATCTCGCTTCCCTCAGTTACCTTATCGCCTCAGTGCTTTTCATTCTCGCACTCAAAGGTCTTTCTTCACCCAAAACATCACGTCAGGGAAATTATTACGGTATGTTTGGGATGGCGCTCGCTATGATAACCACCCTCACTTTACCCGTCATTCAGTCATACGGGCTTATCTTAGCTGGTATCGCCATTGGTGGGAGTATTGGTTATGTCATCGCCAAAAGAATTCAGATGACACAAATGCCGCAGCTTGTTGCAGCGTTTCACTCACTCGTTGGTTTGGCAGCAGTACTAATTGCCTTCACTGCACGCTGGACACCTGAGGCCTACCATATCGGCACAGAAGGTAGCATCCCCGCTGGCAATCTTTTCGAAATGGGACTCGGCGCGGTCATTGGTGCAATCACCTTCTCAGGCTCAATCATCGCCTTCGCAAAACTTAGCGGAACAATGTCTGGTAAACCTATCAAACTGAGGGGTCGTCACACTATCAACGCAGCGATAGGCTTAGTTATTTTGCTCTGCCTCTTCGTCTTCATGACCACCGAATCCAAAACCGTATTCCTACTGATGACCACCCTCGCCTTCACCATTGGCTTCTTACTCATCATTCCAATCGGCGGCGCGGATATGCCCGTCATTGTTTCCATGCTCAATTCCTATTCAGGTTGGGCAGCTGCGGGCATTGGTTTTACCCTCTCCAACCCTCTTCTCATCATCACAGGTGCGCTCGTGGGTGCGTCGGGTGCGATCCTGTCGTACATCATGTGCAAAGCAATGAACCGCTCACTTATCAACGTGATGTTTGGTGGTTTTGGTGAGGATACAGCATCAACAAAAGGTGCAGCGGAGGAAGATGACCGCCCTGTAAAACAAGGCAGTGCTGAAGACGCTGCGTTCCTTATGGAAAACGCTACATCTGTCATCATCGTACCGGGTTATGGCATGGCGGTATCACAAGCACAACATGCCGTACGTGAACTCGCCCATACCCTAGAAGCGCGCGGTATCAAAGTGCGTTACGCGATTCACCCTGTCGCAGGGCGTATGCCAGGGCATATGAACGTACTTTTAGCTGAAGCAAACGTGTCGTATGATGATGTATTTGAACTCGATGACATCAACTCAGATTTCGGCACCACCGATGTGGTTTATGTGATTGGCGCAAACGATGTCACCAACCCAGCCGCAAAAACCGACAAAACCAGCCCGATTTACGGCATGCCAATTTTGGATGTGGCGGAGGCACAAAACATTATTTTCGTCAAACGATCTATGGCGGCAGGCTACGCTGGTGTCCAAAATGAATTGTTCTATCTCGACAAAACCATGATGCTCTTTGGGGATGCGCGTGATGTGACGGAAGCACTCACGAAAGCACTCAAGGAAAGTTGATTTTCTAAACTTTTTATCCTGTCATTCCCGCGACCCGTTAGGGCGGCGAAGCTAATGCGGGAATGACAACAAAATTTATCCCTAAAATCTTAGGCTAAATTGCAGCAATAATCCCCTGAGCCGCAGCCCCCGCATCCGCACTATCCGTAATTGGTCTTCCAATCACCAAATACGATGCACCACGTTCCATCGCTTGCGCTGGTGTCATGATGCGTTTTTGATCCCCCGCATCACATCCTCGTGGGCGAATCCCTGGAACAACCAGCAAAAAATCATCGCCGCATTGTTGGCGCAACATCGCAATCTCATAGGATGAACATACCACACCGTCTAGACCCGCGCTCTGCGCCAGATCCGCCAAACGCTTCACTTGGTCAAGTACATCATCACGCACCCCAACCATATGCAAATCCGCCTGATCCATGCTGGTCAACACCGTCACTCCGACAATAAACGGGCGTTCTTTTCCAGTCTTTTGCGCAACATTCATCGACGCATCAATCGCACGGCGCAGCATTGTGCGTCCACCGCCCGTATGCACCGTCATCATAAACGTATCGATACCCGCCGTCGCTTCAATCGCTTTCGCCACCGTATTAGGAATATCATGGAATTTTAAATCCAAAAACACAGGTATCTTCAAGTCAGAAAGCGCATGCACCCCCGCCGCACCATTCGCCACGAAATACTCTAGCCCCAGCTTAATCGCACCCACATGCGGCGATACCTGCACTACCAGCTCACGTGCATTATCCACGTCCGTAGTATCGATTGCGCAGATAACAGGATTATAACCGTGATGAATCATTTTGTTCTTTCTCTTACCAGTCTCTAATCCCTAAGCCCTTGCCTCTAGTCCTATTACGCCGCTTTCTTCTTCTGCGCTGCCACATCCAACGTATAGACCGTCTCACCCCCCACCACCGTGCGAATCGCACGACCGCGTGTTTGTTGCCCCATAAACGGAGAGTTTTTCGACTTACTCACAAAGCTTTCTGTATCAATATCCCAGATATAATTCAAATCAATCAGCGTCAAATCCGCCTTCGCGCCCTTCACCAAACGCCCAGACGGAACATGAATAATATCCGCAGGCTTATAGGTCATCGCAGCTAGCACATCCATCAGCGGCATAATGTTTTTATGCACCAAATGCAACGATAACGGCAGCATGGTCTCCAGCCCAACAATCCCGAATGCTGCTTGCGAAAGCGGTACGCGCTTGCTCTCTGCGTCATGCGGTGCATGGTCGGTCGCAATCGCATCAATCGTGCCGTCACGCAAACCCTCAATCACTGCTAAACGGTCAAGTTCTGCACGAAGCGGTGGATTCATCTTACTGAAAGTACGATATTCCGCCACGGCTTCATCGGTCAACATAAAGTGATGTGGCGCAGCCTCCGCCGTCACTTTTAACCCGCGCGCCTTCGCACGGCGCACCGCATCAATCGCTTCATGAGTTGAAATATGTAAGACGTGATATTGACCGCCCGTGAGTTCAGCAAGCAAAATATCGCGCTCCACCATCACCGCTTCCGCTGCGTTGGGAATCCCCTTCACCCCTAAACGCGACGACACTGCGCCCTCATTCATGCAACCACCTGCCGACAAATGCAAATCTTCCGCATGCTGCGCCACAGGCACACCAAGCTCTCGCGCATACGACAACGCTGAGCGCATCAACCCTGCATTCATTAGTGGCAAACCATCATCGGTAAACCCAACCGCGCCCGCTTCTACCAGCAAACCCATCTCAGAAAGCTGTTCGCCCTTCATACCTTTAGAAATCGCAGCGTAGGTACGCACATTAACATAGCCCGTCTCACGCGCACGCTTATGCACAAAATCTACAATCGCCACATCATCAATCACTGGCTTGGTATTGGGCATACATGCCACCGTCGTCACACCGCCCGCCGCCGCAGACTTTGAACCCGTCGCAATCGTTTCTTTATATTCCTGACCGGGTTCACGAAAATGCACCTGAATATCAAGGAGTCCTGGGCAAAGCACATGGCCTCCGCAATCCACTACTTCAATCCCCTCTGGCACACCGCCCGCAAACAAACCCATACCATAATCCGCAATCACATCACCCTCAACCAACAACGCCCCACGCTCATCAAACCCTGTCGCAGGATCAATAATGCGCGCATTGATATACGCCGTTTTCTGATCAGGCGTGCGGTTACGTTTTGGGAGAGCAAAGGTTTGAGCGTCGGTCATGTCATCATCCATTTAAACTTAAAAGATGCGCGGATATAGCACTTTCACTTTATTAATTAAACATCATCTTCAATAATAAAGTGATGTAGTGCTATAAATTTGTAATTATAGTCATTTTTCCTCTCTTAAAATATTCTATTTTAGAGAGGAATGACTATTTGTACGGCAGACATGCGCGTAAATCAATGGGAAAGGAAAAAAGATAAGCCAATATATTTTATCACTGCACAGAAATATGCTTTGCCGCCAACCCCAATTTTACAGCAACCTCATGCAATCTTTTATCCTGCGTCCACAATGCTACTGAGGATAACCGAGCAGAGACGAGCAAATGCACATCCACATAACCAATCCCCACACTCATAAGCGTATGACAATCAATAAATTCAAGCACTTCACCATCAGTTGCAACAACCGCCTGAGGCAAATCCATCAATAATTGTAACACAATGTCACGCTTGCTCATACTCCCAAGCGCAAGCTCACCCATCACAAAAGGATGCACCAACACTTGCCCTTCTCCAAGCAGAGACGACAACACCGCATCGCCACTTCGCAAGTGATTCACCCATACAGAACTATCCACAAGTATCATCAAACACTACCGACGACGCGGAGGCACTTCAAGCAGCGGCTCACTACCACCAAGCAGTGCAAGCCTACGCCCACTCTCACGCGCCACAAGTGCTTTCAATGCTTCATGTATCAAAGATGATTTTTCTTTAAGCCCCGTAAAAGCCTGAGCCTTCGCCATCAGATCATCATCAAGTGCTATAGTGGTTCGCATATATCCCTCCGATTGCAGGCACAATAATAGCATCATTTGATGATATTTTCAATGCAAAGCTAAGATGGAATCATAGAAAACAGGCAAAAAAAAAACGCTGCAAAAGCAGCGTCATTGCAACAAAGAAATGTATATATGGTGCGGATGGAGGGACTTGAACCCACACGCCTCGCGGCGTCAGAACCTAAATCTGGTGCGTCTACCAATTTCGCCACATCCGCAACGGCGGGGAATATAGCCACCTCATACGCGCTTGTATAGTGTTATTTTCGGTTATTTCTAAAAACCTAAATATCTGCGTAAATATGCGATTCTGCCGCGCCGCCGCCATGCGTAACTGCACCCTTTTCCGCCGAACCCACCGTTTGCGCATATTTCCAGAGTGCGCCTGAGGTATAATCATTCTTACGCGGTTTCCAGTCCTTGCGACGCGCAGCAAATTCTTCCTCGGTTACATTCACCTCGATAGTGCGCTTGTTCGCATCAATAGTGATGATATCGCCGTCTTTTAGCAAACCAATCGGACCGCCCACAGCAGCTTCAGGGCCAACGTGACCAATGCAGAACCCGCGCGTTGCGCCAGAAAAACGCCCGTCGGTAATAAGCGCGACTTTGTCGCCCGTACCTTGGCCGTAAAGCGCAGCCGTGGTCGCCAACATCTCACGCATACCTGGCCCACCTTTTGGCCCTTCATTACGAATCACAAACACATCACCTTCGCTGTAGCTGCGTTTTTCTACCGCCGCGAACGCATCTTCCTCGCACTCAAACACCCGCGCTGGGCCAGAGAATACGAGGTTACTCATCCCTGCAACCTTCACAATCGCACCTTCAGGAGCAAGATTACCTTTCAGCGTAACCACGCCGCCTGTTGCCGTCATTGGCTTGCTATGAGGATGAATCACATCCTGAAGCGGCGAAAGCGACACATGCGCAAGGTTTTCTTTGACCGTCTTACCTGTCACGGTCATGCAATCACCATGAATAAAGCCGCCCTCAAACAAGGTGCGCATCACCGCTTGGATACCACCCGCTTCAAACATATCTTTTGCAATATATTTTCCACCCGGTTTCAAATCCGCGAGATATGGCGTGCGCTGGAAAATATCCCCCACCGCGTGCAGATCAAAATCAATACCACACTCATGCGCGATCGCAGGCAAATGCAATGCACCATTGGTTGAACCACCTGTTGCCGCAACCACCGCCGCTGCGTTTTCCAACGCCTGACGAGTAACGATATCACGAGGACGAATTTTTTCTTTGAGCAGCATCATGATCGCTTCACCGCTTGCAAACGCATATTGATCGCGTGATTCATACGGCGCAGGCGCACCTGCCGAGCCTGGAAGCGCAAGCCCGATCGCCTCAGACACACATGCCATAGTGTTCGCGGTGAACTGCCCACCACATGAACCAGCAGATGGACACGCCACCTGCTCTAATTCATGCAATTCCTCATCACTCATCGTACCTGCGCTATGCTTGCCAACTGCCTCAAACACATCCTGCACTGTCACGTCTTTACCCTTGTATTTCCCTGGTAGAATCGAACCACCATACATAAATACGCTTGGTACATTCAGGCGCACCATCGCCATCATCAACCCCGGAAGCGACTTGTCACAACCAGCCAAACCAACTAACGCATCATAACAATGCCCGCGCATGGTAAGTTCCACCGAATCCGCAATCACCTCACGTGACACCAACGAGGACTTCATGCCCTGATGCCCCATCGCAATCCCGTCAGTGACGGTGATGGAGGTAAACTCACGCGGCGTACCACCCGCAGCCGAGACACCTTTTTTAACCACTTGCGCCTGACGCGCCAGCGAAATATTACACGGAGCAGCCTCATTCCA
Source organism: Rickettsiales bacterium (assembly GCA_036770365.1). Classification (GTDB taxonomy): domain Bacteria; phylum Pseudomonadota; class Alphaproteobacteria; order Rickettsiales; family UBA998; genus DAIPJH01. The sequence goes on from DAIPJH010000005.1 coordinate 44,143, forward strand.
TGTTGTCGCCACCCCAATCAAAGGCGCGTGAATCTGTGCTTCACCAAGTCCCATCGCATACAAATACGAACGATGCGGCGCGCGCTCTGGCCCTTCGGTCACATAATGGCTAACAAGTTTAGATTTTCCGAATTGCTTGGTCATGATGGTTGCTCGTTGCTTGTTTTTAGTTGCTAGTGATTCCTATAAACCAGCAACCAGAAACCAGCAACTATATAAAATAAGATTTTACTCGACCAGTCTTTACACCTAATAGAATCCATGACATCACCCCTAAAACACTGGTATAGTTAGCAGCGTCATGCAACCCTCAGAAACAATTTTAACCTCATCAAAATATTCCAAGTCTTCACGAGAGGCTTGGCTTGATGTTTTGCGTATTTTTGCAACTGTTATGGTTACGTATATTCATGCAAAACCACTTCTACCACAAGACTACGATGCATTACACGCAACTTATTGGTGGATAAGCAATCTTTTAGAATCATTTGCTCGATGTATCACAGTGCCATGTTTTTTTATGATAGCAGGGTATTGCTATCTTGGACGAAAACCTGAGCCAATTTTGCAATTTTACAAAAAACGATTATTCAAGATAATACTTCCTTTTTTGGGAGCATCGTATGTTTTTTTATTTCTACGCTATATGGGCGGCGAGGCATTAACCTTAAAAGGTATATTATTCATGCCTTTCTTTCATGCCACTGCTGACCATTTATGGTTTATGTATGCGATGATTGGCTTTTATATTATCATGCCGTTTCTCAATAAATTATTAGCAACCTTAGCCCTTCAAGAAACGCTCATTTTTTTAGGTATTTGGTGGACAGCAACCATCCTTATTCCATTTATTGGGGATATTACCTATCCTCGTTATACACTTTATTTTCAACCATGGATGATGACTCCGTGGCTAGGCTATGCCATCATCGGCTATTTATTAAACACCATATCCATTTCACGTCGTATATTTATAACGGCAAGCCTAGTATTCTGCATTTGTTTGCTAGCGACACTAGGACTGACCGCATATTTAACCATCACTCATAATAGTCACTTTAACGGTCTTGCCTATAATTTCAACACTCCAATCATTGTCATAGCATCTAGCTGCGCCATGATAATCGCAAAATACCTACTTCCAAAAAACACTCCATCACCCTTACTTGCTTATTTTTCAGACCGCATGTACGCAGTATATTTATTGCATCCAGTAATCATTTATCTTATTCAAAGAAAAATCATTTGGATGCCAACAGAGAGTTTACAAGCATTGTTCCTTTTCACAAGTACCATCATGTTATTTGCGCTCACACTTGTGTTCGTTATGCTTTTACATATTTTTATGTCCGTATTTTCTAGGCTCATAACAAAATAAAATTTGTCACAAAACCTTCACACACATTTTCAAAAATAAGATTATACTCAGAACTAGATAGAGGAAACGCACTCTCTAAATCAGCGTAAAAGACGACTTTTAATCAATATATTGTGGAGCGCAACCCTATGTCTAGTATAGATAATATGATAAGCATCAATGATAATGCGCTACACCACATGGAAGCATTTGCGAATGCTGCCTTCATGACCTATGTCCGTCCTGTTACCTTAGAAGACAACACCCTCGCGTATGCAGTATGTAGCGAAGACGGTGTGCAGCTCGCACTCTTTGCCAGCGAAGAAGCCGCGTATTTCTCAGCACGTCAAAACAATCTCAGCCCTGTGCGTGTTCATTAATCCCTTTATACTCACTTAGTTAAAGAATTTCTCATATTAGACAATGCGACGTGTAGTAAAACCTACATAAGCTGAAGTCTGATATGAGAAAAACTTGAAATAAATGAGTATATTTGCGGTAGTTTTCTATGCTCAGGCGTAGTATGTGTAGGCAACACAAAAAGCAAAGCGGGATTTGGCATGCAAAGAACAATAAAACCAATAACTTATATTCTTTCCGCCATCATCCTTAGCACCCTTACCTTCACCCATAGCGTTGCTGCAAACGACAAAAAAGATGCGCAGCAACCGCCCATCCCCGTGGTTACGACCCCCGCCCTTATCAAAACGGTAACAGATGAGGTTGAGGCATTAGGCACACTTTCCGCCAATGAATCCGTGAATATCACTGCCACCGTGACTGAAACCATCTCCGCCATTCATTTTGAGGATGGGCAACGCGTGGAACAGGGTGACCCTTTGGTGGAAATGACCAGCGGCGAAGAACATGCACAAATCGCTGAGATGCGTTCCACTCTGAATGAGGCAAAGGCTCAATATAGGCGTGCATTAGAACTCACCAAAGACCATACTCTTTCTCAATCCATCGCCGATGAGCGCAAACGCGACTACGAAACGGCGAAGGCAAAGTTAGTTGGCATGGAGTCTCGCCTCAATGACCGCCTGATCCTCGCACCTTTTTCAGGAATTTTAGGCTTACGTCAAGTAAGCATTGGCACGTTAGTACAACCTTCCACTATCATCACCACCATTGATGATATCCATGAAATGAAGTGTGATTTTACTATCCCATCCTCCTATCTTAGCACAATTAAAGAAGGACTAGAGATTGCTGCCACCAGCGACGCCTATCCTGAACATACGTTCAATGGAAAGTTGGTGGCCGTCGATAGCCGTATTGACGAAACCACCCGTCTGATCCGCGCACGTGCCATCATCCCTAATCCAGAGGGTTTACTACGCGCTGGGTTAACAATGCATGTACGCCTGCTCAGTACACCACGCACCGCTCTCATCGTGCCTGAGACTGCTATTGTCCCTCTTGGATCTGAGCATTTTGTTTATATTGCCACAGCACAAGATGCCCAAGGCAACCGTACAGCCAAAAAGCTTAAGGTTACCCTCAAAACCCGTCACGGTGCATTTGCCGAGATCAACTCTGGACTCAAAGCAGGTGATGAGGTGATCAGCGAAGGGACAATGATGCTCACCGATGGCAAAACAATTCTCATTAAACAAACAGATAATAAAGACAAACAAGATACTATTAAAAAAACAGAAAAAGGAAAGCCATAATGTTGCTTTCTGACCTTTCCATCCGCCGCCCCGTCTTTGCCGCTGTGATTTCACTCCTACTAATCGCGGCGGGTATTGTCGCATTTTTGCGGCTACCACTTCGTGAATACCCTAATATTGACCCACCCATAGTGTCCATTACCACACTTTACCCTGGTGCGGCAGCACGCGTGGTTGAATCACGTATCACCCAAAAAATCGAAGAACGCGTTGCGGGACTAGAAGGTATTCGCTATATTGAATCTAGCAGCGAAGATGGTAAATCTAGCGTATCCATCCAATTTGATATTGCCCGCGATATTGACGCTGCCGCTAACGATGTGCGCGACCGTGTTGCTAATATCCTCGATGAACTTCCAGAAGAAGCACGTCCTCCAGAAATTCGTAAAGTCGATGGTAATGACGAGGTCATCATCTGGCTGCGTTTGACCAGTGATAAAATGAGCGTACCACAGCTTACTGACTACATTGAACGTTACTTACAAGACCGCTTTTCAATCCTTGATGGAGTCGCACGTGTGCGCCTTGGTGGTGGTCAAACCTTAGCAATGCGCATCTGGCTTAACCGCACTAATATGGCATTACATAACATCACGTTGAATGATGTGGAACAAGCTCTGCGGGAAGAAAACGTAGAACTCCCCGCAGGTAGCATCGAATCAGTTAATCGTCAATTTACTGTCCGCGTTACTCGTGCCTTCAAAACCGCAGAAGATTTTGAAAAAATGGTCATCAGCCACGGCGACAAGGGGGCGATGGTGCGCCTTGGCAATATTGCCAAAGTAGAAATGGGGACACAAGAAAGCCGCACACTCTTTCGTGGTAATGGACAGCCCATGGTCGGGATTGGTATCATCAAACAGTCAACAGCCAACACTCTCAGCGTCGCACGTGCCGCCAAAGAAGAAGCTAAACGCATTCAAAAGACCTTACCTACAGGCATGAGTATTAAACCGAGCTACGACATGTCGGTCTTTGTGGAACAAGCTGTACATGAAGTATATGTGACATTTGGCATTGCAGTCGTCCTCGTTATCTTAGTCATTTATTGTTTCTTGGGAAGTTTACGCGCCCTCATCATCCCTGCCGTTGCAATTCCTGTCTCAATGATTGCCGCCTTCACTGCACTCTATATACTCGATTTTTCGCTCAACATGCTTACACTACTTGCCATGATCCTCGCTATTGGTCTGGTGGTTGATGATGCGATTGTCGTACTAGAAAATATCTGGCGACGTATGGAAACTAAAGGAGAAACACCACTTGTCGCGGCTTATCTCGGCACACGTCAAGTAGGATTTGCCGTCATGGCAACCACACTGGTTCTCGTCTCGATGTTTGTCCCAATTGCCTTCCTAAGCGGCGATATTGGCAGACTATTTTCTGAATTTGCAATGACCTTGGCCGCCGCTGTATTATTTTCTTGCCTTGTCGCGCTCACCTTGTCCCCCATGCTTGCTTCCAAACTACTCAACCACAAAGACCTGCACCACAGCAACGGTTTTATCCACTGGATGGAATCCCGTCAAAATGCCATGATAACACGCTATGAACGCAGCCTGCGCGCCACCCTCCAACGTCCACGCTTTGCTATTCTTACCTTCTTTATGACGCTCATTTTCTGTGCCGCTGCCATGTCATTCATTTCGGGCGAATATACCCCCAAAGAGGATCGTGGATCTTTCTTTGTGATGGTCACTGCTCCAGAAGGTTCATCTTTTGGCTATACTGAACGCTACATGAACGAAATTGAAAAACGCCTCACCCCGTTCACTCACAATGGAGACGCCCAGCTAATGGTCGTACGCGCTCCTACCTCGTTTGATAACAATGCTGTTTTTAATAGTGGGGTAGTGGTGATGGTTCTCAATGACTGGGAAAAACGTCGCCCTGCGAACGCCATTATGAAAGATGTCAGCACAGCATTGGCTGATCTCTCAGGTGTACGTGCCTTCCCTGTTATGCGTCAAGGCTTTGGTTCTGCCACCCAAAAACCAGTACAGTTTGTCATGGGTGGCGGCACGTATGAACAATTAGCGCAGTGGCGCGATATCTTAATGAAGACAATCAACAGCTCTAACCCCGGTTTGGTCGGTATCGACTGGAATTATAAAGAGACCAAACCTCAGTTTGATGTAGAAGTGGATTATGACCGCGCTGCGGAACTCGGTGTCACCATGAAGAATATTGGTCATACACTCGAAGCTATGTTTGGTTCGCTACGCGCCACCACTTTCATGGACCGCGGCGAAGAATATGATGTGTTAATAGAAGGCGACCGCGACCAACAACGCACACAATCTAGCCTTGAATTCACCTATGTGCGCTCTAGCACTTCAGGAAAGCTCATTCCACTCGCAAGCTTTGTCCACATTAAAGAAAGTGCCGACTCGCTCAAACTTGCACGCTTTAACCGCATCCGCGCCATCACCTTAGAAGCTACCCTCGCAGAAGGTTACGCACTCGGCGACGCATTGAAATATCTTGAACAAACGGTCAAAGCCACTCTTCCTCCTGAAGTCATTATTGATTATAAAGGGTTATCACGAGATTATAAAATATCGGGAAACTCTATCATTTTTGTCTTTTTATTCGGCACCTTGGTGACATACCTCGTACTGGCAGCGCAATTTGAGAGCTTCCTACACCCGCTTATCATCATGCTCACCGTCCCGCTCGCCGTTGGCGGTGGATTGCTCGGAATATGGATCACAGGTAGCACCCTCAATCTCTATTCTCAAATTGGGCTGATCATGCTCGTCGGACTTGCCGCCAAAAATGGAATTTTGATTGTTGAATTCGCCAATCAACTCCGCGATGAAGGCCTCGCATTTCGTGATGCACTGATACAAGCAAGCTTATTACGTATTCGCCCCATTTTAATGACCAGCATCACTGCAGCAGCAGGAGCAATCCCACTCATCCTTTCGACAGGCGCAGGATCTGAGACCCGCACGGTCATTGGTATTGTTGTCTTTTTCGGCGTGATCATCTCAACGCTTCTTACCTTATACATTATCCCCGTTGCTTACGACTTACTCGCACGACGCACTGCTTCCCCCGACACAGTATCTCATCAACTTGAGGCAGAATTAGCACAAACAGAGACTCATCTTTCTTGAAAGAGATAAAATCAATACGCCATGTGTTAACTCTATTTTAACTTACCACCTCTATGGTATAAGGAGGAAACAAGGTTTCTATTATGATATTTTTATTTTGCCTTATCACGACCATTGGCAGGAGCAGTTTATGAACGCAGCAATCTCACTCTCAGGCATGGACGTCGCCGCGAAGCGTCTCGGCAACAGTGCAAATAATGTTGCAAACATCAACTCCACCGCGCTCGTACGCGAAGGTAAGACCATTCAAGAAACCTACCTTCCGAAAGATATCGTTCAAATTTCGCAAGAAGCAGGTGGTGTCGATTCATATCTAAAATCACGCACCCCCGCATCTATCAAGGTCTCTGATCCTGAGAACCCAACCGCTGATGAAAATGGCATGATTGATATGCCAAATGTTTCGCTCGAAGAAGAAGTTGTACAACAACAAATGGCAACGTACGATTTCAAAGCTAACCTAAAAGCCCTGAAAGCTCAAGATGAGATGGAACAATCTTTGCTTGATATGAAAGTTTAAGTTTTAGCAGTTAGATTTTAGCTCATATAGAACAAGCTTCTAGATAGACGTCTAACCTCACCGTAAAAAAAAGACTACCAACTGCTAACTGCTAACTGCTATTTCCCCATTGCATCCCGCGCCAGCCTTGCTATGCTATCTTCCATCTCTGAAAATGATAGCACACGAGGTTCAGCATGGATTTGGCGACGATTTTTTCTAAAGGCGGTGGCGTACTCTATCTCCTCTTTGCCATTTCCATCTATATGGTCGCCGCCATTATCTACAAGGCTTTCCAATTTTACTCTTCTGGGGTTTTTAATACCCGCATTATTGATTCCGTCATGGATGATGTCAAAAAAGGGGAACTCACGACCGCAGAGTACAAACTACAACATGCATTTGGTCCTGTGCCGATGATCATGAAAGTAGCTATTGCCTGTGTAACTAACCGCCATATGTCACAAAAGAGCCGTGAGTCTGAAATCTCTCGCGTGGGAACGGCAGAAATGCGTCGCCTAGAATCTCACATGCGCGGCTTAGAACTTATCTCTACAACAGCACCATTGCTAGGACTGCTCGGTACGGTCATGGGGATGGTGCGCGCTTTTGCACGTCTTGCAGAAGCAGGTAGCCGTGTTGACCCTGCCATGCTTGCAGACGGCATCTGGGAAGCCCTCATTACCACCGTCGGCGGGCTAATGCTCGCTATTCCGGCGATGATTGCCTATTATATACTAGATGGTATCGTCGAAAAAGTGCGTGCCTCCATGCGCGATGTCACCATCCAAATCCTTGCACTTGAAGACGAATTCATGCGTAATGAAAAAGAACAAGAACGTCGCCGCGAGATGGAACTGGATCGTGAACTACGTGAGATCCGTGACGCACAAGAGCGTGCCATTGCAGCAGCGGCAGAACATACGCGCAGTACCCCACAAAGTAGCAGCACCTTACGTATGCTCAGCCCATCCTACACCCGATTCTAAAACTTCCAAATCAGCTCTATAAAACAAAAGGTAAGCCCGTGCATTTTGAACGAGCATCCAGAAGAACTCAAGAATTGAATCTCACCTCTTTGGTAGATGTGGTGTTTTTATTGATTATCTTCTTCATGCTCACCACTAGTTTCATCAAAATCGATGCTATTGAAATGTCGCTTCCCGAAGATGCTAAAGATAAAACGGACACCACTACACCTCAAGCTGCATCGTCAAAGCTTTTAACAGATAGTGTCACCCTCGTTGACATCGCCGATGACGGACGCGTCTATCTCAACCGCAAACTAATTTCTGATGACGACTTACAAGATACCATCCAAAATATCATGCGTGACCATAAGGACATGGAAATTCTAGTACGATCTGCCGCACATGTAAATGTCCAAAAACTAGTAGATGTGATGGATATTGTCCATGTCTCTGGCGGACGCAAAATTGCCGTCGATACATGGGATGGTATTTTACCTCTTACCGAACCAAACAACCAAACTCAAGAACCTCAAACACTCAACCCCTTTGCGCCACTCCCTACTCAAGAAAAGCCTCTGCCAACAGAAACCAAACCAGACGTCACCACAAAGAACAAACCAGCCAAAAAAACCTTCAGCTTATCCCCTCGTACCCAAGCCGCACGCGCCAAAATGTATCAACCACCAAAGGATGCCCCTGTAAACACACCATTACAACGCCTACGCAATCAGCTCGAATTGCAATAGGGGATACAGCATGATTGACATCGAATTCGTACGCACCCGAAAAAAATCCAAAGCCATCAGCATGATTCCTCTGATTGACGTCATGCTCGCATTGTTGATCTTTTTCTTAATTGCAGGCAGATTAGAACAAGTAGAAATTCTCAAGGTTAACCCTCCTATTTCCAAAAGCGGAGAAGAGCTAGCACAAGGCACAATCATGATCGTCCTTGGAAAACATGATGAAGTGCTGCTCAACGACGAACTTGGTACACTGGAAGACCTTATTCCAAAACTCAAAGAACAGCTGAAATACAACCCCAAGCGCGTGATCACCCTCAAGGCAGATAACCGCATGAAGGCAACACGATTGATTGAAGTGATGAACGCCATCCGCGCAGCGGGCGGGGAGAACTTGACCCTCGCCACTGAAACACCGTAAGGATCATAAAGCACATGGAAACCATCATCTATTCGCTTTATCTCTCCAAACTTGAACAACTGCAACAGTTCGAGCGGCGCATCACAACCCCTCCGTTTGCTATCATGCTCACCATTGCCTTTTCACTACATATCATTGCTATTTTAGTTATTGGATACATGCTGCCAAAACCTACAGCCATTCCTGTCCCTGTACGCGAACTCACCTTGCATCTTGGCGGTGGCAAAGATATCGCCAATAAAATTGACGATCATAACATGGCACAGCGTATGGCAAGTGCGTTGCAGGGCATGACTTCTCAGCCAGAAAAGAAAGACCAAGCTCCCGAAATCTCCACCACATCACCCCCAACCAAAACACTCGACACCAGCACAACAAAACCTAAAGAAATGAAGAAAAAAAATACCCCTTCGACTCGTGTCATCGCCTCTGCACCTAAAATCGTAAAAATTGATAAGATTCTTGCCCAACAAACAACTAAAAATGAAGCCACGGTAGATATCGCAGGCACAGCCTCACCTGATAATGGCAGCTCTAGCGTCATGGATAAGATCCGCACGCAAGAAATGATGCTACGCTATGAGCAGAAACTTTCTGCGTGGATCAATCGCTATAAAGTTTATCCCTCTGATGCCTTTAAACGCGGACTTCAGGGCAATGTCGTCTTGCGTATTCGCATCGATCGTGCAGGCTATATCAAATTTATCCTCATCCAAGAATCCTCTGGCTATGATATTCTCGATCAAGCGGTGATTGATGCAGCAAAAAAAGCAAACCCTGTCCCTGTTGTTCCAACAGACTACCCTGGTGGTCAATTATTAGAATTCTTAATTCCTGTAAAATTTGCGTTAAAGTAACGCGTAAGATTCTGTAATATGATTTTACTCAAAAAATCACGACACTCACTTTGCATTTCTTCAAGATAATGCTAGCAACTAGGTGATAGCTATAGCACTTCCATTTAATAATTGCGCGACTCCCACGCATTGTTAAATGAAGTAGTGCTATATATTTTAATAATTTATAGCCACTGCACTTAAGAACGGTACGTTCAGTTAAGTGGAGTATGGTTATATAAGGATAATAACATGTGCGGAATCATCGGAGTCGTTGGACTAAACAATGCAGCAACAGCAATTTTAGAAGGTCTAAAACGGTTGGAATATCGTGGCTATGACTCTTCAGGAATCGCCACCATTGACCATGGACGCATCACACGCGCTCGTGCCAGCGGCAAGATCGCCTCACTAGAAGCATCACTGACAGAAAATCCATTACACGGCGCAACAGGGATTGGTCATACACGTTGGGCAACCCATGGCGCACCAACCACTGCAAACGCCCATCCCCACGCAACCGACAAGGTCGCTGTCGTGCATAATGGCATTATCGAGAACCACCAAGAGATCCGCAACGACCTACAAACAAGTGGTGTGATCTTTACTAGTGAAACCGACACTGAAGTTGTTCCACATCTCATCACACGCTACCTTGCGCAAGGCTACACCCCTGAAGAAGCGGTTACTCGCGCCGTCCATCAATTCAAAGGCGCATATGCACTCGGCATCATCTTTGCGGATTATCCTAACATGCTAATCGCAGCGCGTTCTGGCTCACCACTAGCCATTGGGTATAGCAACACTGCATGTTTTATCGGTTCAGACGCCACTGCCCTCGCCCCTTTTTGCGAAGAAATCAGTTACCTTGAAGAAGGTGATATTGCTGTCATTATTGGCAAAGAAGTTCATATCTTTAATCACCATGAACAGCCAGTCAAACGCGCACGCCATATCATTACCACAGATGCTAGTAATATTGACAAAGGTGACTACGCCCACTTCATGCTCAAAGAGATTCACGAACAACCTGCTGTGATTGCGACCACGATCCGCACCTATTACGATGCAACAAAAGCAAGTTTTAGTTTTGATAATCTAAGCTTTAACCTCGCAGATATTACCCAAGTCACCATGGTCGCTTGTGGCACATCTTACTACGCGGCCATGACAGCACGTTACTGGATGGAACAAATTGCGCGCATCCCCTGCGCTACAGACATCGCGTCTGAATTCCGCTACCGCAAACCTATCCTTGCCGCAGGTGGCATGGCACTTTTTATCTCACAATCAGGAGAAACCGCGGACACGCTTGCTGCGCTGCGCTACTGCCGCTCCGTCGGACAACACACACTCGCCCTTGTCAACGTGCCTCAAAGTAGCATGGCCATGGAAGCAGACGGCATGCTACGTACGCTTGCAGGGATTGAAATTGGAGTTGCTTCGACCAAAGCCTTTACCACCCAACTTACTGCTCTAGCCTGTTTAACCTTAGCAATTGCCAAAGCGCGTGGCAGTATGTCAGACATACACATTGCCGAGCTTTCCCATGCTCTCGGACAACTACCTGACATTATTGCTGCCACCTTACAACTTGAACCTGCGATCAAAAAACTCGCCACTGAATTCAGCACCACTAAAGACATGCTCTTTATTGGACGAGGCACTAGCTACGCCATCGCATCGGAAGGCGCGCTCAAAATGAAAGAAATTTCTTATATCCACGCCGAAGGCTACGCGGCTGGCGAACTCAAACATGGTCCTCTTGCGCTCGTAGATGATGGGATGCCGATCGTTGTCATTGCTCCCGAAGATGAGCTATTTGATAAAACGGCATCCAACCTACAAGAAACCGTTGCTCGAGGCGGAAAGGTCATTTTACTCAGCAGCAAACGTGGCATTCATGAACTTGAGTCCCTGACCGCCGCGGCATTACAAATGCCAGAATGTCACCCATTCATTGCCCCTATCGTCTATGCAATTCCACTCCAACTGCTCGCGTACTACACGGCACTCGCACGCGGGACGGACGTTGACCAACCACGTAATCTTGCCAAATCCGTCACCGTAGAATAACCAATTTGATGCTCATTTCTTAAATTTGACATAATCACTAAATTTTTTGTCATTCCAACGAAAGCCGGAATCCAGTCTTTCTGTTCTTCTAGATTAGCTTCGTCGAACAACAATCTCCTGCCCGCAGGAGAACGACAAATGAAAAAAGCACCACTCTTAAATAGAATGACCATACATCAAAGAAAGAAGTATGCGAACATCCGCAAGGCAGGGATATAACACCAACAACATAATCGCCATACACCCTGAAACCACACCCGCAGATTTCACATAGGCACTATCTTTTTCTCCCACTGCTTTCAGCACAGCATAAAACGGCAACGAGAGTAAGACATAATCTAGCACATGGGCTTGTCCCAGCGCAAGTCCAGCCAAGATAGGCATAAGACATGCTTGAGGAAACGGTACTTTTTTCTTTTGTTTTAGGCACAACACCCCCCAGCCAATCAATCCGACAAGCAGCCCTACATATGCACCATGCACAAAACCATAGATCGTACCGTCGTGCAACACGCGTAACAACGCAGCAAGTGCGGTCACAGAAATCAAAATTTCATTATAGAAGCGTTGATTCTCAAAATAATGCGAGGCCATGATAATTAGAAACATTCCGAGTGCCATGACAAGAATCATGCTTTCACTAAGTCCAAACTGAAAATAAGCGAGATTAAATAACATCACACTCGACCACTCGATTACCGCATACATTGCAGGAACGGCCACTCCACAAAAACGGCATTTACCACGATTAAGAACCCATGAGAAAAAGGGGAAAAGATCCCGTACCTCAAGATAATGGTGACAACTATCACAATAAGGAGGATCATTCGGAATTTTAAGATGACGCGGCAAACGATAAACAATCGAGGTCGCATAATTTCCTGCGGCCAACCCAAGCATCGTCAACATGATCACCGCACTGAGTATCTGTGCAAGCTCAGGACTTAACACACTCACTGCCTAGTTCTCAATCTTTGCAAGGGGATTCATCAATTTATCAAGATAACGGCCTTGGAACAGTGAAATACCTAAAGCCTGACCATAATCCACAGCCTTGCGGTTATCACAACGATTCAAAATCACACGATTCGGACCACAAACCTTAATCATGTCGGCAATCTTTTTATTTTCTTTGGTTTGTAAATCACTCGGAATATCTGCATTCCACTGTAACTTAACCAAATCAAAACCCAATTTCTCACGATCAACGAGTGGAAAACTTAAATCCGTCAAACCATCAAGGCACACACGATACCCCAACTTCTGCACCGAGTTACGCGCAAGAATAAAAGCGCGCATATCTTCAAACACGTCTGATATCTGCAACTCCACCACAACGGACACTTTCACCGAAGGCTTGATAGATGCATCAAACTCTAAAAACTCATCAGAAAGCAAAGTTTTCACGTTAAGATTCAAACTGATGGGAAGCTCAAGATAACGTGTAGGATTCTTTTGAATCATATGCAACACACGATAATCAAGCAACTCAGTAAGATATTTAAAAAGCCAACGATTACTAAGTAGATCTGCATCCACACGCATCATCTGACGCAAATGAGTGATGTTGATATATAACTCATCAAAGACTCGGCGCACCATCATATCAGGAATCGCAGCACACACTGGCTGACGACGCATCACTGTCGTCAAATCTGCATTAATAAGATCACGCTCCATATTTGCAAGACCTGCTGCATTCAAGAATCGCTTTGAACCCGCAGAAGCAATCTGTTTGACCTGCTGTAAAAACCCACTCCCCGAAGCAGACGACGCAACATCTTTCGCTGAAACAGTTTCGGCAGAACGTACAGGAAGAGGCCGCCCACCACCGCGCTTATTACCAAGCATTTTACCACGCGCAAGATTCGCAAAACCTTCAAACTCTGTAGCAAGATCAAACATCACAGAAAAATCAGGATTTTCTTCCCCGTCATCTGTATAAGCCAATGGATCATCCATGAATAAATAACGCAACTGAAACACCACCTTTTCAAGCTGCTGACGTGTTGTATTATGCGTCATCACAAACACGGTACTATCTTTACAAAGATAAACCGTTCCCTCCTCGTTTTTGAGAAGGTCTTTCACCATATTAAGTGCTATTTTGATCTGATATTCACTTTTATACTGCTCCATCAGTTCGGCAAACCCAAACCAAATTCCAGACCATCCTGTTGCCTGCTCCTTCAGTTCTGCCAAAGCTTCTACAAGCTTGACTTCCGCTCCGACTGTAACAAGCTGCATGGATGCACCCGAATTAATTCGCATAGTACTCTCAAGTCTAGTTAAAATATGACTCTCATTAAGATGACATAAAACCACCTCTTAGCACAAGTAAAACACGCAATAATATTTCACGAAATGTATCGTAATACTATTTTGACTGATAGAAGTAACAGTCAAAGGATATTATTGTGTCTGACGACGCGCCACGAATGCCTCAATATCACGCGTATCAAGACTAACATCAGGATTATCCATCGAGTCACGGAAGAAGATACCTACCACAGGGAAATCCCCACGAGCAAGTGTCAAAATCTTCATCTGCAATGCCATATTCATCATCCATGTCCCTAAATCAATAGTTCCAGCCACGGTACTCACCGCATCGCGTGAACGCATTTTCAAGGTATTAGTTTGCAAAACACCATTTTCCAGACTAAAAGACCCTTCGATCGTGTCGACATAAGTCTTGTTATGAAGCAATGAATCACGCACCTTCGAGTTCACATCCGTAATCGTACGAACATTCGGCATCATCTGCACCAATCCTGATAGATCAAAGCCTTTAATAGTATTTTCATGTCCCCTGAATGTCATCGCTCCCTTATTGCTCCCCATCCAATCCGCCAAATTCAGACCCGATGCAGCAAACTGCCCGCTAAGAGAAACAGGTCCTTCCAGACCATGTAATCCTGCCACGGCATCCAACAATCTTTCTGCTGGTAACTCCTGCAAGGTGAAAGCAAGACTCACCGAAGAAATTGCATTAAAACTAATGCTACCTTGCGCTTGCAATGTACCATCCCAAAGGTAGCCGTCCAACTGCTTCACATCCCAACGTCCTTCATGCGCTACAATGTCTACCTGTACATTATCCATATTAAAGACACTATGCTTCAACTTACTGATCTTTACGTTAAAACTTCCGTCAAAACGCTGAAGCGCGGTCAAATCAAAGACCTCCTTCGACCATATTTGCTGACGATTACCACGCGGAACAGGGTTAATCACACGTGTTTTCCCCGAAAACTTAGAAATATCCAACTGAGAAAGCTCTAGCGTCGCATTTATTTCAGGTTTTTCTTTAGTTTGATCAAACTGTACATCACCCTTAACACCAACATCCCCTAACATAAGATCCATGCGACTCAACGTCACTTTATTAGGAGCAACCTGCAAAGCAAGCTTACCGCTATCATGTTTCTTTTTATTGTAAATATAATGGCGAATATCCAAATTAAGGGCATATTTAGATTGCACGTCACGCAACCAATCAAAGAAAAGCGGCGCATTATCAAATGCTGCTTTTTCCTTAGCCTTATTATTCGACCGCAAATACGCATCAAGCAAATCTAAATTCACCCCTTCAACGACTAAACCACCCTGAATCGCAAGAAGATCCTCATTGTTAAAGTTTAAACCACCAGAAAGCTTAAGATCACCCGCAGAAGCACCAAGCCCCGAAACAATGCTCTGATTATGAGAAATAGACATCATGGTTTTTAACTGGAATGGTCCATTATATTCCGTTGCTACCGCACCAAGACCAAAACCATTTGTCTTCGTGAAATCCAAGAATTTTTTACCCTCAATCTCTAAATTTCCTTCAAAAGTCGCACTTTTTTGCGCATCTACTTTTGCAATCCCGAAAAGCTGAAGTGTTGCTTCCCCTGCCATATCATATTGCGCCTGAGATAATACAAACTCGCCATCACTCATATCCCCCGTAAGAGCAAGCTTCCCTTGAACACCCTTGACCATAGAAAAATCAGCAACATTCATTGTCAATTGAGCATTCACTTCTGGCACAAGCAAAGTACGCAGCACCGCTTCGACCGACTCACTAGATACACCCACACCATCAGCAGAAGGTAAAAGTGTATAAAGGGACAATTTCTCTGCATTCACACCCAATACAATACTTGGCTTTTGCTGCGCATAATCCACGGTAACATCTAGCATCAATTTATTCTCACCCGACTGCACTTGCATCGACTTAACTGCTTGTGAGCTATCAGTGGAAGTAAGATCAGCCTTGATATTTGCAGGCATCGCAGATTTAACATTATCAAAAATATTGTTTTTCTGTGTCGTATCCAACACCATCTTCAACCACGGCATCATATCCGTTGCATTCACGGCAACAGCACCATCAAAACGGAACACTCCATCCTTACGCTTAACATTCCCTTTATAAGACGCATCCCCCGCGGCCTGCTTGATATTCATATCCATGCCAACCGTAAAATTCTGCAAATCTTGTAAACCATCAAGTCCAAGCGTACCGCTCACTGATACTACATTACTATCCACACTCGCCTGAACATTCACGTTCCATTGTTTGCTACCCGTATTTTTAATATCAGACAATGTGTTTTGAAACTCAATCGTACGTGCATTAAACATATCATTAAACACCACGCTACCACCCTTGGCCACCAAGCGTACAACTGAGAATTCTAATGACTTAAAAGCTCCAGATTTACTTGCAAATTCCCAATTCGTTCCACCATCTTGATAACGATCCAAATTCAATACGGGATTAATAAGCGTCACCGTCCCAAGTTTCGCAGATTTTGTATCCGCCATACTAGCAAAAGTCAGCGCAACTTCTACACGCTCAACTTGCAAAATATTTTCTGTAGATGAACGATGATCATTTGCTACCACAAAATTGTTCAAGACCACCGTGGGAACGGGAAAGACTTTAAGTGTGACAGTCTCCGCCATCACATCACTTCCCGTCATAGTCTTAAGCGCACTATAAATATGTTGTGCAACTTCATCTTTGTTCACCACGGCATGAACGACGCCGACAAATGCACCAAAAGCAAGCACGAGCAACAACACAGCCGCAATTGCAAGCTTCACTCCGCCACCTGAGCGACGAGAAACCGACGGTGTTTTCACCGTATTTTCATCAAAAACAAGTTTACGACGCATTCTTCACTCCTTTTAAAAAACAGAGTATAAGCAAAAAACCTTTACACATGGTGAATATGAACTTCTAAAACTGGACGCTTACCAAGCTCTCGCGTAATCGTTTTTCGCATAGCATTACGCGCCTTATCTTTCACCGCCGTAATTTTCGCACGTTTTCCAAGAGCATGGATCGCATGCTCAACCTGATCTTGCAGCTCCGCAAGCAACGCCTCATCTTCTTCTGCATCCAAACACCCTGGCGCAGAGATCTGAGGACGGGTTACCAATCCACCCTCTTTATTCAACACTAATGATACCGTCACATTTCCATCTTCACGTAGCTTTCGACGGGTACGAATCACGGGGCTATTCACCGAAATAATACTTGTGCCATCAACCGCCAGATAACCGCTATGCACCGTATCAATCACACAAGATTCTTTTGCTGCAAGACGCACAACACAACCATTATATGCCCCAACAATTTCAGGCACACCCAAGCTAAGCGCAAACTTCCCATGCTCACGAATATGCGCCGCCTCACCGTGAACAGGCACAGCAACATGAGGACGCACTAATTCATACATACGTTTTAACTCTGCACGTGCGGGATGACCAGAAACATGAATTTTGCCTTTTTTATCCGTGATAATATCAACATTCAATTTCACGAGCTGATTATGCAGCCAACGAATTCGTGTTTCATTACCAGGGATAATTCGTGATGAAAAAATAACGGTATCGCCAGTTGCCAAACGCAAATTAGGATGCGCGCCCTGTACCATTCGGGTCAGAGCAGCACGCGACTCGCCTTGACACCCTGTACATAAAATCAAAAGCTTCTCAGGCGCAACAGATTGAGCATCTTTATCTGACAACATCACAGGTAGTTTCTTCAAATACCCACTCGCACGCGCCGCATCGATCACACGCTGAAGTGAACGCCCTGCCAATACCACGTGACGCCCCGCATCCATCGCAGCAAGCAAAATAGATTCTACCCGCGCAATATTGGATGCAAAGGTCGTTACCACCGCACGCTGCTTACATTTTGCCACTGCTTCCGCAAGCCCTTTGCGCACATCTTCTTCCGAACCAGACGTACCTTCAACAAAAACATTGGTCGAGTCACACACCATCGCAAGTACGCCCTCATCACCATAGCGACGCATGGCATCCTCATCAGAAACAACCCCCACCATCGGCGCAGCATCCAACTTCCAATCACCAGTATGCATAACGATACCCGCATCCGTACGAATCGCAATCGCATGCATTTCAGGAATGGAATGGGTCAATGGAATAAACTCCATGCTAAATGGCCCTAAGTCGAGTTTACCACCAAGCTCTACCAAATGAATTGGCACGACATTTTTCATACCTTCCGCAGCAAGTTTTGCTTTCAACACCTCCGCCGTGAATGCTGTCGTATAAATTGGGCATTCCAACTCATCCCACAAATATGGAACTGCGCCAATATGATCCTCATGCGCATGCGTCAATACCAATCCCAACAAGTCATCTTTAATTTCATGCATGAATTCAATGTCAGGCAACACCACATCAACCCCAGGAAGATAGTCATCAGCAAAACCAATGCCCAAATCCACCATAATCCACTTACCTTTATAGTGATAAAGATTTAGATTCATCCCAATTTCATTCGTGCCACCAAGTGGGACAAAAAGCAGATCATCATAATGCGGTTTAAAATTCATTCTTATTCTTTCTTGTTGGTGCTTGGTATCTAGTATCTAGTATCTGATGAGAGATAATTTCATACTTCACCAAACACTAAATACTAAATACCAATTACTTATTCATCTCATAAAGCGTATATAACCCATAAATGGTTAAATCGGGAATAGTTTCTTCAATTTGCGTAGAATGACGTGCATAGAGTGAAGCAAGTCCTCCTGTTGCCAAGACTTTCATCGATGCGCCGTATTCTTCTTTGATACGTGTCACAATCCCATCCACCATCGCCAAATAACCATAAAAAACACCAGACTCCATCGCCGCTACTGTCGAGCGACCAATAACACGCTCAGGCTGACGTACACGGATACTCGGCAATTTCGCCGCTGCTTGATGAAGAGCCATCAGCGAAAGATTCACCCCAGGGGCAATCACTCCGCCCAAATATTCTCCCTGACCACTGACCACATCACATGTCGTCGCCGTACCAAAATCCACAATGATCAAAGCAGTATGATAGCGTCGCCATGCTTCCACCGAATTGACCAACCTATCTGCACCAATATCTTGCGGACGTTCAAGACAAACAGGCATCCCAACATCCATACCTTTTTCACCCACGATCAAAGGCTGAACATTAAAATAGTGACGACACAAAGTAATCATAGGAAATTGTGCATCAGGCACAACAGTAGACAAAATAGCACCCGTAATCTGGCTCGGTTCAATGGATTCATACATCAAAATCTGGCGCAGCCATACCGCATATTCATCAGCCGTGCGGTGACTAATGGTAGACATACGCCACTGCCCCACCAGCGTACCCCCATCAAATACAGCAAACACGATATTGGTATTTCCGACATCAATACACAGCAACATAACGCACCCTCAGGCTTTTACCAACCCCTGCTGAGTATCCGCAAGCACATCACCTGTACCAAGCACCAGCAAGCCCTGCTCGGGATGTTCAACCATCATACGCCCCTGCGCATCAATATCCTTGAAAATTCCTTCGACCATATCCTGTTCACGATTCACCCGCACCCCCTCGCCCAAATGATGAGCATGCGCACGCCACGCCGCACGAATCGGCGCAAACCCATCACGTGTCCATTGATCATAGCGCAACACAAAATGATGAATAAGGCGTGACAAAATAATTTTCGCGCTAATAATCTCAACACCTGCTTGTTTTAAATCCGTGGTGGGATACGCCATATCAAGCTTAGGATGATGTTCAACATTAACACCAACCCCAATCACCGCCCAACGCATCGCCGCACGCTCATGATCTTTCGGCGTTTCAAAAGACTCTGCCAAAATGCCCGCTATTTTTGCACCATCAAGCAACACATCATTAGGCCATTTCAAGGTAATTTTATAATGTTTCTCTACAATCGGCACCAACGTATCAAGCACCGCTAACCCAGCCACAAAAGAAAGCTCAGGTAACCGCTCTAATGGCACATTCGGCGAAAGCAGAAACGACATAAACAGGTTGCCCTGATCCGAAACCCAAGCTCGACCTCTACGCCCTTTACCATGTGTTTGTGAACGCGCCCAAATCACCGCACCATGTGCGCCACCGCCCTCTGCCAATCGTCTTGCTTCGTCGTTGGTACTATCCAGCGTGTCATAAGACAGCAGATGGTAATCATCCAACAACGAGCTATCAAACGTATCCGTCACAGCAAAGCCTTAATTGCGAGTGTGGCAGGAAGAACCAACACATCAGGTTTAAGTACGAAGAAAACTGTTATCGCAAAACACATAGTGATGATAGCTGGAAGTAACGCATCTGGCTTATCAAAAGCAACATCCTCAGCAGGGGCATCAAAATACATCACTTTAATGATTTTCAAATAATAATAACACGCCACTACGCTAGTTAGCACCCCAACCACCGCAAGCCCAATCAGTCCTGCTTTTACTGCACTCACAAAGATATACATCTTACCGAAAAAGCCTGCAAGCGGTGGAATTCCTGCCATAGAAAACATAAAGACCGACAATGCCAGCGCAAACTTCGGATGCTTACGAGCAATCCCCGTTAAATCCGCTATGTTTTCGAGATACACCCCACCACGACGCATCAACAACACACATCCAAACGCTCCCGCACTCATAAAAATATACAGCGCAATATAAATCACCACCGAACGAATGCCCTCCGCACCACCCGCTGATAAACCCACCAAAGCGTACCCCACATGCCCAATAGAACTATACGCAAGTAACCGTTTGATATTTGTTTGTACCAACGCTGCAAGCGCACCTACCAACATTGAACCTACTGACGCCACAACAATCACCTGCTGCCAGTAATGCGCAAGCGGCAAAAGCGGCTGCGCCAACACCCGTGAAATCAAAAATAACATCGCTACCTTAGGAGCGGTTGCAAAAAATGCAGTTACAGGAGTTGGTGCGCCCTCATAGACATCAGGTGTCCACATATGAAACGGCACAGCAGAAATTTTAAAGAAAAATCCAACCAACAACATCACTGCCCCAATCACCACGCCATAAGGAAAGGCTTTGAGTTCAGTAACAGGCACAGCGAGTTGTGCCAAAGTGTGTGCTAAGCCGTCAAACGCAATCGTTCCAGCAAAACCATACAACAACGACATCCCAAACAACATGATGCCAGAGGAAAGTGAGCCAAGCACAAAATATTTAAGACCTGCCTCACTCGAGCGCACATCGTCACGACGATACGCCGCCAAAACATACAGCGCAAGCGAAGACATCTCCAGCCCCATATACACCGCAAGCAAATCCGCGGCAGAAATCATCAGCATTAACCCCGTGACTGAAAGCATCACCAAGATAGGGAACTCAAATCGCTGATTTCCATCACGCTGCAACCAATCAAAACCTAGCGCAAGAGACATAGATGCGGCAAGTAAAACCAAAGATTTACCAAAACGGGTGAAATCATCCGTGACAAACATCGCGCCAAAACGTAATACGCCTTGCCCATTTTGTTTTGTAATAAGAAACAATGTCACCGCAAACGCAACCACCGCCAATGTAGAAATAATACGCGCAGATTTATCTCCTACAAGCACCCCCATCACCAACAAAATCATAGCCGACACACTGAGAAAAACCTCAGGCATCAATGGCATCACATCAGCAAAATTTTGAATAAGCATACATCCAGTCCCCTATTTAAGTGCAACAGCAGCGGGTGATATTTGCGTCAGCAAATGCTGCACCGAAGCTTCCATGACATTGAACATTGGGAGTGGATACACCCCATAATAGATCACAAGCAAAGCCACAGGCACTAAAATCACAATCTCGCGGCGATCAAGGTCCAAAATATCTTTGAGATCATCACGTGTCATTTCACCAAACACCACCCGACGATATAGCCACAATGCATAAGCCGCTCCCAGCACCATACCACTTGCGGTGAGCAACGCGACCAAAGAACTTGCTTTAAATGCACCCACCAGCACCAAAAACTCGCCAACAAATCCACTCGTTCCCGGAAGCCCCACCGACGCCATGGTAAATAACATAAACAACGCAGCATAACGAGGCATACGATGCACCAAACCGCCGTAACGTTGAATGTCACGCGTATGCATACGATCATAGACCACCCCCACGCAGAGAAACAGCGCACCCGATACTAAACCATGCGACACCATTTGAATAAGCGCACCCTCAATGCCTTGCACATTAAAGGAGAACAAACCAACAGTCACAAACCCCATATGCGCCACAGACGAATACGCGATCAATTTTTTCATATCGTCCTGAACCAACGCCACCAACGACGTATACACAACGGCAATAATACTGAGAGTAAAGATGAAAGGTGCGAAATAATGGGATGCTTCAGGCAACATCGGCATAGAGAAACGTAAAAATCCATACGCACCCATCTTCAATAAAACCCCAGCCAAAATTACCGACCCCGCCGTGGGAGCTTGCACGTGCGCATCAGGTAACCATGTATGTACAGGCCACATCGGCACTTTCACCGCAAACGAAGCAAACATCGCAAGCCACAACCATTTTTGTACACCAAGCCCTAACTTCGGCGCAAGCACCATCAGTTCAGGAATCGCCATCGTACCGCACTGCAAATACAGATAAATAATAGCGATCAAAAACAACACAGACCCTAACAGCGTATACAGAAAGAATTTATACGATGCATACACGCGATTCGCACCACCCCAAATCCCAATAATAAAATACATCGGGATCAACATACCTTCAAAGAAGAAATAGAATAAAATCGTATCAAGTGCGCAAAAAACACCAATCACAAACGATTCCAAAATCAAAAATGCAATCATGAACCCACGTACATTTTTAGTGATAGACTCCCAGCTCGACAACACGCAAAGCGGCAATAAGAATGTCGTCAGCAATACCATCAACACCGATATCCCGTCCACACCAAGATAATATTGCATCTTCAAATCAGCTAACCATACATGACGTTCAACAAACTGAAAATCCGCACTACTCATGTTGAACTTTGTGAGCATCCATAGTGATGCAGCGAACGTTACTAACGTCGTAAGCAAAGCGATCAGCTTCGCACGCGTCGCTGCAGCAGCGTCATCTCCACACGCAAATACGCCCACTAACACAGCACCAAAAAGAGGAAGTAAAAGAAGAGTCGTCAACATGGATGTAAGCATGGCCTACTTGCCTCCCATTGCACTATATGTAAACCAAGAAACCATCACAAGCAGTCCCACCATCATCACAAAGGCATAGTGATACACATACCCTGTTTGTAAACGCCCAGTGATTACCCCCAACCGTTGCGAAACTTTTGCTGCACCATTAGGCCCAAAACCATCAATCGTCGCTACATCACCATACCGCCACAGCATTTTACCAATACGCTTGGCATTCGCCACAAAGACCTCATCATACAGCTCATCAAAATACCATTTGTTCAAAACAAAATCATAAACACCACTAAGGGTCGACGCGATTTTTGCAGGCAAATGAGGCATACGCACATAAAGTATATAAGCAAGCCCAATCCCCAGCATTCCTAGCACAGACGGCAAATGCTTGACCCACGCTGGCACATGATGCGCATGCTCTAAAATATGATTATGTTCCCCAGTGAAAATCGCGCCCTTCCAGAACTCGCCCTCAGCTCCCGTCATATGGAAGCCATAGACACCAATAATACCAGCAAAAATCGCACCCACGGCAAGCAATATAAGAGGCAATAACATAACAAGACCTGATTCATGCACATGATGCATAGTTTCTTTATCCGCACGTGGCTTACCATGGAACGTCATAAAGAGTAATCGCCAAGAATAAAACGCTGTAACAAATGCCGCAGAAATCCCCATCACGAAGGCAAAGCCTGCCGCATCACCTTCTGCAGCATAGGCCGTCTCTAAAATCAAATCTTTCGAGAAATATCCCGCAAAAGGATACACACCCGCAAGCGCAAGCGAACCAATCCACATAAGCGCGTAGGTATAAGGAATCTTTTTCCAAATACCGCCCATGTTACGCATATCCTGCTCATCTGACATCGCATGGATCACTGAACCCGCTCCAAGAAACAACAACGCTTTAAAAAAAGCATGGGTCATCAAATGGAACACTGCCGCAGAATACGCCCCTACGCCACACGCAAAAAACATATAACCAAGCTGAGAACAGGTAGAATAGGCTATCACGCGCTTAATATCGTTTTGCACCATCCCAACTGATGCCGCAAAAAACGCGGTCAACGCACCAATAAAAGTAATGATTTGAAGCGTCGTCGGCGCATACTCAAACAGCGGCGAGCAACGCGCCACCAAGAACACACCCGCAGTCACCATCGTCGCCGCATGAATGAGTGCAGAGACAGGTGTAGGACCTTCCATCGCATCAGGCAACCATGTATGCAGCACAAACTGCGCCGATTTCCCCATCGCACCAATAAACAGTAAGAAACCGATCAAATCCACGAGTGGAAATGCACCACCTAAAAACAAAAATTGCTCTGGCACAAGCGCAGGAGTCGCTTTAAACACCGCATCGAACTGCACCGAACCTGTTTTGAAATAGATCAAACATATCCCCATTGCCAAACCAATATCACCAACACGGTTAACCAAAAATGCCTTCATTGAAGCAGCATTGGCAGAATCTTTTTTGAACCAAAAACCAATAAGAAGGTAAGAACTTAGGCCTACCCCTTCCCAACCGAAAAACAACTGTACGAAATTATCTGCTGTCACCAACATCAACATGCAAAAGGTAAAAAGCGACAGATACGCCATAAAACGAGGCTTATGCTCATCATGACTCATATAACCAATGGAGTATAGATGTACGACTGAAGATACCCATGTCACCACCACCAACATCACCGCTGTCAGCACATCCACACGAAACGCCCACTCAAGCTTCATATCTCCTGAAGCAATCCATGTCATAAGATGCGTCGTAAAAGGCCCTGAACCAAATGCAACTTGGCTAAACATATAGCCAGACAACACCGCGCTAACACAAAGAAACCCAGAGGTAAGTATTTGTGAAAAAAGATCCGAAATCACCCGCACACGCAACCCAACAAAAACGGCAGCTATCAACGGCAAAAAGACAATCAGTTTAATCATAGTTTCCATCAGATTAACCCTTCATCACATTGGCATCATCGACCGCAATCGAACCGCGGTTACGTGCATAAACCACCAAAATAGCTAACCCAATTGCCGCCTCCGCAGCAGCCACGGTTAACACAAAAATAGCAAAGACCTGCCCTGCAAGATCATGCAACTGCGAAGAAAAGGCCACAAAATTCACATTGACCGCGAGCAGCATCAACTCAATCGACATCATCACAGTAATAATATTCTTACGATTCAAGAAAATACCGCAAACGCCAAGCGTAAATAATATGGATGAAAGCATGATATAATGCAAAATGGTAATTGAACCAAACAACACCTGTTCCATATTACGCCCCTTCACCTGATTTGACAGAAACCATGGCAACACTCTCAGCACGGGTACGATAAACCTGACGAGCGATAAATTGCTTGCGTACCCCTGCGCGATTTCTAAGTGTCAACACAATCGCTCCAATCATTCCTACCAACAAAATAAGTCCTGCTAACTGGAAGGCGTACACATAATCCGTAAACAACACCAAACCAATCGCCTTTGTATTGCTAACCGCACTCGCATCAGGCGTAGGATGTGCTGCATGCGCCACAGTCAATGGATACACCGAAGCGGCATACATCAGCGCACCAATCTGCACAAAGAACAACACGGCCACTGCGATCCCCACAGGAAGACGCTTAATGAAACCTTGACGTATTGCATCAATATCAATATCTAACATCATGACAACAAAGAGGAAAAGCACCGCCACTGCACCAACATACACAATGACCAATAACATTGCTAAATACTCTGCCCCCAACAGTACGAACAAGCCCGCCGCATTAAAAAACGCAAAAATAAGGAAAAGCACTGAATGTACAGGATTACGCGCAGTAATCACCATCACACCCGAAAATATCGTCAGGAATGCAAAAAAGTAAAACAAAAGCGATGTGATTGTTGGCATCATAGTTTTATCCATTCATCTCTCTGTATTTAAACATTTTATTTCATCTTTCTGTTTACAAAAACATAAAACTTATGCTCAAGTGTGCAGGTGTAGCACGGGATTTAATCCCCGCGCAAGTAAAGATTCTCTCCTAGCGATAAGCTGCATCTGCGGCGAGATTAGCCGCAATTTCCGCTTCCCAACGCGCACCGTTATCTAATAATTTGTCTTTATTATAAAAAAGCTCTTCACGCGTTTCCGTAGCAAACTCAAAATTAGGCCCTTCAACAATCGCATCCACAGGACATGCTTCCTGGCAAAACCCACAATAAATACATTTTGTCATGTCAATGTCATAACGCGTCGTACGGCGTGAGCCATCACCGCGTGTTTCAGCTTCAATTGTAATCGCCTGCGCAGGACAGATCGCTTCGCAAAGCTTACACGCAATACAACGCTCTTCACCGTTTGCGTAACGACGCAGCGCATGCTCACCACGAAAACGTGGGCTAAGAGGTCCTTTTTCATAAGGATAATTGATTGTGACTTTCTCTTTGAACATATATTTCAAAGTCAGTGCCATCCCACACACTAACTCACCAAGTAAAAAGGAACGCAAAAAACCCTTTACGCCCATGCGTGACAACGGTAACACCGATGATGAGGAAACATTAGTCATTGTTCACAACACCCTTTCTTTTCATAATATACCAATACAAAGCAATCACCAACACAGCCCCAATAACAATGACGCCAACGATCTTATTTAATGCCTGACGTATCATGGCCTCATTATCACCGATAAAATAACCCACTCCGATAAGAATCATCATCCATAACGCACCACCAAGCGTCGTATAGATAAGAAATTTATCAAGACGCATCCCAGCCAGCCCTGCAGGCATCGAAATAAAATGGCGGATACCAGGAAGTAACCGTCCTGTAAACGTTGAAATCTCACCATGCTTATCAAAGAAAATATCAAGCTTTGCGAGTTTCTTTGCATTGAGAAAAAAATATTTCTGAAACCGTACAATCAACGGCCGCCCAAAGCGACGCGCAATATAATAATTCAGATACGCACCACCAACCGTTCCAATCGTACTTGATAAGAATACTGGCAAAAACTCCATTTTTCCTTGATGTACAAGGTAACCCGCAGGTACCATCGTAATCTCCGAGGGAATGGGTAAAAAGGTACTCTCTAAGAAAGTCATCACGAAAATACCAACATACCCCGTAGTATCAACGAAATTGACAATCCAATGGACGAGTGTTTCCATGTATTAACCTGCCACAACTGCATGGGCGTTCCCATACGCAAGATACGCGGCTGTCAACACCACCCACCCCAAAGAAATTGGTAAAAAAACTTTCCAGCCAAGACGCATCAACTGGTCATAACGATAACGCGGAAAGGTCGCACGCACCCAAATAAAGGTAAACAGTAAAAAAGCAACTTTTGCAGCAAACCAAATGAATCCCGGAACAAAAGTCAACCCAAACGGTGCAAGCCAACCGCCAAGGAACAAAATGGTCGTCATCCCACACATCAAAATCATGTTAGCATATTCACCAAGGAAGAATAAGGCAAACGGCATCGACGAATATTCCACGTTATACCCAGCAACCAACTCCCCCTCAGCCTCAGGCAAATCAAACGGTAAACGATTTGTCTCTGCCAAAGCGGAAACAAAAAAGATAATAAACATTGGGAATAACCCTGTAAATGCAAACCAACGATGCGCTTGTGCCATCACAATATCATGCAGATTCAATGACCCTACCATGAGGAGTACTGTCACCATCACAAAACCGATCGAGACCTCATAAGATACCATCTGCGCAGCACTACGAATCGCACCAAGAAATGCATATTTGGAGTTACTTGCCCAACCCGCCATGATGATACCATACACCCCAAGCGACGAAATCGCAAAAAGGTAAAGTACTCCAACGTTCAAATCAGCAATAACATACGACTCAGAAAGCGGGATCACTGCCCATCCCAAGAGCGCAAGCATAAAAGTGAGCATTGGTGCAAGCAAAAACACCATACGATTGGCATGCGTCGGTAAAATGGTTTCTTTTAAAAATAACTTCAACCCATCCGCTAAAGGCTGTAATAAACCAAAAGGCCCGACCACATTCGGTCCTACGCGCAACTGCATCGCCGCAATCACTTTACGTTCCGCAAGCGTCAGATACGCCACCGCGCCAAGCAGCGGCACCACCACCAAAAGAATTTTACCTATAATCAAAAAGATAGGCCACTCTTGAATAAATTGTACGAACTGTTCCATTTACGCTGCCTTTTTCCCTTTACCCTTTTGCTTTGGAAGAAGAATTTCCTTCACACATGCCGCCATCGTTGGCGATACACGACTAATCGGATCGCTCATGTAGAAATTGCTCATCACCTCTTCAAACGGCTCCTTCCCAATTTCCACTGACTTCAATGCCTTATCCGTTGATTTCCATGTTGCGGGCGTTACCACGTCCAGATGAGCCAAATGCGGCGCAAGCTCAACCATACGCACACGCACATCTTCCAATGAATTAAACGGCAGGCTGGCCTCCAATACATCAGAAAGCGCACGAATGATTTTCCAATCTTCCTTTGCATCACCAACAGGTTCAACGGCTTTATAAGCACGCTGCGGACGACCTTCCATATTCACATACGTCGCCTCTTTCTCAGTATAAGCCGCCGCAGGAAGAACAACATCCGCACGCTGCGCCCCAATATCACCATGATGACCTTGGTAGATCACGAAGGCTTTACCAAAATATTCCGTATCAATCTCATCGACTCCTAAGAGATACAACACACTGATTTCTTCTTTTTGGATACCTTCGATAATTCGAACAATACCTTTTCCACCTTTATCAGGCACAAACCCAACATCCAAACCGCCTACACGAGACGCAGCCATATGCAAAATATTAAAGCCATTCCAACCTTCTGAAATCACAGGTGTATTGCTTGCAATAAAACGTGCGACTTCAATAATTTCTGCACCATCTTCACGCGCAATCGCACCCGAACCAAGAATAATCACTGGCTTCTTCGCACCATCTAAAATTGCTTTAAGCGCATGTTTACCTCGTGCCGCTTGCTCTAGCACCGAAGCATCATTACCAAGCTGTTCCACTGGATAGGTCATATCATGAGGATTACCAATGTTATAGACCTTGAGTCCACCCTTAAGGTAACGCTTACGAATTCGCGCATTTACAAGCGGTGCTTCCGTACGCGGATTTGTTCCCACCAGCACAATCACATCTGCTTCTTCCAAACCAGCAATCGTCGTATTAAACAAATATTCACTGCGGTTTAAAGCATCCAAGCGCGCTCCATCCTGACGACAATCAATATTATGTGAGCCAAGTTTTGCCATCAAATCTTTCAGTGCTACCATGCTCTCTGTACACGCTAAATTACCCGCAAGCGCAGCGATTCTATCCCCCGGAATACCGTTTAAACGCTTCTTGATCGCCCCAAATGCTTCATCCCACGTAGCAGGAACGAGCTTACCATCTTTGCGGATATACGGACGATCCAAACGCTGACGCTGCAATCCATCACAAGCATAACGCGTTTTATCTGAAATCCATTCTTCATTCACCTCTTCATTCAGACGTGGCAAAATACGCATGACAGCATTCCCGCGAGAATCAATACGAATATTACTGCCCACTGCGTCCAACACATCAATACTTTCGGTAGATTTAAGCTCCCACGGACGTGCTTTGAACGCATACGGCTTAGACGTCAACGCACCCACAGGACAAAGATCAATCAAATTACCGGAGAGTTCAGAATCAATCGCTTGCTCAATATAGGTTGAAATCTCTGCATGTTGCCCGCGACCAAGCTGACCAAGCGCAGGCACACCTGCAATTTGCTCCGCAAAGCGCACACAACGCGTACAGTGAATACAGCGCGTCATTTCTGTTTTAACGATTGGCCCCATATATTTCGGCTCAACCGCACGCTTATCCTCACAATAACGACTCTTGCCAGAACCATAAGTAAAGGCTTGATCTTGCAAATCACACTCCCCACCCTGATCACAGATAGGGCAATCAAGTGGATGATTGAGTAACATAAATTCCATCACGCCTTCACGCGCACGCGTAACCATATCTGACGCGGTAAACACTTCCATTTTATCACCAGCAGGAAGCGCACACGATGCTTGCGGCTTCGGCGGTCCAGGGCGCACTTCCACCAGACACATACGGCAGTTACCCGCGATTTCCAAACGCTCATGATAGCAAAAACGTGGAATCTCAATACCTTCTTGCTCGCACACCTGCAAGACGGTCATCCCCGCTTCAAACTCAACATCAACACCATTCAACTTTAATGTAGGCATCAGTTTATTCCTTACACTTTTTCCTTTGTCATGCCAGCATAGGCTGGCATCCAAAACAGCTTTCCTCTGGATTCCTGCCTTCGCAGGAATAACAAGAGAATTTAATTTCCAAAATACAATTCCAACGCTTCCGTGATATTTGCTACCGCTTCGTCCAATGTATCACCAAAAGACGACACCTCAACATTGAGGCACTGCGCCACAAAATGTTGCCCTTCTTTATAGATGACATATTTTACATCGTGCATAGTCAAACCCCTAAGCCGCTTTGCTCGTATATTGGTCAATTCGCGCTTCAATCACAGGGCGGAAATTACGAATCAACCCCTGTACTGGCCACGCCGCCGCATCACCGAGCGCACAGATCGTATGCCCTTCGATGCGTTTTGAAATATCCCATAATTGGTCAATTTCTTCTTTTCGTGCATTACCCGCTGCCATGCGTTCCATCATTTTCCACATCCACCCAGTACCTTCACGGCAAGGGGTACATTGACCACATGACTCGTGGTAATAAAACTTGGATAGACGCGCAATCGCCTTCACAATATCGGTCGATTTATCCATCACAATCACCGCCGCCGTGCCAAGCCCTGAACCAAGCGCACGCAACGAATCAAAATCCATCAACACCGTATCACACATATCTTTGGTCAAGCACGGAACAGACGAACCACCAGGGATGATCGCCAGCAGATTATCCCAACCGCCGCGCACACCGCCTGCATGTTTTTCAATGAGTTCTTTAAGCGGAATCCCCATTTCTTCTTCTACATTGCATGGCTGATTCACGTGACCAGAGATACAAAACACTTTTGTCCCTGTGTTATTTTCACGGCCAAGCCCCGCAAACCAATCATGACCACGACGCAAAATCGTTGGTGCAACCGCAATAGACTCCACATTATTCACCGTCGTTGGACAACCATACAGTCCTGCCATTGCAGGGAATGGTGGCTTAAGACGTGGCTGCCCCTTTTTACCTTCTAGCGATTCGATCAACGCAGTTTCTTCGCCACAAATATACGCACCCGCGCCACGGTGAACATACACATCAAACTCAAATCCCGTACCACAGCAATTCTTACCTAAAAAACCCGCCGCACGTGCCTCTTCAATCGCATGATCCAGCCTATCCGCTTCCAACTGAAACTCTCCACGGATATAAATATAGGCAGCCTTCGCACGAATCGCAAAACCTGCAATCAAACAACCTTCAATCAATTTGTGCGGGTCATGGCGCATCAAATCGCGGTCTTTACATGTCCCCGGCTCACCTTCATCCGCATTCACCACAAGGTAGCTTGGGCGACCATCTTTCGATTCTTTCGGCATGAACGACCATTTCATCCCCGTCGAGAAACCCGCACCACCGCGACCGCGAAGTCCAGAAGCTTTCATCTGGTCAATGATGGTATCCGCACCGCGTTCTAAGATCGCTTTGGTATTATCCCAATCACCGCGCCCACGCGCCCCCTTAAGCGTCCAATCGCCGTAACCATATAGGTTAGTAAAAATACGGTCTTTATCTTGAAGCATCTTTTGTCCCCTTATTCTTTAGTAGGCGATATTTTTTTACTCGCCTTCTTGAGAGGTTTCACCGCTGGTTCTTCTTTTTTGGCTGCCGCCACCTTCGTGGTTTTTGCTGGCGCAGGCGACGCAGCCGCCGCTTCACGCGCATAACCAAATGTGGTCAAACTAGTAAGCCCTTCTAAAGGTTCAGACGACTTACGCTTACTCTGAGGACCCACGCGTGGTTTCTTACCTGCCGCCAAATCACCCAAAATCGCGCCCATAGATTCAGGCGTTAAATCTTCATAAAAATCATCATTGATTTGTACCATTGGCGCATTCACACACGCACCCAAACACTCAACTTCCGTCAAGGTAAAATAACCATCTTTAGTGCTTTCGCCTAAATCCACCTTTAGCTTATCTTGACACGCAGAGACAATCCCATCCGAACCATTCAACCAGCATGGCGTGGTCGTGCAGACCTGCACATGATATTTTCCAATTGGACGCATATTATACATTGAATAAAATGTCGCCACTTCATACACCCGCATCGGTGGCATTCCAAGCATCTGCGCAATATAATCCATCGCAACTTTTGGAAGCCATCCCTCAGACTGACGCTGCGCCAAATCAAGCAATGGCATCACCGCGCTGGCTTGACGACCTTCAGGATATTTCGCAATAATACGCTGCGCTTCCTCAAGATTTTTCTTAGAAAATTGGAAGACTTCAGGCTGAAGCACATCCTCTATTTTTCCTCTTTTCGCGTCCATCTGAAACCTTACCTTAACTAACGACTAGTAACTAGTAACTAGCGACTAAAACTACCTATCTATTTCCCCAAACACAACATCCAGCGTCCCAATAATCGCTGAAATATCCGCGAGCATATGTCCTTTACCTAAGAAATCCAACGCCTGCAAATGCGCAAACCCAGGCGCACGCACTTTACAGCGATATGGCTTATTACTGCCATCAGACACCATATAAACCCCAAACTCACCTTTTGGTGCTTCCACCGCAGCGTAAGCCTCACCCGCAGGCACATGGAATCCTTCAGTAAACAACTTAAAGTGATTAATGAGGGCTTCCATCGACTCTTTCATCTCACCACGACGCGGCGGAGCGATCTTCGCATCATCGGTCATCACTTCACCTTTTGGCATTTGATTGACCGCTTGTTTAATGATTTTTAGCGATTGACGCATCTCTTCCATACGACACAAATAACGATCATAGCAATCGCCCGTCTTACCTACAGGAATATCGAATTCCATTCTATCATAGACCTCATAAGGCTGCGACTTACGCAGATCCCACGCCACGCCCGAACCGCGCAGCATCACACCTGAGAAACCCCAAGCTTTCGCGTCTTCGGCTGAAATACGCCCAATATCCACCGTACGCTGCTTCCAAATACGGTTTTCCGTGAGCAGTGTTTCAACATCATCAATAATCCGCCCAAACCCATCACAGAACTTCACAATATCATCTTCCATCCCCGCAGGAATATCACGATGC
This sequence comes from Rickettsiales bacterium, assembly GCA_036770365.1. Classification (GTDB taxonomy): domain Bacteria; phylum Pseudomonadota; class Alphaproteobacteria; order Rickettsiales; family UBA998; genus DAIPJH01. Next base: position 77,666 of record DAIPJH010000005.1, read on the forward strand.
ACCCCACCGGGACGAATATAAGCAGAGTGGAAACGCGCACCTGACGCACGCTCATAAAACTCTAAAATACGCTCACGCTCTTCAAACATCCACAGCAAAGGCGTCATCGCACCCACATCCAACGCCTGCGTGGTCACGTTCAAGGTATGATTTAAAATACGAGTTAATTCACCAAAAATCACCCGAAGATACTGACCGCGCTCAGGAACTTTGCACCCCAATAACTTCTCAATTGCCATACAATAACAATGTTCCAACGCCATCGGCGATACATAATCGAGGCGATCCATATACGGCAACCCTTGAATATAGGTCTTTTGCTCAATCAGCTTTTCTGTACCACGATGCAACAGCCCAATATGCGGATCCGCACGCTCAACCACTTCCCCATCCATCTCAAGCACCAAGCGCAACACACCATGCGCCGCAGGATGCTGAGGGCCAAAATTCAGTGTTAAATTTTTGATTTCACGTTGTTCAGACATATTTTTTCCTTAGGCAAACACACACGCGTCAGGCAAAAAAGCCATAGACCTAGACTTAAGCCTACTTCCTACTTTCTCTCCCCTCTTCCTGCAACCCTTTTCTATCGCAAAATCATTTCTTATGTAAAAATACAAAATGGGTGAAAAAAATCCGCATCATTATACAACACCACGCAAGAAATTATTTACTATTAGCGCGTATAGTGCCATCTCCTTAACTCAGTCACCCTCTAACGATAGGTAATTATTATGAAAGCTCCTGTTCGCGTTGCCGTTACTGGCGCAGCTGGTCAAATCGGTTATGCTCTACTCTTTCGCATTGCGGCGGGCGATATGCTCGGCGCAGATCAACCAGTGATTTTACATCTATTAGAAATCACCCCTGCCCTTCCTAACCTTCAAGGCGTAGTAATGGAGCTAAATGATTGTGCGTTCCCAACGCTCGCTGGCGTAGTGGCTACCGATGATGTGAACGTAGCGTTCAAAGATGTGGATTATGCTCTGCTTGTAGGCGCACGTCCTCGTGGCCCAGGCATGGAGCGTAAAGACCTTCTTGAAGCCAACGGCGCGATTTTCGCACCACAAGGCAAAGCCATCAATGACCATGCAAAACGTGATGTCAAAGTGCTTGTAGTCGGCAACCCAGCCAACACCAACGCACTGATTGCACAACAAAATGCACCTGACCTTGATCCAAAATGCTTTACCGCAATGGTACGTCTGGACCATAACCGCGCCCTCAGCCAGCTTGCTGAAAAAACAGGCACTCACACCACCGATATCAAAAAAATGATTATCTGGGGTAACCATTCTTCAACCCAATATCCTGACCTTCACAATACCACCGTGAAAGGCAAAGCAGCATTATCTCTTGTTGACCAAACATGGTATGCGGATACCTTCATCCCCGAAGTACAACAACGCGGCGCAGCCATCATCAAAGCACGCGGCGCGTCGTCTGCGGCGTCTGCGGCATCCGCAGCAATTGACCATATGCGCACATGGTCACTTGGCACTGAAGTAGGTGACTTTGTCTCTATGGGCATCCCTTCGGACGGTTCTTACGGCATAAAAGAAGGCGTTATTTTCGGCTACCCCGTTACCTGTAAAGGCGGCAAGTATGAGATCGTACAAGGGCTAGACATCAACGCATTCTCACAGGCACGCCTCGACGCAACTGAAAAAGAGCTACGCGAAGAACGTGCGGCCGTAGAACATCTATTTAAGAAGTAGGATTTAAGGGTCAGGGATTAGTAAGGGTTCAAAACATAGGAATCAGTGAAAGAATTTAACAACGCAAACACTCTTTTACAAAAAACCCTTCCCCTGACCGCTATTATGAAAGTTTTATGACATTTTTTCTCAATCTATTGAGAGAAAAAGAGTAAAGTGCTACGCTAGAAACTGTTTCTTTTGGTTTTTTGATTTCGGTGCTTAGGGATGTTTTTGTCCTTAAGGGCTTAAACAATGCACCAATTCCAACGGCAAAAACCCTAATAACGCTGTTGAAACTCCTCAAGGAGAGCTACGTGATCTCTACATGGAAAAAATGGAACTATCGGATAGCAAAGTTTATCCAATGGTATTTCCTATTCTTAGCATGTTTGCATACCCTGTTTACCTTACAAGGAAAAGAAGACGCATGGCAATATGCGCTGTTCAACTGGTTCGTTTTTGCAGTCCAGACTTGGTCATTGCAACGAATTAAACGATAAATCATACCTACTCGTATCCGACTGTTTCTACAGTACGTGCGAGTGGGTCTTTTTATAAAAATAAGCTAATATCCTTGCTCACGGCGCATATCACGCTGCCGCTTCAACTCTTGATATTTTTCAATCGACGCGTCATATTGCTGCTGCAACATCTGTGTATCAGATGCACCATGAGCAGCAGGAATGGTCTCTACCGCTCTATGATGAGTCATCTGTTGTTTTTCCTTTTCCAATACAAGATTCTGCAACCGCTCTTGCTCAGACGATAAATAGTTGGCATAAAACCGTGCCATTGGCAGTGCCAACATCGGAACAGCACAAAACACCACAAGTATATAGGCAAGCCCTCTCAAAGAGGCATCTTTGATAAAAGTACAAGCCCTCACTACATAAATCAACGCGCCCGCAGCATACAGAGCGACGATCATATACCAAAAATACAGAGCAAAAAGAGGTAAATGGTAACGATTATCCAACCCAAAGCACCACTCAGAGAATCCACACGCTACCACCAAAGGAACAAGAAGCAAATACACAATAACAGCGGCAAAACTTTCCTCACCGCGCCATACACGCGCCAAAAATTCCATGCGACACCTTCCATTTCAAAGGAACGTTAACATGCAGCCTTCTCATCACCTGGAAGCACACGCGCAGGACCTTCCCAAGGGCTGAGATTATCAAAGCTACGATATGCTTGACCCAACTTCACAGGCTCATAGACCACGCGCTGTTTCTCAAGATCGTAACGCATTTCCACATAACCCGTCAGCGGAAAATCTTTACGTAGCGGATGTCCGTCAAACCCATAATCAGTAAGGATACGGCGCAAATCAGGATTGCCCGCAAAGAAGATACCGTACATATCCCATGCTTCACGCTCAAACCACCCTGCCGCAGGATATAGCTCCACCACGGAATCCACAGGGCTCACTTCGTCCGTTGCCACTTTCACGCGTACGCGCATATTATGTTTAAGGCTAAGAAGATGATAGACCACATCAAAGCGATCTGCGCGCTCAGGATAATCCAAACCACAAACGTCCATACATTGACTGAACAAACATTCAACATCATCACGAAGAAACTTCATTATCCCAAGCAAACCTTCACGCGATACACGCAAAGTCAACTCACCCAGCGCAACCCGTGCTTCCACCACGTCGTGAGGCTTGGATGCAACTAAATATTCAGCCAGTTCTTGTGCGGTCTTACTCATCGGCGAATCGTCCCTGTTCTACGAATTTTCTTTTGAAGCTGCAAAATACCATAGATCAATGCCTCCGCCGTTGGCGGGCATCCCGGAACATAGACATCCACAGGCACAATACGATCACAACCGCGCACCACCGAATAGGAATAATGGTAATAACCACCACCATTCGCACATGAACCCATTGAAATCACATAACGCGGCTCTGCCATCTGATCATACACTTTACGCAGCGCAGGTGCCATTTTGTTACACAGCGTCCCCGCCACGATCATCACATCCGATTGACGCGGACTTGGGCGGAACACCACACCAAATCTATCCATATCATAGCGCGAAGCCGCCGCTTGCATCATTTCCACTGCACAACACGCTAAACCAAATGTCATAGGCCACAAAGACCCCGTACGCGCCCAATTTACCAAACTATCAAGATTAGCGACAATGAAGCCTTTTTCATTGTAATCATCCATCACGTTTTTCAACAAAGCATCCTGCTCTGCTCCCGCAGTCAACACACCTTGTCCTGTATTTTGTACTACTAAACTCATATTCACCACCATTTTTACCAGAAACTAGCAACCAGTAACCAGCAACCAACTATTCCCACTCCAACGCACCTTTATTCCACTCATAGATGAAACCGACCGTAAGCACACCAAGAAACACCATCATCGACCAAAAGCCAAACAAACCTATTTCTTTAAATGCCACTGCCCAAGGGAACAAAAACGCCACTTCAAGATCAAAAATAATAAAAAGAATCGCCACCAAATAAAAGCGCACATCAAACTTGCCACGTGCATCACCAAATGGTGCAAAACCGCACTCATACTGGGAAAGTTTCTCCGCATCAGGCTTTTGCTTAATCAACACCAACGGTGCAACCACCATCACCAGCGCAAGCCCTGCAGCAATCGCCAAAAACACAAGAATTGGAAAATAAGAAAGTACAACGGACTGCATAGCATCCACCCAAACATAGATATTTACGCCTACCCTCTTAGCCAATCACGACGACAGGAGCAACTGAAAAAGATGTTTTTTAAGGGTCAAGAGTCAGGATTAAAGAAACAGTGACGAAAACACGCTGCGCGACCATGCAAGCACACCATTTTCGACATCAATAAAAATGATACAAAAGAGAAAATGGCGAGAGTGACGGGACTCGAACCCGCGGCCTCCAGCGTGACAGGCTGGCGCTCTAACCAACTGAGCTACACCCCCGCAATAAGCGAGAAGACGGACGTTGTGGCAGCAATTACCCGCAATGTCAACCAAGTATTTTCAAGGATTTGGTGGGCGATGACAGACTCGAACTGCCGACATTCTCGGTGTAAACGAGACGCTCTACCAACTGAGCTAATCGCCCCCGTAATCCTTGCTTTCGAAACTTCCCCCGAAAGTGAAAGCGCAGGTATCACGGAGACCCCTGCGCTGTCAACAGTATTATTTAGAAAAATTACGCAGCTTTACGCTTCTTAGGCGCGTTAACCGCATCTTTCAATGCCTTACCAGGCTTGAATTTAGGCTGGTTAGAAGCAGCAATTTTAATCACATTCCCCGTACGTGGGTTGCGACCTTCAGTTGCTTTGCGATGCGCAACCGCAAAAGTACCAAAGCCAACAAGACGTACTTCATCTTCATTAGCCAGTGCTTCAGAAATCGCATCAATAATTGCATCCACAGCTTCTGCTGCTTTTGCTTTGGTGAGGTCAGCCTTAGCGGCAACTTCAGCAATCAACTCATTCTTGTTCATAACGTCACTCCTTCCAGAAAGTAAACTGTATAAAACTCAAAAAAAATCGCCTCCCAAGATAGAATCCATACAAAGGAATAACACCCCCTTCTGCACAAGACAAAAGAGCCGTAAACCTGCATAAAACCTAGCTATTCAGCAGACGCCCAGAGCAAAACACGAAAAAAAACTTTTGTAAACAGACTTTATGCATTTTTACCCAAAAAAACTGCATTTTTCTGCCAGATACGAGCCAATTTTAACATTAACTAATATATAAAATGCTAATAAACACTCCAAAAACACACCTTTTAGGAGAATGATAAAAATTTGCACATCTTTTAGGTGATGCAATATACACCGCTAGATTCATGTTTCATAATGAAGATTTTTAACCTATTTCCACGAGTACAATCATCTCACTTACAATTGCCTCATGTTTAGAGTGAGAAAGAACTATATCATGCACCTTGCTGCATATGGGCATGCTCGTTAACAGACTGCTGACGCTCCGCCATCACCACATTATTAACCTGCATTTTAGGTGTCTCTATAGCAACACGCGATTCCGCCACAGACGACTCCGATGCCGTATCATGCGCATTCACAACCGCTAGACCACCAGCCGCGGCAGCCGTCGTCAACGTCGCAGCATCCATCACTGCACCCGCCTTAACAGCCACAGGCATTACAGACAAAGGTGTTGCCAAAGAAGCCGCCTTCACTACCCCCACCGACTGATGACCACCTAACATACTGCCACTGTCAGGCATAAAATGCACTTCAGGTACAGCGCGTGCCGTGACACCACCTACCACTTGCGCAGGAAGCACCACCATTTTCTTTACATTCTCTTTACCAAGCTCAACAACCTTACCATCATAGAGGTCATTAGAGACATTAAACAGATTGCGGAAATAATGGCGATTAATACCATATGTTGCGCCAACCAGTGAACACCCACCTGTAACAGCAACCCCTGCGGCTGTCGCAGAGATCCCCGCCAAAGGTCCGCCGCTACCAACCAATTTAGAAAATGCATCCACATGCTCTAAACTACCGAGCATACCACCACCAACATAAGACATCACTGCACCAAACAGCGCGCCAATCAATGCGCCAGAGATCGCAACATCCCCAAAAAATGATGGCCTATCTCCAAATTCATGATGTTTCTTACCAAAAAAGAAGCTATCCTCATCCCCGCTGTAAGGTAGCTCACCTGACGCCATTTTACTCACTTTTGTGTGATCACTCATCATACCAAGCGCACTATTCACGGGCGCGAGGTCGCCAGTACCAACACCCACTCCGCGAGCCTGCTCTTCTGCATGACGACGCTCTTCAGAGATTTCCATCCCCGCAGCAACCGCTCCCGCTACCGCACCCGACAAACCAAACACCTCTTTACCATATAACATGCCCACCATGCTGCCAATACCCACCATGGGCGCAACCAACGCAGCAGTAATACCAACACCACCAATTGCTGCCAACGCACCCGCTAATACCACGCCACCCGCGGCACCAAGAAGACAACCAAGCAGTATACCGCCCCATACTCCACGTGACTGCCCTTTATAAGATGCCCAAAAAAGACGATTATAATAGGGACTGTCTGAAGGCAAAGCACCAGAATTATGCACACCATCCGACCCCTCGGTGCGACCCGCGGCGATTGCCTCTAACTGTGCCTGTTCATTCTCTACGTGCATCGCACCCTATATCATACTCAAGAGTTCCGTAAAAACATCCACAAGCCACACACGGCTCAAAAGCTATTTTTACCCATTATCATCATAGCAAGTTTTTTGCACAGTAACATGAAGGTTTTGTGACATTTTCAGAACGATATACAAAAAACCCTCTGTCACTTGCTCGAAATCAAAGCACGGAACGATTGCTTTTCTACTTTCAGTACTTAATATGCATTACTTAAGTATAACACATACTCAATCTAAAAAGGACTTCGTATGACCACGGATATTACAGTAGCTTACGGTGACGGCATCGGCCCAGAAATCATGGAGGCCACACTGCGCATCCTGATGGAAGCACAAGCGAAACTCAATATTACCACCATTGAAGTCGGCGAAGCCTATTATAATAAAGGTGTTTCCACAGGTATTCCACCTTCAGCATGGGACAGTTTGTACCGTACTAAAGTATTGTTGAAATCTCCGATCACCACCCCCCAAGGCGGCGGCTACAAGAGCTTGAATGTAACCATGCGCAAAAAGCTTGGACTTTACGCAAATATTCGCCCATGCCGTAGCTTCCACCCTTTTGTCAAAGGGTTGCATCCTATGATGGACATGGTGATTGTACGTGAGAACGAAGAAGATCTCTATGCAGGGATCGAATACCGCCACAGCCCTGACGCCTATCACGCCATGAAAGTTATTACCCGCTCTGGCTGCGAACGCATCATTCGCTATGCGTTTGAATATGCTGCGCAGAATGGCCGTCGTAAAGTGACCTGCATGTCGAAAGACAACATCATGAAAATGACTGATGGTACATTCCATAAAGTCTTTGATGAAATTGGCGCAGAATACCCTGACCTACAAAAAGAGCATTACATTATTGATATTGGTGCAGCGCGTATCGCTAGCCGCCCCCAGATCTTTGATGTCATTGTCACCGAAAACCTGTATGGAGATATTATTTCTGATATCGCGGCGGATGTATCGGGTTCTGTTGGTCTTGCAGGATCATCCAATGTCGGCGACGATTTCGCTATGTTTGAAGCGATCCACGGCTCTGCTCCGGATATTTCAGGTCAAAACATTGCCAACCCATCAGGACTACTCAATGGCGCGGTCATGATGTTAGTGCATATTGGCCAGACTGAAGTAGCAGAAACTATCCGTAATGCTTGGCTTCGTACACTTGAAGATGGCTACCACACCGCAGATATTTACAGCCAAGACAGCAAAGAAAAACTTGGAACAAAAGAGTTTGCGGATGCCGTTATTGCGCATTTGGGTGAAGAACCTCTGCGCTTTAAGAAGGAACGCTTCAAAAGATCAACCGAAGCAAAAAAACCCATCAAAGCGATCACGCTCCAAAAACCTAAGAAAACCTTGGTTGGTGCAGACTATTTTGTACTGTGGAATGACAGTCCAGAAAGCCTTGCAGAAAAACTCTTAACTATCACCCCTGCGGGTGGTTCTCTCGCGCTCATTTCAGCAAAAGGCCTCAAAGTCTGGCCTGATGAAGATGCGCACATGGACGCAACCGACAACTTCCGTTGCCGCTTTATGGGCGATGATGGTGTACTTCGCAATGCCTTCACGGGAGAGTTCATGCTCGCCGCCGCAGAAGCGGGTATCGAAATTACCGTAATTGAACAACTTTACAACTATGATGGCGAGCGTGGTTATACGCTTAGTCAGGGCGAGTAATCACTTCTCCCTCCCCTGCTATGGGGGAGGGAATCCTGCCTGCGCCATTTTAAGAAAATGAATAATACCAACAAATTACGCGCAAACAACGAAGAATGTTTTACTACATTCTGCATGATGAAACCCACCTCAAAACGTCTAAATCTCCAAAACCCTCAACTCCCTCTTGCACCCTGCGCACAAGACTGTATGGTATTGCGGTTAAAATTCATGAGTAGGATATTCCATGACCGCGCAAGGTGATAACCATCTGGTAGAAACCATCAAAAGTATTTTTGTACCTATTCACCCAGCAGGTTGGCCGTTTATTGCAATCTTCGCCGCGGTGACCGCAGGGTTTGCCATGCTGTCGCAAGGTCTTGGTTTTGTAGGCATCGCGCTTACCGTCTGGTGTGTCTACTTTTTCCGTAATCCAAAGCGTATCACCCCCGTAAAAGACGGCCTTATCATCAGCCCTGCGGATGGTATTGTTCAAAAAATTGTGACCATGTTACCGCCATCTGAACTCAATTTGAGCGAAGAAGAACGCGTGCGCGTCAGTATTTTCCTCAATGTATTCAATGTTCATGTCAACCGCGTCCCAGCTTCAGGTGAAATCACCTATTTGCACTACCATGCAGGACTTTTCCTCAATGCCAACCTCGATAAAGCCAGCGAAGATAATGAGCGTCAATGTATTGTCGTACGCACTAGCGACGGTCATGACATTGGTTTTGCACAGATCGCAGGCTTAGTAGCGCGCCGCATCCTGTGCGACCTCAAACTCGGTCAAAAAGTCTCTGTCGGTGACGTTTTTGGTTTGATTCGCTTTGGCAGCCGCATGGACATTTTCCTACCGCCTCAAGTACAGCCACTTGTTGCTATTGGACAAACCATGATCGCAGGTGAGTCTATTATCGCTGATATCTCTCGCCCACAAGGGCTTGACTCTGTTCGTGTAAGCTAGTGCCATGCCTCTTCCTCGTTCAAAACATTCCCGCGAAGGGCATAGCTTCCCTATTACCCGCCTCTTTCCTAATATGGTGACGCTGGCAGGGCTATGTTGTGGACTATCCGCAGTACGTTTTGCTATGTTAGAACGATGGGAATTTGCAGTCGCAATGTTAGTTGCCGCTGCTGTCATTGATGGGCTTGATGGTGCGGTCGCACGCTTGCTCAAGGCCACCAGCGAGTTTGGCGCACAACTGGATTCTCTCTCCGACATCGTCAGCTTCGGGATTGCCCCTGCGCTGGTCATGTATCTATGGACACTACAAGATATCAAGCGCGGTGGCTGGAGTGTTGCCTTATTTTTTGTGGTCTGCTGCGCACTACGCCTCGCACGGTTTAACACCGCCATGCACGAATCAGGAGACCCCACAAAAGAAAGCGATAAAGCACGTTTTAACAAAAAAAATTATTTTACAGGTGTCCCAGCTCCGGCAGGTGCAATGCTCGGTATTTGGCCACTGATCATTTCACTCGAAGGTGTTGACCTCTTTAAGACCACTCCCATTTTTAGTCTTGTCTATCTCACACTTATTGGCGGACTAATGGTCAGCCGTATCCCAACTTTCTCGCTCAAAAAAATTCGTATCACCTCCGACTATATCCTCCCCACTATGCTGATTGCAGGAACATTTATCACCACCCTAATAGTAGAGCCATGGCATACACTTACCGTCGCTGGTGTGGTCTACTTCCTCAGCATTCTTTTTAGCGCATGGCTAGCAAGCAAACAACTTACCCTCGGTGGATGGGTCAATCGTTCTAAAACAAAGGAAGAAGGAGAATAATCATGTCAGAATATCTTCTCCCCTCTGGTCTTTATGATTTGCTGCCACCAGAAGCAGCACGTCAAACCTACATACTTTCCACCCTGCTATCGCACTTTGTGTTGATGGGATACGAACAGGTGATTCCACCACTACTAGAATATGATGAGTCTCTACTCTCAGGCAAAGGAATTGCGCGCACATCACAAACTTTCCGCCTCGCCGATCCTATGTCACAGCATATGCTAGGAATTCGCGCTGACATCACCACCCAAATGGCACGTATTGCTGCGAGCCGCTTACTGAATGCGCCAAAGCCTCTGCGCCTTACCTACACCGGTACAGTGCTGCGTACTCGCCCTACAGGACTCGATAGCAATCGTCAGCTTGTACAAGCAGGCATTGAATGTATTGGCACACAGAATATGGAAGCCGAAGTCGTCATCACCGCGCTTGAAGCCTTAAACGCGCTTGAACTCAAAGATGTTGTCGTAGATTTTAGCATCGCGGGACTGCTCACATGTATCTTGCAAGATGTTGGCATCACAGAGGAAACACAGATTGAAACTATCCGCACAGCAGTACGTAGTAAAGACACCACATCTCTACCCGCGTCCCTACCTTGTCGTGATACCCTAATTAGCTTAGTCCAACACACAGGAACGGCAGCACAAGCGTTACCTATACTACAAGCTTTAGATTTACCTGAGACGGCACGCACCTTATTAACTCAGCTAGAAAACGTCATCCGCCGTGTAGCAACAAACATACCGAATGTTACCCTGACCATTGACACCCTCGATAGCCGTGGTTTTGATTATCACTATGGTGTCTATTTCGCACTGTATCTGCCTTCTATTCAACAAGAAATCGGACGCGGAGGTTATTATACCATCCCCACTGAAAACAATGAAAATCTCCCTGCTGTGGGGGTGACCCTCTATGTCACCCGCTTACTACGCGCACAACTGAGCGGCTACACCAAACCTCAGCGTGTGTATATCCCTCACGCCGTAAACTACAAAGACAGTGTAAACTTACGCGCTCAAGGCTATAGCACCGTATACGGCACAGAAAGTTGTACAGACATAAAGGCAGAAGCCAAGCATTTAGGCTGCGAACTTATCTTGCAAGACGGCATGCTTATCAGTATAGAAAAGCAATAAATTCAGGCTGTGATGCCTACATGAAAAAAACAAGGAAGAAACAATGAGCAATGTAGTAGTAGTTGGCGCGCAATGGGGTGATGAAGGCAAAGGCAAAATCGTTGATTGGCTTTCTGAACGTGCTGATGTGGTTGTGCGTTTTCAAGGAGGTCACAATGCGGGACATACCCTTGTTGTTGACGGCGTGACCTACAAACTCAGCCTACTTCCTTCTGGTGTCGTACGTGGCAGCAAACTCAGCGTGATTGGTAACGGCGTGGTGATTGACCCATTTGCTCTGCTCAAAGAAATTGCAACCGTCACTGCTCAAGGTCTGAACATTTCTCCTGAAAACCTCGTAATTGCAGAAAACGCAACCTTGATTCTCCCGATTCACCGCGAAATGGACGGCTTTGCAGAAGCGCGCCGCGGCAATGCCAAAATTGGTACAACCAATCGCGGGATCGGTCCTGCCTATGAAGATAAAGTTGCGCGTCGTGGTGTACGCGTATGTGACCTCGCAGACATCGAATTACTACGTGAAAAAGTTGAAAACATGCTTTCGCACCATAATATCTTACTAGAAGCTGTGGGCAAAGAACCCATGCAAGTACAAACCGTGATGAATGAACTCTTGAGCGTTGCCCCCGAAATCCTTAAATTCGCTGCTCCCGTATGGCGCATCCTTGACGAACGCCGCAAAAATGGTGAGCGCATTCTCTATGAAGGCGCGCAAGGCATCATGCTTGATGTCGATTATGGCACGTACCCCTATGTCACCTCGTCCAACACTCTCGCTGGATCTGCCGCGGCAGGTAGTGGTTCTGGGCCTTCTACTCTTGGTTTCATTCTCGGCATCACTAAAGCCTATACCACCCGTGTTGGTTCTGGCCCGTTCCCAACCGAACAAGATAATGATATTGGCAACCTCATTGGTGAGCGCGGTCATGAATTCGGTACAGTTACAGGACGCAAACGTCGCTGCGGGTGGTTTGACGCAGTGATGGTACGCCAAGCCGTCAAAACTTCAGGTATTCACGGCATTGCACTAACCAAACTGGACGTATTAGACGGCATCAAAGAACTGCAAATCTGTGTGGGTTATGAGCATAACGGCAAACACTATGACTATTTCCCTGCCGCGCAACGCATTCAAGCAGAAATCACCCCCATCTACGAAACCATCGAAGGGTGGGATGAAACCACCCATGGCGCACGTAGTTGGGCAGAACTCCCTGCCAGCGCAATCAAATATATCCGCCGCATCGAAGAACTGATTGAATGCCCTGTGACCTTGCTTTCCACTAGCCCGAAACGCGAAGACACGATTTTAGTACGTGATCCGTTTTTGGGATAAGCAAGAAATGTTCAGCCTCGAAGACTATATGAAGATTTGATGACATTTTAACACCAAAGATTGAATGTCTCCTTTGTCCGTTATATCATAGACGTTCTTCTTAGTTTTTTTGTCCTGTTTGGAATTCCCCATTCAGGTTTGTAACTTAAGCACACCAACTGTGCAGGAGAACAAGGTGAATAACCTCAAGTCTTATTTTTTCTTTTTGCTGATTGCCGCTCCCATGATAGGTGCAGTATTCGTAGTAGAAACACTAAAAAACCAAGGGAGTGGTTTTGGCATAAAACTATGCATAGCTATTTCCCTCATCAATGGAATCGTTGCGGCCTTGTCACTCTTAAAATGGCTACCGCAAGCCCCTCGTAGACCTGAAAACTCTACAAGATAAACTTGGTTCACACAGCATGGTCATACCCAAACATTATGCTGTGTGATACTTTTTATCACACAAGTTGCGCGCCCAGATTCCTACACCTCGCATCATTCATCGACCCTAGCATACTCTCTAGTATCATAACACTAGACGCACCTGTTTTATTATGGTGTTATTGCATCATGAAACCTTTTGACTTCACACCATTATGACCAGTGCTTCGCGTAATCTCACAACGACTTCAGGACGTGACCATGAAGAAACTTACAGCATTAATTTTGCTGAAGAGGAAGCACGGCGTCTTGAACAAATTCAACATATTCGTGACGAAACCTACAAACGCATTGCCACTTATCGCCCCTATAGCGGCGCGCTCAATGTTGCAACGGATAAGGTCAATGACCGCTTTACCATCCATGTCGATCAACCTATCCCTGAGCTATGTCATGGCAACACCTTGGCTTACGTCGCTACCGATAATGCGAATCCACAGCGTTACGTCTACGCTGTAGTATGTCACCCTGCCTACCCTTACCGCCAAGATGTTGTAAAACATATCCGCATTGACCATCCTAACATGCTGAAATTTTATGATTCAGCCACCGTTAAAATTTCATCTCTCAATGATCAACGCCAAGTCTTTATTTATGAGCGACCCCAAGGCAAACGCCTCTCAGAATTGTTGCAACGTCACCAGCAATTCCCAGAAGAACTCATTATCAATCAAATTATTAAACCAATAGCTTCTGTACTGTCCCTTTTGGCAGAGCGCAAAATATGCCATGGGCGCATCCACCCTGATAATATTTTTATCGGCGACCGCACTATGGTCGGCGAATGTGTTTCTGAACCTTGTGGCTATTCTCAAGAATTTTTATACGAATCCCCTGAACGTATCGTAGCATCGCCTGAGGCCAAAGGGAATGGCGGAAGCTATACTGATACCTATGCGATTGCCGTACTTGCCATAGAGCTGCTGCATAATCTTGAGGCTTTCCGTAATATGGGAGCTAGTAAATTCACTAATCTTTTGATGAATATGGGTTCTTATGCGCTATTTACCACCAACCGCACTATTTCTGAATCTGTCAGTGACTTATTTAAAGGTGTGTTTTGTGATTCCCCCGCCGACCGTTGGACAGCAAGCCAGTTAGAACAATGGAGTTCAGGAAAACGCTTTAACATTCTTCTTCCTGCTAATTTTCATGATGCATCACGTCCATTTGAGTTTGATGGTCAAGAATTCGTAAATGGTCGCGCACTCGCACATGCAATGTATCAAAAATGGCACGCTGCACGCAATGCCGTTCGCGCTCCCACGCTGGCACGCTGGATAGAACAAAATATGCATAAGAAGGAACTCGCCGCTAAACAACGTCGTGCCATTGAAACCACAGGCGGCGATAATGCAACCTCTAGCAAAAACAATGACGAACTCTTAGCGCGAACCATTTTATTGCTTGATCCCTTTGGTCCGATACGCATGTTCAACCTCGCATTTCATGTCGATGGCATTGGTAGCATCTTATGCGAATGTGTACGCAACAACCGACAGGCCGATATTGCTCAAATACTGGAAGCTTTTAATTATGATCTTCCTAACTTTTCAGCAGACATTCAAAGCTCATCGGGTGGCGAGGATACCTTTGAAGCTTTATGGAAAGTAGATAAGATTCGCCCACGCATCAAAAGCACAGGGGTAGGATTTGGCATTGAACGCGCCATTTATGACCTCAACCCAAACCTCCCCTGCTTAAGTCCAAAACTCAAGGAATATCAAGCAGAAGACAATACTCAACTCTTACATGCGCTTGACATGCTATCTGTGAATGAGGCGGCTTCATCTTCTTTGCAAGATACCCACATCGCCGCTTTTGCTGCTAGCCACGCCGCCATCAACAAAGAAATGATTTTTGCTGAATTTAACCGCTTCCCTATGTTTAAAGAAAACCGTGAATTTGCAGTGATCGCCATTTTAGCGAAAGCACAAGAAAAGGCACGCATCAGATCACTTTATGGACTTTCTCATTGGTGTGCTATTCGCTTACTAGAGAACATCGCCGCTATTCATAGCCTAAAAATTCGAAAATCGCTTTGCCAAGATATTATAGAAGCAGCCGAAAAAGGAAATATTGGTGCAGTACTAACTGCATTTGCAAATAAATCCATGCTTGAGAAGGATTTAGTGGGTTTCAAACAGGCTATGCACCTCTTCTATACGAATAATTTACGCATCAATAAGCTACGCAGTTACGAACATAAACGCAGACAAGCAAGCGAAATGGGAGGCAGTATTGCAGCTCTCATTTCATTCATTATTCTGCTCACTACCGTGTACTATGTCCTCAAACAACATATCATGTTTTAGATGGTGACCATCATGGCAAAAAGCAAACAACCAACCAAAGTCAAAAAGAAGAAAGCAAACGTACCGCTGATCGTCGGAATTGGTGTCGTATGCGTCATTTTATTCAAAACCACAGTGATTTTTGTTGTAATGGGTATGCTCCCTTCCATTGTTTCCTACTACGCTGATACCTCCTCTAGCAAAAAATACTTTCGTTCTCTTGCAACCTGTAATCTTGCAGGCATCATACCCTATGCAGGAGAAATGATGGCACGACATAATACAAGCAGTGGTTTTGTTGCTATTGCCACTGACGGTGTCACATGGCTTGTAATTTTTAGTGCAGCAGGACTCGGATGGGTCTTGGTTTCTCTCTGCCCATCCATTGCACGTTTTATTATTGATTTATCGCAACGCGGCCGCATCGTTCACATTGAGAATATTCAAAAAAAGCTCGTAGAAGAATGGGGTATTGAAGTACAAAGAACCGAAAAATAGCCCCCAGAAAAACAACCATTGATTGAACCAATGTTGCGAATAAACCATATTCACCCGACCAAACTCATAAAACATTACATGCTATAGTTATTTAATTTGTACAATCACTCGATTAAGTAGTATATTCCAACTACGAAATGCGGGGGCGTGTATGGAATACAACAAAAGCCTTAAAGATAACAGCTTGGTTGTCATACTTTCAGGCGCATTTACTATAGGTGATAGCGACCATTTTCTTCGTATTCTGGATAATATCGACCGCAGTACAATTCATACGGTTCAACTGGACTTTTCGCGACTCAGCCTTATTGACTCATCCGCACTAGGATTATTACTGCTACTAAAACACGAAGTTAGTAAACGCGGCATGCATACAAAACTAACCAATGTTACGGGTCAAGTTTGGAAAACCATCAATATTACACAATTTGATAAACTTTTTGAAATAGCATAGGTGCGTTATGTTAAATATTGCAGAATACTCCAGCAGTTCATACGCCGCCCTAAAGTCTTATTCAAACGTTGCGTCGTCTCACGTCAAAACGATTCCTGCGGAAGCAAAAATTCTTGTCGTTGATGACGATCGTCTTTACCAAGATTATTTGTCTGTTACCCTAAAAAAAGCTGGTGCTAAACATGTTTTTATCGCCGCGACAGGCATTGAAGCCATCACTCTTGCAAAACTACACACCCCTCACCTCATTATTTTAGACCTAAACATGCCTGAAATGGATGGTTTTACTTGTTGTAAAACATTACGAACAATGGAAGCCTTTAAACACACCCCCATCCTAGTACAGACAGGGATGCAAGATGAGGAGAGTCGTCTTCATGTATTTGAACTCGGTGCAAGTGACTATCTTACCAAACCCATCAATGCTAAAGAACTCGTTGCGAGGTCATGCGTCCATCTAGAACGTAGCTTATTACTCAACAATATCCAATCTCATCTCACACTTCTAAAACGCGATCTGATCATTGCCAAGGAAATGCAACGTACTTTACTGCCATCGGAGCAGTCTATTCAAGCATTAGAACATGATTATCAACTTAAAATCAGTACACATTTTACTCCATCAGACGATGTGGGCGGCGACACATGGGGCATCAGAAAACTATCGGATCATCAGCTTGCGATCTTTACTTGCGACTTTTCTGGTCAAGGCATCTCCTCAGCCATCAATATTTTCAGATTTCATACACTTATCAAAGAAACACTAGAAAAATCCCGCGTCCCTTCTCACTGGATAAATACGATCAACACCGCGATGCTAGACCTTTTACCGCTCGATCAGTTCGCCAAGATCTTTTTTGCTATTTTAGACATACAGAACAATACATTGACCTATTCAGGCGCAGGTAGCCCACGCCCTGTTTTCATTCAGCATCACTCTGGCAAATATTCTCTGCTCAACACACGCGGCTTTCCTGTTGGCATTGTCGATGATGCCGAATATCATAATTACTGTATTTCTTTAGAACAACATGACAGCCTAATCATTTACAGCGATGCATTGCTAAAAAATACATGCTTCAAACAATACTTCAATGATGACAATGATATCTGCCTCATGGCACGCCATCATTTTGAAGAAGCGCGCATGCGCGGTCTTCCACCCACGTCAGGACACGAAACTTTCTTCAGAACCCTCGAAGATTCTATTAAGTCTTGCTCCAATAACAATGTCATAGACGACATTGTTCTCACCATGATCACACGGCGATAAACAGCGCGTCAGGTGCGCTATGTTGATGCATGTTTGCGAGCCAAGCCACAATCCTTGTGCCACCTTCACGCACATCTGCAAGCGATCCGCTATAAGACAAGCGCACATAGTCACCTCCATGCACATCGTCAAAATCATACCCTGCCACCGCGCTCACCCCTGCTTCATGCAACAAACGATGGCAGAATTCACGACTATCCATCCCGTACTGCGCTACATTGGTATAAATGTAAAACGCGCCTTGTGGCACAATGAGCTTATTGAAACCAGCGCGGCGCAAAATATCTAATAACACGTCGCGGTTTTGCTGATACTGTGCCACCACATCATCTAACGCGTCCAGATGATTAAACACCTCAAGCGCAGCATATTGCGACGGTGCAGGAGGTGATACAAAGAAACTTTGCAGCAAAGACTCATAACGGCGCGAGAGCTTCTCAGGCATTACTGCCCATCCCAAACGCCAACCTGCCAGCAAATAATATTTTGAGAAGCTATTAAGCACAACCGCATCATCGCCAAACTCAAGCGCAGACACACCTCGCACACCATCAAACGTCATGCCATGATAAATCTCATCTGAGAATAAACAGATACCATGCTCGGCACAACCAGCAATCAACTCTTTCATGCTCTCTCGCAAAATCACCGTTCCCGCAGGATTTGACGGACTCGCCACCAACAAACCTTTCAATGGCATTTTTTGGTGCAGCGCAAAAACCTGCTCCCATGTCGGTTGGAACTGTGTCGATTCATCCGTATCAATATAGGTTGGCACAAGATTGAGTGCCTGCATCATATTCGGATAAGCAGGATAATAGGGACGCGAAATCGCAATTCTATCACCCGCATCACACGCAGCAAGCATCGCCAAAAAACTCGCAGCCGATGATCCTACCGTGATAAAAATCCGTTCCACAGGCACATTCACAGTATATTTATCTTGATAAAACTGCGCAATACGCGCACGAAGCGTCAGCAAGCCACGTGCATCCGTATAACCAAGACCTGTACCCGCCGCCAATTTTTGCTGCACCGCATCAAGCACAATCTTTGGGGCAGACATCCCTGGTTGCCCCAAAGAAAAATGCACAATATGTCGCCCCTGCGCTTCTAATAGCTCTGCCTCGCGCAGTGCTTCCATCACTTCAAACGGACGAACATTTCCACGACTCGACCCTTGCATCATACCAACTCACCCTTCAAACTACTTCCTGTCGCATGCGTGATGCGCACACGCACCAACTGCCCCGCAAATGCTTCCGCATTCGCTACATGCACCGATTGTAAATAGGGGCTACGACCCAACATCTGCCCTTCTTCGCGCCCTTCGCGGTCTAAAATCACATCCATTTCCTTACCCACGCACGCACGATTAAACGCCTCAGCGGAACGATTCAGCAGAGTTTGCAACACCGACAAACGCTTTTCCTTCACATCCTCAGGCACTTGATCGTCTCTGTCAGCCGCTGGCGTTCCAGGTCTTGGGCTATATTTGAACGAATAGGCAGACGCATATCCAACCGACTCTGCCACACGCAGTGTATCCTGAAAATCCTCATCAGTCTCACCCGGAAAACCAACAATAAAATCACCTGAGAACGCCATATCAGGGCGATAAGAACGTAATTTATCTAGCACCGCCAAATAATCCGCTGCCTTATGCCCACGGTTCATCTTTTTAAGTACCGCGTCTGAACCAGCCTGAATCGGCAAATGCAAATACGGCATTACTTTGGGCAAATCACGATGTGCAAACAGCAAATCTTCTGACATATCACGCGGATGTGAGGTCATATAACGAATACGGTGCAAGCCTTCAATTTCCGAAAGTCGCGCCATCAACCCAGCAAGTGAAAGTGTTTTCCCCTCACCATCAGCCCCATGATACGCATTGACATTTTGCCCAAGCAGCATTACGTCCATCGCGCCTTTATTCTCGACCAAATCACGAACTTCATGCACCACATCCGCCACAGGGCGTGAATATTCTGCCCCACGGGTATACGGCACAACACAAAACGTACAAAACTTATCGCAGCCCTCTTGAATCGCTACAAACGCAGAAGAACCTTGCGCCTTTGTTGTTTGTGGCAACAAATCAAATTTCTGCACTTCGGGGAAATCCAGTGCAATCTGTCCCGATTTTTTCTGCGCTTCCAACACAAGACGCGGTAACTGATGATACGCCTGCGACCCCATCACAATATCAACATACGGCGCACGACGCAAAATCTCTTCACCTTCTGCCTGTGCAACGCAACCACCCACCGCAATCAACACCTGCTTACCCTCAGATGCACGCTTTTCCTTGAGTTCACGCACACGACCAAGATCTGAATAAACCTTCTCCGCTGCCTTCTCACGAATATGGCACGTATTAAGCACGATCACATCCGCATCGTCTTGTTCCGAGGTCGCCTCAAACCCATGCGGAAGCATCACATCTTCCATACGCAGCGAATCATAAACATTCATCTGACAACCCCATGTTTTTACATGGATTTTTTTAGGAGCTTGCATGCTACCCTCATACGCTTATAAAGACACAAAAAGAACCGCGCACCATAACGAATTTGCAGTTTTTCACAAGTGCATTTATTAAAATCACGAATCTGATACAATGTCATAAAACCGTCATGAAAAATACATATACATTATAATTCACTTTATTTTTTACCTAAGAGACACACCATGCCGATCCCCATTCCAATATCAACAAACAAAAGCCCCGTAGATACCAAGCTCACACAAGAAGCTTTGCAAGCACCACATATCTATACTATTGGTCACAAAGGAAAATATATAGCCGCCATCAAAGATACGCTCTATGCAATTTATGAAAACCAAGACAAACTAAAAGGTAAACCATCACCACTTTCTATGGAGATTGATGACCCCGACAACTTACATGCGTTAATAAAAGGACACCGTGAACAACATAGTAAATACATAGAATCAAAAGATTATCCTTCAGAATATCAAACAGCAACCGTAAATCTTGTCCGCGCCTATCAAAGGGCAAAAGGCATTCCTGCAACTGGACAAATTGGCGATAAGACCAAAGCTTCACTTTTAGAAGACTTAGAATCACTTCAAAAACAACATCTTATAACAGATAGACAAATAGAGAAAAAAGGGATAGAAAACCAGAAACTTATGAGTGATGGCGGACGAAAAATTGCATTTGAAGGTTTAAACATTCCCACGTTAGCAAATGTATCGCTATCAAGAGACGATGCACCTCAGAATCTTCCGAGAAAACCATCTGAAGAAATCCAGATCACCTAAAATGCTGCCTTCGTTGGCAATTTCGCATCAGGTGGACGGATATAAAGCGGTATTGGAATATGAATTTCTATACCACTTTTTTGTGCAAGCTGACACAACACATAGGCACTGCGCGAGACATCGTACATCTGCACAGAACAGATAGCATCTAGTCCTGCAATAGTGGTGACCACCACATCACTCACAAGTACTTTCACTTCTTCTTGCAACACCATACGTGCTTCATCACGTGACATCATACCCTGAAAACTTTGCACAAACACCATGCCGCGCCCAGCGGGTAAGACAGCATGCACAATAGCTTTTCCACGATCATACGCCATCATTTCCATCGTCGAAAATCCAACAAGTGGTTTATTCGCCGCCAATGCGATACCTCGCGCTGCCGCCAATCCCACGCGAATCCCTGTAAAGCCACCCGGTCCAATCGCCACACTCAGCGCGTCTACATTCTCGTACCACAGCCCAGCATCATGCAGCACCGACTCCACCCACATCAGCAGTGATGATGCCTGCGATTCACGCTCCAGCACATGCTTCCCTGCAAGCTCTTTTGCGCCGCAACAAAGCGAGACACTGGTCTGTCCCAGCGCAGTATCTATACCTAAAACAACACTCATCCGCCCAGCTCCGCATGGCGCGGACAGCATACCAAATGATCATTGACCATTCCCACCGCCTGCATCATCGCATAGCAAATAGTCGAGCCTGCAAACTTAATTCCGCGTGTTTGCATATCTTTACTAAGTTTATCTGAAATGGTCGTACGCGGCGGGATATCACGCATCTCACGATGATAGTTAATAATCGGTTTTCCCTCAACAAACCTCCATAGATACGCATCAAACGCCCCAAATTCTTCTTGGATTTTCAAAAAAGCTTGTGCATTGATAATACTCGCTGCCACCTTTGCACGGTTACGAATGATACCGCTATTTTGCAAAAGCTCAAATTGCTGCGCCGCATCAAAACCTGCAACAATCTCAGGCTTGAACCCTTGATACGCAGTGCGATACGCATCACGACGCTTTAAAATCGTTGCCCAACTCAACCCCGCCTGCGCGCCTTCTAAAATCAGAAATTCAAACAGCTTTACATCATCATGCACAGGCACACCCCACTCACTATCGTGATAGGCCATCTCTTCTGGCGTTTTCATCGCCCATGCACAACGTTGTACACTCATCTCACACAACCCACTTCGGCACAATCTGCCCTGCCATCATCTCATCATAACTCAGGCGCGAACGTACCACTTCCCATTTATCGCCTGAGACCATCACTTCAGGCGCAAGTGGACGGGCATTATAGGTTGACCCCATCACCGCGCCGTACGCACCGCATGAACGCAACGCAGCCAACTCACCCGCACGAAGTTCTGGCAAGATGCGTGAGACTGCAAAGGTATCGCCCGTTTCGCACACAGGACCTACCACATCCACCGCTTGCAACGCACGTGTATCATCATTCACCACAGGAATAATATGGTGATATGCTTCATACAACGATGGACGAATCAAATCATTCATCGCCGCGTCCACAATCACGAAATTTTTGCCTGCACCTTCTTTGATGTAAATCACCTGCGTCACCAAAATCCCTGCATTCCCAGCAATCACACGCCCTGGTTCAAACATCAACGTCGCACCCATACCCCCCACTGCCGCACGAACAATCTCGCCATACGCGGCAGGAAGAGGCGGAGTATTCTCATCATAAGGAATGCCCAAACCACCACCCAAATCAATCACAGGAATCGCATGACCTGCGGCGCGAAGCTCCAACACAAACGCACGCACGCGCTCAAACGCTGCCTTAAACGGAGCTAAGTCTGTAAGCTGCGAACCAATATGCACCGACACGCCCTGCACGCGAATATTAGGAAGTTCAGCCGCACGGTTATACACCGCGAGTGCCTGTTCCATCGGAATCCCGAATTTATTTTCGCTTTTACCCGTCGAAATCTTCGCATGGGTTTTTGCGTCAACATTTGGATTGACCCGCACCGCAATCGCGGCTTCTTTACCAAGCTCCACCGCCACGTCTGAGAGCAACTCCAGCTCAGGATAAGACTCAACATTGAACTGAAAAATATTCTGCGACAGCGCATACGCCATCTCATCACGGGTTTTCCCCACCCCTGAGAACACGATATTTTCAGGCTTCACCCCAGCCTTAAGTGCAAGGCGAATCTCACCACCTGAGACCACATCCGCACCACAACCCTCCGCAGCTAACGTCGCTAGCACTGCCAAATTGCTATTACACTTCACCGCAAAACAAATCTTCTTCGCCACGTCACCAATCGCTTCATCATACACACGGTAATGCCGCTTGAGCGTCGCACACGAATATAAATAAAACGGCGTCCCTACCTGCGCAGCAATCTCCGAAACGCGCACATCTTCAGCGAATAATTCATTATTTTTATAATTAAAAAAATCCATGTTTTTACTAACTTCTAGGTTTCAATTTACTATCACGTCATTGCCGCGCTACGCTCGCAATGACCCTACTGCGCATCCCTCGCGGCCTTCGCTTCTTTTTCCTGCTGTTTTTTCGCTGCATCACTTGGGCGCATCAAATCACCCTTCAACCCACACGCAGACAATGACAACACCACAAGACTTAATCCAAGTACTAGTTTTTTCATCTTACAACCCAAACCTTTGCTTTGCTTCAACAATCGCAGTCCGAACATTCTCTGGCGCAGTGCCACCAAAACTCGTACGTGATGCTGCTGAGTGATCCACCGTTAATACGTCAAACACATCCTGCGTAATGCGCTCATCCACGCTTTGCATGTCCGCCAATTTCAAATCTGAGAGCGTACAGTTTTTGGATTCTGCGAGGCGAACCACTGCGCCTGTAACATGGTGGGCGCGGCGAAATGGCATATCAAGCATACGCACCAGCCAATCCGCAAGGTCGGTCGCCGTTGAATAACCGCCTGATGCTGCCTCGCGCATCCTAAGCGCATTCACCTGCAAATCTTCAATCATACCCGCCGTCACTTTTAGGCAAATCACCAACTGATCATGCGCAATAAACACTGGCTCTTTATCTTCCTGCATATCCTTATTATAGGCGAGCGTCAGCCCCTTCATCACAGTCAGCAAGGTAATAAGCGATCCTGTCACACGCCCGACCTTAGCTCGCACCAACTCCGCTGCATCAGGATTACGCTTTTGCGGCATGATGCTCGAACCACTGGTGAAACTGTCCGACATTTTGACAAAACCAAACGGCGAGGACGACCAAATCACCAACTCCTCCGCCAAGCGAGAAAGATGGGTGGCGATAATGCTACCGACACTCAAAAACTCCAACGCAAAATCACGCGCAGACACTGCGTCCAGCGAATTACGCATCGGCGCGTCAAACCCAAGCAATCCTGCGGTTTGGTGACGGTTAATCGGAAACGATGTCCCCGCCAACGCAGCCGCCCCAAGCGGACATTCATTCATATTCTCACGCGCACTCGCCACGCGCTTACGGTCACGCCCAAACATCTCAACATACGCCATCAAATGATGCCCAAACGTCACAGGCTGCGCAGTTTGCAAATGAGTAAAACCCGGCATAATGGTTGCAGCATGTTCCTCCGCACGTTTCACCAAAACGGCTTGAAGGTCTTTGAGCAACACATCCAACCCATCCAGCGCATCACGCACATAGAGCCTGAAATCGGTCGCCACTTGGTCATTGCGCGAACGCGCTGTATGCAGCTTACCCGCCACATCGCCGATCTTATCCTTTAAGCGTGATTCCACATTCATGTGGATATCTTCAAGCTCAGTCTTAAACTCAAGCTGACCTATTTCAATCTCCACTAGAATCTCACGAAGCCCCCCCATGATGGCAGCACCTTCATCTGCCTTCAGCATCCCCACCGCGACCAACATTTCGCAATGCGCTAACGACCCAGAAATATCCTGTTCATACAAACGCTTATCCACATCAATCGACGCATTGATTTCTTGCATCAACGCATGAGGGCCTTTTTCAAAATGCCCACCCCACATAGGGTTGGCAGAACGTATTTCCTGTGTCATACTGCTATCCAATTTCAGCATTATTTAAACGTAACCTTAGAACGTAGAACCATGAGACTCGCAAGCATTTTTTTTATTTCATTAAGTCTTTGCTATAGCACAAACAGTGCGTTGGCTGCAAAAGACTGGCAACTTTCATGGGTAGATAAACCCTTTGCACCTGCGACAATGATGGTAAAAGATATGAACAACAAAGATGTTACCTTAGATCTTTCACAGAACAAACCAATCTTATTAAACTTTTGGGCAACATGGTGTCCGCCCTGCGTTAAAGAAATGCCAAGCTTACTCAAACTCGAACAAACCTATAAAAAACAAAACCTACAAGTCATCATCGTCTCAGAAGACGGCAAAGGATTTGAAAAAATCACGCCGTTTTGGCAAGAAAAAAAACTTCCCGAAACAAAGGCATCTTATTTTGACAAAGACAGCAAACTCATGCAACAACTACGTATTGGAGGACTGCCCACCACGTTTCTTATCAACGCAGAAGGGAAAATCATAGGTAAAATCGAAGGCGGCGCAGAGTGGAATTCACCTTCACTGAAGAAAATGCTAGAGCAGAAATTATTAAAGTAACTATATTATTCCAAACACAGGTAGCGTCACCTGCGGGCGCGCACCGTCCTCAGCTATCACGTCTTCTAATATAGAAAAATCATACGCGCCATGGATATAAAGCCGCTCTTTAAGAATACCACCCAGCACCAACGCAGAGTCCACCCCTGCGCGGTTTGCTCCTAAAATATCAGTATGTAAGCTATCGCCGATCGCGCAAATCTTGGATTTTGGTAGCCCTTCAAAACGCCCCAAACACGCATCATACACATTTATATGCGGCTTACCAAAATACATCACCTCACCGCCCATACCTTCATAGCATTCAGCAATCATCCCTGCACAACCCAGCCGCTCACCACTTTGACGTACCACCACATAATCAGGATTCGCGCAAATCATTGGCTTACGAAGCCGCGCCGCGGTCAGAAGTACAGTTTCTAATTCGCGCATATCCTGCCCGTCATATTCAAATCCAACATTGAGGATAAAATCCGCTTGCAGCAGCCCTGCACGAGAATAATCCAACCCGTCAAGCACATCCAAATCTTTATCAGGACCAATATAGTAATAATGTTTTTTGAACGGATTCTTACCTGAAAAATAACCAAACATCACCTCGCCTGACGTGATCAGATGATCATACATGCACTCATCAACGCCGAGCCGCACCAATACCTCCGCAGCGCGATGCGAACGGCGCGGCGCATTCGACAAGATCACAATCTGCTTGCCGCGCTCACGCAAGTAAGCAAAACTCTCACGCACCCCAGCATATAACTTCTCGCCATCATGCACCACCCCCCACAAATCAAGGATAAACCCTTCATAGAGCTGTGCAAGTTCAGACAGAGAGGAAAGATGCTTCATATTCCTACTTTCTTAAAAAGGCAACCGCGCTTTGAGAGCTGCGCCGAGCGTACCATCATCGAGATAATCCAGTTCACCGCCCATCGGGATACCCTGTGCAAGGCGAGTGATACTAACATTGCCATGGCTTAACATCTCAGTAATATAATGCGCCGTGGTTTGGCCATCTACCGTTGCATTGGTAGCCAAAATCACTTCGCGCACGTCATCTAAAGATGCCCGTGCGACCAACGTTGAAAGATGTAACTTATCTGGCCCAACCCCATCAATCGCCGACAGCACTCCGCCCAGCACATGATACAACCCACGATATTGCTTTGCACGTTCCATCGCCCACAAATCCGCGACATCTTCTACCACACATATCACTGACCTATCACGACGCTCATCGCCGCAGACATGACAAGGATTACTGCTATCAAGATTCCCGCAGACCTCACAGGTCACAATCGTCTCCGCCACTTCTTTCAGCGCAGCAAGTAACGGCAGCAACACCTTCTCGCGCTTACGAATCAAATGCAACGCCATGCGCCGCGCAGATCGTGGCCCCAAACTTGGCAACCGCGAGAGGATGGTGATGAGAGTATCAATGGATGAGGTCATGCCGCAGACAATAGACTAAAATGGCATTTTCATGCCAGCAGGCAAGCCCATACCACCTGCGATTTTGCCCATTTCATCGCTAAACGTCGCGTCTGCTTTTTCTTTCGCATCATTAAACGCGGCAATAATCAAATCTTCCATCACTTCTTTCTCTTCAGGATCAACTAATGATTTTGCAACATCAAGACGCACCATTTTGCCTTTGCCTGTCACCACAACCTTGACCAAATCACCACCCGAGCGACCATCAAATTCACGCCCTTCGAGTTCGGTCTGCAAATCAGAGATTTTACTCTGCATTTGTTGTGCTTGTTTCAGCATTTTTTGAATATTCATATTTGTTCTCCACAATAGTATTTTATTTGCTCCCACTTCGGCATGAATGCCTACACGATGAGCCTAACACCTTCGGTGACTAAAGGGCAAGGCTTACCGCCCTGCTCCGTCCCATACTAGCAACTAGAAACTAGCAACTAATCTTTAACTCCCACCAACTGCGCTTCTGGAAAATTCTCCAAAATCGCTTTCGTTAATGGATGCTCGGCAATCTCTACAAGCAACGCTTTTTTAGCCGCTTCCCCGTGTTGTGCAAGCGATAATAATCCCTCGTGTGATTCAATCTTCACCATCCACTCTTTTTCCGTCACTTTTCCTAGAAAATCACTAAGTTCTCGACGAAAACTATCTTTCAATTCCCCCACGGGGGCGAGGGTAATGGCTTCTCCCTCAAACGACACCAATGCCACGTGATTCATCAAATAATGATAAAGCATTGGCTCACGGCGTTTTTCGCAAGCTTCAAGCAGCTCCTCAAACGACGTAATCTCTAATGCGGGATTATGTGCAGCCAATACTAAATGCGGCGCAGCAGCAGCAGTTGCCACTTGTGCATGAGGATAATGTGCGACCATGTCACCACCGCTAGCAGAAGCAACACGAAGTACCGCACTCGTTCCTTGTGAACCACCACCAGCGTGACCATTCTCACCTGACGTTAACACGGCCTGATGATCACGCACTTTTTTAACCAAATCTGTTGGATCAGGCAACTCCGCCATATAAGCAAAACGAATACACACCATTTCTGCCGCAATCAACGGATCAGGCGCACGTTTTACCTCCTCTAACCCCTTCATCAACATTTGCCAAGCACGCGACAACGACGCCACCGACAATTTCGACGCCAAACGTAGTGCATAATCCTTTTCCGCATGAGCATAGGTCGGCCCTAGATCATCATCCTTTGAAATACACAAACGTGTGATCGTATGCACCAACACCAACATGTCTTGAATAAGCAGCCCCATGTCCATACCATCGCGGTATTGCACACGCAGCAATTCCAACCCATCAGCGATTTGCCCCGCGAACAAACACTCAAGCAGTGCAAAAATCCTCGTTCTATCTGCGAGTCCCAATATCCCACGCACTAACACTTCGCTGACATTCACTTTTTCATCTGCACCCGCTTCTGCCGCATCATCCAGACCATGCGCAATTGCACGGTCAAGCAAAGACAAGCCATCACGCACTGATCCTTCCGCTGCCATTGCAAGCAATTGAAGTGCCGCATTCTCCGCCTGTACATTTTCTTTTTCACATACTTTTGCTAAATGGTCAGCCAACTGCTCCACATCTAACCGTTTCAAATCAAACCGTTGACAGCGTGAGAGAATCGTCACAGGAATTTTACGCGTTTCCGTTGTCGCCATAATGAAAATAACATGAGGAGGTGGCTCTTCCAGCGTCTTAAGCAATGCGTTAAACGCATTGTTCGACAACATATGCACCTCATCAATAATATAGATTTTATAGCGAGCATTGGTGGGCGCGTAATGCACTGTTTCAATCAAATCACGCATATCGCCAACACCTGTATGCGAAGCAGCATCCATCTCTAATACATCAACATGCCGATCTTCTCGAATCTGGATACAATTCGAACACACGCCACATGGAGTGATCGTCGCACCACTTTTACCATCTTCACCAATACAATTAAGCGCACGTGCGATAATCCGCGCCGTCGTCGTTTTTCCAATCCCGCGAATCCCTGTCAACAAAAACGCATGGGCAATCCGTCCCATTTTAATCGCATTGGAGAGTGTGCGTACCAACACTTCCTGCCCCACCAGATCATCAAAGGTCTGTGGACGGTATTTTCGGGCGAGGACACGGTATTCGGACATATTTTATTCGCTCCTCGGCTCGCCTCCTGCTCGCCAAATGAGCCTGACGGCTTCGCCGACTAAAGGGCTCGGACTCCTGTCCTCGCTCGGTATCCTTACTTCTTCACCAGAAACTAGAAACCAGCAACCAGCAACGAAAAGACTGATGACGACCCGACATGGTGACCACGTTGGCTGCTTCCTTTCGGACCTGACCATCTGCGCAGGCCAGTCGCCCGCCATCAGCCAGCGGCACTATAGACGCAAATGTTGGAAAAGCGCAAGGGGGAAAACACCAAAGCTGTCATACCCCGAATGGCGTAGCCATTTATAGGGGTATCCACACTTAAAACCACCACGCAAACTAATCCCTAAAATTATTAAACTGAAGCGGCAGCTCAATCTTGAGCGTCTTGATCAATGCAATACCCTCTTGCAGATCATCACGTTTTTTGCCTGTGACGCGCACCGTGTCGCCCTGAATTGAGGCTTGCACCTTCATTTTATTATCTTTCATCGCGCGGGTGATGGTCTTGGCTGTTTCAGAGTCAATACCCTCTTTAATCACCACCTTTTGACGCAGTGCATTACCTGAAGCCTTTTCTGGCTCTTTGAACTCAAGCGAGCGTGGGTCTAGCTGCCTGCGCACCATATACCCCTTAAGCATCTGCTCCATCTGGTCGCGCTTATATTCATCATCCGCCAAAATCGTGATTTCTTTGTCCTTGCGGGTCATCTCGCATTTACTGCCCTTGAAGTCATAGCGCGTCGTAATCTCACGCAATGCCCCTTGCAGCGCATTTTCCACTTCTGAGAGATTAATTTCAGAAACCACATCAAAACTTGGCATAACAACCTCATATCATAAGTTACAACTATCTAACGAAACCAACGGTTTCGTCATTCCACTGTAAAGTGGAATGACAAAAAACTACTTCTGGTGCTTGGCTTTACTCTTATGAAACAACGTTGAAGGCGGCATAAATAATGCATCATCCAACTTAATACCATAACGCGCATTATTCAGTGAGACATTGGTAGTTTGCCCCTGCGCGTCCCTGATAATCAAATTGCGTAAAATCAACGGCCTATCCACAAACTCCAATGTTAACTCACCCTCATCAGGCTTATTGGCTTGCGTTAACTTAATCCGAATCACACCATTTTTACGTGACTGTTCGAGAATCTTAATCTCTTTTGCGTGAAAATCAATGTTGGGGCGCGCCAAAAAACCCGCCAACGATTCATCCAACGGAATATTGGTAATCTGTTCTAATTCATAATCATAATAGGTCAAAAACTGACCCGTACTCACCATCAAAACGGGTACTGGAGGATTATACTGCCAACGCATTTTCCCAGGGCGTTGCAAATAAAATTTCCCCGTGGTCAAACTACCATCTGGTGCAACCTGTACAAAATCAGACTCAATCGTGGTCAAGCGATTAAGATACGACGATACATCATCAAGTAGCTTAGTATTATCTTGTGACAAAGATGAATCATTAACAGGAGCTTTTGATACGTCCAGAGCCATAGCGTCTGGAGACATCAAAACCCAAACTACGCTTAAAAGAGCGCAGAAACATGCCATTACTTTTAGTGTGTGTGCTTTCATGCGCCATACCATACGAAAATATTTTGAAAATGCCAGTACGATTATGAATCAGGTTGCGTGTTTGTCACTTGATAGATTAACATGATGCATTAACGTAAACCTTATACGGTCACCTCTCATTTTATATGGCATCACGCACGTCACATATCCGCTCTTACCCGACACCATCAAGCGGGAATTATTTGCATCGCATCTTCGGGATGAGCATGCTAGGGGTGTCCCTCATCCTCATGCTCGCCCTTATCAGCTACCATAGCTCCGACCCGTCTATTAACAATGCCACCGACGAAGCCGTGCGCAACTGGATGGGTAGGTTTGGCGCAAGCATGTCAGATATGATGCTTAAAGTCTTGGGATTAGGCTCAAGCTTTGTGGTGATGAGCTTACTCGCATGGGGCTGGCGTCTCGGACGCGGCGAACGCTTACGCTCACCTGCACTACGTATTTGTATGTTATGCGTTACCTTGGCGATGCTCACACTCCTTTTTGCGTTTATCCCCACCCCGACAAGCTGGCCAATTGATGCGGGCTTTGGCGGCGCAATGGGTAAAGTCCTACGTTCTCTTACATCACCCTTTATCCCTTCCCCCTTTGTTGTACTCATTGCCTTTAGCATATCATTGATGCTCCTACCGCTTGCACTCGGCCTAAAACGCAAGGAATGGCGCAGTCTGATGATGTTCTTCCTTAAGCTCTTCGCAGTAGTAAGAGTCTTTTTTGCTGTCATTTTTAATACGATCAAGGGAGAAATCACGGCACGTGACGATGATGATTATGCCGAACCAACATACAGCAAACCAAAGAAAGAAAAATCCTTTCTTAACAAGCTTATATTTGGAAATAATCATGAAGATGATGAAGAGCGCGCTGCCAAAAAAGTCATGGCGGACGCCCTGCGCAATTTTAGCAAGGAGGATGACAAAACCATTCCATCCTTCTTCAGCGCACCTCAAGTAACAGTCTCATCTCCCAGCACGACGCAAGAAACAAAACCGACGGTCAATGTCGTTCGTAGCAATGCCGCAGACAAGAAACCCATTCAAGGAAGTCTCGCTCTTGCCCCTAAATTTAGCAATTATGAACCACCATCACTTAAACTGCTCAAAGACCCACCCACGACAATAAAAAAACAAACCATGGCAGATGGTGCGCTCAAACAAAACAGCAAATTACTTGAATCCGTCCTCAGTGACTTTGGCGTCAAAGGCGAGATCACCAATATCCGACCAGGTCCTGTGGTGACGCTCTATGAACTTGAAGCCGCTGCGGGGACGCGTGTTGCCCGCGTGATTGGACTTGCAGACGATATTGCCCGTAATATGAGTGCGGTTTCTGCCCGCATTTCCGCGATTGCAGGACGCAGCGCAATTGGGATTGAACTACCAAACCGCGTACGTGAAACCGTCTATTTACGTGAAATGCTCGCAAACGAGGCCTTCGCAAGCAGCGGCATGAACCTTCCTATGGCACTAGGTAAAGATATTAGTGGTGAACCAATTTACGCGGATCTTTCACGTATGCCGCATTTGCTAGTTGCAGGGACAACAGGTTCAGGAAAATCCGTCTGTATCAACACGATGATTCTCTCACTCGTCTACGCGCTCTCACCTGAGCAATGTAAATTCATCATGATCGACCCTAAAATGCTCGAACTTTCCATCTATGATGGCATCCCGCATTTGCTTGCACCCGTGGTGACAGACCCCGCTAAAGCCGTCGTCGCACTCAAATGGGCGGTCAAAGAAATGATCAACCGCAACGAATTGATGTCTAAGCTTAAAGTACGCAATATTGATGCTTATAACAAACGCCTCAAAGAATCTAAACGCACGGGTGAAATCCTACGCCGTCAAGTACAAACAGGCTTTGACCCTGAAACAGGCAAGCCAATCTATGAAGAACAAATCATGGATACGACACCATTACCGTTCATCGTGGTCATTGTTGATGAAATGGCAGATTTGATGTTGGTCGCAGGCAAAGAGGTTGAAAATGCAATTCAACGCCTTGCGCAAATGGCGCGTGCCGCAGGAATTCATATCATCATGGCAACACAACGCCCTTCGGCAGACGTCATCACCGGTGTAATTCGCGCTAACTTCCCAACCCGCATCAGCTTCCAAGTCACCTCAAAAATTGATAGCCGTGTTGTCTTGAGTGAATCAGGCGCAGAACAACTGCTCGGCATGGGTGATATGCTCTACATGATGGGCGGCGGACGCATCTCCCGCGTACATGGTCCATTTGCCAGCGATAAAGAAGTCGAAGAGATTGTCAACTACCTCAAAACACAAGGTGAACCTCAATACGTTGATGCTGTCACTTATGATGAAGAGGCAGAAGAAAGTGACTATGGCGACGATGAAGATGAGAGCGATACTGATCGCGCCCTTTATGATCAAGCGATTGCAATTGTGGTGCGCGAGAAAAAGGCATCCACCAGTTTAGTACAGCGTCACTTGCGCATTGGATATAACCGCGCCGCACGCCTGATTGAAAAAATGGAACGTGAAGGTGTTATTTCTCAAGCAAACCATGTTGGCAAACGTGAGATTCTAGCCCGCGTCGATGACTAATCTTCACTTATTAGCTCTCCCCTCCCCTGCCATGATCTAGCACCTTAACTTCTTATGAAATGTGTCATAACTTAAGCTACGATAACATCATATTTTCAGTAACCGCGCCACCATAGCCGCAGCCAAGGCTTCAGGATTATCTTCACCTACAATCTCAAACTTACCTTGTACGACAAGGATAGTGATCCCATGTATCCCCGACCAAAGTAAACGCGCAGTCACGCGAGCGTCATGCGTAGATTGCCCCACCGTATGCTGCACTGCTTCTTCTAACATAATAAAAAAACGATCCATTTTCACCTGATACCACTCAGGAATAGTCACCCCCTCAGGCAAATGATGCTCAAACAACGCAAGCCATCGCTTAGGATGCATCAACGCAAACTCTAAATAACCTTTTGCTAAGGCTTCTATCGTATGTGGATGTGACGCGGTACACATCTGCAAATATTCAAACCACACATCCAGCGTCCGCGCATTCAATTGCAAGATATAACCATCTAAACTTCCGAATACATGATAAAGTGTTCCCACCGTATATCCCATCCGTGCCGCTACCCCCCGCGCACTTAAACCCGCAAGCCCCTGCTCACACAAAATGGCTTCCCCACACATAAGCGCAAGATTTTTTAATTCTTCTTTGTTATGATCTGACCGCCGCGCCATGCTACTTATCCTTTATCGCCCCATAATTGAACAATGTACAATTTATTTATTGAACAATGTTCAATTATGGTATATAACATAAATAAAATAAGAAAAAAACACTAAAAACGAAAACGCAGTTTTCGTCATTGTGAGGAGTATAACAACAAAGCAAGCCAACCCCTTCTCCCTTGATGGAAAAAATAGGATGAAGGTGACGCTTAAATAAGCTCCCCTCGCCCTACCCTATCCTCGTGTAAAGAAAAGGTTATAACTAAATTGCTTCATACCTCAAAAGTGACCCCAACCCTTAGGATATACACACATGCACACCATCCCACTCATCGACATCCGCAACAATACCCCACTCACTCTGGTAGAAATGTTTCCTGAAAAAGCTATAAAACTTGTCAATGCAAGCCGTGACACGCTTGGTGTCTTCTCACACATTCTTAGTTATGCTCTCCTACCTATCGGTGATAAATTGGGTACGTCATGGTTAGAAAAAACCAACAATCCCTATAAAGATGAAATTTTTGCTTACCAAGCCGCACTGAGTACCAAAGGCATTATCGCCCTCAATCTTTGCTATGAATGGGGCTGCACCAGCAGCGTCCACCAATTTGACGCATCTCCCATCTTAACCCGCGTACTTGATTGGCCATTCCCTGCACTCGGTGAAAACATGGTGGTCGCTCACCAATCAGGCATAGCGGGAGATTTCCACAATATCACATGGCCAGCAGTGAGCGGGATGTTTACAGGTATTGCTAAAGGTCGCTTTGCTTGCGCTCTCAATCAAGCTCCGATGCGCCGCCATCTTTGGGGTAATGTCATCACAGATTGGATCAAGAATCGCCAAGATACTTTCCGCTCGGATGCGCTGCCTCCCGCACATTTACTCCGCCATGTCTTTGAAACTGCACCTGATTATGAGACGGCAAAACATATGCTGTGTGAAGTTCCAATCGCCTTACCCGTCATCTATATTTTGTCTGGTGTAAAAGAAGGCGAGGGCTGCGTAATTGAACGTTTAGAAAATGACTATGCCGTGCGCGAGCTGCATCAAGGCAATGTCACCGCCGCAAATCATTTTGAAAGTTATCTCAATAGTGTCGGTCATGGTTGGTTACCCAGATCAATCTGTACAGTCAAAAGCCACCACCGCTCACAATGCGCTAAAAACCTCACAGAAAACGAAGTGAAACAGGGATTTGATTGGTTCAAATCCCCTATCGCCAACCCACTCAGTCGCCTCGCCTTGAAAGCCAATGCTGCACTTGGTACGTTAGAATTGATTGGTACAGAGGGAGATAAACAAATTACAGAGTGTTTTGTATTATAAATGCTCACTTTTCACCTCCATTATTAAAGAAGCTGAGAATGAGGACACTTAAACAAAGATCTCTCTCACCCTAACTCTCTCCCACAAAGAGAAGAGGAATAAAACGAATAGGAAAAGATTATGCTCATCACAACACGCCGTTTTGCTCCTTTGTTCCTCACCCAATTTTTAGGGGCGATGAACGACAACCTACTCAAAAACGCGCTCGTCATGCTAGTAACGTTCAGACTTGCCGAGCAGCTCGGCGACAGCACACAAATGCTGGTCACACTTGCGGCAGGCATTTTTATTCTGCCTTTCTTTCTCTTTTCCGCCACCGCAGGGCAGCTCGCGGATAAATATGATCGCGCCAAACTCACACGCATCATCAAGCTCACCGAAATTGTCATCATGGCAGTCGCAACACTCGGATTTTATACCCAACACGTGACCTTACTGATGGTCGCACTGTTTGCGATGGGAACACATTCAACCTTTTTCGGCCCGATTAAATACGCACTCTTACCACAACACCTTAAAGATGGGGAACTGATGGCCGGTAATGCGCTGATTGAAGCAGGAACATTCTTAGCTATTTTAGTAGGCACAATTTTGGGGGGACTCGTCATCACCCAAACCGACAGCATGATGCCACTATGCGCACTCTTGCTAGGGATTGCCACACTTGGCTACCTCACCAGCCGCTTCATTAGCGTTGCCCCCGCTCCTGCCCCTCATCTATCCATCAACAAAAACATCTTCAAAGAAACGCTACATATCATCCATTTTGCTAAAGCAAATAAGCGTGTTTTCCGCTGTATTTTAGGAATTTCGTGGTTTTGGTTTGCAGGTGCAACCTACCTCTCACAATTCCCTAATTTCGTCAAACTCACCCTCCACGCGGACGCAACCGTCGTCACCTTACTGCTCACCATCTTTTCAGTAGGCATTGGTATTGGTTCAGGGTTATGCAACGCCCTACTCAAAGGTGTCATCTCCAGCCGTTATGTCCCTCTCGCCGCACTCGGCATGGCAGTCTTTGGTGTCGATTTATACTTTGCCAGCACCACAGAAAGCATCACGAGTCTCGGCGGCGGACTCCTCACCTTCACCCAATTCCTCCATGTAGAAGGAAGCGTACGCATCCTCTTTGATTTAGGCAGCATTGCCTGTTTTGCAGGTCTCTATATCGTCCCACTCTACGCCATCATGCAGCATGATAGCGATCCACGACTTCGCGCCCGCATCATTGCCGCCAATAACGTCATCAACGCTTTATTCATGGTTGGCTCAGCGATTCTCACCATGCTCTTACTCTCGCAACACTGGACAGTCCCTCATGTATTCTTACTCACTGCTGGACTCAACATCATTGCTGCCGCCTATATAAAAGGAATAACCAAAAGAAGTACCTAAAAAGCTTTTGATTCTGTTTTGGTACAGCCAAAACTCACTCCTCCCACAAAGGGAGAGAGAATTTAAAAATCTCTAAACCTCTAGGATTCCGATATGCTCAAACTTATCCTCCGCTCACTCCTCACCCTCCTCTACCGCGTGGAAATTCATGGGTTAGAGCATTACAAACAAGCAGGTGATCGCGTACTTTTGATTGCCAATCACACCTCCTTTTTGGACGCCGCATTGATTGCGGCTTTCATGCCTGAGAAAATCACCTTTGCAATCAATTCGCATATCGCGCAAAAATGGTGGATACGTCCATTGCTGAGTCTAGTCGATGCCCTACCACTCGATCCAACCAACCCAATGGCAACCAAAACCCTGATTGACCGCCTCAAACATGACGGCAAATGTATGATTTTCCCTGAAGGACGCATCACCGTCACAGGTGCATTGATGAAAATCTACGAAGGACCTGGAATGATCGCCGATAAAGCTGGGGCAAAGATTCTTCCCATTCGCATTGACGGCGCGCAATATACCCCTCTTTCACGCCTGCGCGGCAAGGTACGCCTGCGCATGTGTCCAAAGGTGTTTCTCACCATTCTACCACCCTGCGATTTCAAAATACCCGAAGAAATCAAGGGGCGCAAACGCCGCCATATGGCAAGCGCAAAACTCTATGATGTGATGTCAGAAATGATGTTTGAAACCAGCATGAATGACCATACGTTGTTTGAGTCGCTGATTGATGCAATACACGTACATGGCTATGATCATTTGGTCATTGAAGACATTGCCCGCAAACCTCTTTCTTACGGAAAGTTTATTACACGCTGCTTTACGCTTGGTCGCGTGATCATGCGCACATTCGCGGCCCAAACCACCATTGGCATACTCCTACCCAACGCCGCCAACACGATTGTTACTTTTTTTGCCCTCCACGCTTATGGCAAAACTCCCGCCATGCTCAATTTCACTGCAGGCAGCGCGCCGCTTGCCTCAGCCTGCACCGCTGCAGACATCAAAACCATTCTCACCTCACGCCGCTTCATCGAAATGGCAAAACTCGATAAGGTCATTGCAGAACTGAAGCAAAATCCAAACATCGCTATCATCTATCTTGAAGACTTACGAAATGAGGTCAGATTTGAAGATAAACTCATCGGATTTCTTGCCTCACTGATGCCACACTTCACTTACCTTCAGAACGCACCAAAAACCAACGCAGATGACCCTGCCGTTATTTTATTTACCTCAGGCTCAGAAGGCACACCCAAAGGTGTGGTGCTTTCTCACCGCAACATCCAAGCCAACCGCAACCAAATCTCAGCGCGTGTCGATTTTGGCCCGACCGATATCGTCTTTAACTGCCTACCTATGTTTCATTCCTTCGGACTCACAGGCGGCACACTTTTGCCACTACTTTCTGGGCTACGCGCATTCTATTATCCATCTCCGCTACATTACCGCATTGTGCCAGAACTCGTTTATGACACTAACGCCACCATCATGTTCGGCACGGACACCTTCCTCAGCGGCTATGCACGCTTCGCCCATCCTTACGACTTCCATTCGCTGCGCTACATTTTTGCAGGCGCAGAAAAACTCAAAGAAGAAACTCGCAAAGTCTATTCTGAAAAATACGGTGTACGCATTTTTGAAGGCTACGGCGCAACCGAAACCGCACCCGTACTCGCGGTCGGCACTGCCATGCACAATAAAAATGGTACAGTTGGTCGCTTGATGCCTGCAATTGATTACAAACTTGAAGAGGTCGCAGGCATCTTAGAGGGCGGCAAATTGTGGGTCAAAGGTCCTAATGTCATGCTCGGCTACCTCCGCGCCGAAAAAGCAGGCATACTCGACCCCCTCACAGACGGCTGGTACGATACAGGCGATATTGTCACCGTTGACGAAGAAGGCTATGTCAGCATTCAGGGGCGCACCAAAAGATTCGCCAAAATCGCAGGCGAGATGGTCTCACTCCAAGCCGTAGAAACCACCGTCAGCCAGCTCTATCCGAATGCACTACATGCAGCAGTCACTTTACCTGATGATAAAAAAGGTGAACAGATTATCCTCCTCACGACGCAACAAGACGCAAACCGTGAAGCCATCATGAAGCATTTTAAGGAACAAAAACTCCCTGAACTCGCCATACCCAAAACCGTGATGGTGGTGGATGCAATACCGCTACTTGGTACGGGTAAAATTGATTATGTCGGAGCGAAAAACCTCGCTACACAGTTTACTGCATCATAACCCGTTCTATGAAGATTGTGTGACATTAGACCGCCATCCATTGAGTACAAGCACGATAAATGTTATGCTATACGTTCCTTCTTTGAATTTATTGCTTGCAATGTTTCATCGATGAAGGGCTAGCCCGCTTGGTATGTTTTGCTGTGTGGGTTTTCCCTCATAGTAAAACATATCAGCGGTTTTTTCATTCTGATGGCACTCCTTACCCTTAACTAGGAACGCTATCATATCGTCAGGAGACGAGCATGTGTAATCCCTACGAACGAGATTGCAAAGATAAAAAAGAACCTGTTGATCCACGTTTTGTTGTACCTGGGTACAAAGACTTACCAGCAGATTTCTTTGTTCGAAAAGAACCTCCACCTCCTGCACATCCCATGTACTATTGTAGGACCTGCGAGGCTTTAACCCCTAGCAGCGGACCCTACATCAGGAGGTGCATGATTTGCAGCTAACACTAAACTCCACTTCGGTGGAGTTTTTTTTATACCATAGCAACATTAACCAAGCATCTTCCCAATCAGCGCAGCCGTTTCCTTCACACCGTAAAGCGCGGCAAACGACCCCATACGTGGACCTTGCGTAGAACCAAGCAACACCTCATACATGCACGAAAACCATGCGCGTAGTGGCTCAAACCCATGATCTGTACCGATACGATAAATCTCGGTTTGAAGCGCATCTGCATCCGCGCCACCCGTCCAATTTTCCAATACGGTTTTAAGCTCCAACAAAGCCGCACGTTCTTTATCATCCGCAATGCGGTATTTTTTCTCAGGCTTGACGAAATCATGATAATACTTCACCGCGAACTGTGCCAAATGGTCAAGCATTGGGCTGTTCTCGGGTGTTGCACCCTTCGCATAATTGCTAATAAACCCCCACAATACAGACTTATCTTCTGGATTACATGCACTCGCCAAATTGAGTAGCAAACCAAATGTCAACCCCGCTACTTCTAACTTTGGTGGATTGCCTGAATGGATATGCCACACAGGATTTTCCACCTGCACCGTTTCATCTTGCTCAAAATATTTCTGCGAAAAAGTAAGGTATTCATCCACCGCTTTTGGAATCACATCAAAATAAAGACGCTTCGCCTTGCGCGGTTGTTGGAACATATACAACGCAAGCGATTCTTGCGGTGCATAAGTAAGCCACTCTTCTATCGTCAAACCATTACCTTTGGATTTTGAAATCTTTTGCCCGACATTATCAAGAAATAATTCATACGAAAAACCCTCAGGCGCAGGCGCACCCAAAATCTTACAAATCTGCGCTGACAACACCACCGAAGGCGTTAAATCCTTACCGTTCATTTCATAATCCACACCCAGAGCCGCCCAGCGCATCGCCCAGTCTGCTTTCCATTGGCATTTCACCGCGCCACCTGTGACCATCGTCGTCACTTCTTCACCATCATCATTAATATAAGTAATTGTGCCTACGGCTGCGTCCGTCTTGATCACTTTTGCTTGCAGTACACGACCTGTTTTCGGACATACTGGCAAAAATGGACTGTAAGTTTCGCGGCGTTCGTTACCCAAGCTTGGCAACATCACGTCCAGCACCGCGTCGTAATGTTTAAGTATATTAAGCAACGTCGCATCAAATTCACCTGAAGTATAACAATCCGTTGCACTCTTGAATTCATATTCAAAACCAAAGCTATCTAAAAACGCGCGCAACCGTGCATTATTATGCGCACCAAAGCTATCATGCGTACCAAACGGGTCAGGCACTTTCGTCAAAGGCTTGCCCAAATGCTCTACCATCATCTCACGATTAGGTATATTCTCAGGCACTTTACGAAACCCGTCCATATCATCAGAGAAACAAATAAGACGTGTAGGAATATCAGATAATTGCGAAAACGCATGACGCACCATCTGCGTACGCGCCACTTCGCCAAATGTCCCAATATGTGGCAAACCCGAAGGGCCGTAACCTGTTTCAAACAACACATAACCCTTCGCAGGTGGCACAGCTTTATAACGCTCCACCAATTTTGCAGCTTCTTCAAAGGGCCATGCTTTGTAAGCGATATCCGTCATAATTGATTACTCTTCACGATAAAATGATAAGGGCGAAAGATGTACCGCAACTCCCCCAGCAACACAATCATGTTTGTCACTATGAAACATTTTTTCGTCAAAATAGGGCTATCCTGTGAAAGAAAATACAGATTTTAATGAAAACGTAACTTTTTTCTTTAACATTTAGACGGTATTGCTATTATCCTAAGGTCTTGCACATTGCGCAAGATGTTAACCAATGTGTATCCTTTCCCTACACATCATTGAAGAACTGCCCATCAAATGGAATTATCCATTTGTACTATAATAATTTTGGAGTTATCATGCGCGCATTACGTTCTATGGCATCAGCATTGCTTGTAAGCACCACCACATTGCTCTCATGGACCTATGCCCCTCATGCAAATGCTGCCACCACCTACCTTGTGCAGCTTGGCTCATACGACTCTGAAAAACAGGCTCTTGACCAGTGGAACAAAGTCAACAAACGTTTTCCAAACTTGTTTGGCTCGTTGAGATACATTCCTAAAACCGTCAAAATGCCACCTGATAACGTTACCTACCACCGCACCCAAGCAGGTCCGCTCAAAAGTCGTGGCGATGCAGAAGCCGTTTGCGATGACATGCAAGTCTCTGGCTATGAATGCTATGTAGTAGAAACCGCCGTCATTCAAAACGCACCAGCAAGCGCAGCAGTCAAGCCTGTGTCTATGCCTGAGACAGCAACCTCTAAACCTCAAAAGGTTGAAAAAGCCGAAAAAACGGAACAAGCAGCACCCAAAACAGCTGCCGCCATGGATAAGCATAATGAAGAAGTAAAAATCCCCGTGACGAAGCCTGTGGTGGAGTCTGCCAGCGCAAAACCTGCGGCATTGCCTCAAGTCGCTGCGGCGGCGATCCCCGTTCCAGCACACGTGCCAACGCCAAAACCTACGATCCCTCATGTAGTACAAGCTGCTACTGCGCCTACCATTGTCACAAAACAAGAGGACTCAACACAACCAAAAGTTATTAAAGTTGAAGCCGAGAAAACACCACACACTGAAACTGAAAAGACAACCCCAGCTCCGACCGCTTTGCCAAAAGCAGTAAAAGCAGCAGAAGATCCTGAGATCGAAGCAATGTTTGCGCAAGCAACCACTAATGAAGAGGTCGCACCGACCACTAAAAAAGAAGAAAAAAAATCCGATGAGGCAATAAAACCTATTACCACAAACATCACATCAGAAAAAGCCAAGAATGAAACTTTGCCTCCGCTGCCGTCTATCGCCAAACCATTAGAACAACCCAAGTTCAAAATTGAAGATGATGTTTCTTCTATTCCTACCGAGACAGTGAGTCTGCTTAACTCTCTCAGCAAGAAAGCAGACGCAGAGACAAGTAACGCAAAAAACACTACGTATGAAAAACCTGCGGCTGCAGTCGAAGTCCCTGCCTCAGAGAACAAACAAGAAGCAAAGACCCTCGCTTCTCCTGCTCCGAAAATCATTGCTACCACTTCGGCAAAACCAAAATCCATAGCACCAACACCTGCCACGCCGATATCTTCTCCATTCAAAGCAGCGCAATCAGATAGCAAAGCCACTCAGGATAACATCAAAAAAATAACTGATGCCCATGCACCATTGCCATGGTTGACTCAAACCCAATCTGCCCCACATATTTTGCCAACACCTGTGACCACAGAAGTAAAACGAACAGAAACAACACCGTCCTCTCTGCTTCGCACTGAGCCAGACGCAATGCCCCGCGTAGAAAACCCTACCGATGCAAAAGTTGAGGTTGAGGAAGCGATCCGCGTGCCACTATCTACCGCAGCACAGCCTGAAATACGCGCTGATTTTAATGCTACGCCAGACGCCGAACGCTATGGTTATCCAAGCCAAACCTTAAGCACCGCCAATCTTTGGGCAGAGATTAGCTATTTCCCAAATCAAAATGCAGCACTGAGCTATTGGCAGACGCTACGCGAACGCGCAACAGACCTACCTGTGGGGCTGCGCATTCGCGTCACCAAGCCATTCATGAAATATCGTACGACCGAAC
Organism: Rickettsiales bacterium; assembly: GCA_036770365.1. Classification (GTDB taxonomy): domain Bacteria; phylum Pseudomonadota; class Alphaproteobacteria; order Rickettsiales; family UBA998; genus DAIPJH01. The sequence goes on from DAIPJH010000005.1 coordinate 120,878, forward strand.
AAATGTCTCTTCGCGTTGGTCCTTTTAACTCTAATGATGCTATTCGTTCTCTATGCAAAGCAACAGAAACTGAACAACTTCATTGCAAAAGCATCAAAGAATTTGGCGATTCATCGGCTGCAAAAACTCCATCAAGTTCACGTTATGGCAGCACAGGACGCTACTATCAACGCAAACATCAACTCGAATCAGGCTGGAAACCGTTAGGACTCAGCTCACAAAGCACATATTATATCCAGCTCGGTTCTTTTAGCAGCCCTGTCGCTGCACAAAATGAGTGGGAAACCATGAAAGCGTCGCATGAGGCAACATTTGCAGGGGTATCAGAGCAGATTATCAACCCTCGCTTCTCCAGTGCAACATCAGGACGTTACCGCCTACGTGCAGGACCATTTGGTTCAAGCGTAAGCGCAGTCAATGCATGTGAACAACTACGCCGTGATGGCATCGCGTGTGCGGTAGTTTCTGGTAATTAATTCCATTTGCGCTCTTGATTTTTGTCCGCAAGCATCCTACATGCTTGATAGCTACTTTTGCTCTATACTGATACGAACATGTATCAGTATAGAGCAAAAGTGCTATATTTCAAAAAGAGGACTGAAACATGATGGACAATGCAGCTTCACTTGCACAAGATACCAATGCTGAAGAAAATAGTGCTAAACAAGAAGCGTTAGCCATGCAAAAAGCGGCACAGGATATTGCGGATGCGTTCCAAGCGGATAAAGAACAGAACGAATCTCCTTTTGTTCCTGAAATCGTTGCCCCGTCACAAGAAACCGTGTTACAAGAAGAAATCGTCTCCCTTAAAGACCAGCTCCTACGCGCCGTGGCCGAGACCGAGAACGTCCGCCGTCGTGGTCAACGCGACCTTGATGAAGGACGTAAATATGCCGTCACAGGCTTTGCTCGTGACTTAAGTAGTGTCATCGAAAATCTTTACCGCGCTATTGGTAGTATCACCCCCGAACTTCGTGGCAGCAACGAAGCCATAGAAAATCTTGCACAAGGTCTAGACATGACCCTACGCGAAATGACATCCACCTTAGAACGTCATGGCGTCAAACGCATTTGGCCACAAGGTGAAATCTTTAACCATAATCATCATCAGGCCGTGGCACAAATTGATGATAACGAACATCCTGCAGGAACTATCTTGCAAGTTCTACAAGCAGGCTATATCATCCACGATAGACTCCTCCAGCCTGCCATGGTGTGTGTATCACGCCCAAGCGCAGGACATGTTGATACTCAAGCATAAACAAGGTTTTCATGCAGCTTTTTCCTCGCCCTGACCTGCCTTTTGACCGCGAGGACGCCAACCGCTACCTCCCATGGGTAATTGCTGTGATGACCGCACTCACTGGTTTCTTGATGGCGATAGGGATTGTGCTAGGCGGTTTAGTACAAGACAATCAAAAAGATTTAGCCTACCGCATGCAAGTACAACTTCCCTATGATGAAGGTAACGAACGTCCTGCCGCCGAGAAACTTGTCGAAAAACTCCGAAGCTTCTCAAGCGTCGCAGAAGCAAGCTTGGTCAGTGAAACCAATGCTAAAGAACTTCTATCGCCATGGCTAGGCACGAGTAAAGGTATTGCGGGTCTCCCTCTACCTGCCATTATTGACGTCAAACTTAGAGCAGAGTCCGTCGATAAAGGTGAAATGACCCCTGAGCGTATGCGTACCATGTTAGGAGACGCATGGCCAGGCATGGTCATTGATGGCTATGAAAAATGGATTGCGGATTTCAATCAACTAACCAAAAGCGTCCAATTCACACTTTATAGCATTGCAGGTCTTGTACTCATTTCTGCCATTGTGATTGTACTCTTAATCACTCGCGCTAGCGTACAACTTCACTTCCCTATTGTACGTCTGCTTCATCGCATTGGCGCACGAGATGACTACATCTCCCGCCAATTCCAAATCAATGCTATTACTATGACCCTTAAAGGCGGTATTCCAGGAATAGTCGTTGCCGCAGGATTATTTATCGCTTCGCATCAACTACTTGGTCATATTCCAAGCCTTTCTCTTCAAGATATACACCTCCCCTTTAGTCTCGTTGTGATGATGATGTGCATTCCCATCAGTATGGTCGCCTGCGTATCACTGGCAGTACAAATGACCGTACGACAAATGCTGCTCAAACTGCATTAACTCCATGACACGCCCCCTCATATTGCTCGATCGCGACGGCGTGATTAACGAAGATATCTCACCCAACGGCGTAATAGCATGGTCACAGTTTCAATTTATACCACATGCAAAAGAAGCTATCGCTACCCTTCACCAAGCAGGATATGCCATTGCCATTGTCACCAACCAATCTGCGATTGGTAAAGGTTTGATGACAGAAACTACCTTACACGATATTCACCATCACATGATGACAGCCATCCGCGAAGCAGGTGGTGATATTGATGCCATTTACAGTTGCTATGATCACCCAGACCACCCAACTCACCGCCGCAAGCCCAACGCAGGTATGTTAGAAGAAGCTCTGCGTCAATTTAACACACAGGCAGAAAAAACGCCCATGATAGGAGATGCGCTGCGCGACCTACAAGCTGCCTACACTGCCCATTGCCCACGTATTTTACTACGCACAGGCAAAGGCGCAACACTCATCGAAGAAAACGACATCAAAAACTTGCAACCCGTGACAATTTGCGCCAATCTGATGGAAGCTGCCTTACACATCATCAACCATTACCCCCCTCATAATCATGCTTAAAACATTATTTATCATAATTTTAATCCTCTGGGCAACAGGCCTTGCATTGTTTATCAATCAGATTGCTGGCAAAGCAGATGTGAAGCCAACGGCACAAATCAGCGAATCTATCGTTGTATTAACGGGTGGCAGCGACCGTATTCACAAAGGATTTGAACTCTTACTCGACAACAAAGGCAGTAGTCTCTTTATCAGCGGTGTTGGTGAAGGCATTACCAAGGAGAGTCTTATCACGGCGCATGGCGGCACCGCAAAACAACAAGCTCAGCTAAGAAAAATGCGCTCTTTGATAATATTAGGACATCGCGCAGATGACACACGTAGCAACGCGACAGAAGTACATGATTTTGTCATACAACAACATATCAAATCCATCCGCCTCGTTACCGCCAACTACCATATGCCGCGTGCATTACTCGAAATTGAACCACGCATTCCCAAAGTACAAATTATCCCTGAACCCGTATTACCTGAAAATTTTCATCGTGAAACATGGTGGAATCATGCTGGTACATTACGTCTTATTTTTAGTGAATACATGAAATATCTCGCTATCCGTTTAGGTATCTAACCAATGCAGCCTATCACCATCATTCGTTCGCTGCTTTTCAATCTTTTCTACATACTGTGGATGCCATGCATCGGCATGATTCTTTTTATTCCCTCGCTCTGTATCGCACGCATTGCTACCCATGGGGTAGGTAGGACGTGGGCAAGAGGCGTCATGGTCATGCTACGCATACTTTGCGGCATTCGCTTCGAGATACAAGGCAAGGAATATCTCCAACGTGAGGGGGCGGTTCTCTACGCTGTCAAACACCAATCCGCATGGGAAACCATCATTTTTTGGTTGCTTGTGGATACCCCCGTTTACGTCCTCAAAAAAGAACTCTTAAACCTCCCTGTTTTTGGCTATTACCTCACACACAAGATCGCCTGTATTGCCATCGACCGCAAAGCAGGTACAAGTGCCATACGCACATTAGTTACCGCTGCAAAAAAACATCTCAGTGCAAAGCGGCAAATCATCATTTTTCCTGAAGGTACACGCCGCGCTGTTGGTGCAGCACCGGATTATCAAGCAGGAATCGCGGCACTCTATGCCATGCTGAACATCCCTGTTACCCCCGTCGCCCTTAATGCTGGCGTATTTTGGCCACGCAACGCGTTCTTAAAAAAATCTGGATGCATTACCATTACCTTTCTGCCTCCTATCGAGGCGGGATTAGACCGCGATATTTTTATGACACGCCTACAATATTCCATTGAACATTCATCCAACAAACTTGTTGAAAGCATAGGATATAAAGCATGACCCATACCCGTAGTTTTGATAGGCCCTATAACGGGCTACGCCCTGTAACATTAACAGCGGGTATTAGCCGCAACGCTGAAGGATCATGCCTCGTCAGCTTTGGTAACACCAAGGTGCTTTGCACAGCAAGCTTAGAAAGTCACCCACCTAGCTTTCTACGCGGTACAGGGCAAGGCTGGGTCACCGCAGAATATGGTATGTTACCTCGCTCCACAGGCACGCGCAATCCACGTGAAGCTGCTAAAGGCAAGCAATCAGGACGCACCCAAGAAATCCAACGTTTAATTGGTCGTTCGCTACGTGCGGTATGTAATCTTCATGCGCTAGGCGAACGCCAAATCACCATTGATTGTGATGTCTTAGAAGCCGATGGTGGCACACGTACCGCGTCCATCACAGGTGCGTATATTGCCCTCCATCAAGCGTGCCAATTTATGCTTACAGAAAAACTCATCACCACTCATCCTTTGACCCATTCCGTCTGTGCTATCTCATGCGGCATTGTCGAGGGTAAAGCTTTGCTTGATCTGGATTACAGCGAAGATAGTAATGCGGATGTTGATGCCAATTTTGTCCTTGCAGGCAACGGTAACATGATAGAAATTCAAAGTACCGCGGAAAAAAATAGTTTTAGCGAACAAGAATTCTTTACACTACTCTCACTCGCCAAAGAGGCCTCACTGGAACTGACCCGTCTTCAAAATGAAGCATTAGGACTTTGATCATGACCCAAAAGCTCGTCATTGCCACCCATAATCAAGGAAAATTGCGTGAAATTGCGGATATTCTCGCGCCACTCAACATCCCTGTGATCTCTGCGGGAGAGCTTGGCTTGGATGAACCAGAAGAAATAGGTGAGACTTTTATTGCCAATGCCTTACTCAAAGCACACGCCGCAGCACAAGCAGCAGGACTTCCTGCACTTGCTGATGATTCTGGACTTGCCGTCGATGCGCTTGAAGGCGCACCTGGCATCTATTCTGCCCGCTGGGCTGGAAAAAACAAAGATTTCAATATCGCAAGTGAACGAATTTATGATGAAGTGCAGTCTGTTGGCATTAACCCTATAGGTGCATCCGCTTCTTTCATCTGTGTATTAGCATTGGCACTTCCTGACGGCAGGGCATGGCATTTTACAGGCACGGTCTCTGGCACACTGACCTTTCCCGCTCGCGGCGACAAAGGATTTGGCTATGACCCCATCTTTATTCCGCAAGGTTACAGCCATAGCTTTGCAGAAATGAATCCTGAAGCTAAACATGCGATCAGCCACCGTGCAAAAGCTTTTGAGCTGTTCTGCACATGGTTAAAAGATCAACAAGCACTCATACTATAGTCATTTATCAGAGCAAAAAGGCATTGAATGATTGTTCAACCAAACAAACGCCGCCTCCTCTTAAAAACAATCTATGGCTTTATATTTACAAGCACTTACTGCTAAAAATAAATCTACTTTATGATGCCACCTCGCACTATCAAAAAACAAATTATCGTTATATTGCAATGCAATAAACAAAAGAAATCATCATCAACCTCTCCTTCTATACACTCACACTACCCTAATATGTTGCATAAATACAACATATTAATTCTCCTCGCTGTCTTCCTACACGCCATTTTACTATTCTTTTTCTTTCCGCTTGCGAGCAGATTTGAAACCGCATACTCACGTTAGCGGCGGTTGCAACGCCTGTGTTCTGGCGATGATGTCGTGGTGAATAAATCCTCAGAAGCACATGTAACTTTTTTGGAGTTGACTAACATGAAACAAGTTCTTTCTTTGTTGTGCCTTATGGTTGTAGTTTCTGGCGCGTTCGTTGCTAACGCATCTGCTTCTGAAGAAGCTGCTGCTCCTGCTGCTGAAGCTACCGCTGCTCCTGCTGCTGATGCAGCTGCTGCTGGTGAAGAGCATAAAGATGAGAAAAAAGACGAGCATAAAGAAGAAGAAAAGAAGTAATTTCTTTTCCTTCCAGCTCTTTTGGAATCACAAAATCCCTCCGCTGATTGGCGGGGGGATTTTTTTATAGACGCATCTTATAAATTTGCCATAATGCTCACATGAAGCATTTTATTCTCATTGTTATAATTCTTACTCTCTTCAACTTTGCAAAAAGTGATGTCGCGGCGCGTGAAAGCATCCCGATTACCCCCCAAATCATCACAGCCTCTCTCATCAGTGACAAAGATACACTGACCAAAAACGAGCAAACGCTCACACTAGGACTCACCTTGAAACACCCTGAGGGCTGGCACAGCTATTGGCGCAACGCTGGCGACTCTGGCATGGCAACGAGTGTCACCTTAACCCTCCCTGAAGGCGTGACTGCCTCAGAAATTTTATGGCCCATGCCCTCACGCCTCGCAACAGGTGACATCACCAGTTACGGCTACAGCGGTGATATCACGCTGCCCTTCTCGCTCACCATCACACGTCCACTTACCACCCCAATAACCATCAAAGCACAAGCAACTTGGTTGGCGTGCAAAGATAGCTGTATTCCTGAAACCGCCGACCTAATACTCAGCCTTCCTATCTCAGCGACCACCTCATTCAACTCCCACCACCAGACCATCCTCAAGACCGCCCTCACAAACACTCCCAAACCATTGACACAATCAGCTTATTTCACACATAGCAACACACAGATTATCCTCTCCATCCCGCGCACATCTCTGCCAAAAGGGACAATATCGCATGTCGATCTTTTCCCTATTACTGAAAATACCCTCAAAAGCACTCCACCTGTAAGCTTTATAGAACATGAAAACGCATTAGATATTACGCTCAACACAAGTACTTCCAAACAGGTTAATGCCTTAGACGCAGTGATTATCCTCACGCAACAAAACACCACAACCTCGTGGTCACTTCACGCAACCCAAGGCACGACCGCCACTACAAACTCCCTCCCCCACACACAAGCACCACCAATCACAGACAATCTTCAAAAAGAGTTCGACTTTGGCCAATTTCTTAATGTCATTTTACTCGCCCTCCTAGGCGGCCTAGTACTCAATGTGATGCCATGTGTATTGCCTGTCTTATCGCTCAAACTCATTTCACTCACCTACAAGGCCACACAAAGTCGCACCACGGCTCTCAAACATGGAATAGCCTATACACTGGGGGTACTCACATGTTTTACCATCCTCGGCGTCACACTTGTCCTCATCCAGCAAACAGGCAGTTCTATTGGTTGGGGTTTCCAACTTCAATCCCCTTATTTTGTAACGGCACTCGCTATCATCATGATGCTCGTCGGACTCAACCTCATTGGCGCATTTACTCTGCCTGATCTACTCGGCACATTAGGTCATAACCTTACCGCACAAGATAACCCCGTAGGCAGTTTTTTCACAGGCGCGTTAGCAGCACTCGCAGCCACTCCTTGTACAGCTCCCTTCATGGCACCTGCAATAGGATTTGCCCTCACCCAAAGCCCTCTGGGTGCAATGCTCATTTTCGAAAGTTTAGGATTTGGGATGGCAGCCCCTTATCTCCTTATCAGTGTCATTCCTGCATTACGTCGCTTCATCCCTAAAGCGGGTGCATGGATGATCACCTTCAAACAATGTCTTGCTTTTCCTATGTTTGCCACTGTGGCATGGCTGCTATGGGTCATGGTACGTGGAGCATGCTCCTATGCCCTTGCCCCCGCCATGGCCATCTTGATTTTAACCGCCTTCGCGGTATGGGTAGGCACACATCTCACCCACAAACTCATCAAAACCATCTTGCTAACACTTAGTTTTATTGCTATTGCCTACGCCACAAACCAGCTAAACCAACTCCCAGCACTCACGACGAGCAGCAACACATTTACTAACCAATCATTCAATGAAAAAACTTTACAATCACTCCGTCAAAACGGTAACGCAGTCTTTGTAGATGCAACGGCGGACTGGTGTTTAACTTGTCAAGTTAATGAAGCCAGCACCCTATCACGTGAACAAATACGTACTCATTTCAAGAATCAAAATATTACCGTACTCACCGCCGATTGGACACGCAAAGACGATAACATCACTCGTTATCTGCGGAGTCTCGGCAGACAAGGTGTTCCCGTCTATGTGTTCTACCCACCACACGGCGAACCCATATTACTACCACAAATTCTCACGGTAGATACCGTCTTACAAGCAACATGTATTAAGGGTGATTGCTAGAACTTAATGTGGAAGCCGTTGCAGACGGTATGCGAAGCGGCGTAAATAACCCCCTGCTCTCCGCACGCACAGGCTCTTGCAAGGTAGCATAAATTTGCTTCTCTATTTCCATAACAAGTACACCACCAAACCCTGGTAAAAGCAGCCGACCCAGCATTTCTAAAACAGCAGAACATGAGAGCAACCAACGCCAACGCAAGGGTGGTGCATACAACGCGCTGGTATACCCTACATAAGTAAATCCCGCTTGCGTAACCAAATAATGTAATTGCATAAGGCTGAACGGCTGTCCAAAACCAAACGGAGTCGCCGCGGTACGCGCCCAAAAACTACGCCGCTGCGGCACAATCATCAATGCACGCCCACCAGCCTCTAACACATACCATATTTCTTCCAGCGTCTCCTGCACCTGCCGCGTATGTTCCAACACATGTGCGCACACAACACGTTTCACACTTGATTCTTGCAGCGGCAAAGCATGTTCACTTACCATTGCCACCCGCCCCTTTTCAGCGTGAGGCCAAAAAATTGCTCCTTGATCCGCAGGCATGAACGCATATACCTCACCGCTATCTCCCCGCAATACGTCAAGATAGGGCATCGTATAACCAAGCCCAAGCAAAGAATCCCCCGCACATGATGCCCAACGGCGACGAATTGCATAAGTAACATGCCGCAGTACATTCTGCCCAAGCGCAGAAGAATAAAATTGTTTGAGTGATACTACATCCATCGACGCATTTTCCCATTCTCGTCGTCAGCCATTTTTACTATTATGTGCGAAATAATATAGTCATTCCACTTAAAAATGAGACATTTTTAGAGTGAGAAAGAGACTAAACAGCCACCGAATGTCGCGCTGCACTCTGCTCCAAATACACATCAAAAACAGACGCCACCACCCGTACCAGTGCGCGCCCTTCCGATGTAACGCGAATAACATCACCTTCGCATATTACCAATCCCTGCTGTTCCAATATGTTCATCCGCGCTAATTCAACATCGAATTTTTGCAATGTCACATGATATTTTTGTGCCATCAGCCCAAGATCAATCTCAAAATTACACATCAACCCTTCGATGATCTCTGCCCTCAGACGATCATCTTCCGTCAATGCAAAACCTCGCACAATAGGTAAATTGCCAGCGTTCAATGCCTTCTCATAGGCATGAATATCCGACATATTCTGCACATAGCCTTGTGGCAAATGCCCAATCGACGAAATACCAAACCCGATCAACGTCTCGGCCTCATCTGTTGTATAACCTTGAAAATTACGATGTAATCGCTTCTCACGCTGGGCAATAGAAAGTGCGTCATCTGGCAAAGCAAAATGATCAAACCCTATCGTCTCATACCCCGCAGCGACCAATTGCACCGATGCGGACTCCAACATCTGCGCACGCACCCCACCATCAGGAAGCGATGCCTCGTCAATCAAACGCTGATGTTTTTTCATCCATGGCACATGTGCATAGCCAAATAAAGCAATGCGCTGAGGCTTAAGCGTGACGGTCAATTCCACCGTATCCCTGACGCTATTCACTGTCTGATGTGGCAAGCCATATACCAAATCCAAATTGATACGATCGATACCATATTCTCTAAGCCACATAACCGCTTGATGGGCAACATGATAAGGCTGAATGCGATGAATCGCTACCTGCACTTTCTCATCAAAATCCTGAATACCCATACTCACACGATTTACGCCCGCACTAGCATAAGCCGCAACCTTTGCCTCGCTTAACGTACGCGGGTCGATTTCCACTGCGATCTCCGCATCAGGCAACACATCAAAAGAACGTCCCACCACATCCATAATTTCTAGAAACAAGGCTGGGGCTAAAATAGTAGGCGACCCACCCCCAAAATGGATATGAGAAACAGCACACTTACCCAATTTCTCTGCGACCATCGCAATCTCTCGCGTAAGCAACGCAACATACTTAACAATCACACTATCGCTTTTGGTCACCTTGGTGAAGCACCCGCAAAACCAACACATTTCGCGGCAGTAAGGGATGTGAAAATACAGAGAGATTTTTTTTCCTTCAGGCATCACAGATAGCCAGCGCGCCACCACGTCACCATCAATTGCACCATCAAAATGTGGCGCGGTGGGATAACTCGTATAACGCGGCACCTTAAGAGCGCGCAACGCCTCCTGCTGACTTTGTCCCATAATTCCACGATATATCTAATTACACTGATGTTACCCATCCTCTAAATGACCGTTCACCTCCTTGATTTACGTCAAATATCGCTGAAATATTTGGCTTTTTATATACAGACTGATAAACTGCTATCTTCACAAAGAGGATTATACCATGAATACATCTTCATTAAACAAACATTCAATGATAGTCGCGGCTCTTTGCCTTGTTTTTGCCTTTATATCTCCCTCTCTCTATGCTGGCGAAATAACCTCAAGAACGCGCATCAACACAAACTCACAGAGTAATAAAACCACTACACGTGCCGTTTCTCCCCGCTGGAAACCAACATCACAGAACTCAACAACCTCTTCGCGCTACACAAATCAAAATAAAAGATCTCAACCACTTTATACCGCGCAAGACAGAGAAGAATGCGAGCAACGCGGCGGCAAGATCATTATTTCTTATGTCACCACGACCTTTAAACGCGCACGCGTCTGGTCATGCCGCGTACAACAAATCAAGGGCCACGCAAAAACATCCAAAACCAACCACAGTGCATCTACTTCTAAAAAAGCTGACTAACGATGCGTAAAGATTGGATTGATGATTTTCTCCTAAGCTTGCAGTCAGAGAAAGATGCCTCCAAGCACACGCTGGAAGCTTACCGACGAGATTTAAACGATTTTCATGCCTATCTGTTCACCCATGGACATAGCAATAGTGACTGCACCGAAGCAGACCTAACACGCTATATAGCAACCCTTACTTCAACGCATAAGCTTGCATCAAGTACGATTGCTCGCAAACGCAGTGCCATACGTCAATTTTTTCGCTTTCTTATCAGTGAACAATACCGTACCGATAACCCAGCACGCCACCTAGAGGGTCCAAAAATTACCCGAAACCTTCCCAATATACTCAGCAAGGAGGAAATAACACTGTTACTCGAAGCCATTGCTCATGATGAACGACCCGAAGGCAAACGCTTATGCGCCCTCCTCGAAATCCTCTACGCTAGTGGATTACGTGTGTCCGAATTGGTTGCCTTACGTAAAAGCCAGCTCCACTATGACACCATGCCTGATGGCAGACGCTACCATTTTGTACTCATCCGCGGCAAGGGTGGCAAAGAACGCATCGCCCCACTACATGATCGTGCCGTCGAAGCCCTTAAAACCTATATGCCCTACCGAGACAATTTCATCACCCCCAAAACCCCACACCAAGACAAGGACTATCTCTTCGCTTCCCCTTGCAAAGAAGGCTTCTTGACCCGCCAACGCTTTGGACAAATTCTCAAAGAATTAGCACAAGATGCAGGGCTTGACCCCACAAAGGTTCATCCTCATGCATTACGTCATTCTTTTGCCACCCATTTACTCGAAGGGGGAGCAGACCTGCGTGTTATTCAAGAGCTACTCGGACACAGCGATATTTCTTCAACACAAATTTATACCCATGTTGATACAAAACATCTCAAGGAAGTAGTATTCACCAAGCATCCTTTAGCGAAAAAGCAAACACCTAAAGCTCCGCCACTAATGCCTTAAACCTATCACCGCGCTGCTCAAAACCCGTGAACTGATCAAACGACGCTGCTGCTGGTGAAAGCAATACCACGCCATCTCCTGCTATAAACGCAGCCTCAGCAGCAAGTTTTGTCGCTATTTCCATGGTCTCCGTACGCGTAAACGCGACGTGATTTGCCTCTAAAGTATTTGCAAAAATCTTCGCATCCTGACCATACACATAGGCATGACGCACACGCTTGAAATACGCAATCAAAGGCTCAACCCCACCCGCTTTGGCAAGCCCGCCTAAAATCCAATAGACATGATCATAGGTCATTAATGCTTTCTCAGTAGAATCCGCATTGGTCGCTTTTGAATCATTGACAAACAACACACCACGCTTCTCCCCGAGCCATTCCATACGATGTGGCAAACCAACATAAGACTCAAAACCATGTTGTATCACCGCCTCACTCACGCCAAGCGCACGACATACTGCACGTGCTACCAGCGCATTCTGACGGTTATGTAACCCCTGCAAAGAAGTACAATGCGACAGATTCAACTGTTCAACACTATGCACAGAAACAGGTACAACACGAACTTTTTGCACCAAGTCCTTTGCAATAACCACCCCATAAACATCATCCACACCTATTACCGCGACATCTTCGGGCTTTTGCCATGCAAAAATACGCTTTTTCGCCGCAATATAGCCTTCCATCCCGCCATGACGATCCAAATGATCAGGAGTAATATTCATCAAGCATGCAACGTGAAAACGCGCCGAACGCACCAAATCTAACTGATAGGATGACATTTCAATAACATAAATCCCTTCACTACCAAGTGGCGCAAGGGCAAGTGCTGGCGTACCAAGATTGCCGCCCACCTCTACCTGCTTACCCGCCAACGTCAAAATATGCCCTATCAACGCGGTCGTCGTAGATTTACCATTCGTACCCGTAATCCCGACCAATGTTGCGTCAGGACATGCCCGTGCCAGCAATTCCACCTCACCCAAAACCTCCACGCCTGCTTGCTGTGCAAGCACTACCGCGGAATGCGGCGTTGGATATGTATAAGGTATCCCCGGACTCATCACCATGCATGCCATCTCCGACCACGCCCACTCACTCGGCGACAAAAACTGAACACCCACAGGCAACCCGTCACCCACGGCCTTATCATCCCACACAAAAACCTTTGCACCTGAAGCAATCAAGGCCTCTACCGCCGCTTTACCTGCCTTACCAAGCCCTAGCACACCGACAGTTTTGCCAGTTAGAAAATCTAATTTTATCATACGATACCTAGCGGATTTTGAGGGTTGATAACCCTATAAGAGCAAGAATAAAAGCGATAATCCAAAAACGAATCACCACGGTTGGTTCTGCCCAACCTAATTTTTCAAAATGATGATGGATAGGTGCCATGCGAAAGACGCGTTTACCTGTCAACTTAAACGATGCCACCTGCACAATCACCGACAACGCTTCCACAACGAATAGACCACCAATGATAGCAAGCACCAGTTCATGACGTGTGATCACACTGATTGCACCAATCGCTCCGCCAGAAGCAAGACTACCTGTATCGCCCATAAATACCATCGCTGGCGGCGCATTATACCAAAGGAAACCAAGCCCAGCCCCTACAAACGCTGAACATAACACACAAAGCTCACCCGTTCCTGCCACGCCATGAATCTGTAAATACTCAGAAAAATGAGCATTTCCTACAATATAGGCAATAAGAGAAAAGCAAGTCAGTGCAATCATAATTGGTACAATCGCCAAACCATCCAAACCATCAGTAAGATTGACCGCATTAGATGCCCCTACCATAACCATCATCACAAAGGGTAAATACAAAAAGCCAATATTGAGCATGTAGTCCTTAACAAAGGGAATCGCAACATGTTGAGACATCCCCGCAGGCGCAAGCGTTTGAATCCAAATCCCCGCGGCAAGAGCAATACTGAACTGCCCAATCAATTTCATCCGACCATTAAGCCCTTTCGTATTACGTTTTGTAACCTTCAAAAAATCATCAACGAAGCCTATCACGCCATACCCAATCGTCACAAACAACACAATCCACACATAGGGATTTTTAATGTCCGCCCACAACAATGTCGAAAGCACCATCGACGCAAGAATCATCACCCCACCCATGGTCGGCGTACCTTTTTTAGTAAGCAAATGCGTCTCAGGGCCGTCCTCACGAATCGGTTGACCTTTACCTTGTTTAACTTTCAACCAACGAATCAAGCTTGGCCCAAAGACAAAACAAAAAACAAGGCTAGTTAACGCTGCGCCTGCACTACGAAAAGTAATATATTTAAACAGATTTAAAAACTGCACATAGTCCGCAAACGGATACAAAAGATTATACAGCATCCGAAACAACCTCTTTGATAGGGTTAGAAAGCGCAGTCGCAAGCTCATACATATGGCTGCCATGAGATCCTTTAATCAACACCGTATCACCATCTGCAAGATGTAAACGCACTAAAGGCAGCAAGGACGCAGCATCCACCGCCCAATATTTTTCCACCTCACGCGGTAAAATATCATACAGTGACTTCATATGCTTACCTGCAAGCAACGCAACATGCACACCTCGACCAAGAATATCATCCGCAATCTCTTGATGACACTTATCTGCATCAACACCCAACTCCAACATATCACCAAGAACAGCGACCATACGCCCTTGCGCACCATTCATATCATACACATCACGCAACTTAATAAACGCCGCACGCATTGCCGCAGGACTTGCATTATAACTATCATCGATCATAGTACATATACCAGCTTGCGGTAGTGTTACCTTGCTAATGCGCCCGCGCCCAATTGGCTCTCTGAAATAAGGCAACGCCATCTCTGCTTTTTTCAAATCTGCACCTAGAACATCAATCACACCCATCATTGCAAGCGAAGCAATACCCCAATGGTAACCTATAGCACCAAAACGATAAGCAAACGGACGCCCCCGCAGCATGGCATGCACTTCCGATGCACCATGCTGCAAACGATACATCATCAAACGAAAATCAGCATGCCCTTCTTCACCAAAACTGTAAACACGCTCAATACCCAACTCAGCAGCACGCGACTTCATACGTGAATAATACGCGCTATCCGCAGGTAAAATCAACGCACCATGCTCCACCAAACCTTCAGCAATCTCCATTTTGGCATCTGCCACTGCCTCTACAGAATCAAAAAATTCCATATGAGCGGGTTGCACAGAGGTAATCACAGCAACATGAGGACGTACCATTTTGGTAAGCGTACGAATCTCACCCGCATGATTCATTCCCATTTCAATCACAGCATAATTCGTATGTTCAGGAAGATTAGCCAAAGTAAGAGGCACACCAATATGATTATTAAGATTACCAGCCGTCACATGAATCTTACCCATGCCTGCAAGCATGATCGCCAACCCATCTTTTGTCCCTGTTTTACCAACACTCCCCGTCACCGCAATCACCCTTGCCCGTGAACGAGCGCGAGCGTAACGCGCAATATCCTCTAACGCTTTCAACGTATCAGGCACAGTCACCAAACGAGAAGTATCTTGAACATGAGGTGGCATGTATTGAATCACGGCAGCAGCAGCCCCGCGTTCAAACGCCTGCGCCACATAAGCATGCCCATCATGATGCTCACCTTTGACAGCAACAAATAAATCGCCTTCTTGAACGTGACGACTATCAATGACCACACGACCAACCTGCCAGCTAGAGTACACAACCCCACCTGTCGCTTCGGCAATATGTTTATCTGTCCAAAGTACCTTCATGACTCTCTTTATATACTCAATTAAGAATAGAACTTACCAAGTAAGGCAAAATGACATGTAGATAAATCTACATGAACCGAAACCTTACGACGGAAAAAACTTTATTCCATTGGATATAACGGTAAGCGAGCGGCAATTTCAAGTATAGTTTCGCCATCATGATGATAATGTTCGGTATTACCGATTATCTGTGTTGTTTCATGCCCTTTACCCGCTACCACAAGTACATCACCAACGTGCATATTTTCCATGGCATAGGCAATAGCATCTACCCGTGAACCTATCTCTTTTGCATGTGGCACGGCTTTCATAATCGCGCTACGAATCATCGCAGGGTCTTCACTTCTAGGATTATCATCTGTAACCACTATTTTATCTGCAAACTGCGCCGCCACCGCACCCATCTTTGAACGTTTAGATGTATCTCGATCACCACCACACCCAAACACAATCCACAAATCTTTTTTTACATGTGGGCGCAACGATTTTAACACATTAGCGATCGCTTCTGCCGTATGTGCATAATCCGTAAACACAGGCATTCCGCCCTCAAGCGTCACAATACGATCTAAACGTCCCGCAACCCCCATAAGATGTGGTAACGCAGCCAAAAACATATCACGTTGTGTAGGCGATACTTCGCCCCATAATGCTGCTAACGCTGCGATCACGTTCATCATTTGAAATGCGCCGTAAAGCGGGATCATTCCTTTCCAGACCTGACCAGCCAATGAAAACACCACCTGTTGACCACCCTCTACCGCCTCAGCAGACACGATCCGAAAATCTGCCTGATCCGCACGCCCAAAAGTCACAACCTTTTGTCCCAAAGCTTGGCATATTGGCATCAAACGCATAATATTGCAGTCATCGGCATTAAGAACAGCAACACCATCACCCGCAAGCAACTCTTTAAATAGCCTTGCTTTCGCTTCAAAATAATCCTCAGGAGTCGGGTGATAATCACCATGATCATGCCCAAAAGTCGTAAAAATCGCCACACGCGGCGTTACACCATCCAAACGATACTGATGTAACCCATGCGACGAAGCTTCCATCGCCACATGTTCCACGCCACCCACCTGCAATGCATGCAATAAAGAAGCAAGCACCACAGGATCAGGAGTAGTATTAGGGAATTTAGGAAGATTCTGAACGTGCGCACAGCGAACTCCGAGCGTGCCAATTGATGCGGATTTTTCACTCACCGCTTCCCATAACTGACGAATGAATTCAGCCGTTGACGTTTTTCCATCTGTACCTGTAATCGCAGTAACATGCTTGGGCTGTGGTGCATAAAATACAGACGCAAGATGCGCGGTTGCCTTACGAACATCGTGTGATTCTAAACGTGATACATTCTCAGAAATATGTACACGCGCTGAAGGCGCGCAAAGAATCGCAGACGCTCCTGCCGCAATAGCTTGTGGGACGTAGTCTTCTCCATTCATCGTCACACCACGTACGGCAACAAACAGACTATTACGACGCACCTGACGTGAATCACTGGTAATATGTTCAATTACTGCATCATCATAACCTGATATCATCTCGATCTCAGGGACACTGGCAAGCAACTTAGTAACGAACTGCATGAATACGCCCCGCCCCTTCTGCACTCGCATCTTGCTGATGTTGCCAGAAATTATCCATCTCATCCTCTGGTACTTCAAAAATGGGAGACATCCCAAGCATTGGCCCCATTTGACTGATAATTTTTTCAACTACAGGCGCAGCGACCCATCCCCCTGTCGCAAAATTATAAGTACTTTTATTACCCTTCGGCTCATCAAGCGTCACCAACACAATATATTGCGGATTATCCATAGGAAACGCACTAATGAACGAAGAAATCATTGCCTTGTCATTATAACGCCCGTTCGCGCTTGGCTTTTCTGCCGTACCTGTTTTTCCACCAACACGATAACCCGCAGCATCAGCCTTTTTTCCCGTCCCATACTGCACCACCATCCGCATCAGCCTACGAATATTATGCACCGTCGACATCTTCACCACAGGCTCACCTTCTAGCTGCCCTTTATTACCATCTTTCAGTAAAGTGATATGCCTAAAATGCCCGTCTCCTATGATGGCCGCCATCCCCTGCACCAAATGAAGTGGCGTCACAGCGATCCCATGACCATAAGCCACCGTCATCATACTAATTTCTTTCCAAGGATTTGGGATTTGAGGACGCGCACGCTCTGGCAACTCCACATGCACAGGCTCAAATAATCCCAATTTTTTGAGAAATGTCTGCTGTTTTTCCATTCCCACATCCATAATCATCCGTACAGTACCAATATTCGAAGAATAGGCAAAAATCTCAGGTACGGATAACCAACGACGCTTTGGATGCGAATCTTTTATCACAAAATTAGCAATACGAATAGGATTAGTCGCATCATACCCGCCATGCATATCCACCGTACCAGAATCTAACGCTAATGCGGTCGTAAACGCCTTAAACGTTGAACCCATCTCATACGTCCCTAATGACGCACGATTAAAACGCTTCAGCGATTTATCAGGAGCAGGATGGTTAGGATCAAAATCAGGCAGATTGACCATCGAAGTAATCTCGCCCGTACCCACATGCATGATCACACCTGTTGCCCCAATCGCCTGAAATTCCTCCACCGCCTTATAAAGTTGATCGTACATCATATATTGCATCCGCACATCCACCGCAAGCTTCAGTGGTTCATGCGAACTCGTATCACGCAATTTTTTATCAAAAAACTTCTCCACTCCCGCTAGTCCATTATTATCTTGTCCCACAAAACCCAAAATATGGGAAAGTAAATTGCCCTGAGGATACACACGCACATACTCTTGCTGAAAATATAACCCAGGAATACCAAGACGGTTCACTTCATATTGCTGCTGAGGCGTCAAGTTACGCTTAACCCACACAAATTTACGTCCTGACTTCATCTGCTTGATCAGTGTGTTTTTATTCACATCCGTCAAGACTTGAGTGACCAAATCCGCCACTTGCTCTGGCTCACGAATTTCTTTCATTGTAGCATAAAGCGATGCCGCCTCAAGCGAGGTTGCCAACACCACCCCATTACGATCCACAATATCCGCACGTGGCAATACAAGAGAGTTTTTCCAGTTTTCCTCTTCTTTATCTGCATCAGCAGAAAGCATCGCCTGCAAACCTTGACCGCCCGCAACCAATGTCATCAGATCAATCCCGGATGCCGCACCTGAACGACTCGCCACATGACTTGCACGCTCCAATAAAGCAGCCACACCACCTTGCTCTGGAATGGTTACCATCACCACGCGCAACGCAATGGCGGAAAACAACATAGCGTAGCATGCGATGATAAACATCAGCCAACCACGCCCTCGCTCTAATACTTGCTGACCTCGGCTTTGTACCCTGACCACACCCGCTTCACGACCGACATCCCCCGTCAACCGCATCAATTTCGAGCATTGTTGGGCAAAACGCCTAACGGCCATAGCGCACCTCTGCCGCTGGAGTCACAGAGGGCGCGTTAATAACACGACCATCCGCAAGCTTATTACCTTCATCAACACCTTCTTCTACATCCACAGGCACATCTAATACCGCCATGGCATTTCCTTCAATCACTTGCTCTGCGGCAAGCGGGACAAGATCCAAATGACGACGACTCAATTCCTGTAATCGTGCAGGGCGATTCAAATAAACCCACTCCGCCTTAAGCACATGCAAATTTTTGTATTCTTCTTCAAGCTGTGCATTGAGATTTGCCGCTTCACGCTTAATGCCACGCACCTGATACTTGAGCTGATACACGCCGTACAGCCCGACCAGCACCGTCATCGCAATCGCAAACATGGTATAAAGACGCATGAACCCTCCGGCTATATTTTATTATGTTGGATCGGCGCATCCGTTCGGATGGCCGCCCGCAGCTTTGCCGAGCGTGCGCGTGCATTCACTTTCGTCTCCGCCTCTTTGGGCAGTATCGGAAATGGCTTTATCAGCCTAAATGATGGCTTCGCAGCTCGTCTTTCAACAAGATCGGGAACATGACGCGACCCAGAAGGTGCGACACGACCACGCTCTTGCAAAAATTGCTTAACAACTCTGTCTTCTAGCGAATGGAATACAACCACCGCCAAACGACCTTCTGGCGAGAGCAAGAATTCCGACGCCAACAAAGCAGCACGAAGTTCATCTAACTCTGCGTTTACATGAATTCTTAGTGCCTGAAAAGTCCGAGTTGCAGAATCTTTCATATCTTTTGGACTTTTTTTCACGCTAGAACGCACAATACTCGCCAATTCCCCTGTAGTTTCAATAGGTTTTACCGCACGCGCCAACACAATATTTTTTGCGACTTTACGAGATGCGCGCTCCTCACCCAAATGAAAAATGATATCTGCCAATTCCTCTTCCGGTAAAGTATTTACCACATCTGCCGCCGACATCCCCGAACACGACATACGCATATCAAGCGGCCCATCCATTCTAAAGGAAAACCCGCGCTCCGCTTGATCCAACTGCATCGAGGAAACACCAATATCCAACATAATGCCCTGCACATGCTCAATACCTAACGAGGCAAGCAACGCCGCCATTTCACCAAAGCATCCCGACACAAAAGCAAACCGACCGTTATACTCCGCCTCCATCGCACGCGCCGTCTCCAACACCGAAGGATCACGGTCAATCGCAATCACACGGCATTTGGGCTGCGCATCTAATACACCACGACTATAACTACCCGCACCAAACGTCCCATCCACGATCACATCACCCGCCCCAACATCCAGCGCAGCAAGCACCTCATCCAACATCACAGGGATATGCGGCGCAGAGGCAGCCGCCTGCATCATAGCACTCATGACACCCCCCCCACAAACTCACCCGCAGAACCAATCGAACGCAAATGCAAACGTTTTTCAAGCGCAAGCTTACGTGATTTGGCTGCATGTTCAGCAAAAGCCTTTGGCTCCCAAATTTCGAACGTCGCACCCTTACCAACAAACACTACTTCTTCACCAATCCCGACAGACGCAAACATCCCCTCAGGCAGCATCACCCGCCCCTCACCATCAAACGGCAATTGCGCACTGCCACCCAGAATACTGGTAGTGAACGCATCATATTCTTCTGAAAAAGGATCAAGCTGATCAATACGGTTCATTACCGCCTCTAAACGACCCATCCCACATGCTTCGATGCAGGGATTTACAAACGAGGGGTACACCACGATACCTTGAAACGACTCTTTGGAAAGTACAGCGCGAAAACCACTAGGCACGGAAACCCGCCCCTTGCGATCTATCTTCTTCTCAAAACTTGAGAGAAACAACGCCATCAAATTCACTCCCATTTACTCAAAAACCTGCCGAACACGTCACCAGTCTGCGCTGGTTCAATTTGGTTTTTCTTGGGTATATTTGGGATAGTATGGGTTTAACTTGTTCAAGTCAAGTATTTTAGTAAGAGTATTTGGCATTTGGTATCTGGTAACTCATGATGAACTAAAACAAGAAAAGGGCGCAGATTTCTCTGCACCCTCCACCCGAAAACACAACCTGATATATAGAAACTAGAAGATAAAATCACCCGCATCAAAAGCGATATTACCATCAAATTTTACCACAAAATTATTATCCATATCCGCAAGTATTGTCCGACCAGACTTAACATCAAAGCTAAATCCAAGCACATTTGAAGACATCGCCAAGCCACTCACGATAGAAGAAAAATGCAATGCATGCACATCCACCCTATCTTCATCCATTGCAAAATCCATCACGCGATCAGTCAATAATACTGTTGAATCCGTTTTGGAAAGAAACATAAAAATATCTTTTCCAGCCTCACCTTTAAACAGATCAGCTCCTAGACTCCCAACAAGCGTATCATCTCCCTTTCCACCAAGCAGCGTATCATTTCCTTCATCTCCACGAAGGTAATCATTATCATTTTGCCCAGATAAATAATCATTTCCTGTCCCACCATAAAGAAAATCAAAACCATATCCACCCGAGAGACGATCGTCACCACCATCTCCAAATAACTTATCATTCCCCTCGTCTCCCATTACAGAGTCCTGACCTTCATCCCCGCGTACAGAATCATCACCTACGCCGCCAGAAAGCGTATCCGCATCCTCGCCACCACGCAAAGTATCATTGCCTACATCACCGTTAAGCATATCAAACCCCAAAGACCCAGACGCATAATCATTCCCATCCCCACCATTGTGAAGATCATTCCCCGCGCCACCATACACACTGTCATTCCCGCCTTCACCATTGACTGTGTCATTCCCCGTGCCACCAATCAATGAATCATTACCTAACAAGCCAGAAAGCACATCATCCCCACTGAGCGCGTTGATAGTATCCGCACCATTCGACCCTTGCAGCACATCATTACCCTTTGTCGGTGTAGGAAGCTTAAACTCTTCCTCCACCACCAATGCGCCATCATCCGCCAAAGAAATGCGATAAACAGTGCCGTCATAAGTTAAATTTGCCACCATATGTCCATCGACATACGTAGCACTCAACGTCAAGTCTAGAGAAGCCCCCAAAGATGGAGCAAACGCAGAAACGTACCATGCGTCTTCAGAAGTTTGAGAAATATCCAATACGGGAGATGGTTCAACTTGGTATAACGCAGGGGTCACCCACCCCTGAGGCTGACTTCCTAAACGACCAGAAATAATATCAAACGATGCCCCAGAATCTGTGGCAAAAGCGGTATCAACAAATATTTTTCCAAGCTGAAATTCTCCATCTGCACTAGCATCCAACCCAACCACATCAGGATCAAAATGATAATTCAGCTCATATACATGTTGCTGGCCATCCGTCGCATCTGCACGATCCAACACAACCACAACACCATCTTTTAATACCAGTAGTCCACGCGTTACCGTAATACCAGCGTACCCAGCATGACTCACATACGCAAAAGAATAATGTTGAGTATCTTCAATCTTCAACACATCGGGCTTCACATCAAAATTTTTACCATCAACCAGCAAGAGATTATGCGCGCGCGAGGAAAAGAAATATTCATTACGAAACGTACCATTTAGCCCCGGCTCGTTTTCTTTATCGTAGCTATATGGTCCACCAGAATCGATTAAGATATTTTGTCCATATGCAGAATAAATAAAGTTGGTGTTATCGTAATTGCCATGCGACAGACGTTTATCTGACACATCAAAAACAATACGAGTATCGCGCTCATTTTCCCACTTATATTCAGGACGAAAAATAATATAGCCCCCAGCCGAGCGATCCACCACATCAGTAGGACGCACACCCTCGACACCATCACTTAGAATATATTTCGCCGTAGGAGTTAATAAACCACTATCAATCACTTGCTGAATATAAGAAGACGCAGATTTTGTACCATAAATAGTATCACCAATTTCAGCTACAGCACCATTTGGACGACGCGTCAATAAGTCAAATTCCAACATTTCAGCAAGCACTTGGTCATAATTATAATCCAATGAATAACCCGCGTCTGCCACCAGATATTTTTGGGCTTCTAACACCAAACTTAAGTCCAACCGATGATACGCAAAAGACTGCTCCCGCGTGACACCTACATCCAAATTAATGACTTGCCCAAGAATAATCTGAACTGCGTCCATACCATACTCAAACAAATCCTCTGCATTCTCCTCATAATAAGGACTCGTTTCGTCTTGTCCAAAAACAGAAGCATAAGACACCAACGCCATCGCATGAAAAAAACGGTGGTTACTAAAAGCCCAAGCATCTTCTTTATCCAACTGATAAAGTAACTGATCGCGGTGATTTTCCAAACCATGCGCAATAATCATCTGCTCTTCAGAGGTCAACGTAATGACCCCTTCTTTTTGAACATATGTATCAAACATATAGGTTAACGTAGCTGTTCTGAACGCATTGCAAGCATCGTTCCACACCATATCATGACTAGGGTCTGCAACATCTTGATTGGCGTCCATAAAACTTAACATCATGGATTTTAAATATTCAGGAAACCCATCAAAATCGCCTGCTTTATATGCTTTTTCACCAGCAAACAACCATCCCATAGAATAATAATATAGTGACCATGTACGACTAGTATATGGATCCTCAGACCATGTTGGACTCTCAGGAATTGCAAAAGCATCTAATGTTGCAACAGGCTTAATCGAGTAATCTTCTAAAAACATCTCTAAGTCTTCGTCACTTCCATAACGCGCTGCTTCGCGTGTCCAATATACTGGATTCTCAATCATGCCTTCAACCCCTTACCAGAAAATATTATTATTAATAATTAATTAACATTTTTGCCACCAAGTAGCACAAAGGTAATAAAAATACAATCTATATTTGCAAGAGAATTTACACCAAGCATAGGCATCCCTTATGCTGCTAGTAAGGCATCCCTACACTACTGTGCAAACAACTTATATTGTTAAGCGCGAGAGACACAAAACACACAGAACAAAAAGTCGTCACACCACTGACAGCTAGTATGAAGATTTGATGACAATTTCTTTGGCTATATTGTAAACCACCCCCAACAATGCTACTATCGTATAATGATAAATGGCGTTTTTAAGGGGTTTTCAGTATGGCTGAAAAAGAACACAAAGTCATTCACAGCGTTAATAAATCAATCGCTGAATTCGCTGAAAGAATTCCGTTTTTAGGAAGGGCCTACAATAGGCTTGTCGTTGGATACGGCAACCTACTAGACCGCGTCGGCCGTGCCATTGGCTTTGACTTACAAACAGATCAAAGCCGCGCAGCGTTTTTGGAATACAAAACCGCCATTGAAGCAACAGAAGCAAGAAAAGCTGCTACAAAAACTGAGCCGCTCCTTCTCGTGGATGAAAAAACGGGAGCAACCATAGACAAAGTATCGCCTGATGAGTACCACGCACTCATGACTCGCCTTAAAGATGGCGGGCAAAACAAAAAATGGGTAGAAGCAGTCAGAGCTGGAGAAAAAGCAGCAAGCGAAGCACTAGAACGCGCCTAACTTCCTGCCGCGTCACCCAACTTCTTCTCATACCACGTCTCGCCAATCGCAATCTTGTCGCGCCCCTTAGATTCACGCCATGTGTTGGTATCACGCAGCGAATAGATACAGCCACAATATTGCTGGGCATAGAATTCTTCTTCTTTGGCAAGATCGTACATCCGCGCACTGCCGCCGTCTTTGCGCCAATTATACGTCCAGTAGGTTATGTCCTCATAATGCTTCGCCGCACGCAGACCACAATCATTAATCTGATCCATATCCTTCCAGCGCGAGATTCCGAGTGAACTGGTGAACACACGAAAACCGTTTTCATGCGCATACAACGCTGTACGCACAAAGCGCATATCAAAACACATCGTGCAACGCTCACCGCGCTCAGGCGCATATTCCATGCCCTTCGCCCGTGCAAACCAATCCTGTACATCGTAATCCGCATCGACAAATGGAATACCCAATTTATCCGCGTAACGGATATTCTCATCTTTACGAATGTTATATTCCTTGAGTGGATGAATGTTAGGATTATAGAAAAAAATCGTCAGATCCAAACCACTCTCGTGCATTTTTTCAATCAACGGCCCCGAACACGGCGCGCAGCAAGAATGCAAAAGCACTCGCTTTTCACCAAAAGGCACATCAAAAACTTCCTGTTCACGCACTGCCATCACCCGCCCTCAATACACCCTCAATTTTCGACCCCAGCTATAAATATTTTTTACCCTAAAGTCTAGCTTTTATACTTGCCAACACGTGCAAATACGCCTACGTTTTCACCTCACTCAAAGCATAAACGACAAGGTCTAAACCCATGAAAAAACACCTGATTTTTCCTTTCATTATACTTTCATCCATTCTAATTACAACAGGTTGTGTTAAAGGTCAGAGTCAGAATCAATATCTTGAGGATGAAGTTGGCACAAGCCGTACCGTTACCTTTGCAACCATTATCCAGTCTCGCCCTGTCGGCATCACAGGCAAAAGCACAGGCACTGGCGCACTTGCCGGCGGAGCAGTCGGCGCAGGCAGTGGAGCTTATATCGGCAATGGCTCAGGTTCAGTATGGGCAATGGCGGGCGGCGCAGTTATCGGCGCAGTCGCAGGCGCAGCGGCAGAGCAAGCAGCTAAAGACCGTGGCGGCATCGAATATGTCCTTACCAAAGAAAATGGCAAAACCATTACCATCGTCCAAGAACTCGGTGAAGGTGAACGCATCTTTAATAATGGGGAACGCGTGATGATCCAAACCTCTGGTAGTTATCAACGTGTACTTCCTGCGCAACAATTACCAACAGCAGTAGCACGTCCCAAAGGCATTACCGTCATCGACGACCCTAAAAAATGAACGATCGTTCAACACACCTAACGCAGCCTCCCGCCCTTTATTTTGCCTCAAACCACTATACAATCGTATAGTGGCACAGGGGTAACAATATTCATTTATCACTTAAATAGTTAAAAAATAACCACCTGAATAATATGTTTATTTTTTTTTAAATTGGGTGCTTGATTTTTTCGTCCAGCGCGTCATAGTGGGACTTGCATTCAAGCAAATCAAAAACAATCATCCTCATATGGAGCATCGGCATGGCTAAGAATACCCTCGCAAAACGTCGCACGATAAGTCCCGATTCAGCACGCAAAAAGATCAAGGATAAACGCCGTATCCAGCTTCTTGAAGCGAATATGGACTCGATTGCGAAGCGCGGGTTGGCTGAGACCACTATCACCCATATTTCCCAAGCGGCAGGTATGTCACGCGGCATTATCAATTTCTATTTTGACTCTAAAGAAGCGATGATGCTTGATACATTACGCCATATCTTGGAAGAGCAAGCGCGTGTGTGGAATGATGCGTTAGAGCGCACGACCAATGATGATCCTGCAAAACAACTGCGCGCCGTGATTAATTCTATCTTCAACACAGGTTCTTGTGGCAAACGCATTCTCACAGTCTGGGCTGCCTTCATCGCACATGCAGTGACCCACGCGCCGTACCGCCATGAACTGGAACAGCAAACCAATGCCCTTAAAGGCACGTTAGGGCGCATTTGGAAGCAAATCAATACCCGTGATGACGAAGCGATGTTTGCGAATCATGTCTACGCGCTTATTCGTGGTTTTTGGATTGAGTTGATGCTCAATGAATCTGGTCGCCCGCGTGAAGATATGGCCGCAGAAGTCTGGTCATTCATCGAAGAGAACATGGAAAGCAAACCAGCGTTGTCACTCGTGACCCAAGCGCGCAACCTCCCCCAACACCGCGCACGTCCAGCCACCACCAACCGCAATGACGAAGGTCAGCTTACGGCGGATTTATTTGGGGTGATGTAACCTAAAGATTAGATACTAGAGACTAATTAAAAAGGCTTAGAGATTTCTCTGAGCCTTTTTGTTTTTAAGTAGTAGCCAAAATTGCAATGTTTAAATTATGCTTAAGCCCCATACATGCTCCCCTAATCCCGCAATACAATCTCATGAACATAAAGAATAAAGGTTAAAAAATAAAAAAGGGCGAAGCTTTCGCCCCACCCTTTTTATAGTATGTACTCTCAACCTCTAGACACCAGCTTGTGCTAGTGGACAAAGAAAGAACTACACAGCTTTTTTGCTTGAACGCATTGCTTTTTTGCGTTCATTCGCATCTAGTTCACGCTTACGCAAACGAAGTGATTTTGGTGTCACTTCGACCAATTCATCTTCTTCAATGTAAGAAATCATTTCTTCCAATGTAAGAACACGAGGTGGAACAAGGCGAATCGCCTCATCTGTTCCAGACGCCCGAATATTGGTCAATTGTTTACCTTTAAGCACATTGATCTCTAGATCATTATCACGTGAATGCTCTCCCACAATCATCCCTGCATAGACTTTATCTTGCGGTTTGATGAACATCGTACCGCGATCTTGCAAGTTAAAGATAGCATATGCCACCGCATCACCCTTATCCGTTGAGATAAGCGCACCATTACGACGACCTTGAATATCACCTTTATATGGTTCATGTGTATGATATAGACGGTTCATTACCCCTGTACCGCGTGTATCGGTCAGAAACTCACTCTGATACCCAATCAAACCACGTGAAGGCGCGTGAAAAATGATACGGGTTTTTCCACCGCCTGAGGGACGCATATCCACCATCACCCCTTTACGAGTTGAAACTTTTTCTACAACCACGCCTGAATACTCATCATCCACATCAATCACAACTTCTTCGATTGGCTCTAATGTCTGACCCGTTTCCTCATCTTTTTTAAGCAAAACACGAGGGCGTGAGACCGTCAACTCAAAACCTTCACGACGCATAGTCTCAATCAACACACCAAGCTGTAACTCTCCACGACCACCAACTTCATACGCATCTTTACCATCCGTTTCGTTCACAGTAATAGCAACATTGGTCTCCGCTTCAGCGTAAAGACGATCACGAATCATACGTGAAGTAACTTTCGTACCTTCTGTCCCTGCATAGGGTGAATCATTTACGCTAAGCGTGATTGCCATTGTCGGCGGATCAATAGGAGTAGATTTGATAGGAGTCGCCACCGCAATATCACAAATTGTATCCGCTACCGACGCATTTTGTAGCCCTGCAATGCAGATAATATCACCAGCAACCGCCATATCAACTGGAACACGGTTTACGCCTGCGAAAGTTTGCAACTTGGTCAAACGCCCTGTTTCAACAGTAGAACCATCAAGGCTCATCGCTTTGATCGGCATATTCACCCGCGCTGTACCACTATAAATACGCCCCGTTAAGACACGCCCAAGATACGGATCAGCCTCAAGCATGGTCACTAACATCCCAAACGGCGCATCGGCATCCACGTCAGGCTTATGTACATGTTTTACAATCAACTCAAGCAATGGAGAAAGATTCTCACGCGGAGCTTCCAAACTATCCGCACACCAACCATCACGACCAGAAGCATACATCACAGGAAAGTCCAGCTGCTCTTCGTTCGCATCTAAGGCACAGAATAAATCAAAAACTTCATTCACTACTTCTTCACAACGCGCATCAGGACGATCCACTTTGTTAATGATAACGATCGGACGCAAACCTTGTGCAAGTGCTTTGGAAAGCACGAACTTGGTTTGTGGCATTGGACCTTCCGCTGCATCGGTTAGCAAAATCACACCATCTACCATCGACAATACACGCTCAACTTCACCACCAAAATCGGCGTGACCAGGGGTATCTACGATATTAATGCGAATGTCTTCCCACTTGATCGACGTACATTTCGCCAAAATAGTAATTCCACGCTCCTTTTCCAAATCATTGGAATCCATCACGCGCTCATCTACCGCTTGATTGCTACGGAATGTACCGCTTTGTTGAAGGAGTGAGTCAATCATGGTGGTTTTACCATGGTCAACGTGCGCGATAATCGCAATATTACGTATTTCTTTCATGTGTGCGCTTTCTATCAAAAATCAAATATTTTAAGAACGCGCGCTTATACCCTTGTGCAGCGCAAAAAGCAATGGCTTACATAAAAAAAGAAACTCTTAGAACAATAAAGACAATAGAACATAGTTTTGTCATGAGAATGTCATAAAAACATGATAGCTTAATGACGGAAAATGATAAAAACAGCAAGATATGGCATTTGAATTTTTAGATCGCTGGCAACATAAAGGCAATGAGTTCTTTGGGAATCTGATTACCAAACTCGCCATTATTGGTGCAGGCGTTACCGCCGCCTATTTCGGTATAAAATGGCTGGGGGATAAAGCTAAACACCAAAACACCCCATCAGACCACTCCGCAACGGACACCCCTATCACCAGAGAATATTCACCCCCTTCAGAAAGCTTAACACCACCAAATTCACCCGCATCAGAACAAAGAAAAATTAGCAATGAAAGAGGAAGATAATCATGTCAGGACTCATGGGTGATGGACAAAACAATAATTGGGTTGGCAAAATAAGTGATGTTGTCATTGGTATGTTCTCATCTTTATTTTCTATCATTGGCAATGTTGTAAAATTTGCATGGAACAGCATCACAGGATCTTCTTCCGCTAACGCTTCAGAACAACCACCAGCGACCTACACGGCTGCACCTCCTACCATGCAACCCCTCGCTACAGTGGACAACCCAAACCATGGATTATCATCCCTTAGCCGTCCACGCCCAACCTATAAAAGCCTCTGGTAATCTAGCTTGATACCATCCATCATTTACGCTAGACCATTTTCATGAAAAAAATACTCTTTATTTGCACAGGAAATATCTGCCGCTCACCCTCAGCGGATGGTATTTTGCGCGCTAAAATTGCTAAACTTGGGCTGGAATCCATGATTTCTGTGGATTCTGCAGGTACAAGCCGCTTCCATGTGGGGCAATCTCCCGACCCACGATCTAGTCAAGCCGCATTAAAGCGCGGCTATGATTTATCTCCCCTACGCGCCCGCTCTGTTAAGACTACTGATTTCGATGATTTTGATTTATTGCTTGCGCTTGATGGTGGTCATGAGCAAGAATTACACGAACGCGCGCCCACCCATCACGCACACAAAATCAAACTTTTCCTACCTTACGTCGGCGTCGCTCATCCACGCGAAGTCCCCGACCCATATTACGGCGGCGCAGATGGCTTTGAAGATGTACTCGATATGCTAGAAATTGGCTGCGATGCACTTATTCACAAAATATTAGACGAAATGGAGGAAGATCATGGTTGCATATCTCATGGTGCGTGCGGATGTGCGCGATAAAGATGCTTACGGCGAATATGCCAAACGTAGCCCTGCGGTCGTCGCACAATTTGGTGGGCGTTACCTCGCACGAGGAGGTGAAACCATCAGCCTAGAAGGCTCGCAAGAATCTCGCCGCTGCGTGATTATCGAGTTCCCTTCTCTCGCCGCAGCCAAAGCCTTTTATGATTCACCAGAATATCAATCAGCGCGTGATTTCCGCAAAGACGCTGGGGACGCGGAGTTTATTGTCGTTGATGGGTATCAAAGTTAAGTCCCCCACCCCTAAAAAATAAAAATACAAAACTATATCGTTGCACTACGTACTAGTAATCGTTAGTTTCTACGTTCCAACCAATATGAAAGGTTCTCACCATGTGGAAAAAACTTCTCTCTCTTTTTTCTATCGCGTTTTTAACCTCTAACGTAGCCACCGCGCAGCCTGCGCCTGTAGCTGCTCCAACCGCAGCACCAGCGGGCGTTTCTGACCCTGAGAACACCCTCTATCTTGACCTTAAAGATGGTCGTGTGGTAATTGAACTTTTGCCGCAAGTCGCACCCAACCATGTTGCACGACTAAAAGAACTCGCACGCAAAGGCTTCTATGACGGTATCGTGTTTCACCGCGTAATTGAAGGCTTCATGGCACAAACTGGTGATCCAACTGGCACAGGTTCTGGTGGTTCTGATTTGCCAGATTTAAAAGCGGAATTCAATAATACCCCACATGTTCGTGGTACGCTTTCGATGGCACGCGCCGCAAGCCCAGACAGCGCAAACAGCCAATTCTTTATCTGCCTCGCTGATTCTAACTTCCTTGATAACCAATACACGGCGTTTGGTCGCGTGATTTCAGGCATGGAATTTGTCGACAACATCAAAAAAGGTAACCCGAACGATAATGGTTCGGTCACTGCGCCTGATAAAATCGTGTCGCTCAAAGTAGCGGCAGACGTGAAGTAATTATGATTTGCTTCCGCTTCGGTCTTCTGACCTTCGCGATAAGCCTAACGCCTTTGGCGACTAAAGGGCGAGGACTCCTGTCCTCGCTCTCATGCCGCTAGGTCTGCCATATTCCCATGCATATTTCCCTTTTTGATTTCACCCTTCCCAATGCGCGTATCGCCACCAGCCCAGCGCGTCCGCGTGAGACTGCACGGCTCTTACATATCCATAAAGACACGCTGTCAGACAAACATATCTACGACCTGCCAGATATGCTCACTTCCAACGATGTGTTGGTGTTCAATAATTCCAAAGTAATTCCTGCGCGCCTCTATGGACTGCGCGGTGAGATGAAAGTAGAAGTTCTCCTTCATCGCAAACAAACAGACGACACATGGCTTGCTTTCGCTCGCCCGACCAAACGCCTCAAACCTGAACAAATAATTACCTTCGCGGATGACTTCCACGCGACCGTCATCGCTAAACGCGAAGAGGGCGATATCATCCTAAAATTCAGTGCGGATGGGGATGCTTTTTCAGAAAAACTCAAATGCTACGGTGAAATGCCACTGCCACCCTATATCGCCCGTCCAGACGGCGCAAACGCCGCCGATATGGATGACTACCAAACCTGCTACGCGCAACATGAAGGCTCAGTCGCCGCCCCCACCGCTGGGCTGCATTACACCCCCGAACTGCTTGAAAAATTACATACCAAAGGCATTGAAATGCACTGGGTCACACTGCATGTTGGCGCAGGCACGTTTCAACCTGTCAAAGTCGAGGATACGAACGACCACCACATGCACTCCGAATGGGGCGAAGTCGGTTCTGAGGTCGCCACCGCTCTCAACGCCGCCAAAGCGGCTGGAAAGCGCATCATCCCTGTGGGGACAACCTCCCTGCGTGTTCTCGAATCCGCCACGGACGAAGATGGTATCATCCACCCCTTTGCGCGTGACACCACAATATTCATCACCCCAGGCTACCGCTTCCGCCTAATAGATGCACTGATGACCAATTTCCATTTACCAAAATCCACCCTGTTCATGCTGACCTGCGCCCTTGCAAGCACTGATACCATGCAACGCGCCTATGCCTACGCAATAAAAAATAACTACCGTTTCTATTCGTATGGCGATGCGTGTTTGATAGAACCTTAAGCTTTATAATTAGAGACGGCAAAGCCGTCATTGCCCGAATGCGTAAGCATTTTGGGTGTAATACTCTGAGGTCGTTTGATAATATTTCGTCTTGAGTAATGAGCGCAAATTGCAAACAGCGCATAAAAAACCCAAAAGAAACAGTTTTCAGCATATCATTTCTCTTTAAATCTTTCAATGGGTTGAGATAAATTGCCATCAAATCTTCATACTACTCTGTCATAAAAATAATGTTTGACGAGCGACATAGGTATGTCATAATGATGTATATATTATGCTTTTATAGCACTACTGAACTTTATATTTTTACTAGCATAAAGTTAAAGTGCTACAACATACATCATAAGGACATACGTTATGATACGCACACAAATCTATTTAGCCGAAAACCAATCCAAAGCATTAAAAGCCTTAGCTGCAAGCACGGGGCGCAAACAAAGCGAACTTATCCGCGAAGCGATGGACGCTTATTTAGCGCATCGCCAAACTCCCAAAACAGAAGATTGGAAAAAAGGCATCCTAAAAGCGGCAGGTATGTGGGAAGATCATAATACAATAGATGCCATGATTGCAGAAAATCGTCGCGGTAATGGACGTGCGTCCACACATGACTGATATATTACTTGATACCTGCATTATCATTGACGTACTGCGCAAAAAACCTTCCGCTATCAATTTCATCAAAGAGCTAAAGAGTGAACCTTTTATCTCTGTATTATGTATAGCTGAATTGTACCAAGGCGCACGCAACGCGTATGAAACATCTGAAATTGATGCAACCGTTCAAAGCATGCTACCGATAGAAGTGACCCCTGCGATAGCACGTCTTGGCGGCTTGTATAGCCACAAATTCACAAAGAGTCATAATATTGGGCTTATAGATGCTCTCATTGGCGCAACTGCTGAACTCGAATCCCTCACACTCGTCACCCTCAACCAAAAACATTTTCCTTTCGTGAAAAACCTCATTGTTCCTTACTAAAAATCTTCACCCGTCATAAAATCTTCATATTGCTATGCTACACCTAATAGTTAGATAGATTTGCAAAGACGCTTGAAAATGAATGAATTAACACCTCAACAACTAACCTCTCCTGTGCTTTCCCCTGCGCAATCTGGCGGCATACCTAAGAAAAAGGTAGCTGTACTTGGCGCGGGCATTGCTGGCTTGACGGCGGCTTATGAGCTGGCGAAACAAGGGGTAGATGTCACTATTTTTGAAGCCAGTGGTCGCGCAGGTGGACATATGCGTACCGACAGAGGTTCATTCTTGGACGGTCAATACTGGGAAGCTGGCGCAGAATTGGTCGACACCAACCACACCACCCTTCGTAAACTAATGAAAGAACTCGGTGTAGGTGAAATCCCTAGTGACGCAGGCTTTACCGACAAACAAGGGGAAACCTTCTACGCAAATGGCGTCGCGCACAGCGAAAACCAATTCTTCGAGGCCTATAAACCACTCGCCAATGTCATCAGACAATACCAAAATATGATCCGCGATCCGCAGGGCAACTATACCGACGCAGCAAAACAGTTTGATAATATGAGCATGGAGGATTTCCTCAAAGCGTGTGAAGCAGATGCAAAAACCGCTCCATGGGTTGGCAAAATGATTCGCCAAGCCTACACAGGTGAATTAGGGCGCGATACCCATCAACTCTCTGCCCTCGCCTTTATGGAAACCATTGGTGCAGATGTGAATAAAGGTCTAGAGCTTTTTGGTGATAGCGATGAAGCTTTCCGCGTATCAGGCGGCACAGACAGCATCATTACTGCCCTCAAAGGCAAGCTTGAACAAATGGGTGTGAAGATTCAAACAAACAGCCCTGTACAATCCATCAGCAACACCTCAAATGGTATGAGCATTCGCGTTGGTGACAATGAACATCAATTCGACCATGTGATTTCTGCCATGCCACTTTCTGCCCTGCGCGGTGTGGAAGGCATTGAAAATCTTGGACTCCCGCCTGAGCAAGTCCAAGCCATTAAAGAAACCAATTATACTACCCTCAACAAATCAGGTGTAGAAATCAGCCGCGAGGCGATTGATGCACTCAAAAAAATGGGTAGCAACGGCACGATTTATGGTGACGGTGTCTTGCAAAACGCGTGGTTAAGTTCCGAGGGACAATCCACCTCAGGCAACGGCGTGATGACATTCTATAATGGCGGCACAACAGGCACGATGAAGCCAAATGAACTGATTGAGAAATGCAAACAGGAAGTCGCCGCCGTCATCGGCATGCCTGTCGAAAAAGTATTCCCAAGCACCAACGCAGTCTTCACTGCTTATGGCAAAGAAGCACGCGGTTGTTTTGTCGCGCCTGCACCAGGGCAAGTAATGAAACTAATGTCATTCAAACAACAAACCCACCCACATTTTAGCATGGTCGGCGAGTTTGTTCCCTTTCAAACCGAACGCGGGCATAATTACGGTTATATGAATAACGCAGCCGACAGCGCGACCAAAGAAGTTGCCCGCACAATGGATTTGATAAAACAACATGAAGCGCGCATCGTCGCACAAGAGCCAACCACTCTGGCATTACCTCCCATAGCACAGCTAGAAAGCTTTGCACCAGAAATGCCAACCAGCCAGCCCGTCATAGGTCAGTTCACGCAACGTCTTGCTATGCAACGACAACAACCTTCACTTGCCCCTCCTTTTCCATAAAAACATTTTCCTTTTGTCAAAAGCACCATAATTCCCTATGAAGGCGTGTTCATGGCATCAAGGACAATAAAAACATGACCCTACCTTTCACAGTTTTCACGACAGACGGAGCAGCACGTGCAGGGCAGATCATCACCGCACACGGCGTGATTGATACCCCGACCTTTATGCCTGTTGGCACTGCTGCCACTGTCAAAGCGATGACCGTGGAACAAGTCGCCTCCACAGGCGCACAAATCCTCCTTGGCAACACCTACCACTTGATGCTACGCCCCACCGCAGAGCGCATACAAAAGCTTGGTGGCTTACATACATTCATGAATTGGGACAAACCCATCCTCACTGATTCTGGCGGTTTTCAAGTGATGTCACTCGGCAAACTCCGCACCATTACCGAACAAGGCGTTGTGTTCAAATCCCATTTAGACGGCTCAAAACATTCCCTCACCCCAGAACGCGCCATCGAAATTCAACATATGTTAGACAGCAACATCACGATGGTGCTAGACGAATGTACGTTTTACCCCTGCACGCACAAAGAAGCCGAAACATCGATGGAAATGTCAATGCGCTGGGCGCAGCGTTGCCGCGACGCATTTATCGACCGCGACGGCTACGGATTGTTTGGTATCGTACAAGGCAGCATGTTCAAAGACCTCCGCGCACGCTCCGCCGAAGCCCTAAAATCCATTGGCTTTGATGGTTACGCGATTGGCGGCTTATCGGTTGGTGAAGAACAATCCATCATGTTTGATATGCTCGATGCCACCCTCCCGCATCTGCCGACCGACCACCCACGCTACCTTATGGGCGTTGGCAAACCATCCGACATGGTCGGCGCGGTTGCACGCGGAGTGGATATGTTTGACTGCGTCATCCCCACGCGCTCAGGTCGTTTTGGTCGTGCCTACACTAGCGGCGGCGAAGTGAACCTGAAAAACGCGCGTCACGCCGATGATCACCGCCCACTCATGGCAGAACTTGACTGTCCCGCCAGCCAATATAGCCGCGCCTATCTCCATCACCTTGTCAAATGCGGCGAAATGCTCGGCGCAACGCTCCTAAGCTGGCACAACATCGCCTATTATCAATATCTGATGAATCAAATGCGTGAAGCTATCAAAGCGGGATGTTTACAAGATTTCATCGCGGAGTTTCATGCGAAAGAAGCGGCTGGGGATTTGGAAGAGATTTAATGTTTTGCGGCGTAGGCATCCAGCACAAAGCGAATCATCTGTTGATATGAAACCTTATGCTTCTTGGCTTCTTCTTTGAAGAAATCGACCGTAGGCTGGGTGAGTTCAATCGTAATTTTGGAACGCATTTTACGCAACGACTCCGCCACAACTGCGGGCGAAGGCAAAAAATCTTCAACCACCTGCAACTCCCCTACAAGTTCATCATCCCATGGATTTTCTTCATAGCTAATGTGCGCGTCGTCTAACATTTTCTTCTTCATATCTCTTTCTCCCTGCCCGCCAGTATGCTGCCCCAAATATTCGGATTTTGTATGAGCGGTATGTAAACC
>DAIPJH010000006.1:0-61106 GCA_036770365.1 Rickettsiales bacterium
TGTTTTCATCTGTTCTTCAAGTCGCGCAAGCTTGATATCAAGTGATTCTACCATGGGAGACTCTGCTGTGATGGTTCATGAGTATAGCACTTTCTCTTAATCATGGCGTGCTAGCTGCACCTTAATTAAGTAGAATGACTATAAATGGAATTACGCTGCATTCATTATGCTAAGATTGATCTGAGCGATTTGTGCATCACTCAACGCGGTGTTGAATAAGATGATGTAATGAATAGCTCCAATAAAGGTTTGTGCTGCGTCATTACCATTGGTTTTATCAACAACGTTACCAATGGCGTACACAGGTATACCTCCATCAGTTTCTATGAGTGATGCAGAAAGAGTAATACCCGTGCGCGACACGTTGTTTTCCCACAGTGATACTGTGCCTGCGTTGTTGCGTGAGGTCATGACAACAGTAGTGTTGGCATAGCTGTTGGTCATGCTGCGACCGTTATCTCCAGCATAGATAGCAAGAGAACTCAGTGTTGCGGCGGTTTGTCTGAATGAGAAGTGTCCTGTTGTGCCTGTTCCTGCGGTTGCGGCTGTTGTGAGAATACCATTGGAAGAGACGCTTGTCGTGGTATCTGTCAAGTTGGTATTGGGCGTGCATGCCAAAAACACGGTATAATTGCTGGATGTGGTGAGGGCATGTTCAACCAGTAGTTT
The DNA here is from genome assembly GCA_036770365.1 of Rickettsiales bacterium. Classification (GTDB taxonomy): domain Bacteria; phylum Pseudomonadota; class Alphaproteobacteria; order Rickettsiales; family UBA998; genus DAIPJH01. The sequence goes on from DAIPJH010000006.1 coordinate 670, forward strand.
TTGTGACGCCGTACCATCAAAAACCCATCCTGCAACAGCTGGCGCACCTGTGATCACAGTACTTATATTACTAACATAGCTAGGGGCAGGTTTAGTATCGTCTTTGCGTGCAGAGCTTGCCGAACCTGCGCGTTTTGTCCATACAACCGCATCTGACGTTGTTCCCGCAGCATTATAGCTCGCTTCTGGTGAGAAGAAGCTTACCAAATTGCTCATGCCTTCAAGATAAGATAATGAACCATTGATGGTTGCGTTGTAATTTGCACGCAGTGGCAGAGGGTTTTCTGCGTGATTATCATAGATAATACTGTTCACATCAACACCAATCATAGATCCATAAGCATACTTCAGAATATTACCTGAAGCGATCAAGGTGACAGACGGTGTAATGGTAATAGTATGTGTTCCTGTAATTTGAACGCTATTGAGTGGAATATCATTACCAGAGGCATCACTGAGCGTGAAAATTCCTGTGCCTGACGAGGGGGTGATGGTTATAGGTGATCCACTATAGGCTGTTCCTGCGCGATTAGCGAGCGATGTGCCTGCGTCATGCTGTACTGTGACAGTGATGGTCGCTCCGTTATAATTCACAGAGGAGATAAGAGGGCCAGTATTAGTGCTGGTATAGATTCCTTGAGAGGCTAATATTTCAAATGCAGCACGTTTACCCTCCGTGGTGTAGGATGCTTCTGATCGGTGAACTGCGTCGTCAACATAGGTTTCTTGTAATAAGGTAAGGTCATAGGTTTCAGAACCGTAGATAACCTGAGAAGGAAAATTATTTGCTAAGCTTTGCTGTGCTGCACGAATTGCGTCATAGCTGCTTGTTGTTCCAGAAGATCGCCTACCAATTGGGCGAATCATGAAAGACTTAAGATTGCTAAAACGGTTGAAGCAATAATCTTTTAGCCAGACCAAAAGATTATAATATTCCGTTGGGGTAATATTGTTGAGATAGATCTCTGATCCGTCAGATTCTCCCTGTGACCAAAGAATATTGGTAATGTCACTATTCGATTTTCCTGCATTGGTAATATCAGTAAGCGCATCCAATAAACGTTGTCCTGCTGCAGGACTCCCACCCGTATCATCTACCCAATAATCACCTGCCTCTAATGCTCCGCCAAAGCGTATATTGGCGGCGTTATAAGCTTTTCTAGAGAGATAAGAAGAGCCGTCTCCTGAATTTATGAAGCTATTACTGCCACCGCTATTTTTAGCATTGAGCGTGGTAAGGAGTTGTGTTGAACCAGAACTATGAAAGGTGGCAGATGACCAATTGGCGATGTTGGATTGCCCTGCACCAAGGATAACAAGATTCTTGCCGCGACTACCTGAGCGGGCGCGTAGGCGACCAGAGCCAATCGCGTGACTGATAGAAGAAGGTTTTGTTAAAGAGATACGTTGTGCCATAATAAATGCTCCTAGTAGCGGTATGCGGTGTAAAATAAGGTGACAGCGTGTAGACGGGCGTCAATGCCGAGTGTATCGGATGCATGAGTGGGGAGGCGGCTGATGCGTAGCGCGATCAGTGAGTTGGCTGTAGGTGTACCTGTGATGGTTAGTGCGCTTGTTTCGTCCGAAATATAGAGCGTGTTGTTGCTGCCGCCTGTATCTGCGGTGGTCACATTCGCGCTGTAAGCTTGTGTTAAGCCGCTGCCATTTTCAAACGAACGCGCTTCAAGCTGCCAAACCACACCAAAATTGACCGTTGTTGCTGCGTGACTCCAATGAAATGTCGCGCTGATCGTACCTGCGTTCCAGCCTTCGGGTAAGCGTGTGACGAGTTGCGCAGATTCCTGAGTAGTCGCATCAAAATCAAGGGTGGTGATGTTGGGATAGATGCTGCCGAGGCTGATAGTGGCTGCCGACGCACATCCGTTGGCAATGGTCGGCACAAAATCCGCACCTGCGAGTAAGGTCAAGCTTTCGCGCACCTTATTGCGACTACGCCAAAGCGTCCCATCAAAATCATAAAAGCAGGCCTCATCTGCTACCCAAATAGAAAAACCTGCAAGCGGCGTAATGAATCGCCAAATTTGATTAAAATAGGTAATATGCCCTGTGTGACCTGTCCAATCACCTGTCGGACTGGCGGCGATAATATATACGTCACCTTCAAGTGGTGAGCTTGGTGGGGTGGTTAAGTCTTTATCTTTTGCATATGAATTAAGCACTGCATCAAGACGCATCAGTGCCATATTCACGGTAACTTCTTTTTGTGCTTGCGCCTGTTCTACTAGCGTCAACCCAAGATGTGGTGTTGTAACCATCCTGTCTGCTCCTCTCACAAAATATTGTTTCTGTGAAATTAAGCTGCGCAGAAGGTAGGGGGGTGCGGAAGGGTATTTTTAGGGCATGGGGGATATAGTAGAAGATTCTAAACTATCCCCTCTACTTTAATCCCTAGCAACTTCTCTTCTTATCCGCATGATACACACCTAAAATTCTTTTTTTCTTAGTAAAAAATGAAAGTTCTTCTAGTGCTTGCTGCAAACCTTGATCGTGTGGATCTCCCTCTACAGTGAGGAAAAATTGTGCGCTTTGTGAGCCGCCACCCCGAATATAACTTTCTAGCTTAATCATGTTCACGCCGTTGGTCGCAAACCCGCCAAGAGCCTTATACAGCGCAGCAGGGATATTGCGCAGTTCAAACAAAATCGAGGTGAGAATCATTCCATCTTTGATGTCTGGATCAAAAGGTTCTTTGGAAATCACGACGAATACGGTGACGTTATCGCTTGCATCTTCAATGTTGCGTTGCAATATTTGCAACCCATAAAGTTCTGCCGCCAAATCAGAGGAGATAGAGGCTTTGCTCAGGTCGTTCCATTGTGCAACATCACGCGCTGCGGTCGCAGTATTAGAATAGGGATGCGTCGTAAACTCCTTTTCCTTCAAGAATTTTTTGCTTTGCATCAAGGCTTGCGGATGTGAATAGACTTCTTTGATGCCCTCTAGCGTTGCACCTTTAGGCGCAGCCAGATGATGCTCAATACGCTGAATATGCTCCGCTACGATATGCAAATTGCTTGCAGGCAGTAAATTATGAATCTCTGCCACGCGCCCAGCCTGTGAGTTTTCGATAGGTATCATACCGAGTCGCGCCCGCCCAGATTCCACTGCCTCGAACACATCATCAAAACTCGCTACAGGTAACGTGTGCATGTAGGGTTCTTTTTGACGACAAGCGAGGTCGGCATTTGCACCTTCTACGCCCATGAAGGCGATGGTGTTATTTGGGTCGGTCATGGTGATTCCTTTAGTTATATCTCAGGCGCACACTATAGAAATACTGGTGCGATTGTAAAGGGTGGTTGCAATCAAACGACATTATATGCATCCATGTCATCAAATTGTCATGATTATGAGTTAGCATTGTAGCATAACAATCCTAAATAGTTTTTTCTTCAATGATGAAGTTGTTTGTTATTGACTACTGGACGCTATGAGCAAAGATAAAAAACATTTTACACGTGATACGCATACGCATTTTCCAGAGTTGCGCGATGGCGAGAAAGTTGAACTCCACGAGGGTGGGTGGCTTCGTGGTGGTATTTTGGGAAAGTTAAAAACACGTGATGGAAAAAGGGTGACCTATAAATCTGGAGATATAACACCTTTTGAGGGGTTGCCACAACCTTCTGAGAGCTATGGCTTTGATGTGATGCGTGAGCGAGAGAGGGTTACCTCTGAAATTGAAGTAGGGGTCGCGGGGGCTGTGTCACCTGTTAGTTGGGATATTGAAAATAGGGCAAAACAGAAAAAAGAGGGTATTGGCGGATGGGCAAAGCATGTTCGCCGCGCCGCGATAGACGTTGATACGGACGTGGCACAAGCAACGTTTAAAAATAAGGCAATGAGTAAATTATCCAAGATGATAAGGGTAAGCCGCAAGACCTATGATCCTCTGCGTTCTGGTGCATACCCCTTGGTGGATACCGACGAGATGTTATCTCGTACTTGTCCCATTAATAAAATAGATGAACTTGTAGTGAAACATGGATTTTCGGATGAAGTTGTGCGGAAAAATATAGAGGCGCGCATACCATCCAATCCTTACATATCTACTCCTGTGCAGCAGTTTTCTCATGCGGTTGAGGCAGTAAAGGCACATGCAAAAGAGCAGGCGGATGGTCTTGCACCACATGTAAATGAAAGAGATATCAAGCCACATGCGGTGGTTAGTGAAATCAAAGCGTATGAGCGTTACTTGACGGACGAAGTTGAGCATCATCACTAAGTTCTGTTGCTATTGGTATAAAATTCTTTCTTTTTATCTGCTCCTTTTTAGTTTTTCTGGACTTCATATGGCAAAGTCCTTACAAAATCCCTATATGTTTGACGGATAGGCAATGATGTCATGTAAGAATTGGAAAATACAATGTTGGAATTAGCTATGGAACGCGGAAAAACAATAGATTCACCACATAAAGCTTGGAGCTTGGAAAGCTGGCGCGATTTTCCGATTCAGCAGCAGCCGCAATATGACAATCCCGCGCAGGTGCAGGACGCTGAAAAGCGTTTACGTGCAATGCCACCGCTAGTGTCACCGCGTGAGATTCGTTCGCTCAAGTCGGAATTGGCAAAGGTCGCTAATGGTCAAGCATTTTTGCTGCAAGGGGGAGATTGTGCCGAGAGTTTTGCTGAATATAGCGAAGCAAATCTGCGTGCGTTCTTCCGTGTGATTTTACAAATGACAATGGCGTTGATGTACGGTGCGGGGTCGCCCGTGGTCAAAGTTGGACGTATCGCAGGGCAGTTTGCCAAGCCGCGCTCTGCGAATACCGAAGTGATTGATGGCTGTGAACTTCCTGCATATCGTGGTGATATGGTCAATGGTATGGAATTTGAGGCTGACGTGCGTCGCGCTGATCCTGAACGGCTGATTCAAGCGTATTTTCAGTCTGGCACAACACTTAATTTCTTACGTTCTTTGTTTCAAGGTGGTTATGCTGCACTGGATAATATCAGTGCGTGGAACATGGATTTTGTGGCGACTTCTGCACAAGGGAAGCGTTTTTCATCGCTCGTGGATACTATCAACGAATGTTTGAGCTTTATTGGGGCATGTGGTTTATCACCACACCATGTGGAAGCTCTTGCTGAAGCATCATTTTATACGTCACATGAGTCGTTACTTCTTGGTTATGATGCGGCACTCACGCGCCGTGATGAAGAAACAGGTGATTATTACGCCTGCGCAGCGCATATGCTGTGGATTGGCGATAGAACACGTAATCCTGATGAAGCACATGTGGAGTTTTTGCGCGGGGTACAAAACCCGATTGGCTGTAAAGTCGGGCCAAGCATGAAACCTGAGGATTTGATTCGCCTTTGTGATACGCTGAATCCTACCAATGAAGCAGGGCGTCTCACCTTGATTTCGCGCATGGGGGCAGAAAATGTTGAAGCGAAACTCGCGCCGCTCGTACGCTTACTTAAGACAGAAGGTAAATCTGTGGTATGGTCGTGTGATCCGATGCATGGTAATACCATTAAATCACCTAATGGCTATAAAACTCGTAAATTCACAGATATTTTAGCAGAGGTGCGTAATTTCTTTGCTGTGCATCACGCCGAAGGTACACATGCAGGTGGAGTACATTTTGAGATGACAGGGCAAGATGTGACCGAATGTCTTGGTGGCGCGCAGGCAATTTCTGAGTTGGATCTTTCCAATCGTTATCATACGCATTGCGATCCACGCCTTAACGCATCGCAGGCGTTGGAGCTTGCGTTTTTGATTGCTGAGGAATTAAGGAAGAAGAAATAATAATGTAGGAGCTAGAGACTAGCAAATTAAGGAGTAGTATGAAAAGACTGGCTGTTTTTTTAGTGAGTGTATTGGCATCATTTTCCGCGCAAGCTCAACCTACTTGTACTGAAATTGGGTGTGAAAATGGCATCATGATTCAAATCCCTCAGGTGCGTTTTCGTGGTGCTGGGCAATATGTGTATCAATTTTCGCTGGATCGTAAAAAACTTATCACGTGCAAAGGAAGTCTACCTTTGCTCTCATGTGAAAAACCAAGCATGAGCTGTAATAGTAAAATAGTGCGTATTACAGAAGAAGGCTGCGCGTTACCAGCGGATGAACAACGTCTAGGGGATATCCATATTGATGCTACCCCGAAGAAAATTATTTTGAAGGTTTTACAAGATAAAAAAATCATAGGATACCAAGAGTGGAAACCAAGCTATACTACAGCGCAACCTAATACAAAAACGTGCGCACCATCATGTCGTCAGGCAATCTTGCAAATGAAAACACATTAAGCATTCCACACACAAAAGAACAAAAATAAAAGGGTTTGTGTTATGAAGAGAGAAGTTATCAACGCTGCCTATTTGCAAGCTATTGATGCGTGGTGTCAAACCACACAGGTCAAATCATATAACCCTCTTCATTCGGCGACACATGCGCTGGCACAGTTTCAGGCGGGACGTATGACAGCGGGAAGTGCATCTGCTGATATTCTCACGCAAAATCAACGTGATGAACATGATCCTGATTATGACCGTTATTTGGCATCTTTAGTAAATGATGTGAATAATGAATTGTTTGCGTCACTAGATCCAGCCTTGCAAATGTCACGTTATCCCGCGTTAGATAGGGTATTCAAAGTTTCTCAGGCTATTGATAATAATGATATTAATGTGGCATCTGGTTTCGAATTTGAAGAGCTGATGAATACAGCATATAAGCAGTTTAATACAAGGCGGTTAAAGGTTGAGACAGGTGTTATTCAAGAAACACCGCAACGACAACAGTTCAATGATGAGTTTTATACCGCAATGTTATGTATGTATGCTGATCCTCTGCACGCTAAAAACTATCTTTCTGAGATAGAGCCATCACACTATAGTGATGATATACATGCGCTTGCCCTCATGGATGCAATGCAAGAATTGGTGGAGCATTATAATACGTCGAAAATTGCTGATATTACAATGGCAATAGAACAGTGTTTTACCAAGCCATCTGCGCCAGATCTTGTGTTGAGTGCCAGTCAACATATTGATCGTATCCGGAAGGGAAAGAGTGTAGACGGAAAAGATATTTTACCGCGCTAAAAAGTTGTGTTTTTTTACTAAGTTTTTACCAAATTATTAATGTTTTATGATTACTCTAAGCCTTAGGGTGTTGCAACGTAATGGTACTTGTGAATATGAGTCACGTCAAAAAAGCGTATTATGAACGTATAGGTCAGCTCTGTGAAACAGGGTTCAAGGATAAAAATCCGTGTTATGATGCCATTATGGCGTTAGCGCGTTTGACAGCGCGTGGAGATGAAGCCGAAGCAAGCTATAAGATTCTCGATCAAAAAAAGAAATTAGAAAGCCAGTCTCCCTTTGGTGTGGTGATGAATGGTTTGTATGACGATGTAACGAAAGAGATGCAATATGTGCAGCGTGAATGGAAACCAGATGTAGAATTTCCTGCATTAGAACGTTTTTTTACGGTGGCAAATGCCTTTGAGACTCGTATCAACGGTGCGCCGCCTGTGAACCCAGTGATGATGCAGCTCACACGTGATATTACTACGGCATATCACGAGCGTCGTGAACGTATCAATGACGGTATTCAACATGAAATCCCGCAGCAGACTAAGTTCAATGAGAGTTTTTATACTGCGGTGATTGCTATGACGCTTGATCCTGATCATCGCCGTGAAACATTAAAAACCATTCGTGAAGAAGATTATAGCACGCATCCTTTGTCATTAGCGTTGGTCGATGCGGTAAGTAACTTTGCCGATCATCCTGACAAGGCGCAGATTGATCGCATCGTGTCGTTGGCGCGTGATAGTTTTGGCGGTGCAGCCGTTGCCGTACGCCCTGAATTTGCAGGGGTGTCGCAAGAAGCAAAAAATTGGGTTAATAAAGCACGTGCATCCGCTGTATCAGCAGGAGTTGGCGTTCGTAAGTAATCAGCTATTGCTATCTTCACGTGAAATTGGGCGTCCTAGTAATTCTTTGATGCCTTCTTTGATCGAAATGCCATTGGTTAGCACACGATGCACTGTGGTGCAGATAGGCATCGAAACGCCGAGTTTCATGGACAGCTCATAGATAGATTGCGCAGTCGCAACGCCTTCGGTGAGTCCGCTGCTTGCAGTAGTGATAGATTCTTGAGAGATCTCTCCTGTACCAAGGCTAAATCCTAGCGACATATTACGTGATTGTAAACTTGAGCAGGTTAGCATGAGATCGCCAATGCCTGAGAGTCCCATCAAGGTCGATTGTCGACCGCCTTTGACAGCTGCCAAGCGAGACATTTCAGCGAGGCCGCGGGTGATGAGTGCTGCGCGGGCATTCTCCCCCATCTTTTGTCCCAGTGCGATACCACATGCAATTGCAATGACGTTTTTAACCGCGCCACCTACTTGCGTTCCGATCACATCATCGGTGATATAGGGGCGGAACATACGTCCACCTAGCGCATCTGCCATGTTTTGTGCAAGGAGATTATCATTACATGCCAGTGTAGTGGCGGTGGGTTGACCTTCGGCGGCCTCACGCGCAAAATTTGGTCCTGAAAGGACTGCGAGTGGATTGCTCGGCAAGATAGTATGTACGACCTCACTCATCAATGCGAGTGAGCCAAGCTCGATGCCTTTAGATGCTAAAATGAGTGGAATATGTGGTTCAAGCAAATCTGACATAGTGATACAGAGTGTACGCAATGACTGTGCAGGTACAGAAATCATCAGTATATCTGCTGTACACGCTTCACGTAAATCTTGTGTTACGTCAATTGAAGGATCAATAAATACCCCTGCTAAGTAAGGTGCATTCATGCGAGTCTCTAAAATACTTTCTGCGACTGCATCGTTGCGCGTCCAGATTTTAACCTTGCTGCCAGCGCGGTTTGCCAAAATTGCCAGTGCCGTTCCCCAGCCCCCCGCACCCAATACCGCTACAGACGTTTGCTTACTCATGCGCGAACCACTCCGACGGTAATCTCATCCGCTTCTATTTTACCTGAAGCTTTATAGCTGCCTTCAACAACCCCAATGGTGAGGCTGCGCGCTAGTACTTGCGCACAGATATAGTCCTCATTTTGCAAAATCGCATCCATTAAGCTATTGGCACAATCAATTGTTAGGATGATATGGTCAGACACCTCAAATCCTGCGTCTTTACGGGCTTGCTGCACCATTCGCACTACATCTCGCGCTAGCCCTTCGGCTGCAAGTTCTGGAGTGAGGGTGAGGTCAAGTACGACGAGTGCATCATTGCTTGAAAGTGCCTGCGCACCTTGTACAATTTTTGATTCCAACAACATTTCATATTCACCTTCAACTAAAGGCTCGCCGCCTGCTATGATGCTACCATCACTTGCGCGTGACCAATCGCCTTTGCCCACCGCACCCGCTACTGCTTTCATTTTCGCGCCTAAGCGTTTGCCAGCAACAGGGAAGCTGATTTTGAGTTTGAGGGATGCGACTTCATCGAGCGCGTCACTAAACGACACTGCCTTAACATTGGTTTCATCCGCAATCAGGTTAGCAAAATAATCAACGTTACTGCTAATCGCCGACTTGTAACAAGTTAGCGTTGCAAGTGGTTGACGAATACGCATATTTTCTGAATTACGAATAGCATGCGCAGCATTGCAAATATCCTGCACCCTGTCCATATCGCGCATCAACACTGCGTCCGCTTGATAGGCATCCAACTCCGTTGGGAAGTGTTGAAGGTGGACAGAAGCTTTTGTGCCTTGCCCAGCGGTTAATCCCAAAAAGATAGATTCCGTGGTCATCGGCAATAATGGTGCAGCCACGCGAAGCACTGTATGTAATACCGTATAGAGCGTATTATACGCCGCTTGCTTATCCGTAGTGATTTCTTTTGCCCAAAAGCGCGGACGGCAACGACGAATATACCAATTATTCAACACTTCAACAAAGCGCGAGATCGCCTCGCATGCATTCGGCGCATCATAGTCATCCATCGCTATGCGCACAGTCTCAACCATCGCTTTAAGTTTAGCCAGAATATATTTATCCATCACATTGTCAGAGGAGAGGGAATATTCAGCGCGCACATTATCCGCATTGGCATAAAGACAGAAAAAATTATAGGCGTTATAAATCGGTTTGATATGCAGGCGCACCACGTCACGAATGAAGCGACCTTCAGGATCAACTCCAATATCCGATCCGCGCATCACAGGCGATGCCATCATCATCCAGCGTAACGCATCTGCGCCAAATTTATCAAACACTTCCATTGGATCTTTGTAGTTTTTCAGACGCTTAGAATATTTTAAGCCCGTTTCCTCGTCCAACACAACCCCATGACAGATACAATTCTCAAACGGTTCTTTGTCAAATAACGCGGTTGACAGCATGATAAGTGTGTTAAACCAACCGCGTGTTTGCCCGATATATTCAGTGATGAACTGCGCAGGGAAGTTATCCTCAAACTTTTCTTTGTTCTCAAACGGGTAGTGTAGTTGCGCGAACGGCATTGAACCTGACTCGAACCAACAATCGAACACATCTTCCACACGGCGCAGCGTATAAGCAGGATTAAGTGGGTCAGGCTTGGTCAGATCGTCAATGAACGGGCGGTGTAGGTCGGTGACTCCCACCCCAAAGAAATCTTGCAATTCGGCCAGTGATCCAAACACATAAATTTCTTTGTTTTCAGGGTTATCACTGCGCCATATCGGAATCGGGCAACCCCAAAAACGATTGCGCGAGATAGACCAATCAGGCGCGGTCGCCAGCATATGCCCCATCGCGCCATCACGGATATGCGACGGAACCCAGTTGATTTTGCTATTGATTTCAACAGCGCGGTCGCGGAATTTTGTCACTGCCACATACCAAGACGACATCGCACGGTAAATGATAGGGGTATCCGTGCGCCAGCAATGCGGGTAGGAGTGGATATATTGTTCTTCTTTGATGAGTTTATTGTTATTTTTCAGCCAGCGAACAATACGCAAGTTAGCTAAGCCGAATTGATTAAGTTGCGAATCGCTGTATGGCTCGTCAGAGTCTTTGTTGGTGTCGGCGATGACGTTGAGACCTTTGAGTTTAAGCCCTTCAATGTCAAACACTTCATCCGTATATTTCCCTTGCCCATCAACAGGGCAGACCAGCGGCACACCGTTCGCCGCGCAGACGCGCTGATCATCCTCACCAAATGCAGGAGCCATATGCACCACACCTGTGCCTGAGCCTTCTTCGATAAAATCTGAACCATCCAAAATGCGGAATGCGCCCTTGGCTTTTTGGTCAGCGAAGTAGGGGAAAAGAGGTTTGTAGGTGAGGCCAATTAAATTACTGCCACTAACAATAAAATCAGAGTTTAGTAATAAATCATGTTCATTAGTAACATCTTTGCGTTCTTTGATGGCAACGAGTTCTTGGGCAACTTGTGTAGCAGGAAAATTATTAATAATAACATTAGGATTGTTTTGTATAATATAAGCACTGTCTAAATTAGAAAAAATGACAACATATTCAATATCAGATTTAACTGCCAAAGCTAAATTACTCGGAAGTGTCCAAGGTGTTGTCGTCCAAGCTACTACATAGCAATGCTTTGTAGTAGCTTCTAATTTTTTTACAAACTCAGGCACTTCATCCAACTCAAACGCCACCGTCACCGCTTTATCTGTGCGATCCCGATACGCATTATCCAGCTTGGTCTCGAAGTTAGAAAGTGGGGTTTCCGCTGCCCAAGAATAGGGCATCACACGGTACGATTCGTAGATAAGCCCTTTGTTGTAAAGCTCTTTAAATGCCCAGATAACGGACTCCATGAAGTTGGTGTCCATGGTTTTGTAGTCATCATGGAAATCAACCCAACGCGCTTGACGGGTGACGTAGCGTTCCCATTCTGTCGTGTATTTCATCACGCTGGTGCGACAATGATCGTTGAATTTACCAATGCCATATTCCGTAATCGCCCCACGACCCGAAATGCCGAGTTCTTTTTCCGCGCCCATTTCCGCGGGTAAACCGTGGCAATCCCAGCCAAAGCGACGCTCGACGCGATGACCGCGCATGGTCTGATAACGTGCGACCATGTCTTTGACATAACCTGTCAACAAATGCCCATAATGCGGCAGGCCATTGGCAAACGGAGGGCCGTCATAGAAAATATAGTCATTGCTTGAGCCGTCCGCATTTTTAGCAGGGCGGTTCTCGACCGACGCTTTAAACACATCATTTTCTTGCCAATACGCCAGCACTTCCTCTTCCAATGCGACAAAATCAGGATTTGGATCAGTCTCAGGATAAGGTTTTGTGTTTGGCGTCATTTTTTCGGCGGTCGCAGTCATAAGATGTCATACTCAATTTTGGGTAAATGTGAGTAACCGTGATACTGGACTGGGTGAGTGAACGCAACGCTTTTTAGGAAAAAGCAGGCTTAAATCTGCGCCACCGCAGCGGGATGTTCTGTGCGTATTTTTTCTTTATCAGAGAAGCTTGCAAGTGCCGCTGCGTGTGCAAGGTCTTGATGTGTAGGTTTTGCCTCAGTCTTTTGTGCCGACCAGCCATTTTTATCATGAGGGACAGCCACACTGTCATCCAGCACTTCACCCACAGTCGGTCCAACGCGTGGCGCGGAGATTTTGGTGGATGGGACGTCACTTGGTGTTTGTACCGCTGCGTTATCTACAGACGAAACATGCACATCCGGTACGATCACAGGTTGTTGTAACACATGCTCTTTTTCTTCCAATGCTTTGAAGTCTCGGATGTCTTCTTTCTTATCTTTACGCGCGATGGTACGGCTGAGAATATAAAGACCTGTGGTGCAGACAGAAGTATAAAATGCCTCAAAGGCAACAATTTTAAAGAGTGAAACTTTATTGATTTTAGTGCCAACAAATTTATCCATTCCGCGTGTAAGCGATGCCACAGCTTGATCAATATGTTCTCTGATAGTTGGTTTTGCGCTAACGGTGGTAAAACTTGAATTGATGCCATCGATTCGATTACCATAGTCTGCGCCAAATTTATTAAAGAGCAGATCATTGATATTAGCATCTTTGGTATAAAGATAATCGGTTGCTTTTGTTGTCGTATCGTTGTGTAGTTTGTTTTTATAAAGAGGTAGTTCCTTGGCAAATTCAGCATCGGCGACTGGTACAGGCATGACGGTATGGTTAAAGATAGCACGTGTAGTTTTACCAAACGCTCCTTCGTGTTCAAAACTGACTTTTCCATCGACCTCAATGGGTTCTTTGACCTCCACACCATCAGCATTTTTTACTTTTTTGGACTTAAGACCAAACGGTGTGATGTTTTCTAGCAAAACAGCAGTTGGCACAACGATCAATGCCGTAAAAAAGCGGCCAAGTACCACAGATTTCCATGATTGTTTTGGTTCATCTTGGTACACAGATGTATCATTAGGGGTTGTTCCTAACATCCCATCAATTTTGCGGCTAATGCCGTTACGATGATCTTCGAATTTCTTGACAAGTGGTGCAAATAACGTACCGTCAGCAAAGGAGAAAAAGACGAAACGAGACATCTTGGCCGCATTTTGGCTCATGCCAAAATCCATCAAGGTGTCATCCATCCACTTACCGCGCTTTGCCATGAATTTACCAAATTTACCAAAAGTATGCTTTTCAGTTTTGGCAATCATTTCATTGGGGTGGAAGATGCGTTTTTCACCGTCTTTGATAAGTTCAACCGCTTTTTCAGCGGTGTTTTTTATCTCTGATGTAGTAACTTTTTCTCCACCATGTTCGGTCAAATAGGTAAAAATCACCGAAAGTCCAAATACTCCCGTATTGGTCAAAATAGGATAAAGTAGCGTGTCAAAGATACGCATACCCGTGGTACGGTGTTTCTTCTCTTGTTTCTTTGGAGAGGCAGACAATACAGGGGAAGCGTCCAGAGCTGGAGCTAGCGCAGGAATCTTAGGCGCAACCACAGCGTCAGGCGTTCTTTCAACGTCTTCCAAGTTATAATGTAACTCTGTATCTTCTGTGTGCATAGATTCCAATGCGGGCATAAACGGCAATAATTCAGTTTGTATAGTACATTATTTTTGCGCAAGAAATATGACGTTTTTATGAAGTTTTGCACGACTAGCATGCCAAAATCATCAATGGATTGATATATAAACTTTTTGTATATGTAAAATAAAATAAATGTCACATGAAATGTGTGTTATTTATTCTCTGTTGATTGCTTGCATTCAGACGCAATGTAAGTAAAGTACGGCTTTTGCAGCGAGACAGTTATGACCAAAGACGCAACCAAATTGACCACTTTCGGGCGCACTAAATTCACCGGTGGATTTCCCTGTGTCAATCCTCCGACGTACCGTGCTTCCACCATTCTCTATCCTTCGCTTGCGGAGTTTGAGAAAGGTGAATGTGGGCAGTATGACCATGTGACCTATGGGCGATATGGTTCGCCGACCCACCAAGCATTAGAAGAGATTTTATGCGCACTCGAAGGCGCGGATGGTGCAATCATGTCGTCTTCAGGTTTGGCAGCGATTACAGTTGCACTAACAAGCTTTTTAAAAGCGGGCGATCATATGTTGCTTTCCGACAGTGTCTACGGACCAACACGTGATTTTTGCACCAAAATGCTGGCGGGTTACGGTGTTGAGGTTGAGTTTTTCGCGCCTGATGCGGATGGTGAGGCGATTCGTCCGCTGATGAAGAAAAATACTAAGGTAGTGTTTGTTGAAGCACCAGGGTCACTGACGTTTGAGATGCTGGATTTTGATTCGATCGCTATTGTCGCACATGAGTTTGGTGCGGTAGTGATGTCGGATAATACGTGGGCAACACCGCTTTATTTCAAACCCTTTGAGCATGGCATTGATATTTCAATTCATGCGGCAACTAAATATATTTCAGGGCATTCCGATGTATTGATGGGAGTGATTACTGCAAAAGGTAAACATCTAAAAACACTTAAGGCTGGTGATAAATTGCTTGGCGTGCGAGCTGGAGGAGACGACGTCTCGTTGGCACTGCGTGGCATACGCACGATGGCACTGCGCCTTGATCATCATTATAAAACTGCGCTTGATATTGCGCAGTGGCTAGAGCAGCAACCACAAATTAAGCGTGTCTTGCATCCTGCTTTACCAAGTGACGCTGGGCATGCACGCTGGAAAAAATATATGACAGGCGCGTGTGGTCTTTTTGGGGTGGAGCTTCAAACAGGCTGTAGTCATGCTCAGCTTGCCGCTATGCTAGACGGTTTAAAATACTTCAAAATGGGTTTTTCATGGGGTGGATTCGAGAGCCTTGTCATTCGTGTGCATCCATATAAATTGCGTAGCGTGTCAAAATGGGCAGAAGATACGGTGATCTTACGCCTGAATATTGGTTTGGAAGATGCAGCGGATTTGAAAGAAGATTTACGTGCTGGCTTACTTAGATTGGCATCTTAATGCCGACAGAATTTAGTCTTTTTCTGCAGTCGTTGGTTCATCTCGCAACCCATATAAAAAGGGTAGTTCTCCGCGAAGGGCATAGCCAAGGCTTGCGGTAGAACATAACACGAGCGTTAAAAAGATCACCTCTCCAATCAACACGTAGAGCGGAGAATTCTCTTCTAGATTCATGCTCATGCTATGCCCACCCATGTGATAAGCGAGTGAGGCGACCATAACGGATGCCAACAGAAAACCTCGTGTTTGGCAAATATTGACCGTAAAAGCATAGATCAAGATTGAACCGAGTGTGAATTCATCTAATAATGGGTAGAGTTCTCCATCAATATGAATGAGCGAACCAACCGTAAACATTAGCACAAAGGAAATAGGCAATAAAATGATCTCGTCATGAGGAAAAGCGCACCCTGCCAACGCTACCATCATCACCAACGAGACATAAAGTGGTTGATCAAGATAATACATAAATCCCAAACTCATCCCCACCCGCGCCATACCAGAAGGGTAGAGCAGCAAAAAAGGAACGGCTGCCATCAAAAAAATGATGATAAAAAGCATGGGAAAATAACGGTTGAGCATATTTTTATTGTTGTTATATTTATTAATGTTAGGTGCGATGGATGACTTAAAATTAATTAATTATTAATAATTTGAGCAGAATTATCATACTCCTAGCGCAAAAGCAAATAAAAACATGGTGAGCCAACAGGTTAAAGTTGCACATACACGCGCCGTGCGTCATAATAAATTTCTTGGATCTCTAGAATAATAGGCGTTAGCGCATGGTGCGTTTTTTTACACGTAGAGTATATGTTTATACTGCTTGGGCAATGTTCTTAGCGTTGAATATGCTCGTGCTGCCATCCATCGCAAGCGCGGAAGAAGAGGGTATGCAAGCTGTCCCTGAATCGGTTATCTCCACCCCAACGCAAGAGACTGAAAAAAACACTCCCTACTACCCACCAGAGTCGCAGCAAGCTGAGAGTAAGCCGTTGATGCAGCCTATTAAGACGTTGGAAGAGCAAAAGTCTCAGGATAATTCGAGCATCTCATTGATGGCAGATGCCTCACTCATTACGC
Source organism: Rickettsiales bacterium (assembly GCA_036770365.1). Taxonomy (GTDB): domain Bacteria; phylum Pseudomonadota; class Alphaproteobacteria; order Rickettsiales; family UBA998; genus DAIPJH01. The sequence goes on from DAIPJH010000006.1 coordinate 17,158, forward strand.
CAATCTCTATCATTGCGCGTGAATTCTCACGAGAAAAACATGTGCCTGTTGCTCTGGAATTTGGGTCAACCAAGGAACAAGTAGATAAAATATTGGGCGGGGCAGAGGCAAATGTGTTCATCTCTGTGCAACCGCTGTGGATCAAAAAGCTACAAGATAATGGCCTAATTGATGTGTATTCCCGTACTAATATTGCGCGCAACACACTGGTGGTCGCTGCACCGCTTTATGTAAGTAGTTTTGACTTATCGCTCAAACGCAAAAAGCAGAATAAAAAATATTTTCCATTGGGTGATGAAGAATTCAAATTTGGCTTTGCTGACGCACAGCTTTTGGCTGAGGGTAATTATCTTATTGAATCTATGAATATGTTGGAACTCGATAATGAGATGAAAATGCATTATTCTCTATTCAAAGATATGTTCTCTATGGCGCACGCGATTGAAGAATTTGGATTTTATGGCGCAATGTTTAAAAGCGACACTTATTTGCACCCCAAGCTTCATGCGGTGTCAACTTTTCCAGATAATGCGCATAATCCGATTACCTATCAGGCGGTGGTGGTGGCGGGGGAACATATGGACGAAGCACGTCGTTTTATTGCATACCTTAAAACCTCTGAAGCAAAAGCTATTTTCAACCGTTATGGCTTTGAGGATGTTGCTCCTGAACTCACTGCAAATTAATCTTGTGAGCGTGACAAAGAATCCTCTTTTCAACTGCTAATTCTGTGCGTATATTCCGCCTCCTATGAAAAAATTACCGATTTTACCGAGATTCTTAACTTGGATTCTTTCCTTGGGCTTCACGCTGTTTATCGTGGGGTCTATCGCTGTCTTGGCGTTAGTTTTTTATTTTTCGCAAGATTTGCCCGATTATTCAAAGCTTGCGAATTATCACCCAGCGGCGATGTCGCGCATTTATGCGTCAGATGGCACACTCATAGGCGAATATGCTAAAGAGAAGCGGATTTTCCTGCCATTAAGTCGTATTCCTCTCAAAGTACGTCAAGCGTTCATTGCTGCCGAAGACAAGAATTTTTATCATCATCAAGGGATTGATGCGATGGGGATTGTTCGTGCGTTGGTGGATAATGCACGTCAAATTGGTTCGGAGAATAAAAACTTAGCGGGTGGCTCAACCATCACCCAGCAGGTTGTAAAAAACTTTTTGCTCACACGTGAAAAGTCCATTACCCGTAAGGCAAAAGAGGCGATCTTATCGTTTCGTATCACCAGCGTGTATAGCAAAGATAAAATTTTAGAACTCTATCTCAATGAGATTTATCTTGGGCTTGGAGCGCATGGTGTGGCGGTAGCAGCACAACGTTACTTTGATAAACCATTAGAAGAGCTTTCCACGGAAGAGATTGCATTGCTTGCAGCAATGCCCAAAGCTCCTTCAATGTTAGATCCTCGTCATTATAAAGATCGTGCAGTTGAACGCCGTAATTACGTGATTACCCGCATGCATGAAGATGGCTATATTAATGATGCGGAAGCGGTGCGTGCGAAAGCTGCGCCATTAACACTGCGTTATGGCAATGACGAAGATAATAAAAATATCGAGCTTATCTCATGGTTTCCAGAAGAAGCGCGCCGCCGCCTTGCGGAAAAATTTGGCGAAGACACGGTGTATCGCGGCGGGCTGTATGTTAAAACGACGGTTGTGCCACAGATGCAGCATGTGGCAGAAAAAGCGTTGCGTGATGCGTTGATCGCGTATGATCGTCGTCATGGTTATCGTGGCGCGATCGAACGTCTCAAACTTGATAATGGTGATGATGGCTGGCACAAGGAATTTTCAAAGCTAGCAAAAGAATATGCGCCACAACTTTTTTATGGCGAGCGTTTGGCTGTTGTGACAGGAGTGGATGCCGCAAAGGCGGACATGGTCTTTATAGATGGTAAAACGGCAACTATGTCTTACGATGACATGAAGTGGGGACGTAAGGGAAGTGGCGCAAAAGGCGCGAAGGATGTTGTTGCAATTGGTGATGTTATTATTGCTAAACCGTACGATAAAGATGTTCCTGCCAAAAAGGATAAAAAGGCGAAAGAAAAGCTTAAAGACGGTGAAAAACCCAAAGCCGAAGATGTGATCAAAGAAACACATTACCGCTTACATCAAATTCCAAAGGTCAACGGTGCAATGATGGCGGTTGAGCCTAATACAGGGCGGGTTTTGGCGATGGTTGGGGGGTATAGCAGCCTTGGCAGCTTTAATCGTGCAACACAGGCATTGCGTCAACCGGGGTCTGCATTTAAACCGTTTGTCTATCTTTCTGCGCTGGAACGCGGGTTGTCGCCCTCGACCATTATTGCCGACGCACCTGTTGAACTTTACCAAGGGCCAGGGTTACCGATGTGGCGTCCTAAGAATTATGAAGAAGAATTACTTGGACCTGTTCCTATGCGTATGGGACTTGAAAAATCTCGTAATATGATGACCGTGCGGTTGGCGCAACGTCTTGGGATCAAAAAAATCGTGCGGGTGGGGCAACGTTTCGGCATTTATGGTGATAAACTACCTGAGAATTATTCGATGGTACTTGGTTCAGTGGAAACAACACTCGAACGTTTGATAGGTGCATATGCCATGATTGCAAACGGCGGTTGGCGTGTAAAACCACATCTTATCGAACGTGTGGACGATGTTTCAGGCAAAACAGTCATCAAAATAGATGAGGCCGCGTGTGAGCATTGTGTCGCGAACGATCACGGCGATACATATACTAGTGACGCGCCACCTGTGTTGAAAGAGTCGCGTGAGCAGGTGCTTGATCCTCGCGTGGCATATCAGATGCAATCTTTGCTACAAGGGGTAGTGCAGCGTGGTACAGCTACGTCAGCGCGAGTACTGAATATGCCTGTCGGAGGAAAAACAGGAACAACCAATGATAGCCGTGATGTTTGGTTTATGGGTATTTCTCCTGAGATCGTGGTCGGAGTATATATTGGGTACGACCAACCTGCGACGCTCGGTAAAAAAGAAACAGGTGGGCGTGTCTCATTACCAGCTTACATTGACTTTATGAAAACCATCTTCAAAGATCATCCTTCGACTGATTTTAGAAAGCCAAAAGGCATCGTTCAGGTTGTGGTTAACCGCTATTCGGGGATGCCTTCTTTCCCCGGAGATACGAGTGTGGTGTTGGAGTCCTTCCTTACGGGCGGAGAGATTTTTATTCCTGAGGCTGAAGTGGAAAAAGAAGAGGCGAAAAGTGAGCCTATTGCCACAGCACCCATTGTTGAGCCTTCTGATATGCCACAAAGTGACAGCGATAATACAGAACCATCAGGTGGTGATGAAGATCCGCCTGTGAGCTGGGATAAAATTGGTACAACACCAGGGGCGTCGGTGACGAGTGACCGTTATTCTGGTTATCGTGAATATCGTAAGCGTCAAGCACAGGAACAGCGTCAGCCTGTGAATCGTGATGAACCAGTCAATCAGGGTACGGGTGGACTGTATTAGAAGCAAGAAAGCAACTACTTCGCCATGACCTACCAGAAAATACTTGCAAATCCTAGGATTTACGCTTATACATCCACTCCCTTTATGCAAATGGTTTGCAAAAAGGAACACACACACGAAAATCACGCTTTTTTGGGAAATGACAAAAACGCGCCCAGTGTTGGAAAAAAAATGTTTAGGCTTGCAAATGTAAGCCCACCGATTGTTCGGATGACAAGCCTTAGTGGCGTTAAACGTTTTTATCTCTGACTCGATTTCGTGGAGGAACAACTGGTATTAAAAGGATGTTAAACATGGCGATGCCTGTATTTTCTATGCGCGACCTTATCGAGGCTGGCGTTCACTTCGGTCACAAAACAAAACGTTGGAATCCACAAATGGCTCCGTTCATTTTTGGGGTGCGTCATGACACGCATATCATTGATTTGGGGCAGACCGTACCTATGTTACACCGTGCGCTGAACGCTGTGCGTGAAGTGGCTGCTGCGGGTGGCAAGATTCTTTTTGTGGGTACGAAACGTCAAGCAAGCGATATTATTGCTGAAGCAGCAAGATCTTGCGGACAGTACTACATCAATGAGCGTTGGCTTGGTGGTCTGATGACCAACTGGCAGACCATTCAAAATTCGATTCGTCGTTTGAAAGAAATTGAAAAAACCGTTGCTGAAGGCGGCGTTGGCCTTACCAAAAAGGAAATTTTAAATCTTGAGCGTGCGCGTCTTAAGCTTGAAAGCTCGCTTGGTGGGATCAAAACTATGAATGGTCAGCCTGATTTGTTGTTTATCGTGGATACTCATCTTGAAGATCTCGCTGTTAAAGAAGCAAATAAGCTTAATATTCCTATCGTTGGGATCGTTGATACCAATGCGACGGTTCAAGGCATTAACTTTCCTGTTCCTGGTAACGATGATGCAACCCGTGCGATTCAACTCTATTGCAATTTGATCGCAGGTGCGATTTTAGAAGGTCGTCAAAGTTTTGCTGCGGCAAAAGGTGTTGAAATTTCTCCAACAGGTGAGATTTCTGAAGCTGATATGTACGCAGGTCGTCCAAATCGTGAAAATCGTGATAACCGCGATCGTAACCGTAACAAAGATAAGCCTCGCCAAGAAGAGTCAAGAGACAAGAAACCAGCGAAGTCTACAACTAAAAAAGAAGAAATGGCTGCCCTTGCTAAAAAAGCAGAGGACGCAAAATCTTCTAAAGAAGAAGTGGTTGCTGAGGATAGTGTTGAAGCACCCATTGAAGCAGAAGCAAAATCTGCATAAAAAGTAGGTTGCCACCCCTATGTTCTTTCGGTAAGAGCAGGGGGGTGGGACGACGATACACCATTTTAAAAAGGAATTGGACATGGCGGTTACAGCAGCACTCATTAAAGATTTGCGTGAAAAATCAGGCGCAGGGATGCTTGATTGCAAAAAAGCTCTCGAAGAAACAAACGGTGATATTGAGAACGCAATTGACTGGTTGCGAAAAAAAGGTCTTGCATCGGCTGCAAAAAAATCTGGTCGTGTGGCGGCTGAAGGTTTGGTGGCAGCAGCAACAAATGGTAAGAAAGGTGTCTTGATCGAACTTAATGCAGAGACAGACTTCGTTGCACGTAATGAAGATTTCCAAAATTTGGTTGGTAATGTCGTTCAAGTAGCACTTTCAAACGGCGCAAATATTGATGCACTGAAAGCCGCTCCTTTCCCTGCTGGCGCAACAGTACAAGATGCGATCACCGCTGCTATTAGTACCATTGGGGAGAACATGAACCTTCGCCGCGTGGCAGAAGTATCTGTGGCAAACGGCCTTGTGGTTTCTTACATTCACAATGCAACCAAACCAGGAATGGGCAAGATTGGTGTGTTGGTAGGGTTAGAATCCACTGCCCCTACAGATAAGCTTGAGTCTTTAGGTAAGCAAATTGCTATGCATGTAGCAGCGGCAAAACCAGAAGCGTTGACTCGTGCTGGTGTGGATGGTTCTCGTTTGGATCGTGAGCGTGAAGTGTTGAAAGAACAATCTATCGCTTCTGGTAAAACACCCGAAATCGCTGAAAAAATGGTTGAGGGTCGTATTCGTAAGTTTTATGAAGAAGTAGTACTTCTTGAACAGCTTTTTGTAATGGATGGCAAAACCCCTGTGGCTGAAGTGGTTGCCGCTGCAGCAAAAGAAGCGGGTGCGCCGATTGAACTTAAAGGCTATGCTTTATTCGTGCTTGGTGAAGGCATTGAAAAAGTAGAAGAAGATTTTGCTGCAGAAGTTGCAAAAGTCGTTAATGGTTAATGAGAAAACGTTTTTTTTCAAATAGCACAATCGCTCTGATTGCGCTATTTTTTTGCGTAAAAAAAGGGCTGTCAACTACGGCAGCCCAGTTTACTAGGGGTAGTGAACAAAAAAAGCACTTATATCATTTCAACTGCACGCGTAAAAACTTGGCGTGATTCACGAATAATATCTGCAATAGCAGCCTGTGCCGCCTCAATGGGGGTTCGACAATTCATCACAGCATTGATCTGCCCTGTACGAAGATTTTCCAAACAGCACTCATAGCCACCATACATGTCAGGCAGAGGGGTTGAAAGTGCATAACCAGCGGATAATGCGTGATGTTGAAGTTCATCCAAAGTAACATTCATCTTCATAGTAAACTCCTCTGTAATGCAAAAGTTTAAAGTGTAAAGTGTAATTTATTTGCCGAGTTCAAACTTTTTCTACGCTTGTTAAAGCACTTCCATTTAATATTTTATAGCCATACTCTACTTACAAGAACGCACCACTTTTAAAGTGGAATGACTGTATTAGCATTACGCTATTTTGCTGCACACTTCAAGTGCAGCATTTTTTCTTGATTTTAGTCAATTAAATATTGCACTGCAATATAAAAACACGTCTAATGCATTGAAAATTATTGTGTATATAAATTTGCTAATATGTATAATCTATGTAAATGAGAGTTACTTGTACAAAAATAGAGTAAAATCTTGTTGTAATCATAGTAGGTACATTTCCTGATTTTTTTCTGGCTGTGTTTTTTATGTAGCATCATGCGCCGCACCATTTCCTATTGTTCTGTATCAATAAACTTACCTCTTTAAGACGTCATGAAAATAACATCATTTTGTCATCAAACCGTCATGATGCTATGCTAGAGTGCGAGGATGAGAAGTGTATCAAGCCAAATAAAGAGGCGAACATGTTTGAAGGATTGTTTGAAACCATAAGCAGCGGCTTGCTCTGGGCAGCGGGCATTGCGCTGGTGGGCGCACTTTTATATTGGGCCTATAACACCTACATCAATCCTGATAATAAGAATAAGCCTGCGGAAGGTCCTGATCTACAGCGTCAACGCGCATTGAACGCGCCAACACGTGAACGCGTGCTAACCATTAGTAGAGATACCCCTGTGGCGGCTGCAAAGGAAATGGCTGCAATAGACGATAAAAGACAATTACAAATGAAGGCAGTTTTGGAGTCTATTCCTAATACGCAAATGGTGGTGGGCGATGAAACGGTCGCGCAAACTCTGAACGCAATTAAAACAGGACAGGCGGATCGTTATGAATTCATGCGTCACACCAATTATAAAAATTTAAGTGCGATTGCGGTAGATTTGCCAACAGCGCAGGCCTATTTCCCAGAAATGAAGCAGGCTGAATTTGATGTATTCCAGAAAACTATTAGAACAGCAGCGGCAAAATACCCTGAAGGCAAAATGCCCGAGAATGAATTATTTGAACAGCTTAAGCGAAACATGACGGCAGAGCATTCAAAGGCCTTGCTCGCGGGTGGAGTTATTCCTGTAACATCACAGGGCGTAACGGTAGATGTACCTCCGCGAGAAAGAGTTGAATCCGTACCATTACCTGAACCTGTACCTGCGGCTGGTGTTATGGTTGCTCCTGCTGCTAGTGCTGCTACGCCTGTACCTGTGAGTGGTTCAGCAGCCAATATTGAACTAGAGGCAGCACAAGCAGCCAGCCAAGCAAGAAATGCGGGAGTAGCAGAAGATTGTACAGGCAAGAAATTAGGGCCTTTCGGTGTTGCAGGTGTGTGCGCCCCCGTTGAAGATCGCACGCTTCCTTCGCGTTAAAAGACACACTGATTCCCACTTGCCAAAATCTACCCGACTGCTTATGGTGCGACTGAACAGCACCTAAGGTCGGTACTCATGGCAAAAGCTCTCAATCTCAGTCGTATTCGTGATACCCGCATTGTTGGGTTTATCTTAGTGTTATCCTTCCTTGTGTCAAAATCCATGATACCAGACGGTGTCTGGGCGCATGAAGTGAGCGAATATGTAGGATATTTTTTGATTGCAACCTGTGTACTTGGTCGAGTCTACTCCACAGCATTTTTGGGAGGACATAAGAATGAATCGCTGATTCGCGTTGGTCCTTTTTCTGTGGTTCGTAATCCACTGTATGTATTCTCTTATATTGGTATCATGGGGGTGAGTGTGATGAGCGGGCGCATTAGCGTTTTACTCATCAATGCGGTCTTCTTTGCTGTGATGTATTCGATGCTGGTTAAACGTGAAGAAGTTTTTCTTGCGGATAAATTTGGTGCAGATTATCAACGTTATCTAACTGAAGTTCCTCGCTTTATTCCTGATTTCAAGCTATATCATCAACCAGATGAAATTTTACTGCGTCCGAAATATCTCGCTAAAGCGGTTAAGGATGCACTGGCGTGGTTTTTAATCATGCCAACCTTTGAATTGATTGAATATCTACAAAACATTCATGTGTTGCCAGTGCTTTTTTCAGTGCCTTAGGTTATTGCAGTTTAACGTTATGACTGTATATATTGCTTGCCTTTGGCCGATGCTAATCGGTTGCATAAATGAGTTCGCCTAGAAAAATAGGCTCATTTATGACACTCATCGTTAACTCCTAATGGTAATCAGTTAACATCACAAATAAATCATATTACAAAAAGGAAAAATGCTGCAAATGGTTGACACAGCGGGTGGGCATAGTAAGAACGTTCCAACGTCAATTATTATCTCAAGGTAACATCATGGCTTCTCTCGCTCCTATTGCTCAAGCATTTTCAGACTATAAAGTTGCAGATTTCTCACTGGCACAGTGGGGTCGCAAGGAGATTTCACTTGCTGAGACCGAAATGCCAGGGTTGATGGCACTTCGTGCTGAGTATGGCAAAAGCCAACCGCTTAAGGGTGCGCGTATAGTGGGATGCCTGCATATGACCATTCAGACAGCAGTGCTGATTGAGACTTTGACCGCGCTTGGTGCGTCGGTGCGTTGGAGTTCATGCAATATTTTCTCAACTCAAGACCAAGCAGCAGCAGCAGTGGCGGCAGCAAAGATCCCTGTGTTTGCTTGGAAGGGAGAAACTGAAGAAGAATATGAATGGTGTATTCGCCAGACCATCGAAGGACCAGATGGTTGGACGCCCAACATGATTTTAGATGATGGCGGTGACCTCACCAAAATGATTCATGATGATTACCCGCATTTGTTAAAAGATATTCGTGGGATTTCGGAAGAAACCACCACAGGTGTATTGCGCCTACATCAAATGCAAATGGATGGTTCGCTTAAAGCCCCCGCGATTAACGTCAATGATTCGGTAACCAAATCAAAATTTGATAATTTATATGGCTGCCGTGAAAGTTTGCCAGATGGCTTGAAGCGTGCGACCGACATCATGTTTGCAGGTAAAGTCGCTGTTGTAGCGGGATATGGCGATGTAGGTAAAGGTTGCGCAAATGCACTTAAAGGGCAGGGCGCACGCGTGATTGTCACCGAAATTGATCCCATTTGCGCGCTACAAGCGGCAATGGAAGGTTATGAAGTCAATACGATGGAAAACGCTGCGTCGCGTGGCGATATTTTCGTGACCGCCACAGGTAATCACGGCGTAATCACCATTGACCATATGCGTGCAATGAAAGACCGTGCAATTGTGTGCAATATCGGGCATTTTGATAATGAAATTGAGGTTGCTTCACTTCGGAATCTCACATGGAACAACATCAAACCACAAGTAGATGAGATCACTTTCCCAGACGGCAAGCGTTTGATTTTGCTGGCGGAGGGTCGCCTTGTTAATCTTGGCTGCGCGACAGGTCACCCAAGTTTTGTCATGAGTACCTCGTTTACCAACCAGACTTTAGCCCAAATCGAGCTTTGGAATAATCATGGTAAGTATGAAAACCAGGTATATGTCTTGCCAAAACATCTTGATGAAAAAGTAGCAATGCTTCACCTTGAAAAACTCGGTGTAAAACTTTCCAAACTTACCAAAGAGCAAGCGGAATATATTGGCGTAGATGTGAATGGTCCGTTTAAGAAGGATGAGTATCGGTATTAAACTTTTGTTATTGTCATATTTTCAATATTTTTCTCAAACCACTTTTTCACCAGCGTAATTTGCGCCTCATCCATCAGAGCGGGAGCGTGGCCAATGCCGCTAAAGCGTGCTAAGGTAACATGCTTATCTTGCGCCATAGCGTCTGCGATTTCGTGAGGGAGAATATCTGATTCCGCACCATGCAATAACAAAACAGGGCAAGCGACCTTTTTCCAGACTTCGCTAAGGTCGATGGCTTCTGCCTCGGTAAAATTTTTGCTGGTGATTTTAAGTGGTGCTAAAATATCAGGGTCACATGCGGGAAGATACTGTCCCTGAGCATTTTGGATAATGCTGTATTTAAAAATAGATTCCCATGCATCCTCAGGTACACCCCACGGCAACATCACATCACGTAGATACGCTTCCGCTGCTTCACGAGTAGGATACACATGTGGCACAGAAGCATATTCATAAATTCGTGTGAGAGCGGAAGCAGGCACGACCGAGCCAATATCATTGATAACTAGTGCCTTGATCTTATCAGGATATACAGAAGCAATGCTCATGCCAATGATACCCCCCATTGACGTTCCAAGCCAATACACATTGGCAACATTTAGTCGGGTAATAAAATTCAAACAATCGTGAATATATGTTCCATAGTGATATTGGAGTTTATCGGTAAGCCATACACTTCCACCACGCCCCGCCATTGAAAGTGCATAAACACGAAAATGAGGGGTGAGGGCAGGTGCGATTTTATCAAAATCATGGGCGTTGCGCGTCAGTCCATGTACACAGAGTAGGGTTGGCTTGTGACTATCTTCGGGATTCCATGCTATGACTTCTAGCCCATGCGTCCCTGCGTTTTCTTGTTCCCAACTATTAGGAGCATAAAAAGTAAAAATCGTAGGCATAGATATCTTTTCCTCTGTTGAGTATTTAGAAATACTATCAAGAACAAGAATTAAATGCTAGTGTATGCCTCATTTTCTTGCTACAAGCCACCCATGAATCTAAAATGGCGATGCTATGCAACACCCGCGACTTCCTGCTGCGCTTTCCTTGGACAGGCTACGTCTTAATGTTCACCTTGGTGAACATGCGCCTGAACGCGGGACGATGCAAGCGATTGAGGTCTCCATCAAGATCTATTTCAAAAATATGCCAGCCGCGTGTAGGGATGATTGCGGACAATTTTTATGTTATGGTAAATTAAGTGAAGCGATAGAAAACGTGGTGCATGGTCGAGAATATCGCCTTATTGAGTTTTTGGCATGTAAAATTTATGATGTGATGCGGACACACATTATCGCTTCTTTCGGAGATGAACAATCGCAAGATATCTATGTGTGGTTGCGCTTACACAAATGTAATCCTCCAATTCCTCAGCTTTTAGGCGGCGCAAGCTTTGAATACACGGATGTGCCTTCGGGGTTGCTATGAACCCTGAACATATCCTTATTTTAGGGCTTGGTAGCAATCTTGGGGATCGTGCAGTTACAATTGCGCAGGCCGTAACTTATTTACGCGAAGATATCACATTAAACTTATCTGAAGTTCGTGTGTCTCGCTTGATCGAAACTTCCGCGCTATTGCCAGAAAATGCTCCGCCATCATGGGATATTCCTTTTCTCAATGGGGTGATGTCGGCACATTGTGAAGTGGAAGACCCCCACACCATTCTTGCACATATCAAAGCGGTTGAGCGCGCATTGGGTAGACAGGATCGGGGACATTGGTCGCCACGTGAGATTGATATTGACATTATCGCGTATGGCAACAAACACTACCATGATGAACAGCTTACCATCCCGCATCCTCGCGCCCATGAGCGTACCTTTGTGATGACACCGCTACGTGAACTGCATCCTCAGTGGGAATTCTAACTCCATGCCCCAGACCAAACATCTACGTGAAGGTTTGTTGCTCGGCTTTTTTGCTGTAGCACTTTTTAGCCTAACCATGCCGATGACCAAGCTTGCGCTTGATTCGTTTCATCCTTATGTCACAGGTATGGCACGCTCATGCATTGCAGGATTATTAGGGCTTGGATGGTTTATCTCAGCTAAAAAATGGCATCTGTATAAAACGCATATGCGCGGATTTATACTGGTGATGCTTGGTGTTGCGTTTGGGTTTCCTATTTTTACCAGCATGGCTCTTAGTACAACCACCGCCTCGCATGCAGGGATTGTTCTCGCTATTCTACCGCTAACGACCTCCATTATGGGGAGTTTCATTACACATGAACGCCATAAATGGACGTTTTGGGCGGCGGCGGTGCTTGGTTGTGTGACCGTGCTTGCCTATACTCTATATCGCGGTGGTGCGCATTTCAGCATTGCCGATGCTTATCTCTTTGGAGCAGCAATGGCTGGTGGACTCGGTTATAGTGTGGGTGCAAAAATGACTAAAGATATGGGTGGCTTAGATGTGATCTGTGGTGCGCTTGCGCTTGCTTTACCCATCACGCTGCCAATTGGCATCTATGTTATGCTGCATTTTCCGCCACAACATATTACACTTGGTGCAGGATTTGGACTGGCATATATCTGCCTGATTAGCCAGCTTTTAGGCTTTGTACCTTGGTACAAAGGTCTGGCTATGGGCGGTGTTGCGCTCGTCTCACAACTTCAGCTTTTACAAGTTTTTATGACGCTCATTGTCTGCGCACTCGCGCTAGATGAAGCCATTAGCTGGATGGAATACGGTGTGGCGGCGTTAGTAGTAGTGGAAATCTATCTTGCTAAGCGATTTTATTAATCTCTTTTACTACTGTAAATAATATTGATTTATGTTAAGATCATCGGTGTAGAATATATTCATAATGTATGGCATCCCATGAAAGATGATTCGGTTCACCCCATTGAAGATAAAAGATTTTATCACGAGATGAATGAACTACGGGGCATTATGCGTGGCAACACCAAGCCGAACCAACCAGAATCACCACCCGCCATTCCTACATCACCCCCTGTATTGCTCGATCCTCAAGATGACGTCCCCACGAATATCCTACCAAACCAACAGGAAATACCTCACGCACCTGTTTCTTCATTGCCTTCTTTTAAAACATGGTCACAAGATAAAAAATTAGGACGAGCGCGCGAGGCCCTTGCAAAACATGCAAGGGAATATGGCTTTAAAGTAGGCAGCATCACGAATCAAGATGGTATTAACGTTACGATTGGCCTTGACTCTCCGGCGGTAGCTGAAAATCTTTTTCTCAATAAAGTGTGGGATATGACAAAGGATAGAGCTGTTGCTGAGAAAAACAGCACCAGTCTTTTTGTAGAAAAATTGATACGCACAGGAAATCCTCACGCAGCGGCAGTCAAGCATAGGAAATCAGAAGAGTTACTCTTTGAACAATATTTTTCTCTTTGGCCAAAAAATATCAGTGAGGATATGCGCGATAGCTTTTTTCCTGAGCGTCAGGCGTTGCTGACAAAATTTTATGAGGCAGCCATTCCTATCTATGAAGCTGCAAGAACAAGAGTTTCACATTCAAAATAGTGTTACTTTAAAAAAAAACGCAATCATTATCAAAAAAGCCTCAAAATTAACTAAATTGAAGTTAATGATTAATCATCGTTAAACTTTAGCCTGCTATAACTGATCATAATAAGAAAAGTACACATCACATCACGTAGGTGGGGTGTTGAAAAAAAATGGTTGGTTGCTGGTCACGTAGATAAGCCCAATGACGCTGCGATGTACGCACACAAATAATTAACAACGGGACATGATGTCCGTAGACCACGTGTGAAGGTAGTCACAGCCTTATTATAAAGGTTTATTATTATGGTCAGTTCAGCAAGTAGCATTGCGGCGAGTACGTCCGCGAGTGTGTATAACTATCAACACGCATTAAGAGAAGTTTCTTTATCAACCGCCCGTTTATCATCAAGTAATCGCTTGGTGAGAGCAGGGGACGATGTCGGCGCGCTTGCTGTCGGCACACAAATTAAAAGTAATATTGCTGCACTGCGCCAAGCCCTCAGCAACACCACCCAAGCAGACTCGATGTTACAGGTGGCATATACCAGCTTATCGACGATCTATGACGTGTTGACCGAGATGAAATCAGTAGCAGCGCAAGCCAATTCAGGCTCACTCACTGCAACTGAACGCAGCTATTTACAAGCACAATTCTCCTCTCTTACAGATGAGGTGGATTCGCTAGCAAATGATAGTGAATTTAACAACATCAAATTGCTTGATGGCACGCTTTCGGAAGAAAATCGTGTTAACACAGCTGACACACAAGCCTCACAAGCAAGTAATACCCTCAATTTCACAGCCAATATTGGTGCGGGTGAAACCGTTATTATTAATGGGGTTACATTAACCGAAGGGACAGATTTTACCGCGGGTGCAACCACTAATCTTTCATTGCTTGCTCTTGCAAATGCAATTAACACATCGACCAACACCAGCATTAGCAATCTTTCTGCTTCTGTCGTAGGGTCTGCGATGACCTTAACTGACCGAGCGGGTGGTGCGCTTGCATTTAGAAACTACGTCGATACTTCTGGTACGGCAACTATGTCACCTTCGGGTAATACAACGGCTGCTGCAACAAAAATGAGTTTTGCAGGCGGCGTTGACAATGGATTGTCGCGCACTTCGGTCATTGCACAGGGTTCTGTAGGAGATACATTGATCAACACACAGAACATGTCAAAAGGTGAGGTGATTTTTAACTTAGCAACACTGCCTACAGCGGCACAAACCATCTCAATTGATGATAGTAACGGCGGCACGACTGCCTTTACCTTCCGTGCTTTGGCGGCAACCTCTACCGAAATAACTATTGGTACAACTGTTGAGGAAACACTACAAAACATGATTGATACGCTGGGTAGCTATACGGGCAACACACGCTATACCCTTGATCAGCTTGATATTTTCCGTGATGGTCAGAATGTCTATTTCCGTAGCAAAACCAACGGAACAGCCAATGATTTAACAAACACCGCTATCAATTTTGCTGAAGCTAACAATGGGACGCTTTCTGCTACCACTATCACTAATGGGTCTACCACTGGGATCAATGTGGACGGTGTCACCAATAAAGATTGGATCGGCAGCATCACAGGGTTTAGTGCCACCTATGTTGGGCCAGACAGCTTGACAGCAAATCTAACAGTTGGGGATTACACTTATACTGCCGCTATCACAGATACCACACCAGCAGCTAATACGATCGTTCGCTTCCGTTCGACCACGAATGGTGGTGGATATTTTGATATGCAGCTCGCTGGTGGTGCAGGACTAGCTGTTACGAATCAAGCCGATTCAAATACCTATGCTAACCGTTTGAGTGCTGCCATGGGAGGTTTGACTTTCACGCAAAATCGTGTTGCAAGTTCAGGCGAATATGTGGCATCAGGCGACTTGCAAGGTTCAAGCTTTGAATTTCAACTTGATGACTTTTCTAAAGTTGACGTGCAAAGCATCAATGTAGCAGGACCAGTTTCATCCAGTGCTTCGGCGACCATTGAGTTTGTGGTTAACGGTGAAACATTCCGCAGCAACAGCAATCTTGGTCAAAGCATCAGTGAATATGAGATCATTGATTTTAATAGTACTTCTTCGTCTAACAAACTTCGTTTGCGTATGGGAAATGACCAAATTGATTTGACCAACGCAACAGAAGCCGCAACGGCAGAAACTCTTTTTCGCACCGCCTTTAATATCGGTGTGACATCGAATGGCGTGTCGTTCCAAGTTGGCGCAGATTCATCCAACGTACTTGACATCACCATTGGCAGCGCAACCACTGAAAAACTATTTGGTGGGCAATCTATCAGCGTTAGTACACAGCCAAATGCGGCTGCGGCTGAAACTGTACTAGATAGTGCGCTCGCAGATGTGCAAAGCATGTTGACCGAGGTAGGGGCGATGCAAGAACGTGCAGGCTATGCTCAAGACACATTGGATGCGGAAATCACCGCAAAAGATGAGGCACGCGCATCATTGCTTGATACGGATGTTGCCGCAGAATCCACAAGGCTTGCAACCTACATGGTACAAGCACAAGGGGCGGTCGCTGTATTGGCGCAAGCACAACAACTGTCCTCACATCTACTAACCTTGATGCAACGTGGTGCTGCGTAATAATGAAAATAATTAAATTACGTAAACCAAATAGTAAGTTTTATAGGTTACTCTAAATATAGGCTCGGCAGGCTGATAACATACAGCTTTCAATAAGAAGCCGTTACCGCCCAAAAAACAAAAATAATAAGGGCAAAAAACTCGAAACCCCGCGCTGAAAGGTGCGGGGTTTTATTTTTAATGTTGTGGTGTGAGGCAGAAGAAATGTGAAGATTGCATGACAATGCATGCTTTGCCCTAGTCATTTTATCTAAAATACAGTAGAATACAGAATGAAATAATAGCTCTCTCGTGACGAGACGTCGTCAAAGGTGGTGAAAATGAGTGAAAACACACCCAATAATGCTAGCGTTGAAGGTAACCTCTTGAACGATTCTGCGCGTGGTGTTGATTTTGAAGACAATCTGCGAATGTCTGGCGCAGGTAGCTCTCAGAGTCCTGAACAAATCAAGAATCATGCAGATATGATTGTCGCTAGTCGTGGGCAGGACCTCTTTAAAAAATACGAACATCTTGGTGGTCAAGAGCGCGCTCAAGCGATTGAACAAGAACTCCGAAGCCTCGGCGTTGATGGTGCTATTGCGGGTGACTACACCAATCAAGTGGTGGCACGCTATGAAAATCCACTAGAAATACCAGCGAGTCAGCAATCTCAAACATCGCAGTCTCAGGAAGTACAGGGAGGCGGGCCTGAATCGTTGTTTGGTGGCTTATTTGCTGCTGAAACCGCAGTTGCGGCAAATGATGCATTTTTCTCCAATAAAACAGAAAATCAGCTTGCTACAAGCGGTGAACTTCGCGGGACAGACGTAAAACCACCTCTATCCCCTGAAATGGCACGATTTGAACAAGGGTTACCTGAAAGCGCGAAGGGTGTTGCTTTAGAAGGTGGTATCAAGGGTGGGGATAACCTTACTTTTCCTCAAATGGAAGGTCAGCTGGCAGCCAATGCTCAGCGCGCACAGACAGCAGCGATCAGTGCGGGCGTTATGCCAGATCGTGGCCGTGATGGTGCATCAATGAGTTTTGCATAAAGTACACAGAATCACTCCGTAAATGGATCTTATGGCGTATTGCCTCATTCCATGCTCTGAATCGAATAAGAGAGAGAGATTGTTAGCTTACATCGTCTTTCAATGTTTTGAGCCTTGACTTTTTTATATTTACCTTGATTTATATTTTCCATAATATACCTTATGTGTTTTTCAATGAATGTATTACCAAGGCCTGACAAGGGGAAATGGTATCGTCATCATTAGAGATAAAACATAAAAAAAAAGGAAGCCCTTGAAATAGGACTCCCTCTATCTATTGCTCAGTCATAAACATTCAACGCTATCAAATAAAGATTCTTTATTTGCTATCGCTTTTGGTCTCATTTGATTTTTTATCCGAAGACGAACCACCAAAGAATGCGTCAAATGGATTAAACATAGAAAACGCTTTACCCATCATTTCCATATTTTGTTTGCTAAGTTCGTTTAGCTGCGTCATTGGATTGAAATGTGTATATTCACCCAGCGTTTTCGTCATATAGCTACGCACTTTTTCTTGATTTTGAGTGAAAGCTTCCATACTTGATTCAAGATAATGAGGAATCATTTCCACGATCTTATCATCATAAAGTTCGATCACACGCTTTAAAAATCCAATTGGCATCACACTATGATGACCATTTAACTCTTGTTCAAAGATAATTTGCGTTAAAATCTGACGCGTGAGATCTTCCCCTGATTTAGCATCCTGCACAAGAAACTCTTCCCCACGTTTTACAAGTTCGCGCACATCTTCCAATGTAATATAGGTGCTGGTCTCTGTATTGTATAAGCGACGATTCGCATATTTCTTAATCATCACAGGTTCTTTATTCGTATTTTTTGAAGCTTTATTTTGTGTGGTCGCCATGGTCGTTCCCTGCCCTTCAATCGAATGAATCCCGCACGTTTTTCTGCGTACGCTGAATTGCTTTTATGCTGCAATGCAATATGAATTATTGCCGCTTCTCATTAAGTTTTAGGATATTATCATGTAATTTTCGCATTTGCAACATGAAAAAAATATGGTAATTTGTGCGCAACATAAAATCAACTCCACGAGACCCCGCATGAGCGAACACCCACCCTATCACGCCATGGCGCAGCAATTTCTGGACTTTTGGCAAGACCAAACCAAACGTGCTATGCAGGATGAACGTTTTTTAAATGCGATGATGGATATGATGAATGCGAGCGCGACCCAAAGCTCAACATCTTCTCCGTTTGCAACTCCCACTTATCAAGCAGGCTTCCATGCACCCCACTCCGCCACCACAGCAACATCTTCATCCCCATTCCAGTCTGCTCCCACTCCAACTCATGCTAGCGGGATTGAATTGGCAGAGCTGTTACGCCGTATTGAACGGCTTGAAGCAAGGATGGCTTCAACCGAAGATGCTATCCGCAACCTTGTTCTCACAAAACATGAGCAGCTTCATGGGACAACATCAACCACCGATGACACCTCCTCTGTTTCTGCCCCCGCAATGCACACCTGATCTTATCGCATGGCTAGAACGTATCCAATCAGATCCACTTTTACACCAAGCAATTGAGCAGGAATCGCAACATCGTTTTTTGGATTTGCTGCAGGGCATTAAAAAATACCGCACAGCACATTACCAGCGCAAAGCTGAGTTAGGGGTCGAAGTACTACGCATAGGGGGGATGCGCTTGCTGCGCTATAGCCCGCCCCACGGCGTCACCCCCCACAGCTCTATCCTCTTGATTCCTTCGCTCATTAATCGCTACTATATCATGGACCTAACCGAATCACGTAGCATGGTATCTTACCTATCATCACAGGGAGTCACGTGCTATCTTATGGATTGGGGAGAACCATCCACACAAGATATGCACCGCACTGTAGCGGAATACATCACAGGTCCACTCCTGCAAGCGTTTTTATACATGCACGCAGAGCAACCACACGCATCACAATACCTTTTGGGTCATTGTATGGGTGGTATTTTAGCGACAGGACTTGCGCAAATTCTTCCCCAAAACGTCCTAACAGGCGTCGTATTGATGGCAACACCATGGGATTTTTCTGCTACAGCTATGCAAGTTACCCCTGCACATGAAGGCATCACGCGTATTCTTGAACAAGCCATTAGTTGCACACCCACTTTTGCAGGCGACACGATGCTTGCGCTATTCTATCTGCGAGACCCGTGGCTATTTCAAGCCAAACTACGCCGCTTCGCCAAAGAAAAAGATGATGCGCGTATTGCTCATTTTCTTGCGCTAGAGGACTGGGCCAATGATTGCGTGGATGTGACAAGCGGTGTTGCGAGAGATTGTTTGATTCATTGGGGTATGCATAACCAATTGATGCAAAGAAAGTGGCATATTATGGATGAGCCGCTCGACCCCTCCCGTCTATCTTGTCCCGTTTTATTAATGATCCCACGACAAGATCGCATCGTCCCTCCCGCTTCTACCGCGCCAC
The DNA here is from genome assembly GCA_036770365.1 of Rickettsiales bacterium. Lineage (GTDB taxonomy): Bacteria > Pseudomonadota > Alphaproteobacteria > Rickettsiales > UBA998 > DAIPJH01. The sequence goes on from DAIPJH010000006.1 coordinate 36,553, forward strand.
TCGCAGAAATATTACCATCTTGCCATATCATGCGCCCAGACACAGGGCATGTAGGGATGCTTGTTGGCGCGCACGCCATCCCACAATGTTTAAATCCTATGCTGGCATGGATGCACAGCAGTCAAGGCGAAGGTTGACAAATGCCTCCGTTAAATTCACAATAACATTAACCATCTATTAACATATATTTTTCATCTAACTTATGAATAATTCGCCAACGCAAAACATAACTCCACTTTCGACAGAAAAACAAAACATGTTAAATCATGTTGCAGATCATTTGGAGCAGTATCTTCAAGATGGCAAACACCCTCTGCGTCCCAAACAAATAAAAGCCTTTCAAGATATTATTGATGGTGCGCGTAACGGGCAATGGGGCGGTAGTATTATTCGCCCGACGGGAACAGGAAAAACAATTATTTTCTCTGCCGTTATTCATGCACTTCAAGGTTTGCAATATGAATTAGAACAAAAGAATGAAGTTGGAGATGAGCATGGTTTTTTAATTCTTGTGCCGACGAATTACTTAGCAGAGCAAACACGCAAGACCATGGTATCTGCGCAACGCGAGCATGGTAAACCGCTCTTTGGCTTTGCAGAAGAAGATGTCGCTATTGTTAATGCAGATTCAACTGCACAGCAAAAACGTGATGGTTTTTCTGCACCAAATCTGATCATGACCTATCAGTATTTTGATTCTTTAAATAAGCGCGACCAAGAAAAATTACATGCACGTTTTTTTACCATCATGGATGAGGTGGATGTTGCTAAAGGTGAAAAACGTTCTCCTCTTTTTCATGGTTGGACAAAAGATAACTATACATTAGGATTTTCTGCGACAGAAAAATTTATTGATAAAAATGAAATCAAATCGATCAATGATGAACTTTTTGAGGGACGCCCTTCACTGCATCAAACCACTATTGCGGAAGCAGCACGTGAGTGTGAAATAGCCCCCATACGCAATGTTTTATTTGTGACAGAACTCGATTCAGGAATTGAGCGTAGTGTTCGCGGTAAAAAACGAGAATATACACAAAAAGAACTAACTTCTATTGTCAATCAAGTAGGGCGTGATGATGCTGCCATCAAGTCCATCGCAACATTCAAAGACCCCAACAACGGCATTGCATTTAAAGACTTAAACCAAATTTGGTTTTGTATGGGTGTTGAGCATGCGCAACGCATTGCTGACCGTTTGAATCATGTGTATCATGAAACCTTGCCTGATGGCACTTCGCGCTACCCTTTTGGTTATGCGGTTGCCGTGAGTGGTGAAACACCCAAGGAAGATTGGGTGGATGATAAACAACAACCACATCTCGGCCTATATTCGATTTTAGAAAAACATCGAAACGGCGAAATTCCTGTCATTTGCAATGCAGATTTACTTGTTCGTGGGTTCGATTCTCCCTCCACGCAGCTATGTGTGATGCTGCGTCCTACCCGTTCACCTGCGCTTACAGAACAAGCAGGTGGTCGCATTGGACGGCTTGATGCAAAAAACTCAAACAAACTTGGTTATGTCGCCACATTTTTTGATAGAGATACCGAATCTGCTATGTGTTTTACTGATGTTACTGGAAGTGTTTTCACGGGAGTTGAAGGGCAGGAAACTAATCAATCATTTTGTTCTGGAACGGGAGAGATGAGACATCCAGATATGGACGTATTGCAGAGCGAAAAACCTGTTGAAGTCATCACAAAGTTTGAACCCCGTGAAATAAAAGATTTTCTTAAAAAAATAAGGACGCCAAAATCATCTAAGCATCCAATGCCTGATAATTTTGTCACCGCAAAAATGATGGCGCGAGAACAGGGTTTGCCTGATAAGTATTACGACAAAGAACCGTTAAGAACACTCTATGATTTTCATAGAAACCCTCAAGATAATCATTTTTTTGTTAACCCAAGAACTCAGCAAAAAATACATATTCCAATGGATGCTATTGCTGTTTTTGATCCGCCACATGGTATGGGAGGCACGCAGCTTTGTGTGCGCCGTGACATTGCAGAAAAAATATTTACCCGCGAGGGTAAATATCCCCGATTACCAGCAGGGTTTGTGGATCTAGAAGATGCACAAAAAACTTTAAATCCAGCTCGTTACAAGGCAGAAAATCAAAGCATTCGTGATTTTTATATGAGGCTTACTGATGTTCTCCATTCTTATGAGGAACAGCAGCAGCCATTGCCAGCAGCCATTACGATTGGGTACGAAAATGCAAAAGTTACCATTCCTTCAAATACCATAGGACGTTTTGATGTTAGTCCTAACTATACGACGCAGGGATGGTACAGCACCGCCATAAGGCATGAATACCTCCCACATCTAAAAACACTGCTTGAATTAATACATCGCAAAGAGGAAGCTCCAGAAGATCATACCTGTTTGGAATTATTGAATAAAATAAAAGATTTTAAACCTGACCTTCCTAGTGACGAAGCCAAAATTCTTGTAAGAAAGCCTGAGGATACGATTGATATGTATCGCCATACTGCTATGCAAAACACCATCGCAGCCAATGGGTCAAACCGTATACAGCATCGTATATTAACTGACCACCGTCTATGTGGATCTCTGGTACAGCGAATTGAGGCCGCATGGAAGATGCATCAAAAATACCAAGCAGAACATCCAGAAGATACGACTGAAACTTTCATGATCCCTATTGGGGATTTTACCAATCTGCGTGATGTAGTTTCCTTAAATATGCAGGATATTGGTTATTTTAGGCATGAAGAAACAGGGAAAATACATCCATTTATAACCCGTTCCGCCCTCGCTCACTTTACTCGCGCACTTGATGCTCCTAAAGAAAAACCTGCCCCTCACATAATGGATTGGTCGCTCATACCGCTGTCCCCTCCTCCATCTTTAGCACCTTTACCTGAAGAAAAACTCCCTGTGTCTGTTCCAACACTACCATCACCAAATACTTCTATTACCACTGAAGGGGTTGATATTGACCCTATGCAGATGCTACAACGAGGACACTGGATGAAACCAGCTCGCTAAACGTTAGAGAAAGAAATGTTGTAGTACGATGGAATGGGCAGATATTGTCGCAGGTGCAATCAGTATCATGATGGTGTTTTTTACCATCTCGATTCACTATGAAATGTTGCATTTAATCTGGATAAACAGCAGCCGTTTTCGTCGCCGACCACATTTTGCGATGTACGCCTCTATGTTCATTATTTTTTTGACGCACACTATCTGTGTTTGGAGTTATGCGGGGCTTTATTGGTGCTTAGAACATTACTTCAATTTTGGCAGCATGGGAGTTATCGGCGTGCATGATAGCTCAGGCTTTATGAATTATATTTATTTTTCAGCTGTTACCTATACTTCAGTTGGCTTTGGAGACATCTATCCTAAAGGGCCATTTCGCATGATCGCCGGCGTAGAGGCGATCAACGGGCTGATCCTGATCGGGCTTTCGGTCACCCTTACCTATTTTGCAATGGAACGTCTATGGGGCTATCGCTTTGAATGGCGTCGTAGCAAAAATTCAGATCATGAGCGCAGTGATGACTAAAATTTTCTATCAGTATTATTTTTATAAAGATTAGTTCGCATTTTAACTTTTTTGCAACTTCTCTACGCTAATGTAAGCCATAGCAAAGTTACTTTGCAAAGAAAGTAAAAAGTAAAACGGCGACCGTGCATTGTCATAATAATAAAAATAACATACAATGCACCGCCGTTTCACATAAAAGTAGAAATAGTATACCTGTCGTATCAAAGCAGTAAGGTCTTTATTTTGAATAGACTTCCTACGATGACCTCTTCTTTATCACGCGACTTCATGTTGTTGTCGTTGGTGATTGTGGCTGTGTTGTCCGTTGTCTCGCTATGGGTCGCCTATCAAACCTATGAAGATCATTCAGACAAAGTGGTTTCTGGTCTCCAAAATGAGGTGGTACGCATTGACCGTGAGTTGATTGTTGAAATTGAAAATGCCTCCTATCTTCTTGAATCATTAGGTCGTCAGGTGAGTCAGATTGGTGTTGAGAATGATGCACAAATCGCTTCATTGCTCCGCGCATTTGATAATGACCAGCGTAAAGATGATATTTTTACATGGATTGATAAAAACCAACAGGTTAAAATTACCAGCAAGGGGGGCATTCTCGCTAAATCCATTGACATGTCGGATCGTGACTATGTCAAAAAGGCACTTGCTGATCCGTGGAAAGTGCATATTGGGCGTCCCGTACTCGGACGAGTCACCAATAAGTGGGTATTACCAATTGGCATGGGATTAACTGACTATAATGGACAGCATGTCGGAGTCATTGTGGTGAGTCTAGATATTAACGCGATTACACGCGGTATCCGCAAAGAAATTCATAACTCAGGCATTGCATTTTCCATTGTTAGTAAAACTCTTGCACCATTAACAGAAGTCAATAATAGCCAAGACAGTGACCTTTTACATAATCTCAATGCCACTGAGTTACTCGCAAATGTTGATGTGGATGCCAAGCCATCACAGGTGCTTTCACGTGCATCCTTGTTTCACCAAAATGTTGACTATATCTTTTATGAAAAATCAGCGCGCTACCCTTATATCATCTTGATGGGTTTTAATCATGAGATCAGCGATAAACAGATCATCAATTTAATGATACCTCGTTTATTACAAATTATTGTCATTGCATGTTTTTTGATCTCTATTTTAGCCATGGTGCAGCTACGTGTGGTGCGTCCTGTTAAACATCTTGGTGAAACCACCCTCGATATCATTAAGGGAAAAAAGTACCGCGGTATTCCTTCGGGCGCACCACTTGAAATTGAACAGCTTGCAGATCTGATAGGGCAATTAAGCCAATATATCGAAGAACGTAAACGTATCGAGGACGAACTGTTAATTAAAAACGCACATCTTCGTCGTGTAAAAGATACGGCGCAGTTGATGCATGTGGCACGCACGCAATTTCTAGAATCTATCGCAACGGAACTTGATAAGCCGATTGAAATGATCGTGGAATATGCAGAAAGCATGAAAGAACAACATTTTGGTGCGATCCGCAATGAAACTTATTTGAAGCATGCTTTTGATATTCACCATAGCGGCTGTGACCTTCGTCAAATGGTGATGGATATTATCACGGTAGCTCGTCTTGAAGAATCAAGCATGACACTCAACGAAAAACCTGTGGAAATTGCATTTTGCGTCCATCGTGCATTACGTTCTTTCCAAGAACAACCGCAGCATCGTCATACTGACGTAAAGCTACGTTTAGATGATGGCATGCCACGCTTACTCATTGACGAAGAACGATTTCATCAGATTCTCAGCAATCTTCTCAATGGTGCAGCAGGTCAAATGGCCAATGGTAGTGCTATGGTATTGGAAGCAAGCATTGAACCCCATGAAGAGCGCGGCGAAGAGCTGGTATTAATGCTTAAATATAATATGGGGCTTGATGATGAGGTTGCGCTCAATCAGCGTGAACGCGTGGTGATGGCACATGCCCTTTCCCCTCTTGACCGCGAACATGCCAGCCCGATCCGTTCAGAAGGTATCAATATTGCGTTGACCCGCATGTTAGTATCACTCCATCAAGGTACGATGGAAACCCGTATTTCTCCCAACCAAGTCGCTCGCGTCTATATTCGCTTTCCAGCGGCACGCATTACGGCGAATGGGTAGTTATTAACGTCCCACACTCACATACGTTACGCCACCATTCGCCATCGTCGACGGCATAAACAAATTGCGTAAATCCACGAGGATTGGCTGCGTGAGTGCGGTTTTAAAATCTAACGGCGTGAGGGTTTTGAACTCGTCCCATTCGGTGATGATGACGCACGCATCTGCGCCCGTCATTGCCGCACTAGATGAATCTACAAAATGCAGTTTTTCTTGGTTTTGCGCTGAAAAATAGTGTTTGGCTTCCTGCATGCCTTGTGGATCATAGGCAATAATCTCTGCGCCAGCGGCGAGCAATTCTGGCACAATCACCAGCGAAGGGCTGTCACGCATATCATCAGTATTGGCTTTGAAAGTAAGCCCTAACACTGCAATTTTTTTGCCTAAAACTAAACCATCCAAAGCATTGATGATCTTCTGTGTCATGCGTGATTTACGCGCATGATTACCGTCCACGACTGCGTTTGTGATAGGAGCTTCCACGCCATATTGTGCGGCCATATAAACCAATGCTTGCGTATCTTTTGGAAAACATGAACCGCCAAAACCAGGTCCTGCTTTGAGGAATTTTTCACCAATGCGTGAATCAATACCCATACCATAAGCGACATCTTCAATATCTGCACCGACCGCTTCGCACATATCCGCCATTTCGTTGATAAAAGCAACTTTGGTGGCGAGGAAGCTGTTGGACGCATATTTGATGAGTTCTGCGGTCTCGCGCCCAACGCTTACTAGCACAACGCCTTTGGAGGTTTGCGGCGCGTAGATTTCCGCTAAAATCTCATGTGCCTCAGGCGAGGTCGTTCCAATCACAATGCGCTCAGGTTGCATAAAATCGCCTATCGCCGAGCCTTCACGCAGGAACTCAGGATTGGATGCAACCCAATAACGCGCCGCTTTGTCCGCCACATATTTCTCAAGCATTACCTCGATACGCTTGCCCGTACCAATCGGCACAGTCGATTTAGTGACTACCAACGTATCTCCCGTAAGCGATTTTGCAATTTCTTTCGTGACAGCATACACATAGGTCAAATCCGCTTGCCCATCTTCAGGGCGCGGCGGTGTACCTACCGCAATCATCACAACTTTTGCCCCTGCCACTGCCGTCGCCGTATCTGTTGTGACCTTCAATCGACCTACCGCCATGTTTGACAATACCAACGCATCCAGCTTCGGCTCATAGATCGGCATGACACCTGCCGTAATAGATGCGATTTTTTTCTCATCTGTATCCACGCAGGTGACGTGATGTCCAAGCTCCGCCAAGCAAGCCCCTGAGACAAGCCCAACGTAACCTGTTCCAATGATGGTGATATTTGTCATGGTGAACCTATATTATATGCAGAATTACTGCGCGTATTTTTTAAGCAATGCCTTCACACGCTCACCAATTTCAGGGTGTGCAAGGGCATAGGCAAGATTTGCCTCTACAAATCCCACACGCTCACCGCAGTCGAAGCGTTTACCATCAAATTGATACCCGTAAACAGGGGTCTGAGCAATCATATCATTGATCGCATCGGTGAGTTGAATCTCACCACCCGCCCCTTTATTCATGCGTTCTAGATATTTAAAGATACCAGATTGCAAAATATAACGCCCCATCACCGCACAGGTCGAAGGCGCAACCTCTGGCGCAGGTTTTTCAACCATGCCTTTTGCTTTAACAAGTTTGCCATTGGTTTCTGCAACATCCAAAATACCATAGCGTGAAGTACGCTCAAGCGGCACATTCTCGACGCCAATCATATTACAGCCATTAACATCTTGGTTAGATTCATAGACATCAATCATTTGTTTGAGGCACGGTGTAGGTCCAAGCACTAAGTCATCTGCCAAGATCACCGCGAATGGGTCTTCGCCAATCACATGACGCGCACACCAAATCGCATGCCCCAAGCCGAGTGGTTCTTGCTGACGAATGAAGATCACGTTACCCGGATCAGGTAGCCAGCCTTTGGCATTTTTTAGTTCTGTTGATTTATTCTTTTCGCTTAAAATGCTCTGAAGTTCAAACGCATGGTCAAAATGGTCATTGATAGCGTTCTTATTGCGCCCTGTGATAAAGATAAATTGTTCTATGCCAGCTGCTTGCGCTTCTTCAAATGCATGGTGAATCAAAGGCTTATCGACCACAGGCAACATTTCCTTCGGCATTGACTTGGTCGCAGGCAGAAAGCGCGTCCCTAAACCACCCACAGGAAATACAATCTTTTTGATTTTCTTTGATACTGCCATAAATCCCCTCGTCTGATAGCATAGATACGTTTTTTACTCTACTTCACACCATATACAGTAGAATCAGAGTAGCGTTTGCATAAGCCTCGCCCTCCATTTTGTCAAAGAAATTTACTAATTGACTTGACTTCACAAGGTTAATGCGTATTTTACCCCATCTTATATTCAACTACTGAATCTGGAATTATTGTCATGGCTAAGAAAAATACTGTTTTGGTTAAATTGGTTAGCACCGCTGGTACGGGCTTCTTTTACGTAAAAAAGCGTAACCCAAAAAAACTACAAGAAAAACTATCATTCAAAAAATACGATCCTGTTGTTCGCAAACACGTACAGTTCAACGAAGCAAAAATGAAATAATCTAGCTAATCTTCAGCTTTTTTATTTGATATATGATGGAGTGAGCGAGATGTCTTTGTTTGTAAGTAATGCCCTGGCAGATGATACGAATGCAGTGATTGTGCCAAAAGCAGATACTGCGCCTGTCACTGCGACGACAGCGCAGGTTGCAGCCAGTGATACCCCTATTGCGCAAGAACCAAATCCTATTTTAGGGATCATGCCACTTTTATTGATCGCTGTGGTATTTTACGCACTCATGATTCGCCCACAACAAAAAAAATATAAAGAACATCAAGAACTCGTTAATTCTGTAGCGCGTGGTGATCGTGTGGTGACCAGTGGTGGATTGATTGGCAAAGTCAGCAAAGTAGACAATGACATTGTTCATGTTGAGATTGCAGATGCCGTGACCGTACAAATTGCACGTAATGCAATTAGTCATGTGACAGACAAGCATGGTACAGCTAAAAAAAGTGATATCAAAGACGCTGCACAGGCAGTGGTAACTGAAGTAGAAAAAGCCAGAAAATCTGGCAAAAAAACCAAAGTAGCTAATGATAATTAATCCAGCGGTTAGGCTTCGGCTCTTTTAGAGAGAGATTATAGGGTTACCATCCTCGCCTATTCCCCTTGAAGCTACTAGAAGCTACTAACTGCTAGTCCTAAGCTACTTCTAGCATCGCGTTAGGCGTTTTGATTTGTTCGAGTTGTTCTTTGCAACGTTCCATAATATCTTCGCATTTTTCTTCAACTACATTAATATATGCGACGCTCACGTTGAGTGATGTTGATACGCCATCCTTAATGCGCATACGGTCAGATACCACCTGCCAACGCAAGCGATTCAGTACAACACGTGCGGATTCAATCGAGATATCGGTCAAAATCATGCCTATCGTATCGTCGCTCACACGGCAAATACGGTCATCTTGGCGCAAGTTGCGACGCAAGGTCGAGGACACATGCTTAATCGTGCGCAGCGCATTCTCTTTACCAAAACTCATCATGTGATGGTAATCGTCAATACGCACAAGTACATAAATTGCACTCAATTCGTTGCTAGCGACATAATGCTGCACAAGTTCCAGATCTTTTTGTAAGGTTGCTAAATCAGGCAACAAACTTTCACCATCAATTTTTTCATAGCCACGGAAATTTTCAAATAGAATCGAACGCTTCGCATCCTCTTCGCGATAAAATTTATCGTCGCGGATAATCAAACGAAACCAATGGTGCTGGTCATAAGCGTTCGATCGCACGACTTTACAATTCACTCGGATTTCATGACCATCTTTATGTTTGAGTGAGAAATCCCCTTGCTGTACTTTTGAAAAGACCTGCTGCATATCATTTGCATCATCTTCATATTCCAGATAATCATCTAGAAATTCGCGCATTTTTACGCCAAGGATCTCTTTAAGCGGTACATGTTCTAATTCTTCAGCGAGATACCCTGTCATCTCTGCAAATATTGGGTTCACTTCTTGAATCAACAACGTAGAATCGTTATTGTTTTGACAAACTAAAATGAGGGCATCACCCTTACGAATATAATGTTCCATGCTATCCTCTGTTGATTCATGGCAAAACATGCCTATAGTACAATAAAACATCTTAAGAAATAACTAAGGTTCAATGACTATGGTCGAAGTTACCGCTACTGTAAATCCATCACGTGAGATTCGTATCAAACGTATGACCTATCGTAGCTGGCATCGTGGCTGTAAAGAGACAGATATTATTCTTGGGCATTTCGCAGATCACCAGCTTCCGACTCTGAGTGATGCAGATATTGACCTGTTCGAACAATTTTTGGAAGAGCAAGATGCAGATATTTGGAAATGGCTCACGGGGGAGCTTGCGCCCTATACTAATAAATATGATGGGCTACTCAAAAAATTGATGGAGTATAGTGAGTTTGCGAAGGGATAAAATGACTTGTCACTAGTATCATTTTACAGTATCATCTATGCATAATAAACACAAAAAAACGTTAGAACAAATTTTTGCGAACCCTGTTCGCTCAGATGTAGTATGGAAAGATATTGAGTCGCTTCTGCATGGCTTGGGTGCGATTATCTCGGAAGGCAGAGGATCACGTGTACGATTTTTACTTAATGATGTGGTTGCTATTTTTCACCGCCCTCACCCAAAAAAAGAAACGGATAAAGGCGCGTTGAAAGATGTACGAGAATATTTAGTAAAGGCTGGAATCAAACCATGAAATATAAAAATTATGATGCAAGTATTACTTACGATGACGAAGCAAGAGTGTTTCGTGGGCGTGTTCTTGGTGTGCGTGATGTCATTAATTTTTATGGTACAAATCCCGATGAGCTAGAAACCGCCTTCCACGATTCTATTGATGATTACTTGGCCTTTTGCGAAGAGCAACATCGTCAACCTGAAAAATCTTTTTCTGGTAAAATTCTTCTTCGTCTACCACCAGAAACACATCGTATGATTGCCCGTGCCGCAGAGACTTCGCATGTCAGCATTAATCAGTGGATTGAGCGCACCTTAGCAAGCCATGCGCAACATGGATAAGCATAACACCTCATTCAAGACGCTGATAGAGTATAGTGAGTTTGCGAAGGGATAAAATGTAGCGACCGCAGACGTAATTCACTCGCCAACGTAATAAATTATCGCTAAAAAGCGCGTATGACATTTCCTGCCACCATATCTTCTAAGGCAACAGACATGCCTCACCTTCCCACACTGCATGGTGTGCCAGAGGGTGCGCAAGCGTTCGCGCTGGCGGAGTTACTGCGAACCGACACGGCGACACGCCCTCTACTCCATATTTGTGCGTCAGATCGTGATATGGATATGCTGTCCTCTGCACTTGAGTTTTTTGCACCTGATGTAACGGTATTAGAGTTTCCCGCATGGGATTGTTTACCTTATGACCGTGTGTCACCGCATCAGTCAATTATGGCGCGGCGGATTGCGACGCTAACGAGATTGGCTGGTTTTAAGCCTCCTCATCCTAACCATACTCCACAAGCAGGAGCGAATTTCATCATTCTCACCACCCCCACAGCCCTAATGACCCGTGTTGTACCACATAGCTTCATGGTTGGTGCGAGCTATGTAATTACGCAAGCGAGTGAACTTAAACTTACTGCATTGCAGCATTATCTAGTTGAGCATGGCTATCGCCGTACGGGCAAAGTGCTTGAGCCTTCTGAATATGCCATACGTGGTAATATTTTAGACATCTTCCCCAGCGGCGCAGAAAGCGCAGTAAGAATAGATTTGTTTGGTGATGAGGTTGAATCCATCACCAGCATGGATTCTTTAACACAACGCAGCATGGGTGATACAATCAAACAGGTGATGCTTGCACCTGCGGGTGAAGTGACGCTGAATGATGCATCAATACGACGTTTTCGTGAGCGTTACCGCGACCTTTTTGGCGCGGCACACCGTGATGATGCACTCTATGCCGCTGTTTCTGCTTCGCAAGGTTACGCGGGGATGGAACATTGGATGCCGCTGTTTTATGAATCCACGGATACACTATTTGATTACCTTGCTCATGCGCGAATTACCTTAGCGCATGGCGTTGTCACCAGCTTTAAAGAACGTGATGAACTTATCAAAGATTACTATAGTGCGCGCATCGAAGCAGCCGAACAACCACGCAAAAAAGATGGAATGAGTACGGTCTATCACCCGCTACCGCCGCAAGATCTTTACCTTACACCCTATGAAATCTACCACGCGTTTGAGCGCGGCAATGCGCTGCAATTCTCGCCGTTTTCCGCGCCAAATGAGTCGCTACCCGATGCGAAATGCGTAAATATACGCTCACTAATTAGCATGAAAGATGAGCAAACACCGATTGAGCGACTAAACAAACAGATTCGCAGCATTGCCAGCAAAGGACGTAGAACGCTAATAGCTTGCCAGACGCAAGGCAGTTTGGAGCGCATCCAGAAATTACTCGAAGATTTAGCCTTGCCGCAGGTGCTTCATTGGGCGGAGGCGTTAAAGACTACCATTGCCTCACTAGCAATTTTACCGATCTCGCAAGGCTTCGCTGCGCCCGACATGACCATCTATAGCGAACAAGACATTTTCGGTGAAAAATTAGCACGTATCAAACGCAAAAAGAAAGCGTCCGAAGCCTTTATGGCGGAAGCAGCAGGGTTTGAAGCGGGTGAATTGGTTGTCCATCAAGAACATGGAATTGGGCGATTTGAGGGGTTAGTGACGGTGGAGGCACTCGGTGCGCGTCATGACTGCTTGAAAATTATTTATCGTGATGATGACCGCTTATTTGTGCCAGTGGAAAATATCGAGGTGCTATCGCGCTTTGGCTCGGATGGTGAGTCGATTGAACTCGACAAACTCGGTGCAGGCGGCTGGCAGGCGCGCAAATCACGCATGAAAGAAAAAATCCGCATGGCGGCAGATGAGTTGATGAAAATTGCAGCAGCGCGTGCAATGCGTGAAGGCGCGGTGCTAGAATGCCCTGTTGGGGTCTATGAAGAATTTGCAGCGCGATTCCCCTACGAAGAGACAGAAGATCAAGCTAATGCGATTGAAGAAGTTTTGAGTGATTTGCAGGCTGGAAAGCCAATGGATAGGCTGATTTGTGGCGATGTTGGGTTTGGTAAAACCGAAGTTGCGCTGCGTGCGGCGTTCGTCGCTGCGGCAGGGATTGAGCCGCGCCAAGTCGCGTTGATTGTACCGACCACCCTTCTCGCCCGTCAGCATTTCAGAGGATTTCAAGCGCGTTTTGAAGGCACAGGACTTCGTGTCGCGCAATTATCACGCTTCACCTCTGCTAAAGAGGCGAAGCTCATCAAAGAAGGCTTAAAGGATGGTTCAGTACATATCGTGGTGGGGACGCACGCGCTCCTCGCAGAGGGCATGGCATTTGCTAATCTTGGCTTAGTGATTATTGATGAAGAACAACATTTTGGCGTAAAGCAAAAAGAAAAGCTCAAGAGCCTTCGCGCTGATGTCCATATTCTGACACTCTCCGCCACTCCAATTCCGCGCACATTGCAGCTTTCGCTCTCTGGCGTGCGTGAACTCAGTTTAATAACCACGCCGCCTGTTGACCGCCTTGCTGTGCGCACCTATGTCATGCCTGTTGATACCGTTGTACTTAAAGAAGCCATCCACCGCGAACTCCATCGCGGCGGGCAGATTTTCTACGTTGCCCCACGCATTAGCGACCTGCCTGAACTCAAGCAACTGATCATGGAGCTTGCACCGAATGCACGCTTAGCAGTCGCGCATGGACAGCTCTCCGCTAGTGATCTAGATGAGGTGATGAACCATTTTTATGACGGCAAAGCAGATATATTGCTTTCCACCGCCATTGTCGAATCAGGAATTGATATTCCAACCGCTAACACGATGATTATCCACCGCGCTGACCGCTTTGGCTTATCACAACTCTATCAACTTCGTGGGCGTGTGGGGCGCGGGAAAGTGCGTGCGTATGCCTATTTCACCCTGCCACACCAACACAAGCTCACCAACCAAGCCATGAAACGCTTGGAAGTCATGCAAACTTTGGATACGCTCGGCGCAGGCTTCTCCCTCGCCTCGCATGATATGGATATTCGTGGGTTTGGTAACCTGATTGGCGAAGAACAATCAGGGCATATTAAAGAAGTCGGCGTGGAGCTGTATCAGCAAATGCTGCAAGACGCAGTGGAAGCGGCGAAGAAACAACAAAAACTCGATAAATCTTCGCAGGCAGCAGAAGTGGCTGAGCATTGGAGTCCGCAGATCTCACTCGGTATGTCCATCTTGATTCCGGATACTTACGTTGAAGATTTAAGCCTTCGCCTCTCGCTTTACCGCCGTTTGTCGATGATGCAAGATGATAACGAAGTGGATGCGTTTGCAGCGGAAATGGTCGATAGATTCGGCACGATGCCAGAAGAGATGCTGCATCTACTCGATGTGTTGCGCCTAAAACGCCAGTGCCTCAAGCTCGACATCGCCAAACTTGATACTGGGCCAAAAGGCGCAGTCATTGCGTTTCGTAACAACCTCTTCGCCGCACCAGATATGCTCATTGGCTACCTTGCGCGCAACGCCCACCGCATGAAGCTCCGTCCCGACCAAACCATTTTCTGTTCCCTTGTGCCGATGGAAGGTTCGGAGCGGATTAAGCAGATTGCTGGGTTGCTGTGGGAGTTTGAGGGGTTAGTGAAGTGAATCTCCAATAGATTTTATAAGAAGCTTTACAAAAACAAACCAACCTATAGGTTTTTTCATGACTCTTATTTTTGCAAGCCATCCTACCGATTCTTCACACTTTATCATAACTGATTGCCTAATAACAAATAGAACACTTGCTGGAGAGCCATTAAATATAGAGTTAGCAAGCGGAAGGGATGAAGAAGCTCAATATATTGGTGTAACTGAGTTATGTAAGAAATTATATATTTTACATCCACATCTTGCTGTGGCTTGGGCAGGAACAAAAATTGAAGCTAAACATTTTCTTAGAGATATTCAATGCTTTATTACACCAGAAACTAAGATAAATAAAAATATTCTGAATAAAATTGGTCTGGTATTTAAGCATAATGACTACCAAGATTTGTGTGTAATCGTATCAGCATATTTTCAAGAAGAAGATAAAGTCAAAACCGTTCGAAATGGTTGTAAAGAAAAAGTTTTTTCAAGAATAGGGCGGACTTTTTATGCTGGGTCGGGTAGTTCATATCTTGAAAAACTTGAAAAATCGTTAGCAGAACCAGAACTATTTGAAATAGAAAATCATAGATTAACCGACAATGAAATTACTGAATGCAGAGCAATAACTTTAGCTGCTAATATCTTTATGGATGAGTGCCTTTCATATGACAATCTAAATCACTATTTTGGTGGCATGTTTGATTTTTGTTACTTTGACCACGATATGTTATCTTTTGTTTATGTGGATGATATATTTATACATTTTTGGCCAATAAAATACTCACCCACACCTCCATATACGTTTTATTATGGCAGTATCACTGAGAATGAAACAACAGATAAAGCTATCTTTTCTGTTTATAAAAATAAAATAAAGAATAACTGCTTAATGATATATCGCTACGAAAACATAAAAATAACTAAACATGGTCATTTACTTCAGAAAAAAGAGTATAAAGTTGAAAACTTAATCCCTTCATTATTTCCAGTAAAAAAAATGAAGAACAAGAAGTATTCTATTAATAAATATTACGTATTTGATAGATCTGGAATGTATAAGCAATATATCTATCTGGATATCTGCGAAGAAAAATGGATTAAATTTAATTTTCAAGGTAATAATCAATACAAAGCGGTCATTACTAAAAGAGCTTTTGAACAATCCAAGTTAATTGTAAAGAACTTCATGGAAAACAAGTTTAATCATTAGATTTTTTAACGACTACTTCCCCGCCACCACAGGCCAATGCCCCTTGCCGATGGCTGCGGCACTACTATTAGGCTGTTTAAGAAGTGACTGATACACCCAATAATTACGCAGAACGTTTTTAACATAGCCACGGGTTTCGCCATAAGGAATCGACTCGATAAACATCAATGGATCTTCAAGTGCTGCGGTTTTTGTCCAGTCCTTGAGGACATTTGGTCCTGCATTATAAGCGGCGGCGGTCATGACGATATTGGTGCGGATAGTAGGCTGTGCTTGCAAATGACGAAGATACGCTTGCCCTAAACGCAGATTATACGACACATCGTGTAGATTATAACTTGGCATCTCCAACGCACTAAAAGCACTGTTATCATTTGATGCCACTTGATAGGTGTTGACGTTACGTTGTTCCATGAAACGTGCTGTAGATGGCATGATCTGCATTAACCCCTGCGCCCCAGCGGGACTACCTGCGCGTGGATTAAAACCTGATTCCTGACGTACGATCGCCAACACCAACGCTTTATCAGTACTCGTTTGCAGTGCATTTACCCATGAAGGAAGCTGATATTTTGCGTAACGACGCTGCGCATAATCCCCGTTAGCGCGCTCCGCCAACGTTACAGGCAACATCGAAAATTCCAATGCTTCCCCAAGTTGACGCATCAACCCTTGCAACGAAGGATTTTGTTGGTAAGCAGTATAAAAGATACGTTGTGCATCTTCTTTTTTCCCGATCGCAGCCAGTGCCATGATACGTTTCAAGGTAGCATTTTTCGATGCGGCACTCCACTCTTTGGGCGACAACGCGTCCACATTCATCACCTGCCATACAGGAGATTGATTGAGCGTTGCCTCTGCAACCTGTCCATAAAAACTATTGGGAAGATTCGCTGCTACACGCAAATAATGCGCTGCATTGCTACTGTGTTTGAGTGACTCATTGGCACGAAATGCCCAAAACGCCGCCGCTGCCCGTTCTTCGTCCGGTAATGCGCATGCACAGTCCGCCATGCTTGCAAAATAGGTTGCAGATAAATCTTTCTGGCCAAGCTGCCACGCACTAAGCCCTGCAAGATAATAGGCTGATGGGCTTTTGCGACCTGATTGCGCAATGACAGACTGCATCGACGCCAAAACCTGAGAATATTTCCCATCACTAAAGGCTTGTATCGCTTTGCGCCATATTGCAACATCAGCCGCACGAAGTATCGGCGCATAAGGATAGGATGTGCCTCGTGTAGCAATAGTAATCGGGGCGTCATCCGCTTCCATTCTAGACAACAACACCGTCGCTTTTGTTTTGTTTTTGTTAATGCTGCTCTTATTATGATTTTTCCACAGCAACGCTTCTTTAGGATACATCTTTTTAAAGCGCGCATAGATGTCATCGAACTGCTCCATATCACCGTGCGCATCCAACCAATCCATGAATTGTTTTGCCGTCGGTTGATAACGTGTATCCATATAACGCTGCGCCCACACATAGGGCAGCAATTCACTACTTGTTAGCTTGAAGATAAATTCATCCGCCTCGCGCCATGCACCAGATTCTTGAAGAGCGAAAATACGAACATAGCGAGAACGATCGTCTTGGGAAAGCCCATACGTTTCCATGAAATCATAGACATCATGATGTGCATTTGCAGAAGACGCCGCAATCTCGGTCGAGTCTGCATTATGCGATTCGAATAAGGATAATTTCATGACGTATTGTGGAACAAATTCGGTCACCACAAACATCATCAAAGCAGAAAGCAAAAGCACCACAAATAAGGTTGCTTCTGATTTGAAATTATCCGACTGTGAAAAATGAGGTTGGCTCATTATACCCATTCAGAATCATTTATAAGGACGGTGTATATAGGTTAACTCATCTGTAAAATCAAGAAAAAATGCGTAAATGCATTAATTATCAGGTTAATGCATGTTAATACTCATCTTTTTTTGTTTCGTAATCGTTGGTTTTCTGCCGTTTATCGGGGTAGCTCAAGACGATATACCATACATATTTTTGACCGCCAAAAACCATCTAAACGATGTTCGATCACAGCTTTACAGGGGGCATACGCATGAATAATCCCCCAATCATCCTCTCCATAATCACTAATAAAGGCGAGATGCTGGGCATTACCATCCATTTCAAGCAGCACAACATCCGCAAGCTGAAATGCTTTTTGTTCTGGTATACGCTGCATCGCTTTATCCAGATCACGGATCAGTCGAGCTTGAGAAGGCTGTTTGCTATAATCATACGTATCATGGCGGATAAACGCCTGCCCCTCTTTATCACAAAGTTGCAATGTACTCGCAACCCCCATTAACAATCCGAGGCAATCCACCCCACCTTTTTCATATAAGGATTTTTTGCGCCTCCCTTGATGAAGAAACCGCGTTCCCAACCATGACCTTGCTTCCATTACAACTTTTTGCTGCAACGCAATATACGCTTTTTCCATTATCTCATCCCACGAGATTATCATCATAATATGACATATTAATGATTCAAAATGAGGTGCGGAAGCACCAAAATTTTTTGCAGAGCAACGTGAGATAAATCTACTATGCTTGCGCATTATATAATTTTTTGCTTTAATCACTTTGCAGCATACAAGGAAAACGAGATAACTCATTTCCTTATATGCTGCACGAAATAACATCCCCCAATAGCCAATGCCCCAACCCAATGGAGGTTGCCATGCGTATCAGTGACATCATGACCAAAAACCCCACCTATATTACCCCTGACGTATCGGTGCAAACCGCAGCGCGCATGATGAGCATGCTTAATTGTGGCGCGCTTCTCATTGCTGAAGATGATCGTCTGTGTGGTTTTCTAACTGACAGGGATATTGCCTTACGCTGCGTCGCAGAAGGCAAAAACATTGGAGAAACCTGTGTGGGAGAAGTTATGACCCATAAGGTATTATATTGTTATGAAGACGAAACCCCCGAAGCGGTCGCAGACAATATGTATCGTAACAATATCGTACGACTAGCAGTGTTAGACCGAAAAAAACGCCTTCGCGGCATCATCACTCACGGAGATATTGCGCGTGCTGTCGCCATGTGGAATCTGCAAGGTCGTATGCTTGGCAGTAAAGTCACCATGCTGGCAGCACAAGCAGACCGAGAAAACATTAAAGCACGACATTTTGCTTAAGATTGTTTTTACGTATAACTAGGCAGAACCTAAATCCATCCGAGACCTGCAGCACCTAAAAATAAAAAATCAAGCCAACTCGGATAGTGCAATAGGTAATGTTTGTGTGAGGTCTTCTGCCATAAGACCTAGTCCTGCGATATCTCCTGCACGTCCGTGAAGCCACGCACCTGCGCTTGCGGCATCAAAAGCATGCATACCTGACGCTAACAACCCGCCGATCGCTCCTGCTAACACATCACCTGCCCCCGCAGTCGCAAGTGAAGGTGGGGCGTTATTGTTGATAATGACACGTCCATCAGGATGCGCAATCACGGTATCATTACCTTTTAGTAACACGACCGCACCGCTCATCACCGCCGCCGCCCGTGCGCGAGTTATCTTATCGTGTACCATAGTAGCTGTATCGTTTTTAGTAATAAAAAGACGATGAAATTCGCCTTCATGGGGCGTCATCACCACATGTGATGCACTGCGCTTAATAGCAGCAAAGAGAATATCACGTGCGCCCTCCTCATGTGAAAACACAGAAAGCGCATCCGCATCCATGACCAAGGGTACATTTGCATGTAATGCTGCCAACACCGCGCCACGTGTACGACGATTCACCCCACTCGCAGGGCCAACTACTACACAATAACGTCTCAACCCACCAAGTAAAGCTTCAATGGCAGCACCATCCTCTGCGATCTCTGTCATAATAGAAGTGCAATGCGCCGCATAAATAGGCAGGCTCTCACGATCACACGCTACTGTTACTGCACCGCACAATCGTGCCGCCGCGGTCGCTGCCAACCGTGCTGCCCCAGTGTGAGCAACATCGCCACCAATGACCAACACTGCACCACGACTATATTTATGGCTATCTAGCCGTGGAAATGGTAAATTGTCTCGCCACAGCATGGGTTGGTTTTCATGAAGAGAGGCCTGCATTGCTTTAACCTGTGGTTCAATTTCTATATCCGCCAACACAATTTCACCACATGATGCTTTTGCAGGTAAAAGTAAATGTGCTGGCTTCTTCGCCCCAAAAGTCACAGTAACGTCTGCTTTAATGGTATGCGCTACCCCACCAAGCGGCTCGCCTGTGTCCGCATGAAAACCCGAAGGAATATCTACTGAAAAGACCTTAGCTTTACTTGCACGCACCTGTTTTACAACAGTTAATATCTCACCCTCAATGGCTCGTATCAGTCCTGTTCCAAACAACGCATCCACCACCACATCATCACGCGTTCCCATGAAATTAGCGAGTGGTTCTATCACCGCATGTGGAGATGCCAAAAATGCTTTCGCGGCAAGCAACGCATCCCCAGAAAGATCTTCCACCGTGACTGCACATAGACAACGCACTCGAAAGCCTTCATTTGCTAAGAACTGTGCCACCACAAAACCATCGCCACCATTATTACCGCTACCACATAGCACCCAAAACGTTAGATCCTCAAGTGGAAGTCGCTGCATCATCACCGTGAACACGGCATGCCCCGCATTCTGCATCATTACAAATCCTGAGACACCTGCCGCCACAGCAGCACCCTCGGCGACACGCATCTGCTCCACCGTCAACACGTCTGTTAAGACATTATGCGAAAAAATATTCAAATCTTGCATAGACCATCTATACACGACACAACAGGATGTGTATAGATAGAACTATGAAAACAAGATACGCGCTCACATCTTCTCACCTGCTGCGTCATTTCTGGCGCGCATGTCTTGCGACGTCTTTGCTTGTACACCTCAGCATACCCCCTGTATTTGCAGCCCAAAATGCACACAATAAAACATCTGTCTCTACGACAAAACACACTAAAAAATCTCTCCAAAAAAATAAAACAAAAAAATCAGCGGTCAAAGAACCCGTACCCGTAACATTGCGCGGAGATACACCGCCTGCCTTTTTGGCTGTGGAACGCAAACAATGGGACATTGCTCGCGCCCTTGCCTATAACTCCCATAACAGCTATGTGAACACAGCAGTGGAATGGTATTACTTGACCCAGACCACAGAATTTCCATCCTTTGACATTATCAGCCGCTTCATTGATCTGCATCCAGATTTTCCTCTCATGGACAAACTGCTCCGTCGTGCTGAGATTGCCGTTTTAGGGGATGGACTAAGTCATGAGACACGTGCGCAATGGTTTGCTAAACATCCACCCATGACTGCGCTAGGCAAACTCATTGCCGCAGAACTAACGGGTAAAGTTGATAAAGCGGTTGTACTCAATGCTTGGATTTATGGTGATCTTAGCCATAAACAGGCAATGCGCATTGCCAACACCTACCGCCAATGGATTGATCGCGCTGCCTATACCCAGCGCGTTGATAACCTACTTTGGCAGCAGCAAGCATCTGAGGCACTTGAACTCATGAACTATATAACACCTGATTATCAGCCTGTAGTGAAGGCACGTATCGCACTAATGAAAGACGCCCCCGATGCGGTCAGCAAAACCAACGCCATCACTAAAACTTACGCAGAGGATAAAGGGCTACTCTTTGAACGCATGCAATATCGTTTGCGCCGAGAGGATGAAGTGGGAGTAGAAGAAATATTGCTCCATATCAGTGAGGTCGATGACCTTCCACATGCAGATCTATGGTGGCCTGCGCGCAAACGCGCCATCCGAGAAGCTTTGCAAGCAGGACGTTATCAAACTGCTGCCAAGCTTGCCAATGCGCACGGCGTCGATCGCTCTGATCGTGAAGAACTCTCTGAAGCGTTGTTTTTGCAAGGCTGGGTTGCATTGGTTTTTCAGCATGATGCTAAAACAAGTTACGCCGCTTTCAAAGAACTTTACGATGTAGTGCAGTACCCTATCAGCCGCGCACGCGCTGCCTATTGGGCTGCTCGTGCCAGCGACAAACTCGATCAAAAAGACGAGGCAAAACATTGGTATGAAATTGCAGCAAGCTATCCCACTTTGTTTTATGGACAGATCGCTCACCAACATCTTTACGGTAACGCACCGCTGACATTAACGCCCGAACCCAAGATTACCGATGCAGAACTTGATGCCTATATCAAACAATATCCTTTAGCTGGTCTCGTAAAAGGCTTGATACGCTCAGGCGCGTCAGAATTTACTATGCCATTCTTGCGACAGCTCGCTAAAGCAGCAAACTCCCCCAAAGAGTCCGCCCTTGCCGTGACGCTCGCCAAACGCACGAACCGCCAAGATTATGTCATGCGCATTGCCAAAGAGGTATGGCAGGAACATCAGGTTATGATGACAGAAACCAGCTATCCTGTTATCCCACTTCCATCATTACTACCAAAATCCTTTGACCCTGCAATTGCCCTTGCTATCGCACGTCAAGAAAGTCTATTTTACAGCATGGCAACCAGTCCCGCTGGCGCACGTGGTTTGATGCAAATCCTACCGAGTACTGCAAAAATCGTTGCAAAAAAACTTGGGTTTAATGTGGATGCCAGCCAACTTTATCAACCACAAACAAATCTACAAATTGGCAGCAATTATATTCATGAGCTTATCACCAAATTCGATGGCTCTCTAGTGATGGCGATTGCGGGATATAACGCTGGCCCCGGTAGACCCAACAGATGGGCGCAAACCTTCGGTCGCCCTAACGGCAATTTACACCAAACCATCAATTGGATTGAAATGATACCCTACAACGAAACCCGTAATTATGTCATGCGCGTACTAGAAAATTATCAGGTCTATCGTTCATTGCTGAGTGCAGGAAAGGCAATTCCTAATATTAACGAAGCGACGTCTAAATAGACTGATTGTCGACACGACTTACTTCACAACGCAAACCAATATCGACCAAGCCTGTTGGCTGCATGTCTCCTTCACGGTCCAGCTGGGGCAAAACACGACATTGCAGTGCATCAACAATACGGTGAAGAAAAATATCACTACTATCATGCAGTTCTGTTACACCGCAGTTAATGAAATACACACCCTCGCTCAAATTACACGTAAAATGAAACACAACATCAACCACATCCCCTACCTGCGCATGAAGAAGTTGATGAGTATAAGCATTACAAATTGCCCCCGCGAGCTGCTGTCCTGTCCGCGTTTTAAAAAATGTTGCAAAGCGTACGCGCCCACACACCGTATGAAAGGTAACGCGGTAATGTAATGCATAATCCTTACCCGCATGAAGCAAACTGGTCGGTTTTCCTTCAGCATCTTTTACCACAGGACAGCTAATTTCCGCACCATTCATAGGATATTCCACACGTGTCTCAGGCAATTTCATCAAACCATGTGCATCTGCAATCTGGTTTTCTGCTTCTGCATGAGCTTCTGCACTTGATTGTGTTGCAAGGCGAAGCTGCGTAGAAAATTGTTCTTTGATCTCCTGACGAATTGCCTCACGCGTTGCCTCTGGTGCAAAAATCATTTTGTGATACGCCGTGACCACTTCTTTAGGAGAAGCTTGCATCAGCAATTCACCGCGATCCAACAACACTGCACGTGAACATAATTCAATCATCGTCTCCGCCGCATGCGAAACAAATAAAATCGTTTTACCTTGTTCTTGCAATGACTTAAGACGAGCAAAACATTTCCGCTGAAAAGATTCATCACCCACGGCCAATGCCTCATCCACGATCAAAATATCTGGCTCAACTGAAATTGCTACCGCAAAAGCAAGGCGGACATACATCCCGCTTGAATAGGTTTTGACAGGACGTTCTAAAAACTCTTTAGGCAAACCCGAAAAGTTCACGATATCATCATAGCGTTCCGCGATTTCTTCACGTGATAACCCCAAAATAGAGGCATTTAACCAAATATTCTCACGTCCTGAGAATTCAGGATTAAATCCTGCACCAAGCTCTAACAATGCCGAGATGCGCCCTTTAACCTCAATATTCCCCGTGCTAGGGGTCAATGTCCCACAGATCATTTGCAGTAAGGTAGATTTTCCTGAACCGTTACACCCAATAATACCCACCGTTTCACCTTGGAAAATATCCAAAGAAAGTGTTTTGAGTGCTTCATGCTCTGTGAAGTAATGGCGATGGCGTAGCACCATCTGCTTAAGACGATCCTTCGGACTTGCATAAATCTTGTAATGTTTAGAAACATCACGAATAGAAATGGAACATTGCTGGGTCATGTGATGATAGAAGCTTATTTTGCTTGAGGATTCAAGGTATCATCGACCGTTTCGCGCAATTTTCTATCTTCTGCCAATTCCATTGTTAATTGTTTTGCGCGTACAGGTGACATTTTAGCAAGCACAGGAGCAACTTTACGCTCATTCATTTTGTCCACGACCATTACCAACACGGGCATTTCCAACTCATCAAAAATACGCGCCGCATCCACAGGCTTCATATTTTCATAGATTTTGACCAATGACTTAATTTTTTCATCTTCATGTTTATTATATTCCACCAGCAAACCCTTAACCGTTTCCTCAAGCTTTTTGGTTTCGGCGATCTTTTTATCTAGACGCACTTCAGTTGCTTCAAGCAAACGCTCTTTGGTGCGTACATCATCTTCCCACTTTGCTAATTCTTCACGACGCGAAGACAGGCTTTCTAAAATATCTACCTCAACTTGAGAAAACTCACGCTTTTCTGGTTTTTTTGGTTTTTCTACTTTCTTAGCCTCTTTTTTGGCTTCGTCCTTCTTTTCTCCACCGTGTTCACCTTCAGACTTATGCTCCCCTTCGGCAGCTTTATCGCCTTCTGCGGGTTTATCTCCCTCAGTCTTGGATTCGTCTTTTTTCTCACTCTCTTTAGGAGCGTCCCCTTCAG
>DAIPJH010000006.1:61206-131775 GCA_036770365.1 Rickettsiales bacterium
ACTTATGTTCCCCTTCAGCAGGCTTATCGCCCTCGCTTTTTGCTTCGTCTTTTTTCTCACTCTCTTTAGGAGCATCACCTTCAGACTTATGTTCCCCTTCAGCAGGCTTATCGCCCTCGCTTTTTGCTTCGTCTTTTTTAGCGTCACCCTCTGGCTTCTTCTCTTCCTCTGTCTTTGTTTTTTCCTTATCGCTTTCTTCTTTTGCTTTTGCGGCAGCTTCTTCCTCCGGACTAATAGCTTGAGCATTTGACGCAAGAAAACGCTCCGAGAGTTCATTCGTACCACGAATGATGTCCGCGACTTTAATACCAAGCAATAATGTCGCAAAAGCAATCGTCACAGGAATCAAACGACCACGCACCAACGCCCCCATAAAGGAGGGTGGCGTACTTGAGGTTGCTACAATCGCAAGCGATCTTTGCTTTGCACGTGCTTTGGTCTGTGTTTTTTTCTTAGTCGCCATATCGAACTCTACCTTGTTCTATAGTGCCTTACGCACACATCATGCATCAAGCTTTGTTTTTTAATGCATCCAATAAATCTTGCTCTGCTTTACTGCGCATGCGCACTCCTGCCACGCGCTGCCCCTGCGCAGGTGGACGACGTGATTCAGTGTCTTCCGTTGGCACAGATGGCGGCTCTGGACGAACAGGACGACGCGCTGCACCCGCAGCGTTGCTCGATGCTTGACGTGCCGCCGTTATTTCTGCTGCCGCTGACGATGCGCTAGACCGTCCACCACCAACATTACCTCGCGGCGCACCTGCATTTTGAGGAGCGGTTGCTCCACGTGCGCCAGAAATATCTGACTCCATACGATCCGCAAGTTTAGACCCTTTTTCAATCATAAATGCAAGATCATCCGCCAAAAAATTAGCTTTATCCAAACGCGCTTGAATATTTTCATTGATCTTTTTACTGGCTTTATGGATCTCATTAATGCTGAGGGTGGCTTTTTGCGTTGACTCATCAAAACGCTGAATCAACTGCGCCAATTCACTTTTACTATCTTGCAACACACGAATGCGTTTATTCAGTTTGATACAATAGACAATCATCACCGAAAGCAACGTGGCGACAACAATATCCAACAATAACGATGCAATAATACTACCGCCCATATTACATTAGCTCCTTCGCGTTGGTACGCTGAGTTTGTCGTGACGGTGGCTGTGTAATCGACACCGCCATCTTATCCCCCATACGTCCTAGTTTTCCTTTGCTGATGCCGACCTCACCACAACGTAACGTGATCTCCGCATTCGCAGAACAATCAAGCAGCAATGTTGTTCCAACCTTAAACGCAAGCACATCACGCATAGGGACAATCTTTTCATCCAGCACGGCTTCAATATCAATATATGTTTGGCGAATTTCATTCCCCAAATGTTTTTCCCACACTGCATCTTGCCCAAAATTCTCACCCATAAAGATCTGAGTCAACAAATCACGAATAGGTTCTAGCGTAGCATGCGGGATCAAAATCTCGATATTACCACCGCGCTCTTCCATATCCACCCTGAGACGTACCAATAACGCCGCATTGTTTGGGCGAGTAATCGTAGCAAAGCGAGGATTATTTTCCAAACGCTCATGTTGGAAGGTCACGGGTGACAATGGGTCAAACGCCACGCTCATCTCATGCAACACCACATCCACCAAACGCTTCACAATATCTTGTTCGATCGTGGTATAGGGACGCCCTTCGACACGAATTGGGCGGTTATAACGACGCCCACCAAGCAACACATCCACCACAGAATAGATCAGGGAGCTATCTACCGTGATAAGCCCAAAATTCTCCCACTCTACGGCACGAAACACCACCAACAATGCAGGCAAAGGAATCGAATTTAAATAACTCTCAAAACGCATAGAGGTCATCGAGTCAATGCTCACATCGACGTTATCTGAGGTAAAGCCACGCAATGAGGACGATAGATCACGTACCAAACGATCAAACACGACCTCCAACATAGGAAGCTTTTCATAGGCCATATGGGATTTACCCAAAATAGCCTCAAGCCCCGAATCACTTTCCTTCGTTTCTGGCCCAGAATCAAATCCAAGCAATAAGTCAATCTCATCTTGATTTAATACACGTGCGGGTTCAACGCTCACGCCTTCGGCGGGTTCTTCGGCAGCGGTCTCCCACTGCGCCATCATCGCACGCTCTTCCTCAGACATCTCCTCTTGATCAGCATTTGGCTCATCGCCAATCATTGCTGCCCATTCGGATGCTGCGTCATCACCATTTTTTTGTTCATCTGCCATGCAGCCAACTATCCCTTACGTTCTATCCATTGTTTTTCAAGAATCGCGCCAACATAAAAGAACTCTCGAGAAACGGACGTCTAGCATCCATACTCTGCTATTTTATTGAACAACGATCTCTTTAAACAGCACATCATTGACCTGCTCTGGCTCAATCGCCTTGTTGATACGCATCATCAACTCTTCACGCAAACGATTGATACCCGCAGAGCCAGCAAGGTCACTGGTACGCAATTCCCGCAAATAAGTGTTAAAGCTATCCACAATACGTGGTTTCATTGCTTCCACACGTTTTGCCGCTTCTTCTGAGGGTAGATCAAGAGTCACCGTTGCTTTTAAGAAGCTTGTCCCGCGTCCTGTACCTGTATTGAGGTTGACCAAAAATTCAGGTAAATCCACAAACACGGGATCACCTGGTTTCCCTGCCTTTTTCTCACCATGTTCACCCTCAGCAGCTTTTTCGCCATGTTCGCCTTCTGCCGCAGCAGCTTCATGTTCACCTTCAGCAGGCGCGGTCTCTTCCGTGGCAGCTTCTTCTGTCCCCTTACCCAACACACTATCAAGCATTCCAGAAAAATAAAGTCCAGCACCGCCACCGATCAACAACACCAGCAATCCCACGACAATCAAAATCAATCCCTTTTTACCTTTTTTAGGATTACCTTCTTCACCTTCTGCGACGCCTTCTTGTCCATCTTCATCATGCGATTTATCTTTTGCCATAAGATGCCACCTCGAAATTTAATAACCAACCACACCACATTCCACTATAAGAACATGCACAGTATGGCAAAGTTATAATGTGCCGTCATCGTTTTAACAATAAGCAATAATATCTCTCACCCGCCAGCCCCTCTGTGTTTTTATATCTTTGTGCCAGCTAGGATACACTCTTACAAACCACACCCCAACAAAATGCCCCCATCATAATCACGATATATGAATGGGTTAAGCTAATTGGCATAGTATATGCTTTACCACAAGCATCAGGTGGTTTGTCGTCACATCCATTTGCAGAAGCATAGCATACCCCTTACCAAGCAAAAAAGCATTAAGCTTGAAGGGTGTGTAATCGCTGCAACGGTTTTGAGGATGCTACCCATAAAACACAGAGTATCAATGGAGTAAAGAATGGATAATAGTGTTTATATCATGCTCTCACGCGAAACAGCACTGTTTCGTAAAATGGATACAGTGGCGAACAATATCGCTAATATGAACACAACTGGCTATCAGGCAGAAAAACTGATGTTCCGTGATTATCTCGTTGACGATGGCAACCGTCGTAAGATCGCCTTCACGCAAGATGCGCGCAGTTACCACAGTAACGAACCGGGGGCATTGCAGGAAACAGGTAACCCATTTGATGTGGCAATTAGCGGCGATGGTTTTTTTGCTGTTCGGACTCCAGCAGGAGTACGTTATACTCGAGCAGGTAATTTTCAGCTTGATGGCAATGGCGTACTTGCCACCGCCGCAGGATTTCCTGTTCTTGACCAAGGCGGTCAACCTATCCAATTTGATCCAGAAGATAAAGATGTTGTGATTTCAGATACAGGCCGCGTTGTTGTAAACGGCGAGGAACGTACTGCCTTGAATATTGTTGAGTTTGCCAATGCACAAGACATGGTTCAAGAAGGCAACACTATGTATAAAACGGATGAGACGCCTGTTGTTGCAAGCAACAGCCGTGTTCTTCATGGTGTTTTGGAAAAATCAAACGTAGAGCCGATCCGCGAGATCGTTGACATGACAGAGGTCAATCGCGCCGTGGGCAACACCGCTAAGTTCATTGAGGTGGCATATGATTTGCAACGTAAAGCCAATAATGTCTATTCACAACAACAAGGCTAGTAACTAGCTGTTAAAAACGGAGTAACACCATGAGATCATTAAACATTGCCGCAACAGGGATGACAGCACAACAGCTCAATGTTGATACTACCTCCCATAACCTTGCCAACATGACCACCACTGGCTACAAACGTCAGCGTGCTGAGTTTCAAGATTTGATTTACCAAGATTTAAAACGTGCGGGCGCGAATTCTTCTGACAATGGTACGGTCGTACCAACAGGCGTTCAAATTGGTCTAGGGGTAAAAACAGGGGCGATTTTCCGTAACCATGGACAAGGCACGGTACAACAAACAGAAGGGCCGCTGGATGTCGCGATGCAAGGACGCGGCTTCTTCAAGATTCAAATGCCTGATGGATCAGATGCCTACACCCGTGATGGAACATTCCAGTTAAGCCCTGATGGACAGATTGTTACATCTGATGGTTATATTGTACAACCAAACATCACCATCCCCAATGATGCCGTCAGTGTCAGTATCAGTGCAACGGGCGTTGTAGAAATCATTCAAACAGGGCAGATCAATCCCACTCAAGTAGGTCAACTCCAATTAGTGAGCTTTATCAATGAACCGGGATTGCAAGCACAAGGAAATAACCTTTATACTGCCACCGCCGCCTCAGGTGATCCGATCGAGGGGCTTGCAGGTGATCCAGGTTTTGGATCAATTTTACAAGGCTACGTAGAAAATTCGAACGTTGATCCTGTGACTGAAATTACCGATTTGATTGTCGCACAGCGTGCTTACGAGATGAACTCAAAAGTTATCACTGCATCTGATGAAATGCTTCAATCTTTGGCACAATCAGCGTAAAAGTTGCTAGGGTTTAGGGGCTAGTATATGTTAGTACTTTAACTTCATGATTCACCATTTTCTTGAGAATTATTACGTTAAACGACTATAGTTTTTTTCAAGTGTCGCGCTGTTGTAAAAAGCGCGGTTTTTTGGCAAAAGAAAGAAAACACATCAAGATGAAGCCGTCACACACACTAGTTTCCGCTGCGCTATGTTTGATCATGATGCCGCTATGCACATGGGCAGCAGAACCAATTCAAACAGAGAAATCCGCACAAGACGCCAGCTCTCAAGCCGAGCGTGAACGTATTGTCCGCGCCTTGGTAGAGGGAGATGACAAAACTGCTTCCTCTTTCCAAGATGTCACGCTACCCACGGTGGAGACTCCCCCTTCCACCGCTACGACAACCACTACACCTGCCATCGCATCTGGAGAAAACGGAAAAACCTCACTCTTTGAGGTCACACGCCGCGATGCGGAAGCATCTGTTGGTATTGCCCTTGCCGCAGCAGGTGCTTCAGAACTTACAGAAGCAGACATCATCAAACCGATCAACACCATCCTCTACAAACACGACAAACCTCTGAAAATTGAGGTAAAAACCTTGCAATTTGATCCAAAGTCCCATCTTTGGAATGGGAATCTATTGTTGATTGACGAAACAGGGAACGTGGTCACTGCCATGCCCGCGAGTGGGCGTTGGCAGGAACTAAAATCTGTGCCATCCCTTAAACATACCATTCGTGCGGGCGAGATGATCAAAGAAGAAGACATTGTACAGATGCATTATCCCGCAAGCCGCTTGCACGACGATAATGTGGTGGACGCTTCGGAACTGATTGGCAAAACGCCACGTCGCTCCATTTCCAACAGCCGCCCAATCCGCAAAAATGAAGTGCAAGCTCCAGCCATGGTCAAAAAAGGTGCGACCGTGACCATGCATTACAACACCCCTGCCATGAGCATAACGACCATAGGCCAAACCCTCCAAGACGGCGGTAAAGGCGAGTTAATTCGCGTAAAGAACATCGACAGCAACGCCATTGTGCAAGCTAGTGTCCTCTCTGAAAATGAAGTACAGGTTGGTGGCTTTGATGGCATCAACACCAACGTGCAGGCAGTGATTCTCTCACCTGCCAAAAAAGATGTTGTAGTGCAAGCTGGCAAAGAAGTCGCCATACCGCTAACGCCGACACCACAAACCACAGCATCTCCTGCGCCGGCAGCAACAGAAACACCTGCACCTGAGCCTCAGCAAGCGTTACCGACAGAAAATACCGCAGACTCGGCAAAATCTGCCGAGCCAGCTCAGTCTACGCTTGCCAATCCAACGCTTCAACAACCCATTCCCATCACACGGGGCGTCCCTTCTCGTGCTGACATTGACAAAGCATCTGAAGAAGAGAAGAAAAAACAAGAGCTTAAAGAAAAAATGGTGCGTGATGCCTTTATGAATGAAGAAGGGATGACCCCCACCAAAGCGTTAGAGAGTCTCAACCCAGATGACATGATTCTTGCACCAAAGAAGATGTTTACCTCACCAGAATTGCCAGATCTTGATCCCACCAAGCCTCGTGATCCCGCCAACCCGTTTAAAGGAATGACGCCATGAAAAAGCTCTCCTCCACCACCACTCTGACTCTGTGCGCGGGCATCTTCATGTTGAGCGGCTTAAGCGGATGCGCCACTACTTTGAATAAGCTTGAAACCGTAGGAGACTCTCCTGCGATGACCAAAACCGAAGACCCAACCACACGCCCGAACTATCAGCCTGTAAGCTGGCCTGTGACCAAACAGCCTGTACCAAGTGAACGTCAAGCAAATTCGCTCTGGCAACCAGGGGCGCGAGCCTTTTTCCGTGACCAACGCGCCAGCCGTGTTGGCGATATTTTACGTGTACGCATTGCCATCAAAGATAAAGCCGAGCTGAACAATGAAACGCAGCGCAAGCGCGATACCAAAGAAAATGTTGGCGCGCCTGAAGTCTTTGGTATGGGTGGCAAACTAGGGCTGCTTACCCCCGGAAAACCAAATCCAGAGAGCCTGTTCGACATCACAGGGAAAACCGACAATAAAGGTACGGGGACGGTGAAACGTCAGGAAAAGATTGAAACCCAAGTTGCTGCGCTCATCACCCAAGTACTTCCAAACGGCAACTACGTAATTTCAGGTTCGCAAGAGATGCGCATCAACTATGAAATTCGTGAAGTATCTGTCAGCGGCGTCGTTCGCCCCCAAGATATTGACATGGACAACACGGTAGATTCCTCACAGATCGCCGAAGCACGCGTTATCTACGGTGGTCGCGGTCAACTCAGCGATGTCCAGCAACCGCGCTGGGGTTCTCAGGTGATTGATATTTTATCGCCGTTTTGATGTCCTCGTCATAAAATTGTCATGTTTTTGCTATAGTATGTTGCATGGAGACATCACAGTAAGGATATAACAATGAGACGTGACGACGATTTGCAAAAACCTATTCTTGGTACAATTTCACAAACCATGCGGACAGACAGTGGGCATATTGCCCGTTATAGACATACTGTACGCGAGGGTGACTATGTGCCTATCGAACTAGCAAGACCTAAGGGGTATAAATCGCGCCAAAAAGAAAAGATGACCACCCATGAGGACGCCATGATTGAACATGTCGCTAACATTGGTCATGAAGCACTATCTGACTATGAACAAGGAACACAACAACTTCCTCATTATCCAAAACTGGACAAAACAACACACGATGACATTGAGGCACGACAAAACGAACATTTTCAGCGTATGGTTGATGCTGGTAATTTAAGGCATGAACTGGAATTTGGCGAACACAGAGAAAAATTAACAAACCTCTCGTGGGAAACAGGCCACCCTTTGCATGATTTGGATGCTACTCCCCAAGAACGTACCGTTCACGTGGGCAGCATTCCCCTAACACGACAAGAATACCCAATTCTGTCTCACACACCAGAAGAGTTTACTACCGCACTCCGCGATGCAAAGAAGCGTCATTTTGGTAGACATACGGGTAAGATCCTTGATGACATCACCTCCCCTCCTGAACCGTCACCGCGAGGCCGCTAATATATACTCACTTATGACCGTGGTGATATTGGTGGGGATGACTGTGCCTTGTTAATGACATGCGTTGCCATCAAGGGCTGTAAGCCAGCCATGAGTGTATCAAGCTCTTTATCATGTGCATCTAATATATTTTTCAATGCATCATCAGCAACATCCCTACCAAATTGTCCAGATGCCTTGGCTTGATTATGCGCATCCATTTGTACACATGCCAAGGCCGCATCAACATAAGATTCAATACGTTCGTCAGGCAACTCGCTTGCAATGAAGTGTTTTATGACACCACGTTCAGCATCCACAATTTTTGTGATCATGGCATCATAACAAGGCTGAACGCTAGGACGCACACGGGCGGTTGCCTCAAAACAAAGCAATGTATCCTGCAGCCCAACAAGGGCGTCAATTTTGCTTCCAATATCACGAGGCAACCGCTGCTCTTGATACGTTTTTGCTGTTAGAAATCCATCTACAAGCCGCCCCACCCGTGCAAGAGCGGAAAAATCTTTTTGTGCAAATAAGGAAACAACCTCATCTGGTAAAAACGCAGCAAGCTCAGAAACGTCAACGCCATGAAGTAATTGTTGAACACCATCCTCAAAAAACGACGCGCTGCTAGGGTTTAAAATCAATGACTTCACTACATCATGATGATTTAAATAACTTTGAAAATCAAAATTATCAGCGCGATACGAACGAATACCACTATCCCTCACATCCGCCTCACCAATAGCAAGATCAATCAATTTTGCAAACCCTTCAAGATTCCTTATCGCTTCCTTATCTTTACGATGTGCTAGCGCATGCTGATTCTTATGCAGAAAATCAAGATAATGATTGTAGTTCGCCACCATTCTTTCGGCAACACCCATCGCATGCTCCTTTTACTTTTAGACAGTAACATAGCACGTTAACTTTATAAGCTCCTATTTTTTGGAAATTATAAAGTTAACGTGCTAGAAAATCATAAAGTTATGCTCGTTTGACTTCTTATAAAATACGTAGTTATTAAGTTAAACGACTATAGAATAAAACGATGACAAGATGATGACAATCATAAAAACCAACGTCTAATCAAAGCAGATGTCACAAATATTTCATACTTTTTAAAGAATAAATTTGTTAATATGTAGAGATATACAGCTTAATTATATGGGTTTATTTTATGAGTGATGCAACAAAACATCCTATAGCCGATGGTCCTTATACCCCTATTGGTGAAGCATCCTCAGTGGAGTATAGTGCTGCGCGTGACAAACAAAAAGCTATCATAGAGCATGAAGCGGCAACTGGCGTTGAATCAGTACGCAGAGCAGCACATAGCAACTATATGGATAGCAGTACAGAATTTTACGACGAAGGGCAGTATATGCTGCCTAAAGATAAGGCGGCACTAGTAGCATCAATGAATACGCAACAAGAGTTGTCAAGAGCTGCCCTTGAAGCTAGAGATGCCATCAAGGCAGGTGAACATGATGACACGCTCTCAAATCTAGGCAAAGACGGTCATCCAGTGGTTGATCTTACCGCCACACCTTCTGCTAAAGGCATCAAAGTCAAAGGAATTGAAGTCAGTCGTCTTGAGTATCCTGTTGTAGCACGTAACGCAGGCGAGTTTGGCGCAGCAGTAGCAACAGCAAAATCTGCAGTACTTGGTAAACATACAAGTGATTATGTATCACAGGCTGTTACAGCAGCCGAAGAAGGCTTAAAGCGTTAGTAATACTAAGAAAATTTATTATTTCTTGGGAAGCCAACAGGCGGTAAACGCCCCGAAGTGGCACGGTGTCCGTACCATGGGGTAATGTCGGTTTCTGTGCGGGTTTTTGCGCCCAGACTCCAGCTTAAGCCATCTTCCTTTTTGAACAGTAAGATATCTGAAATATGACCGTCTTTATATTTTTGCAGCATGACGCCCTGCCCACGCACCATTTCAGGAATCTCAGAAAGCGGAAAACACAGAAGTTTACGGTTTTTGCCAATGACTGCGACGGTATCTTGACCCGCAATAATCGGGATACAAAATGCTGCTTTACCTGTGCCGACATTAAGAATCTGTTTGCCGCCTTTGGTGGAGGCAACAACTTGCTCTGCATCGACCACAAACCCTCGCCCAGCGTCACTTACGACCAATAATTTTTGACCTTTTTCATGTGCAAGTGCGGTGATGATGTCAGCGTCATTCGGCAAATCCATCATCAAGCGCAGCGGCTCACCAAAGCCTTTACCGCGTGCGATTCTATCACCTACAAGCGAATAAAAACGCCCGTTAGTAGCAAAAAACATCAAAGAATCTGTGGTGCGGGTTTTGAATGAAAACGCAACTTCATCACCCTCTTTCAGCTTCACATCAGAAATATCATCAAAATGTCCTTTAAGTGCGCGAATCCATCCCATACGTGAGTAAATCACTGTAATAGGCTCTTTTTCAATAAAAGCTTCCACGTGAATTTCAGTAATCGTTGGAGCAGATTCAAACATCGTGCGGCGTTTACCAAGTGGAGTATCCACCCCAAAGCGTTTTTGGATGTCTTTAATTTCGCCACGAATCACGCCGCGAGCTTTGGTTTCATCAGTCAAAATTGCGCCCAGTTCTGCTGCTTCCGCTTCTAACTCGGCTTTTTCCTTTTGAATTTCCATCTCTTCAAGTTTACGCAAATTACGCAAGCGCATATTGAGAATAGCTTCAGCTTGCACATCAGTTAAATCCCATTTCGTCATCATCACTTGTTTAGGATGATCTTCCTCACGAATGATACGGATGACTTCGTCAATATTAAGATACGCAACCAGCAATCCGCCTAAAATTTCTAAACGCGCCTCAATTTTGCCCAAACGATAACGTGAACGGCGATACAGCACATCATAACGATGCGCGATGAAAGCCTCCAAGATTTCTTTCAAATCCATCACTTTCGGCATCCCAGACGCAGAAAGCACGTTCAGGTTAAAGTTAATGCGGCTTTGTAAGTCAGTGACTTTGAACAAAGATTCCATTAACATTGCAGGATCGACCGAGCGTGATTTTGGCTCTAGCACCACACGCATGTCCTCAGCGGATTCATCACGTATATTAGCAAGCAACGGCAACTTTTTATTTTTGAACAAATCTGCAATTTTTTCAATCAAACGCGACTTCGGCACTTGGTAAGGAATCTCAGTGATCACAATCTGATATAAACCATGTGATAACTGTTCAACCTCCCACTTCGCACGAATGCGCAGCGCACCGCGCCCTGTAGTGTAAGCATTTAAAATCGTAGCGCGTTCTTCGCAAATCGTGCCGCCCGTAGGGAAATCTGGGCCAGGCAAAACATCTAAAATCTCAGCAATGGTAGTGGTTGGTTTTTTAAGCAACAACAGCAATGCATCACACAACTCGCCAACATTATGCGGCGGCACCGAGGTTGCCATCCCAACTGCGATCCCCTCTGCGCCATTGGCAAGCAAATTCGGAAACGCCGCAGGCAGCACCACAGGCTCTTCTTCCGAGCCGTCATAGGTAGGGCGAAAATCCACCGTATCTTCGTCAATGCGCTCTAATAACGTCATTGCCACTTCGGTCAAACGTGCCTCAGTATAACGCATCGCAGCGGCATTATCACCGTCAATCGAGCCAAAATTGCCCTGACCATCCACCAGCGGGTAACGCACTGCAAAGGTCTGCGCCAAACGCACCATCGTGTCATAAACCGCAACATCGCCATGTGGGTGATATTTACCAATCACATCCCCGACCACACGGGCGCATTTTTTATAGCCCGAATCAGGATTGAGTTTCAGCAACAACATCGCATAGAGCAAACGTCGATGCACAGGCTTCAAGCCATCACGCACATCTGGCAGTGAGCGCGAAGTAATAGTAGACATCGCGTACGCCAAATAACGCTCAGAAATGGCATCCTTGAAGGATACAATCTGCGTGTCATCATGTTTTGTAGGTGTGGAAGCTGTCATGCCCTATGTTTTACACATCTTCACACGAGAATAAAGCAGGAAATGACCTTCATCTTCACGAAAATGTCATCTTTCTATGGCATGGTACTTAAGCGTACGTGATAACGCATGCTGTCCTATGCCTTTTTAACACTTGAATCTATGAGAAAACAATGAAGCAACCATGTGACATAGACACCAAAGGAAAATATTAATATGTCAAAAACTTACCTAAATTACATTCAATTCACATCAGACAGCCCATCAGTCACAATACATGTACTCGATGCGTCAGCAGCGCATACGCAATCTCCCATAGTAGCCCATGAGGAAGACATCATCACACAATTATCCGAGCAATATCCCGCACCATCTCCTTTTAAGATGGCGCAAGCAACGGGGATCGCCAAAATGTTTCTTAAAGAAAAACTACCTGAAGCCATTGATGGTGTGGATAAAACCACTTACATTAACAATAGCTTCTTTAGGTTAGAAAATGATGCAGCAGGCACATTAAGAACAGGCTACACCGAAGCGGGCAAAGATTTGATCCATGATGTTGTTGCAATCATGACAATCGAAGGCATATCAGCCGAAAAAGCAATGCTTACACTTGCGAGCGATCTTGCAGCTTCTACTTCCCCTATCACAGAAGAAGAATTAGCCTCCTATGCTTTGAAGCACCCTGATATTGTCAAGCTAGGCACGGGACAAAACCAAGATGCGGCAACACCTTCGGCACAAAAACCAACCTCTACCTTACCATCCAAATATGATGCACACTATCTGCGTAGCTACGGCAAGCTACACCCTGATATTGTAACACTAGCTGATTCAAAAACACGAAACAGGTAATCATTTTTAAAAAAAGTAGGGCATTATAAAGTTAAAGTGATATAGACTACCCACAACATATAATAAAAAAGACAAGAACATCATGCGCACACAAATACTTTCTGAACTTTCACAACGAGTCGGTGAAACACAACATGTACTGAGTACACTTTTGGCTGGTGGAAAATATGACCCCGCACAACATCCCTTACTCAAAAAACAACTTGGTTTTATGCATGATGATGGCTATGTACTGGCCGAGCCAAGCGCGTACGAACAAAAAAATAATGGCAAAGACATTGTCACGCGTCAAAACCCAATGCGCCATACGCAACGTAACAACCGCAATCGTTTACTAGCAAAACTTGATGACAAAGACATCCAGTTTGTACATATTTTGGGTTCACAGGTACGCCAACGTACCATTTCAGGTGAATCTATTCCTGAATATGCTAAGGTCTATATCTGCCCCAAAGCAGATATGTATGCGATGCGTGAAATGACAAGCATCATCAAAGCAAAACTTGATGCCTTACAATCAGGTGATACCGAAAACCCCATCATCAAAAAACCCCTGATCATTGTCAACCAAGACGTCAACGACCCTAAAGAAACCGCAAAATATTATGATGCACTACTCGGCAACCTCAATATCAAAGGAGATATCAGAGACGAGCTGAACATCGTTACTGTGGATACCGTAAATGCGGCGGTCAGCCATGCCGAACACGCCTTGTATGTCTTGCGCGATCTCGACACCCCTCCTCGCCCGAAACTTGATCCTGCACTCAAACCAGGAGATACGATTTTTATCCATACTACCACGGTAGAAAAACTACGTGATTACCAAGAAATTTTTCGTGAGCGTGGCATTACTGTACGGATGCTTTCTGCATTAGAGAGAATCGCAGAAAGTCCTGCGGAACATAGCCATAGTTTTGAAGGTAATGCCGAAGAAAAATTACGCGCTGCACAGAAAATGATTGCAGAGATCCCTGACGAAGTATTCACAACCAAATTTGGACTAAAACGTTCTCAGGTACATGTCATGGTTGATGATTCTGGCTTTTATATGAATGAACCACGCCTGCTAGATCATATGAACCTTGAAGATATGGGGGGGATCATCAACAAGGATGAATGGAAACGCGATAAGATTCCCTTTCCCGGAGTCGAGCTTGGGCCACTGATGAATGCCTCTAACGGTCTTAAGAATTTTATGGATCGCATCATACAAGCGTTAGATGACATTGATGCACAATATAATGTTCCAGCAGATCGCAGCATGACCGACGTTTCTTGTTTAGCGATTTCCGCCGCCCCTGATTATGATCCCTCCGTCAAAGACATCCCACTCGCAGAGTATAGGCCTAAAGTGATGGATTTTATGATGTACGCCAACAAAGATTTAAACTTCAAAGCACGCACCGAAAAAAATCTACGATCAAGTGGCATTGACCCACGCCTTGTGGAATCCAAAGATTATCAAATGCCCGCGTATGATAACCCCAAAAATAAGACCATGGGTGAATTTGAAGCCGAAGACCCTTCATGGCGCGTGCGCAACCACGTGCGAGCCTTGGCCTCACGCGCCTTAATGAGCGAGCTTGGATTACCTGAGCGTAGTAAACACCCAGAACTTTACAAAGATTTCGACAATCAACGCCGCCAAACAGATACTCGCACTTTCACCATTTCCTTACAGGGCGCAAAACACGATAAGCTTGCTCATGCACTGATACAACAAGGTGTAGCGAGTCCACAACGTGATGAAGCGCATCCCTTACAAACTCTTTCAGAGATGGAAGACGTCATTAAAACAGCAGATGGGTTTGTTTTATTACCACATAATGACAACAACGACCTTGCTGAGAAATGCGAAAAGGCTTTTCGCTTTTGGTCACTGCTTGTAGCTCGTCAAACTGATCCTCGTGATAACGACAAACCTATTGTCATCTATAACCCTCATCATGAGTGGGATAAACATCTTGAAGAATACAAAGAACTCCACGCATTAGGCGCGGTGAAAGAGAAACCTGAATTAATGTTCAAAGTCATCAATGGCAAAGGTGAACATGGCATTAAGGAAATAACAACTTACCTCAAACAGCAACGTGAACAGCGCGACCCTCCCATTAACTACGCAAATCACGGCGAAGATAACATCACCCCCAAAAACGACGTGAATCGTTTCAATGTGGCGATTTTTTGTTCTGCCAATTCCGAAAAAGAATCCTATCAAGCCGATGTTTATAACCTCTCTTATAATCTTTGTAAGGATGGGTTTGGCGTTGTGTATGGCGGTGGCAGTCGCTATATGATCGGTAAGATTGCAGATGGCGCGCAAGCCGCACAAAATGACGGTTTTGATGCATCCATCACAGGTTCTAGTATGGATCACCTTGTAATTCGTGAAGGTGTTCGTCCTAATATATTAAAAGAACAAGATTCGTATCACAGTGCGAAACATATCTATCAACGTATGGAATACATGATAGCATCCTCCGATGCGTTTGTGATTGCTCCGGGGGGCATCGGCACGTTACAAGAACTCTATGCACTCATGTTACTTCAAGCACAACATGCCAAAAATATGACTGGCAAAGAAATAGTGATCGTCAACAAACAAGATGAGCATGGGCATGGTTTCTATGACCCGATCCTTGCGAATATCTCTCTTGAAGAACGTAAACAACTTGGCATCACTGTGGTTTCGACCGTGGAAGAAGCTAAAAACAAGGTAGATGAATTCCGCATACGCAGCGACAAGAATAAAAGCATCGAACATGCCACATCGCTACCGCCAGAAAATTCAAATTTTGTAGACAGATTCACGCAGGAAAAGCTCGAAAAAGCACAAAAAACAGCTACAAGAGGCACATAACTCTATTCCTTTTGACATCCTAAATCAAAAGGAGTACCACACACTCGAAAAATAAAAGTTGAGAGTGATCGCCTTATGTCGCTACGTCAAATCAAGCATTTCCTGCTTGGGAAACCCCTGAACCCTTTTAAAAAAGAAACCAGACAACATATCGCTTTAGCGACATTTTTTGCATGGATAGGGCTTGGTGCTGACGGTATTTCATCCTCTGCATATGGACCTGAAGAAGCATTTCACGCGCTTGGTATGCATAATGACATGGCGATCTTTCTTGCGCTAGCGACGGGATTGACCGTTTTTTTGATCGCCCTTGCTTATTTACAAGTGATCATGCTGTTTCCTAACGGTGGCGGTGGTTATAAAGTTGCCTCTAAACTGCTCGGCGCAAAAGCAGGACTTGTCTCTGGCTCTGCTTTAATTGTGGATTATATTCTAACTATTGCCATTTCGATTGCATCGGCAATTGATTCTTTTTTCTCCGTGACACCGATTTCATGGCAACCCTATAAAATCTTTGCTGAATTATTTTTGATTGGTGTCCTGACCTACATGAATTTGCGGGGCGTAAAAGAATCCATCAAAATACTCATGCCCATCTTTTTAGGGTTCATCTTTGTCTATAGTTTCTTGATCATCTATGGAATCGCCTTCCATTCTGAAGGTTTGACCGAACTCCTTCCGAATGCAGTGCATGAAGCGACTACCTCCGCACAATCTATTGGCTGGCTTGCAGTAATTGCCCTGTTCTTCAAAGCATTTTCACTTGGAGGCGGGACATATACAGGACTAGAAGCTGTCTCCAACAGCGTTCAGAGCCTTGCTGAACCTCGGGTGCGTACAGGTCGCAACACGATGCTTTGCGTCGCCGCTTCCCTCGCTTTTATGGCGGCAGGGATTATCATGATCTACCTGTTATGGGATGTAGAGCGTATTCCAGGCCAAACCATGAACGCTACCGTATTTTCAAAAATCACGGCAGGTTGGGTCATTGCAGACGTCAATATTTCTGAGATGGTCGTTGCTATTGCCATGTTACTTACCGCTGGGCTATTATTCGTCGCTGGAAATACGGGCTTTATCGCAGGTCCAGCCGTTCTCGCAAATATGGCCCTTGATCGCTGGATGCCACATTTCTTTTCTGCTCTTTCTAGCCGCTTGGTCACCAAAAACGGAGTAATGTTGATGGGGATGGCGGCGGTGGTCGCACTCATCATTACGGGTGGTCGCGTTGATATGCTGGTGGTTTTATACTCCATCAACGTATTCCTTACCTTTACCCTTTCGATGGCAGGTGTTACGCGCTACCGTTGGCAACGACGCAGACAAAAAGGTGAACTCAAACATATCATTCTACCTGCTATATCCACCATTATTTGCGCGGGCATCTTATGCACCACCTTATTTGAAAAATTCCTGTTTGGAGGTTGGATGACATGCGTTATCACAGGACTTTTCATCATCATCGGCTATTTGATCCACGACCACTATAATACGGTGAAGCAGAAAATCGACCGTACGGAAGGAGATCTTGATAGTGCTATGGAAAGCTTGGGACGCACTTCTGATGTCGTCAACGAACTTGATCCGAAAAAATCAACCGCGGTCTTTTTGGTTAGCGGCAGCAACGCAAGCGGCATGCATTGCTTCTTGTGGGTTCAACGTCTGTTTCCTAATGCCTTCCATAATTTTATTTTTGTATCCGTCGGTGAGATCGACACCGAAGAATTCGCAGATCATGAAAAATGGCAGCTGTTACGCCGTGACACTAAAAAAATGTTAAAACGCTACGTTGAATTTTGCCACAACCGCGGATTAGCCGCTGAATATTATCATGATTTTGGCACAGACGCCTTGGACAAACTCACAGATATTACCAATAAGATCTCCAAAGATTATCCTCGCTCTGTCTTTTTTGCCACCAAACTCATCTTTGAAGATGAAAGCCCAATTACGCAGTTGCTCCATAACCAAACCGCCTATATTATGCAACGACGTTTGCATAATGCTGGTCGCACAATGATCATCATGCCAATGAAGATATAATGATATAACACTTTATACCGCGCTTTCGAGAAGGAACAAGTTGATGGCATATCTTCTAAGACTTTCTTGTTATTTATTGGTAATGATCATCGCCCTACCTTCTTACAGCTTTGAGCGACTACAAGCTCCTGTACCGTCTTTAAATGCGACTCCTGCTCCCCTAGTGAAACGCAGCGTTTTCATCCATAAACACAATGGTGAACTTATAAAACGCTCCCTTGAGATGGCAGATACACCAGAAAGCGCAGAAGCTGGCTTGATGTTTCGCCGCGAACTTGAAGCAGATGGGGGCATGGTCTTCAATTTTTCCAACTGTTCGCACCACGCTATGTGGATGAAAAACACTTATATTCCGCTCGATATGATTTTTGTGGGTTGTGACGGTACTATCACGCATATTATTTCCAACGTCACGCCGCTCAGTGAAAAAATCATCACACCTCAAGAAAAATCCGCGGCAGTGATTGAACTTCATGCAGGAGAGAGCGCAAAGCTTGGTCTTGCGGTGGGTGACAAGGTTGAGATTCAACAGAGGATCATGCCATGAGACACCTCCTTATACTCTGTCT
Source organism: Rickettsiales bacterium (assembly GCA_036770365.1). Lineage (GTDB taxonomy): Bacteria > Pseudomonadota > Alphaproteobacteria > Rickettsiales > UBA998 > DAIPJH01. The sequence continues at coordinate 79,474 of DAIPJH010000006.1, forward strand.
CATAATACTATCTATCACCTCAGCCCATGCAAATGACATCATGCCTAATACTGACGGCACAGGGCAACTTATCTTTAGTCGTGACAAACTTGTGATTTATGCCACTGGCTCTATCCCCGTCGTCATGCCAGACATAGAAGCACCCAAGGATAAAGACCCTAAAAAAGATCTCAATGTTGGAGATAAAGACCCTAAAACGGGGCAAACCATCATCTTTAAAAAAGAAAGCAAAGAGACGCCTGCGCCTGATAATAAAACAGACAAAACTAAAATTGTTTATAGCAGCGAACCACGTGAAGTGAGTTTTTCTACTGAAGTACGCGATGAATCCGCATTTCAACTTGAATGGCTACCCAGTTTACATAATCTAACAAATAATTCTGCCTATTTGGTTCTACAACCTGTCGGTAATATGATTCACATCGGTGCGCTGCGCACCCCTGTTAAACTCGACATCGTCATTATCCGCCCTAATGGACGTGTACTTGCCATCATGCCTGATATTTCTCCTTCCAGCCTAGGAAATGATATTGATGCTGGAGAAGATGTCCGTGGCATTCTCTTCCTAAAAGCAGGCATGGCGCAACTTCATGGTATACGCCCGAATGATGAAGTGCGTCATCATGGCTTCAACCTCGACCCGAAGGTATTAAAGTAAACACAAGTATTTACTCTTGGAAAAAGAAAAAAAGTCAATAAAATAGGGGTGCGACCTCAAATCATATTTTATACCCATTGAAAATATAAGCTTTTCATACTATATCGCTAAGGTAATGACATCTATCCTCATCGCGCCTTCAATATACATACATTCTGAAGCGGCAATAGAGTGAATAGAAAAACAACTATGTAAGGAAAGCTCCATGCCGATCGCCAACCCAAAACTTGTTACTCAAACAATTACACGCCCAAGCCGCGAACAGGCGATGGAGGCCGTGCGTACATTGATTGCTTGGGCAGGTGATGATATCACCCGCGAAGGATTGCTAGAGACCCCCAAGCGCGTGGTGGAAGCATACCGTGAATTTTTCCAAGGTTATGATGAAGACCCTGAAGCTGTCTTATCAAAAACCTTTGAAGAAGTAGAAGACTACGATGAGATGGTACTGCTGAAAAATATGCGCTTGGAGTCACACTGCGAACATCACATGGTAGCAATTATTGGTAAGGCGCATATTGCTTACGTTCCCAACAAGCGCGTTGTCGGCATCAGCAAGATCGCTCGTTTGGTGGATGTCTATGCCAAACGCCTGCAAACGCAAGAAACCTTAACTGCGCAGATTGCGGATACGCTGCAACGTGTACTTGAACCAAAAGGTGTCGCGGTTGTTATTGACGCCGCGCATCAATGCATGACCACACGCGGTGTCCATAAATCAGAAACTACTACTGTCACCAGCCGCTTGCATGGAATTTTTAAATCTGACCCACGTACTCGCGCTGAATTTATGAATCTTGTGGCGTCACCTTCGGTTGGGAATATGAGTTAGTAGTTAGGTCTTGGATTTTAGGTTTTAGCGCAGATTTAACTTGTGGTTAGCCTTGGCAAAACATCCAAATCCCAAAGATTTTTACATTCTTTCAAAAAGACGCTTTCCTAAAACCCAAAATCCAAAACTTAAATTATGATCATCCTCGCCTCTGCCTCCACTATACGCTCTGCCATGCTGTCTAGCGCGGGGGTGCAGCATGAAGTTTTGCCGCCCGACGGGTTTGATGAAGAAGCACTTAAAGCCTCGCTTACAGATACTCCACCCAGACAAAAAGCCGTGATGCTCGCCAAGGGTAAAGCAGCCTATATCAGTGAGCTTCGTCCAGATACACTGGTGCTTGCCGCCGATCAGATATGCGCAATGGGGAACATGATTTTTAGCAAGCCAAAAACGCCTGAACATGCCTTTGAGCAACTTTTACAACTTCGTGGCAAGACCCATCATCAATACAGCGCAGCATGTTTTTACCACCGTGGTGTATGTATATGGGAGCATGTCGAGACCGCAAGCCTAACCATGCGCACTCTTACCGACGCAGAAATTACAGCTTATATCGCACTAGATAATCCTCTTAATTCTTGTGGCGCATACATGTTTGAGCGTCACGGTAAGCACCTTTTTTCTCACGTCGAAGGCACTGACGATGTCATTCAGGGCTTGCCGCTTACCGCGCTGCTAGAGGCACTTTACGCGGTAAGCTAGCGTTTCTTATTCATCCCTAGCCAATAATATTAGCATCAGTTAGACTGTGAACATTCTTCAAGAAAATATCTAACAACATCTGACCTTCTGTATCAGACTGACTAACATGCAACCCTTTGCTAGAGTCCACCATTACAAATCCTGCTGATCCGCCTGCATAAGCAGAAAAATCGAGATGATCCACAAGCGTATTAAAGTCATTAATGATAGCATACGCTGCGCCATACAATGCATTTTGCACAGCAAAACTATCCGCACCATCTCCACCCGCAAGCGTGGTTGTACCTACAGTAAAATATAAAGTATCATCACCTGCACCGCCGTTCAGTGATGCTACGCCAACGTCTTGTAAAAGTGTATCACTACCGTCACCACCGCGTAGCGTATTTGTACCACCCGCCGCCGTTAAGCTATCATTACCAAGACCGCCATCAAGGGTTGCAACACCTATGCCAGAAGTGATATTGTCATCACCCGCATCACCAAAAAAAGCATATGTACCATCTTGTCCTGAGATCGCGTCGTTATCTTCCCCGCCGCGCACGGAAGCATATATACCCGCCGCGATGGAAATAACATCTAAACCTGCCCCACCATTGATGGTATTACCCGCTTCAAATACCTCCACAGTATCATTACCAGCTTCGCCAAAGGTTGTGCCGTTATAAGTCCCTACGTAGAAGTAATCATCTCCATCACCACCACGCACCTTGACTTCAGAGCCATAAACAAAGAATTCATCATTTCCAGCGTCGCCATAATAAACACCGAATTCACCGCTAATATTAAAGAAATCATTCCCCGCATTGCCGTGGAACAAATTATTGTTACCTGTAACGTCAAACACATCGTCACCGTCATCACTGTAAACAGTGTCATTATTAGAAAAAGAAAAAATACGGTCATCACCTGCTTCACCGCGAACGTAGGTTGCATCACCAAATAACCAAATAAAATCTGAACCTTCACCTGCATAAACAGAATCAGCACCATAAGAAGCATTAATGGTATCATTGCCTGCATAACCATAGATTTTTTCAATATCTAGGGTATCGTCAATTATATCTGAATTGGTCGTACCACGAATAATGCTTACCATAATGACTCCAAAAAACATTAAAGGTTAAAAATCGGTTAATGTTTATATACAAAAAACCATGTTTTTCAAGAAAAATTACTCACCCCACCCATATTGCTGCACTGCATCACATTATCTTGCTAAAAAATGACTGTTTTTTTACATGTCGCAGTTGTCTTTTGAATGGTTTACGCCTATATCGATGACAGGGTTTAGACAGCCACAAAACAGAAGTATTTTTACGGAGTAAATGCATGACACAGCCACAGGATATCGTTATTGTTGACGCCGTTCGTACCGCAATTGGTGCGTTTAATGGTGGCCTAGCTACCGTCCCCGCACATAAGCTTGGCGAAACGGTGATTCGCGCTTTGATTGAACGCACAGGTGTAAAACCTGAAGCCATTTCAGAAGTTATCTTGGGTCAAGTACTCAGCACTGCGCAAGGACAAAACCCTGCACGTCAAGCGGCCTATAACGCAGGTTTAGGCAAAGACGTTCCTGCATGGGGTATCAATCAAGTCTGTGGATCTGGACTTCGCACCGTTGCGCTTGCGGCACAGGCAGTTGCGCTCGGTGATAGCGACATTGTGATTGCGGGTGGTCAAGAAAGCATGTCACTTTCGCCGCATGCCGTGCATATGCGCGCTGGTACAAAAATGGGCAACACAACGCTGATCGACACAATGATTACGGACGGTCTATGGGATGCGTTCAATAATTATCATATGGGTACAACAGCTGAAAACGTGGCAAAAAAATATGCTATTACACGCGAGGCGCAAGATGCGCTAGCACTTGGCTCACAACAAAAATATGCAGCGGCGGCGGCGGCGGGTAAGTTCGCTGATGAAATCGTCCCTGTCACAGTAGCGGGTCGCAAGGGTGATGTAATTATTGATAAAGACGAACATCCAAAAACAGATACCACCGCGGAAAGCCTTGCTGGTCTTCGCCCTGCCTTTGATAAAGCGGGGACGGTAACAGCAGGTAATGCATCTGGCATCAATGATGGTGCGGCGGCAGTGATGGTGATGACCCGTGCCAAAGCAGAATCGTTAGGCTTAAAACCACTTGCAACGATTAAATCATGGGCGCATGCAGGCGTTGAGCCAGAGATCATGGGTATTGGCCCGGTGGCAGCTTCGACCAAAGCACTCAAAAAAGCGGGTTGGACGGTTGCTGACCTCGACCTTATCGAAGCTAATGAAGCTTTTGCTTCACAAGCCGCTGCGGTGAATAGTGAAATGGGTTGGGACGTGGCGAAAGTCAACGTCAACGGTGGTGCAATTGCACTCGGTCATCCGATTGGGGCCTCAGGATGCCGTGTACTCGTTACTCTGCTGCATGAAATGAAACGCCGTGACGCGAAAAAAGGTATTGCAACGCTGTGTATTGGTGGTGGTATGGGTGTTGCACTTTGTGTGCAGCGCGACTAAAATTCTCCATTATTCCATCGCAAGATGGAATAATCGTAAGAACGAACAACGAAAAACGAAAGACGAAAAAATGTCAAGACTAGCACTCGTCACGGGCGGAACTCGTGGTATTGGTAAAGCGATCTCACTCGCACTCAAAGAAGCAGGCTATAAAGTCGTTGCAAACTATGCGCATAACGAAGAAGCAGCCGCAGAATTCAGCAAAGAAACAGGCATCCCTGTCTATAAATGGGATGTATCCCATTACGGTGAAAGCGAAGCAGTGATTCGCAAAATTGAAGCAGATATGGGGCAAACCGTTGAAATTCTTGTCAATAATGCAGGTATCACCCGTGATGCCGCGATGCATAAAATGTCAGACCAGCAATGGGGTGACGTTATCACCACCAACCTTAATTCATGCTTTAATCTCTCACGTGCTGTAATTGATAATATGCGTGAGGCACGTTTTGGTCGTATCGTAAGTATCAGCTCGATCAATGGACAGGTCGGACAGTTTGGGCAAACCAATTACTCTGCGGCAAAAGCAGGTGTGCTTGGCTTCACCAAAGCTTTAGCGCGTGAAACAGCGGCGCGTGGTATCACTGTCAATGCGATTGCACCGGGCTATATCAAAACCGACATGACTTCAAAGGTTGCTGGCAACGTGCTTCAACAAATCGTTGCGGGCATTCCTGTTGGACGTATGGGCGAAGCAGAAGAAATTGCACGCGCCGTATTGTTCTTAGTTGCTGACGAAGCAGGCTTCATCACGGGGGAAACGTTGTCAATTAACGGCGGACAATTCATGGACTAAAACTTTAGTTGTTTGACTATTGTTAAGGCACGTTTCACGATGTTTTTTATACTCACCTCAGAATAGAAAACAAACAACACAGGAGACATAATATGTTTAATGAGATCAAAAGCCTAGCTGAAGAATTTCCAGAGTTTAAAGAGACGATTCATACTCTAAAAACCTCTGATAATCATTTTGGTAAAAAGTTTGATGAATATGACGATGTGAACAAAGAATTGCATCGTATTGCGGAAGAGATCGAGACTCCTTCGGATGACTATATTGAACAACTCAAGAAAAAACGCCTAGCACTTAAAGATGAGCTTTACGCTGCACTTAAGGCTAACGAAAAAGCGGCTTAATTTATCTGTCATACTGAGCGCAGCGAGGGATTTCTCCCAGTAACGCTCAGATGTGTGATTGGGGGTGCTTTGCTTCACTCAGTATGACGAGATGCCAACGTCAACCAAGCTTGCGTGAACGCTTCAATACTCTCTGGCGTAGTGTTCCAACCCACACTAACGCGCACCACGCCGCCACGAGTGGCATCCATCCCCATCGCCTGCGCGACATGAGAATGCTCCATCCGCCCTGACGAACAAGCTGCGCCCGCACTGATACAAAACCCTTCAATATCAAAGCGCATAAGCTGCGTTTCGGCGGGAACACGCGGCATCACAATGCATGACGTATTGGGAAGTCGCAGCGCGTTTTTGCCTAAAATCACGCCTCCATGCGCCTCACACTGTGCTTCCATCACATCAAGCGCAGCACGCATTGGTTTTTGCCAAGTATCCTTCTGCGCCAGTTCGATGGCTTTAGCGAAACCAGTAATTGCGGCAATATTCTCTGTGCCTGCACGACGGCGCAGCTCTTGCCCGCCACCGCGTAATATTGGTTGAACCGTAACACCTTGACGCGCAATAAGAGCAGCCGCCCCCACAGCACCACCCATCTTATGAGCAGAGATTGTCATCATATCCACGCCGAGTACACCAACATCAACAGGAATTTTACCCAGTGCTTGAATCACATCCGTGTGCATCAGCGCACCATAACTTCGCGCAAGCGCAGCAATTTCAGCAATGTTTTGAATTACACCAGTTTCATTATTGGCCAGCATGATAGATACTAAACACGGCATTGGCGCATCTTTCAATAACGCTTCCAGCACGTCCATTTTGATAAGCCCATGTGCATCAACAGGGGCATAAAACACCGTGTTTCCCTGCGGTGCAGCCAGCACGGATGCATGTTCGGTCACACCAATAATTACGCTCTTGATCTCTGGCAAACCACATAGTGCAAGGTGATTCGCTTCCGTACCACTTGCGGTAAAAATCACTTCCTGAGGCAAGCATGATACCGCGTCTGCAATCACACGCCGCGCTGTCTCTAACTTCGCCCGCGCTGCACGCCCCGCCGCATGAACCGAGGACGCATTATATGGAAGTGCCGAAACCAATATATCAGACATCACCGCCGCCACCTCTGCTCGCACAGGCGCGGTCGCGTTATAGTCAAGATAATAGGCTGTTTTTTTCTGTGTTCTCATTTCACTATAAAACCCTTAAAATCATCTAGGGTCAAGGGATAACAAATATGAAGATTTGATGACAATGTGGCTCTTTCTATTGTGCCACGCAACACGACAATGCTATATTAGCCGTTCTCTCTTTGAATCCTGTAATCATGCATGTTCGCATTCATGGTCGCATTCTTGAGGGATTAGCTCTTTTGGCTTTTCGCGCCTGTGAAACATCAAAAGGGAGTGTCCTTTTTGGTGCGAAGCAGGGTTCATACACAGCGGGTTGCAGAGAAATCTGACGAAGCTGTTTCGTTTTTTCAAGGAAACACCATGTCCTTCCAAAACGTGCTTTCTTTCCTCGCCAACAACAACATCACCATCAACGATGGTTATGTTTATCACGGCGACACTCCCCTCATGTCAACGCCGTCCTTCTTCGACCTCTCGGCAATTGCCGCAGCGTTTGAAGAACTCGGTGGCGACGAAGACGAAGAATTCGTCTTTGGGGATGACGCCCTCGACACTGCGCTTAATGCATTGATCGAGGCAGGCAATGATCTGAATGAAGCCCAATCGGATGCCGAAACGGCAATCGAGTTGGTCGAAGCCGCCAAGGCACAAGTCAAGGCAGCGTTGAATGGGTTGGAACAAGCAACCGCGGACACCTTGAAAGCAGCGCAAGCTGAAGCCAAGACCGCGCTGCAAGGCTTCACCGATGCAGAATCGGAAGCCAATCAAGCGTGGACGTCCCTCTCGAACGCAGGTGTCGAAGCGAAAGCTGCGGCTGAGGCGTTTATCGAGCAGGTGCAACGGGTTGCCGATGACCTCGATGAGGAAGTGGGCAACGTACTGGGTGCTTTGAACGATGCCATCGGGGAGGCGGAAGTCGCCGTCGATGAGCTGAAGTCGCTGCTGGAACAGACCTCTGCTCCAGCCGCTGCCGAAAGTGGTGAAACCTTCCATGTGGTGGCATTATCTGGTGATCAGGTATTGCCCTTCCTTGCTGGTCTGCTTTCAGTGCTTGCCAAACCAGAAGCTGAAGGTGGTGAAGCTCCGGCTGCTGGTGATGGCTCTGCCGCCAACTCCGCTTCTGCGGAAGGCGATGAAGTCATTTCCGCTGGTCTGAACAAGTAAGTCGTCATTTTTTGGGAAGCCTCAACCTTCGGGTTGGGCTTCCTTTTTTTATTTTGCCACCTTCCGCACCTCCTCCACCTGCCCTTACTTAGGTGCTAATGCAGAGAGAATCTTATACACCACCTTTTGATATTGCCCCGCTGATGCTGCGCGCACGCGACGAAAGCCTGCGTTCGCATTTTTCTGCCTTTATTGGCAAATGTTTTGCGGCGGTTGACCCTAGCACACCGTATTTGCATAATTGGCATATCGACGCGGTGGCGGAACATTTAGAAGCAACCCGCCGCAGCGACATCACCCGCCTGATTATCAATATGCCACCACGTGCGCTAAAATCTGTGTGTGTCAGTGTCGCATGGCCAGCATGGCTGCTTGGACATCACCCGAATATGCGCATTATGGCGGCGAGTTATTCGCAATCGCTTAGTTTACGTCACGCGCTGGATACACGCCTGATTGTCAGCACACCATGGTTTGAACGGATGTTTCCACGCTTCAATATTACGCATGGACAAAATGAAAAGCATAAATTCGTGACCACAGAACGCGGTTTTCGGTTTGCCACGTCAGTAGGCGGTACGGCAACGGGTGAAGGAGGTGACGTACTGATTATCGACGACCCACTCAACCCCATCCAAGCTGCATCACGTATCGAACGCGAGTTTGCAAGTAGTTGGTTTGACCAGACCTTTGCCACACGCTTAAATGACAAGGCTCATGGGCGAATTGTCGTCGTTATGCAGCGTTTACATAAAGAAGATTTGACAGGACATTTGCTCGAAAAAGGTGGCTGGGAACATTTATGTTTACCTGCAATTGCTGAAACGCGCACGATTATTCCACTCTCTGGGCGTGAGTTTATACGCGAAATTGGCGATATTTTGCATCCTTCCCGCGAAGGCGAACTCTTACTTGCACGTGCCAAACGTGAACTCGGCAGTTTTGGTTTTGCCGCACAATATCAGCAAGCCCCCATCCTTAGCGACGGTGGGATGATTGAAGCCACATGGCTGCAAACCTACCCATCCACGCCGCCGCTGGACGCCTTTTCACGCATCACCCAAAGCTGGGATACCGCCATCAAAGCCGCTACGCATCATGATGCGAGCGTGTGCCTCACCTTTGGAGAGATGGATGGGCGGCATTATCTGCTGGACGCGCTGGCGATTCGCGCAGAATATCCGCAGCTCAAGCGCACCATCACCGAACTTGCTTCGCGCTATCGTCCTAACGCCGTATTGATTGAGGATAAAGCAAGCGGACAATCACTCCTTCAAGACCTTCGTCGTGAGTCTAACCTCAACCTTATCCCGCGTATGCCAAGGGGTGATAAGATTACCCGCCTCGCCGCCATCAGCCCGATGATAGAATCTGGTAAGCTCCTGCTGCCGCGCCACAGCACATGGCTAACAGATTTCCTCCAAGAACTCCTGAACTTCCCACACGCACCCCATGATGATTATGTCGATGCACTCACGCATTATTTAGGATGGGTACGTGATCAACAAGGAACGTCACAGAGGATTCGTCGGCTATAACATTATTTACGTAATATATTATCTTTAACAGGTGGTATGTGATCAATATCTGAGACCGTATTATTCGGCGATTCTTCCACCAGCGCATCCGTAAGTTCCGCGTTCGCAATACTGCGTGGATTATCTTGATGCTCAACTTTTTTTGCTAAGGATACCTTCGTATACAGCTCCATCCAACGCTGCGGGTCACACTTCACCGCTTGCATCATCGTCAAGAAATTATCAAAGGAAGGCTTCATCCCTTCCCATGTTTTTATCTGAAAACCAAAATTTTTATTATGTTTAGACGTAGATGGCTTAGGTTTCACTCCTGCTTCAACCATAACATCCATCATCTCAGATGCCGCGGCAACCTTACTCACCACTTTTTCAAGTTCTGACTTAGTAAGATGACCAAAACGAAAATCGTTTGCCGTCTTGCGCAATGCTCCTGCGGCTTGAGACATCACGTTGCGCGCCGCGTTCACATCAACACATGATGCGTCAAACTCATAGGTTTGTGGTGCGTCGGTAAACTGCTGCGCCGACCCGAAATAATCCGCCATCTGCCCTAACGCACTGCGCACTTCTTGCACCGCTTTCCTTTTTGATTCCGAGAAAAATATCTTCTCAATACGTTCTTTTGTTGCAGGGTCATCCAGAAAGACACTTGGTAAGCGTGAATGCACTAAGGTAGAAGACTTGATTGTGCCATGCTGACCTGCGCCGTTAAGCCATGCCGCATCAAAAACATCTGGATACCGCTGCCATGACGCCGCGTCTGCCTTAATATCTTGCCAAAACTGTGCGGTTTTATACTGATATTCCCTCTTATAGAGATTAAGATACGATTTGGAGGCTGCCTCCACATCCTCAAATAACGGTTTGAAACGTGCATCTTCGCGCACTGGCGGTAGAAAAATATCTAAGATGGAGGCCACTTCCTCCATCGCCTTACCTGCCGCTTCTAATTGTCCAAGATTATTGCGTCCACGCGCATGAGGTAACATTAAATAGTGAGCATCACGTGGAATCTCATGAAGATGACGACTCGCAGAGTGTCCCATCTCAACCCCAACCGCCATCGCCTCTAAAAGATCAGGACGATGTTGCAATGAATCCCGCGCAGCTTGCACATACGCATTAAATTGTGGCATCAGATCAAGATGATGATTATCTTGCAGTTCATAAAGTAAGTTGATCACATGTGTTTCAGCAGTAACATCATCATCCACACCATCACGATTTAACGTTTCAAACTCAATTGTTCCTGCACCATATTTCTTAAAACCCTGCGCCCCTACTTTGCCCCACAACATCTTAATGGCGCATTTGGGAATAAGTTCCCTACCTTCTTTATCTACAATCTTAAAAAGCTTATTTCCTGATCTATCCATCGCCCAAGCATTGGGTTCTCTATCTAAATTCGTAATTTCAGTACCACCAGCGAGAAGGTGTTTGCCGCCATAAGCGTCAACACATTCCACATCTTTACTGATAACAATACCACCAAACTTCAAAAGTTTATTGGTAAACGCCTCGCGCACACGCGGCACAAACCAAAAATCAACATCTTGCAAAGGGATATTGACCTGTTTGCCATCTAAAGTCGTTTGTAAGGTAAATCCTGCTTCACCCAATAAAGTAGGTGCTTTTAATGACATTTCCAGCTCAGGTTTATGTACAAAATAAAATGCACCAAATAACCCTTCTTTTTTACGCATTGCAGCTGCTTTTGATTTCTCAGGTCCAAAAATAATATAATCCACCAACGACTCTGACAGATCATTATAAGGTCCAGTGCCAGCAAGATTTTCTGCATGATCACGTTTTTTTGAAAGAACATTATCACGCGCAGAAGCAATCGCCTTCATCCCCTCAGCATAACGTGCAATTGCCTCACCATAATGACGTATTTCCAGTGGATCTTTGTAGGTCTTAACTGCCATTACCGTCCTCGTTCTTCATTAAGCGTAGCCGCCGGACAGCGCGCTAGTATTTCTGTGACCCTCGTATCAGGTTGTGACGATACGAGGGTATCCTGCATTTCTTTTGCCTTAGCAACCTTGGTATATAACTTCATCCACCGCTCTGGATCACACTCCACTGCTTGCATCATACCAATAAAATCATGCATAGTGGCTCGTTGCGCGTTCCAAGCATCCATAGTCGCAGACACGTTATCACTACACATATGCTGCGCAACATAATCCATTGCCTCACATGCATCCGCACAACGCGCAACATGAAACGCTAACAGAGCTTTAGTCACTCTATCTTTACGCACACTATCTTCAAGCTGACGTAATGCGACCACCCCTTCATTAATAGTTGTCACCAGTTCGTCCCTTGTGGGTGCATCAACAGTTGTAGCTGCCGTCATATCACTTTTTTGCAAATGCAACCCAATTGATTCCATCGGAATACTTGCATTTTCAAAGGCTGTAAGAATCTTTTGCTTCGCTGTACGACATAATGATGGCGCACCATGTTCCTGCACTATTTCTTGTATATTCACATTTTCAAGAAATCTTAGCGGTATTCCATGATAAAAATGTGAATCCTGTGTGATCTTTGCAAAAGAAATGATCTGATTTCCCTCACCTCGCAACCACGCTTTGTCAAACGGTTGACTGCATTGATCAATAAAATGCAGGGGAGTTTTTTTAATATCAGCAAGCAATGTCTGCTCGGTATAATCATTGATGTGCGTAGTAAAAGCATCTGCCACGTTTTGAACGGCTTGTAATAAAGGTGCATATGTTGGATTATGGCTCACATCAGGCAAAGACAATCCAAGTGCATCCGCTGTGTCGTTTATTTTTGCCGCTGCCGTGGAAATCGCTGCCAAGCCAATATAATCATTGTGGGTATCATCCCCAGCAAATTGATAAAAATAAAAATTATTGGGGAGATTATCCATCACCGCCCGCACCTTCTGACTCATCGCAATAGCTGCCGACATTGCTTCTAACATCTGAGGCTTATTTACAAGCGAGTCCCGTGCATGTGTTATCATCATATTAAACTCAGGCATTAGGTTGATGTGATGATGTTCCTTAAGCTCTAATAGCCAACTCACCATTGCACCCTCAGCATTAAAATCATCTTCAACACCGTCGGTTGCCAAAGTATTAAATCGCGGAGTGTCTTTGCCTTGACGCTTAAGTCCTTCCTTTGCGCCAACATGCCCCCATAGCATCTTCACCGCATCAATATTGTTGATTTGCTTATCTTCTTTATCAACAATGGAAAAAAGTGTTTTTTTTCCATTCATAACCCATGAACGTCCGTTCGTAAGTACTGCACCAGCAGGCAAAATATGCGTTTTGCCGTCATCACCCTGCCACTGCGTCTCTTCCTCAAGAAAAATTTTACCTCGCACTGCACCGTCAGGTGATTGTTCATGAAAATCGATTTTAATATCTTGTAAAGGGAGATACATCGCCACCCCATCTACCTCTGCTTTAAGACGACAGCCAGCCTCACCCCATAATTTAGGGGCTTGTAACGACATCTCTAGTTCAGGACGATGCAAATAATAGAACGCACCAAATAACCCAGCTTTTGTTTGTTTGGCTGCTTCGCGCATAGCATCTTCGCCATACACTATATATTCTTCCTTCTGCGTGGCTTCGACGGTATTATAAGGTCCACGCCCGACCACTGTCTTTATCGCGTCCACATCCACCCTCAATGCAGACTGCGCAGCAGCAACTGCCTTCATTGCATCAGCATAGCGATTTAAAAGAATACCATAATTCTTTATTTCAATAGGTTCTTCAAAATATTTTGGATCGTTAGCCATGCCTGCCCTTAGACTCGTTTAACTTAATCACATCAATGATTGCGCAACTCCCACGCATTTTCACTTACAAGAACGCGCCATTGTTAAGTGGAATAGCTATCATGCACGCTACTTTAGCATCTAAACATGACAAAATGATGACACATACGTTTTTCTAGATTATGAAGTACAGCATTCTTGTCATACCTACGAAAATGGGTATCCAGAGATCTCTTTCCACTAAATTTCAGCGTGCGCTGGAATGACACACGAGTTATATCATGCCCCACACCACCACAACCACCCATTTCGGATTCAAAGAAATCCCTGAGGATGCTAAAGAAGGTATGGTGCATGAGGTATTTGCGAGTGTCGCGTCTAAGTATGACGTGATGAATGACGCAATGAGCTTTGGAATGCACCGCGTGTGGAAAGATGATCTAATAGACAAGCTTCGCCCCCGTGCTGGAATGAAGCTGCTTGATGTGGCGGGAGGTACGGGCGACATTGCCTTTCGATTTCTCAAAGCGGGTGGTGGACATGTCACCGTATGCGATATCAATGCACACATGCTGGAAGAAGGCAAACGCCGCGCTGTGGATATGGGTATCACGCAGGGCATGGAATGGATTGAGGGTAATGCTGAGAAACTCCCCTTCCCTGATAATCATTTTGATGCGTTCACCATTGCGTTTGGCATTCGCAATGTCACTCACATAGATAAAGCACTCTCTGAGGCACACCGCGTCCTAAAAACAGGCGGACATTTTCTGTGTTTAGAGTTTTCACACCCGACCAGCGCACTGATGCGCACCGTATACGATAACTATTCATTTCACCTGATTCCGCGCATGGGCAGCATGATTGCTGGTGATAAAGCATCCTATCAATATTTGGTCGAATCGATTCGTAAGTTTCCAACCGCCCCCAATTTTGTGAATATGATTGAACAAGCAAACTTCAAAAACGTGAGTTTTCGTCATATGACCGGCGGGATTGTAGCACTGCATAGCGGCTGGAAACTGAATGTATAACCTATTTATAGTGATATTATGCTTTGCTGCACCGCGAAATGTTACAGTTGTGTGAAGATTGTTAAATTTAATTAATATTTATTTGCAATTTTAAATAATTATGGCACAATTAAGTTATTAATTACTTGTAACACACTTTAATTACTTCTTTTAAGGAGTTCGCGATGCAGGGTCTCATCACACATTCTAAGGTCTATACACTCATGGCTGCCATTGCCATGCTAGGCTTTTCCTCTGCGGCGCAGGCACAAGATAATACCATGACCCTTGAGCAAGTTGGCAATAACAACCAAGCCACAACCACCCAAGAAGGCTCTGCCAATAGCGCAGCACTACATCAAAATGGTGACGCCAACAGCTTAATTGTCGCTCAAATTGGCAATCAAAACAGCATCAACGCTACTCAAGAAGGCAACAATAACGAAAGCAGAATCACCCAAACAGGCAATAATAATGAGGCGACCATTCTGCAATCATCAACAGGTAATATTGTCGTCGTCGATCAAGCAGGTGATTCAGATATCGCTTCCATCACCCAACAAGGTGACAACAATAGCATAAACCTACAACAACTTAGCTCTAATGACAGCGCATACCTCTCTCAACACGGCAGCGGCAACACCATCACCGCCATTCAAAGATAACTTTTCCTTTACTTCTTTGTTCCCCTTAAAAGGAGGCTTTATGCCTCCTTTTTTGGTTTTTATACAAGGTCAAAACGTTGAAAGATAATAAAAAAAAGACAAAGGAGAATTGTTACAGTTGTGTGACATTTTAGTTAATTTTGTCGTTTTATAGTTTGAAGATAATAATAGTTATGAGATAATCACTTCAGTTAAGAAAATTAACTAAAATTAAAAAACATTAAAGGAGTTATTCCATGCAGCGTTCTTTCAAACATACCATGTTCACACTTCTCGCCTCAGTCGCCATGATTGGGCTTACCAGTGCAGCACACGCGGAAGCGAATAGCCTTGCCATTGAGCAGGTTGGTAACAACAACCAAGCAGCAGTCACCCAAGAAGGCTCAAACAATAACACCAACGTCAACCAACAAGGTGACGGCAACGCATATTCTGCGACAATTACTGGTGATGGCAACCAATCCACTGTGGCACAAGGTGGTTCAGCCAACAGCATTACGTCCACGGTCACGGGTACTGGCAACGCTAGCAATATTACACAAAGTGGTGACAATAATACGGTCACCAGCGACGTAAGTGGTGATGGCAATAATTTGAACGTACAGCAATCAGGAGACCATAACGTTCTCTCATCAACACAAACAGGCACTGGTAACGATATCTTCACGGTTCAAGCAGGATCAGGAAGTGCTATCTCTGCAAACCAATCAGGCAACGGCAACCACATCACCGCCACCCAAGCGAATGGTGAAGGTAATAATCTCAATGCCCTACAAACAGGTGACAACAACACCCTTACATCAGGACAGTTTGGGAATGCCAACGATATCTTTACAGTTCAAGCAGGGACAGGAAATAACATTTCTTCCAATCAAACGGGTGACAATAACCATGTAACTGCTGCACAAAATGGCAATGGAAACTATGCCGAGTTCAAGCAAGAAGGCAGTAACAACGAAGCAAGCATTACTCAAACCGACGACAATAATAATGGATTAATCCTCCAAACTGGCAATAGCAATATTGGCAAAATCGATCAAAGTGGTGGCTTTAATCGAGCGACGATCGCTCAACAAGGCGACAGTAACAATGCGACCATCCAACAAACCACAGCAAACAATGTTGCAAGCATTTCACAAAATGGTAGCGGCAACGTAGCAACCGCTGTACAACATTAACATTTCTTCCCTACCACGAGAAAAGGAGGCTTTATGCCTCCTTTTTTGTGTCTAATTATCGACAACAAAAACATTATGAAACCAAAGTACTATAGAGGTGCATGACGTTCTTATGCAAAAACCTACGAATTTGCATTTGCGGCTCTAACATTTCAATGATAGTGCCGAGTAACGGTGGATAGGCCTGCGTATGTGAGTTTAAAATTTGTTGCAATACATCTTGCAGCATATCATGCGGGTATACTCTCAAACTCTGCATAAAATCCTCCATCAGGGCAGCTTTCTGATCTTTGTTGACTGCGGGATAACGCCTAAATATATGCTGCACTATGCCGCATATTGCCTCTGATGTGATCGGTATAATCAACAACGCCGCTTCCCTTACCCCCGCTTCCACACGCCCTTTATGGCGCACATCTATTCTTTTCTGTGTACCACGAGTAGTAAAATACTTAAAATCAGTGAGATAAGGCGTAAGATAGGACAAATTAGGGCATGGCAAGGTTACCCGCTCACATACCCCATAATTACTTGATCCATAATTACTTGATATTGTTTTTAAAGAAAGAGTTGGATCTGGTTTATTGGATAATGGTTTATTGGATAATGGTTTATTGGATGGTTGCAATGCGGCTGAAACGGTTTCACTATTTTTTAGGAGCTTAACCTCTCCCCGTATCTCTGCACTACGTTTTCCCTTCTCTCGCTGGCGTTCAATTTTTTGCGCAACATCTTCCCATGTTTTATCTAACCTTTTTTGCCTCAAAACCCCATCTTTCACATGAAAAAAAGGCATGATTGAGCTACGGTTTCGCTTCCAACGCGCAAGGGGCAAACGCACGATTTTAGCAATTTCAACATCATCATCACGTACACCAATTCCATTATTGCGCCATATGTAAAGCAACAACAATAAATAAATGCCATGCTGCTCAGTAGTTAAATGATGGGTATCACCCAGATATGCGTCGGTATAAAACGGCATGATTGGGGCTTGTGCCATGAAATATCACTCCTTTTGTGTGACAAGTTAAGCAACAATCAAAACCTTACAGCCAGATTACAGGAAGAGGAAATCTGATAAATTGCTAAAGTCATTGCCAAGCATGGCGCGGAGCTGTAACGTTATAGCGATATCTATCTGAACCATTGACCCTGCACACTATGACCTCACACACACCCTCATCTCCCCTCACTGAGTCAGAGTTCCGCGAGCGTGCAGATGCAACGCTGGAATATCTGTTTGAGAAGCTTGACGAAGAAGATATGGGCGGCGTTTTGGATCTAGATTTGCAAGAAGGTGTATTGTCTATTGCAACCAACACAGGTCACGCTTTTGTGGTCAGCCGCCACGTCCCTAGCAAAGAAATATGGCTTTCTTCTCCACTCACAGGCGGGCTACATTTTGCTTACCCCTACAAACAAGATGACTGGTGGCTGCGTGATGGCCGCACCCTCACCGTGGTACTTTCCGAAGAAATTAGTCAAACGACAGGCTGTGAATTCACGCTCGGCACATAAAATGGTGCAAGTTCGTACATAGGCAAACTGGCGTCGCCATAAATAGGATCAGGCGGCGTAAGATGATGCGTTATACCATATGCAATACCTTGTAATACCGCCGCGATCACATGTTCGATGTTGGCGTCTGCCCCTGCTACGCGATGCTCGATACGTCGCGCAGTGCTACGCGGTGACCCAGCAAGATGTTCCTTACCCTGAAGCAATCCTAACCCATCAGGGATACGTAATGCGGTGGTGCGGTTATTATAACCCCAACTAACAGTCACAGGAGCATGAAATCCTGACACTACCCGCCGCCATGATGCCTCTGATGGCATGAACACGTGAAGATAATCAGGCATCGTCACTAACAATCCCGCCAAGCTCTGCTGAAGCGGCGCACTCAGAACCCCTTCTTGTTTGATGTAAAGTAGATTACCACCATCGCCTTCGAGGTGGACATGGATATGAATTCCACTGCCATAATCTTGTGCAAATGGTTTGGCTGAGAAATCTGCCATGAAACCCATCTGTGAAGCGATATCCTGAGCAACGCCGCGGAGCGCACGTGCCTGCGCGACCAATATTTCAAGATCATTCGTTGGAAAAAGTGCAGCTTCAACCTGCCCCAAACCAGATTCTTCATTGACCGAATGAAGCAACAACCCAGCCTGCTGAATTCGCTCGAGATAGACCGCACGTGTAGCATTATCTGCAGGCATAGCATCATCAAGACGACGTAGATACCATTCCCACTCCAACGCAACACACGCCACCACGCCACAGCTTTGCTGTAACGCCAGCGACGCGTTATGCGCACTCAACAACATACTAAGCTACTTGAGACTCAATCCACTCTTTAAGCTGCCCCTTAGGGAGCGCACCAGCTTTAGTGGCGATCGGCTTACCATCCTTAAACAAGATCATGGTCGGGATCGCACGTACATTATATCTAGTTGGTGCTTCAGGATTTTGATCAATATTCATTTTTGCAATCGTCACTTTGCCTGCAAGCTCACCCGCAAGTTCATCCAAAATAGGCGAAAGCTGACGGCACGGCCCACACCACTCTGCCCAAAAATCGACCAACACTGCCCCTGATGCACCCAACACTTGCGCCTCAAAATTATCATCCGTTACATGCGTCGAAACCATGTGTATCTCCCTTATTTTCAACGTTCAACTTCACCATAGATAGATAAGCCATCTCCACAAATAGTCAAGCGGTAGCTGTATTTTTGTACGTCGCCGCAAACGGAAAATTAACTAATTTTAAGTATATTAAAGTATGATTTGCATCATATTGTCATAAAACTGTCATCGTGATACTTTAACATGACTACTGGGTAATATTGTAAGGATTGGGTTGTATGGTCGCTCCATTTGCAACGAAGACTGCCAAAACAGCGGCGGAATTGGAAGAAGAAAAGTGCAAAAGCGTTGGCTTTGGCGCAAGCGAAGAAGATTTGGCGCGTGACGCCGCAGCTATTGAAGCAAAGCGCGCAGCAGAGGCAGCCGCCGCCGCAGAGAGGGCTAGAATCGAAAAAGAACAAAATCCTTCCTACGTACCACCTGCACTCGATATACTCGCAAACATCAGCTTTGATGCTCCCGCGACCTTTACAATGCCTGCGCCAATGTCACCACCGCAAAGCACCATGCTCGCCATGGATGAACTTGCCGCACAGGCACGCCTAAGATTCAATGAAGCGATCGACGCGAGTGCTGCGACGCCCGAAGCCAAAGCAACCGCAAAAGATGCGCTCGCATCAAAACCTGACGCCCTCATATTAGAGACCTATCACTACGCCATGAAGGACATTGCTGTATGACAACGGAAACAGAAAATAAAGCATTGTTAAATGCGCTAGATGAAAAAATGCCTGATGTTGGCGCACCACTTGCCGCGTCAGCAGCAAGTAATCAACCAAGCCAAGCAACAGCCCCAGCTGCACCAGAGACTGTCACCTCCGCAGCACCACAATATGCACCTTCTTCTGTCAATTTAGACGAAATGAATTATGATGTGCCTGCCAAAGCAGCATCGCCTACTCTTGCACAAGCCAACCCTCAAGATGTTGACTTTGATAAACCTTATACTGCTGCCGATAAAACCAGAGATCAAGCAGCGACCATTCGCAAAGAACTGGATGGCACGATCGAGCAAGCACTCAAAGACCCTAATCTTACACAAGAACAAAAAGATAAATTGCGTGATATCCAGCAAAATGTCGGAAGAATGAACGACGCTGAGCTGGTAACCAAATATGAAGCCGCACAAAAACAAGCGGAACAAACAGCGCAAGGACAAGGTCAAAGCCAAGGTCAAGAAGGTCCAAAAGACAAAACGCGTGATGTTCTCTCTGCTGCTGCCGCGATGTTCCCAGAATTGGCAATTGCCATTGCCATTTATGATATGTTCGCAGATGAACAGAAAAAAAATGTTGCCGCTGTCACTCCTGCTGCGGGAGAAAAAACCGCGGAAGCAGATAAAGTCACTCCCGCTGCTGGCGAAACACCCACAGCCCCTCCCCCAGAAAAGAAACTTAAGGTCGATGGTGAAGAATCAAATAAACCCATAGCAACAGCGCAAGCACACGCGACGACTACACCACCTACCGCTGCAACGAACACTGGTCAAGACCGCGTTACAGAAGGTGAAAACTATGATCATGAAGGACGCAATCACCCTGCAAAACAACCCAAGCAATCCGAACCTGTGATTTTACGCACCGCAGATCATACCTCAACCAAAGGACTTCCTCCCTATGAGGCTGATGCTGCAAAGCAAGAAGGTAACGAGATGGCGAATAAAGGTGTGAGCATGGACAAAAATGCACCGCAAAACCTCACCATGGACGATGTTCGCGCACCAACATTTGCGGGCGTTGGAAAAACAGAAGAACGTGGCGTTGCCTAATTTTTTACTTGTTTTCTGGCTTTCCATACGACAATCAAGAACAGAACTCCGCCGATGATGGCGAGCAGTCCACCGAGTCCCATGATTCCCATAAAGACTTTTGCGCCCATCTCTCCACCAGGGACTTCTCCAGGGGTTTTACGTAGCACCTCATAGCCGCCTGAAAAAAACAATCCTGAGATGTGGAGCAACTGCCCAAAACCATAAAGCATCGGCTGCCATATGGCGAGCTTCCAACGACTCACATCAGCGTAACCTAATGTCGGTAACAACACAAACATCACCCCCATAAAGGCAAGCGAAACACCAATGATAGAGCCGTGATAATGTGCAGGGATGCGAACATTCGGCCCATCAATCAACATCCCAAAAACACCCCCCACACCAAACAACAAGATCGACATCATCAGCGCACTAACCAAAGCGGGACGCTCTGCCCATAACTTTTTAACGCAGGAAAGAATCGCCCACAGCGTCCACGGCGCAAGCAGCATCGCCGCTGTACCACCCGCATGGATCATATGCTTGGTGAAAAAATCAGTAAACTCATAATCATATATTTTATACTGCATAAATGCCATCGGCGTTCCGAGTACTGCCAACAACCCTACCATCATAAGCATCACTAATAAGACTGGTTTTGTTTTTGGTAATGTAACACCACACGCAGACAGCAACACAAGCCACGAGACCAACATTAATTCTGTATGCGTAAATTGGACAATATGCCCACCTGCCCAAAACAGATGTTCAAAATAAACCTGACCTATAATACCTTCTCCCTGTAGCAACACATACGACGCCACCAAAGCAATACACGCAACCACATAGATGAACGCAGAGATAAACACACCGAGCGACCATATACCCGCGGATGTACGTAACCACTCCCTAGTGATAGTTGGGACGCTACGGATCACTGTCCACACAGCATGCACACATGATGACACCAGCAACAATCGAATGGCACTAATGAATAATGGGCTGTCTAATACGGGAATATAATTATTCAAATAAGGCTGCGGCGCATGGGAAAATGGCGCATAGGCAAGTAGTAAAAGCCCTGCGACGAAGATATTTCGCAACAAATTCTCCAAAAACGGTACACGTTCTCCGCCCAGCATACTCCAAAACATATTGGCACAGCCAAAGAACCAGCCGACCACCAGCAAATCCACATGCACGATCAAGCTCGTGTGGAACACTTCTTTAAATGGCAATATACTGGTGATTTTTGGGGTACGTGCCAGCACAATAATAATCGAGTACACGCCCGACATTGCAAGTGCCAAGATTGCAACCCACAACCAGCGACGCACAGCACCTAAGGTTAGCACATCTTGCTGTTCTGACGTTGCAGACTCTAGCCACATGACCATAACACCCCACTATTTTCATCAAGAATGATTGGATGCAGTTAGCACAGCATCAACGTTTAGCACAGCATTATTTAATTAGTATCATCAAATTCCACCAACTCCCACCGCAAATAAGTTAACAAATAATTAATATTATAATTGACAATACGATGAAAATTCATAATATCCCCCAGCAATGAACATAACATCACAGGTAATAACATGAGCAATTCTCGCGGCGATAGCAGTGCAAACACGTTAGACGGCAGCACTTCTGCTGATGAACTTTACGGTGATGGTGGCAACGATACATTAACGGGCTTTGCAGGTAGTGATATTCTGGCTGGTGATACAGGCAACGACTCTGTATATGGTGGCGATGGCGATGATACGCTTGATGGCGGCGAAGACAATGACCTTGTCACTGGCGATAACGGTAATGATGATATTGACGGCGGCAAAGGCAACGATACCATCACGGGTGGCGCGGGTGCAGATACCATCGAAGGCAATACGGGCATTGACTCTATCAACGCAGGGGCAGACAATGATAGTGTGCTTGGTGGCGATGAAGCTGACACCATCTACGGTGGCGCAGGCGCAGACTGGTTAGAGGGTGGCGCAAGTACGGATAGTATTTATGGCGGAACAGGTGCAGTTGATCCTTTTGATGGCGCAGACTATATCAAAGGCGGTGCAGGCAGTGACGCTATTTATGGTAATGGTGGCAATGATACTATTTTAGGCGGCACAAACACTTTTGATCCTACAGATGGCAATGACACCATTTACGGTGGCGCAGGTACGGATGCCGTTTATGGCAACGGCGGTAGCGATATGCTTTTTGGTGGCGGCAGTAATGTTGACCCAAATGATGGCGCAGACACCGTCTATGGCGGCGCAGGTTCAGACACCGTCTATGGCAACGGTGGAAACGATTCTCTCTATGGTGGCGGCGCAGTAGCAGACCCTAACGATTCCGCTGACATCATCATTGCAGGGGACGGCGATGACTTTGTCTTTGGTAACGGTGGCAATGATAGCATCTACGGCAACACAGGCAATGATACCTTTACAGGTGGCAATGGCAATGATTATTTCTACCTCGCAGGTTATGACGGTACAGATCATATCACTACATTTGAAAATGCGGGTATCGCGGCGGGCGACACCATCATGATTCTGAGCAATATCAACAACTCAGGCATTATATCTGCAAGTGATGTTCTTGGTCACATCAGCTATACTGGCGGCGCAGCGACTATCAACCTTGGTGCATCTATACTCATCATTGATAGCATCACAACAAATAGCCTAACCGCAGACGATTTCAGTATTTTTACTGCATAATTTTTATTTTTCTACAGACTAAAACCACGCTTACTCTGACGTAAGCGTGGTTTTTTGTGCGTCGCGCAAAAAATCGCACACATTACCCTTAATTTTATTAAATTGCCGGCAATAAATTAACTATTTATTAATGATTGCCTTATTAAGATAGACCCCGTCAGCACGCATACAACATATGATATAGTCATATAATCAGAAACGCATGGTTATTCCGATGTATATTCACACACGCCAAACACACACTGACTCGCCACCGTGCAACACAACCGATGAACAAGCTCATCATCCTTGGTTTTATCAGCGACAAAAGGGAATCACTTAGATTTACCAACACAACAAACAGTTACTTTAGTCATTTTTAGTGAATTCCCCCCTTCCAGAACCAGCAAAACTTCATCACAGTGTCACTATGTTGTCGTGCAACATAAACAACACACTCTGTTAAAATAAACCAGAAAAACAACTATAGATTTATTAAAAAGAAAAATGCTATTTTTGCGTGTTTACTTTTTAAATATTTCACTTTATAGCTGTTTTAATGGAAACATCTTAAACCTTAGGATGTATCCATGCTTACACGTTTGTGTAAGTTCTCGCGCTACAAAATACATCAAAAAGGAGTAGTCCGATGCAGCAAGCTTTTGTTTCCTCTATGCCGTCCAACCCACACTATGCGGGTAGTTCACCTACCACATTCTTGGGTTCACCTGTGACCGTCCAAAGCAATAATCCAGCCCATATAACCTCGAATGGAGATATTTACCCCGAAGATTCCTATAATCCTGTACACCATGAACAATCTATGTGGCGTGCTGTAATCGTACAAGCTTTAATGGACGCATCAAGTTCCAGCCAAAAATCTGAAGCTTTAACATGGAAACGCGAAGCAGAAATCTGGCTGCGCGGTAATAGCCCTGATTTTCATACTGTATGTTTTTATGCAGACCTAGACCCAGATTTTGTCCGTGAGGTCGCGGCCAAATCCCTACAAAAAGGTTGTGTTTGGCGTGCTGCACCAGGTACAGGCCCTATGAAAAAAGATCCACGTCGCACCGCCACACGTTCACCACGTCATTTCACACAACGGAGATAACTTTTATTGTACATACTACTCTCTATAAGATTCTCTGCAACATGACGTCTGATAGGAAACCTATTGCCAAAGCCCCACTTTCTCTTCTAATAACAAAACATGTTTACGCAATTATTAGATCATATCATCACATGGCTAGACGTTATCGGCGTGATGGCATTTGCCATCTCAGGTGCGCTAGAAGCTTCACGACGTCAAATGGATGTAGTCGGCTTCATTTTGATCGCCACGGTAACGGGGCTTGGTGGCGGGACAATACGCGATCTTGTGCTGGGCATCAGCCCTGTGACGTGGGTCAGCAATCCCATGCCATTAGTGCTGTGTGCAGGGGTTGCCCTTGTGATATTCTTTACCGCGCATATCGTAGAGTCACGATTTAAGGCTCTCATTTGGTGTGATGCGGTAGGACTCGCGATATGCTGCGTGATTGGCACAGAAAAAGCACTCGCCCACGGCGTATCAGGCGTAGTTGCCATCTTAATGGGGGTTATGACAGCAACCTTTGGCGGGCTGGTACGCGATACCTTATGCAACGAAGTGCCTTTGATTCTTCGCAAAGAAATTTATGCCACTGCCGCTGCCGCGGGTTCATGCATTTATGTCATACTTGCACAGCTCGCCACTCCTCGCCCTGTGATGGTTACGGCGGCATTTTTAACAGCGTTCCTCATCCGTGCCTTTGCGTTACGTTATCATCTTTCTTTACCAAGCTATAAAAGCAGAGCGGGAAGAAAAATTGAATAGAAGATTAAAGGCTTAAGCAGAACGTTAAAAGCTTAGACATAACACTAACTATTTAAACATTCGCGTACCGCAATGTTGTCAATCAAGCGTGTACCACCGAGCCGTGCCGCTACAAACACACGACTCTCATCAGTAAAATGATCTTGAAAAATAAGATCATTACCATCGCGCACTTCAAGATAATCAACACTATCAAAGCCTGCTGACAATAATTTTTCTCGCCCAAGCTCCACCAGATATGGCACACCATGTAACATGCGATTACGTCCAATCCACTGTAAGGTTTCATATAAGATAGGAGCAACACGACGCTGTTCTTCAGACAAATAACGATTGCGCGAGGATAATGCCAAGCCATCCCCTTCACGTACTGTTGCCACAGGCACAATTTCACCGCTTAAATGTAAATCTCTGTGAATATGGCGGATCACCTGCACCTGCTGGTAATCTTTTTCACCAAAATAACTATAATCAGGTCGAATGATATTCAGCAACATCGTCACCACCGTTGCCACGCCATCAAAATGCCCAACACGACTTGCACCACATAAACAATCCGTCACACCGCTCACACTAACCTTTGTTGCGTATCCTTGTGGATACATGTCATGCACATCAGGTAAGAATACAAGGTCGCCGCCATATTCTGCAATCAAATCATAATCACGATCAAAACTACGCGGATATTTTGCCAAATCCTCGTTTGCTCCAAACTGCATAGGATTCACAAATATACTGACCACTACCTTATCACACTGCGCTCTCGCGCTGTCTATCAACGCCATATGCCCTGCGTGTAACGCGCCCATTGTCGGCACAAAACCAACCGTTGCCCCTTCAGCACGAAAACCGGCAATCACCTGTTTGACTTCTGATGGGGTGCGTTCTATGAGGGGAGAAGACATAAAGAAAACCTTCACTTTTTAAGCGTAGAATCACCGAGTTTATTTTATAAAGCTGACATATACATGAAATACCATGCCTGACAATCCCATATCACGTTATACCCGCCTTGTAGAACAATGCGAAATCAGACAAGATGCCATGCAACGTGAAATGGTGCTGCATCTACAACGTCTCTTTGACCTCGTGACCGAACCGCATTTCTTTATTCCTCCTTCTGCGGGCGCGAAATTACTCTCAGGGTTATTTTCTCGCCATAAAAATTCAACCAACAACAAACGCCCTTATGGCATGTATATTTGGGGTGATGTTGGACGCGGTAAGTCTATGATTATGGATGTATTTTACCACGCGCTTCCCTTTGCTATACCCAAGAAAAAACGCCTACATTTCCTACAATTCATGCTGGATGTGCATGGACGCATCCACACGCATCGTAAAGAAAAACGTGATGGTGACCCTATTTTAGCCGTCGCAAAGGAAATTGCGTCAGAGTGTCATATTCTATGTTTTGATGAATTTCAGGTGCATGATATCACCGACGCCATGATCTTATCACGACTTTTCACGGCATTATTCAATGCAGGCATGGTGGTGGTTTTCACCTCAAATCGCCCACCAGAATCATTATATTTAAATGGCTTACAACGTGAGCGATTTGTGCCATTCATCCACTTGTTGCGCGAACGCATGGAAATATATGAGCTTGCATCCCAACAAGATTACCGCTTGGGACGCCTCCATGCACTTTCGAAAACATACAATGTGGTGCAAGGTCAGCCCTCCCAGACCTTTTTAGACGAAGTATTTGCAACCTTATCTCAACACACGCCACCCAATACATTGGACATTCCTGTTAGTGGACGGGTCTTACATGTCAGTGCGATGTGTCGAGATATTGCACGGTTCACCTTTGAAGAACTCTGCGCCCGCCCACTAGGCGCACTCGACTATATGGCACTCACCGCCCTTTTCACTACATTTATCATCAGTGATATTCCACAGCTTACACCTGAGAAACGCAATGAAGCCAAACGCTTTGTCACCCTCATTGATGTTCTCTACGAAGCTCATGCGACCTTGATCTGCACCGCTGCCACATCACCACAAGAACTTTACCCGCATGGTGACGGTAGTTTTGAGTTTGAACGCACCGTATCACGACTGATGGAAATGCAGTCTGAGGATTGGTTGGAATCTCCGTCATCCTGAACGTAGTGAAGGATCTCCCTCAGTAAGGCATGGGCGCATAGACTCGTCATCTCATTTTAATTAAAGAAAAAGTTGCTTCATCATAAAAGGTTAATGATTTGCGTGTAATAATAAGACATAAATACATAGTTGGAAATAATTTATGGCTGGTTCACCTGAATATAGACGTGCGAATGGCGATCGTTACACATTAATACGTGACACCACCTCAACACCAATGATGCTCGAATCAAAATACAATGAAATAGCATCAGGCATTCGCACGGCAATAGGCAAATCTCCGAGTGTTGCAACACTATTAGACAATTACGAAGCCGCATCAAAACGCCCCAACTTTAATCCTAGTGAATATGTAAAACAAAACCCCGCCCTATCAACATTATTAAAAGATACAGGCGCAACACTTGAAAATCTAGCTGATGTACGTGCAGACACAAAAAAACCTGATTCACTTCGTCAAGGGACGAAGTTTGCTGTTCAAACATCAAATGGAATACCAAGTCGTCCCGATAGAATAGTTCATACAGCTACGCCTGAGAAACCCAACGTACCTGCGATGCGAGTTCCAGCAAAGGTACTCAGCGTTGCACCTGTTGCGCTTCAAGCACTTGCAAGTGTAGCAGGCTTTGGCGCAGACATGAGAGAAGTTTCACACGATTTTGAAGCTATTAATGCTGGACGAAAAGAACAGCTTCCTCAAGAAGCACTTGAAGCATATAAAGACTATGCCATCAAAGCGCGCATGGAAGAAAAAATGAGCATGAGCATGATGCATGGTATGGGGACACAAGCTCTTATTGAACTTGGAAAGAAATATAATATCCCCCCTGAAGAACTTGCAAAAATGCAAGTCACCGACAAAAAACTAACAGCTGATGAACTATCTTCTCGTATGAATAATGGTGCGATTGTGGCAAGCGCAGATACTCCACCTGTAACTTCTCACAACGCGCATTTAGAGCAAGCTGCCAATGCTCGTCCACAGACACATATGCAGGTTGCTCATGTTGAAACGCAATCAAGACCGAATGCTCCTGCACCAAGCCCTTCTGAACAAGGCGTTTCTTTAGCATAAACTTCCCCTTGCCTCTTGGCTTTCTCATCTCTAAACTGCGCCGCATAAAAAGCGAGTGCTATCATGCAAATTATTCTCTGTGAACCGCGTGGATTTTGCGCTGGGGTAGAACGTGCGATTGAGATCGTAGAACGTGCCTTAAAAAAATACGGCGCACCGATTTACGTGCGCCATGAAATTGTTCATAATCAATGGGTAGTAAATGACCTCAAGAGTCGAGGAGTGATTTTTGTTGATCATGTGATGGATATTCCTGATGGCGCATGGACGGTCTTTAGCGCACACGGCATATCAGAAGCTGTAGAGATGAGCGCAAAAGCAAGAAATCTTCCTATCATTGACGCGACCTGCCCGCTGGTGACCAAAGTGCATAACGAAGCACAACGCTATGAACGCGAGGACTTGCAAATCATTTTAATTGGTCATGCGGGACACCCTGAAGTCGAAGGCACAAGCGGACGCGTTAAACAAGAAGTGCTGCTCGTCTCTCAGGTTGAAGATGTCGCCACACTCAACGTCAAAGACCCTGATAAATTAGCCTATGTTACACAAACCACACTCAGCGTGGATGATACACGTGTCATTATCGCTGCGCTTAAAGCACGCTTTCCTGCCATTACAGGGCCTGATGTCCGTGATATCTGTTATGCCACCCAAAACCGCCAGAACGCCGTGAAGGATTTAGCTGGAAAAGTGGATTTATTATTAGTAGTTGGCGCAACCAACAGCTCCAATTCGTCTCGATTACGTGATTTAGGGGACGAACTTGGTATAGAATCATATCTGATTGCTGATGCTTCACAGTTGCAATCTTCATGGTTAGAGCGTAAAAGCGCGGTAGGTATCACTGCGGGCGCATCTGCACCTGAACATTTAGTGGAAGATGTGGTTGCACAATTACAAACTTGGCATGATTGCACTATCACAACGCATATCGCTGCACGTGAGAATGTGCATTTTAAATTGCCTGAACAAGTGAGGGACTAAATTCCTTCTCCAATCTAGGGAGGATAGGGAGTTTTAGCTTCGCTAAAACAAGTATGAAATAAAAAGGAATACCATGAATCTAGCATCCACAAAAAAAGAGGGTGAACTTAGTTGGTTTGCAAAGCTCAAGGCTGGACTTTCTAAAACGTCGAACCAAATCTCTGATGGCATCACCAGTATTTTTACCAAGCGTAAACTGGATGCGGGCATGGTCGAAGAGTTAGAAGAATTATTGATTCTCTCCGACATGGGTGCGACGACGGCGGCAAAAATTGTTACAGGTTTTAGCAAAGGTCGTTTTGATAAAGAATTATCCCCTGAAGATGTAAAAACTGCACTGGCGGCTGAGATCACCCCCCTACTCGCCCCCTATGCGCAGGAAATGGTGCTAGACACCAAAGCCGCACCACATGTTATCTTAGTTGTTGGTGTTAACGGTAATGGCAAAACCACCACTATGGGAAAAATGGCATACCGCCTCCGCGAAGATGGATTTTCAGTCATG
The DNA here is from genome assembly GCA_036770365.1 of Rickettsiales bacterium. GTDB lineage: Bacteria > Pseudomonadota > Alphaproteobacteria > Rickettsiales > UBA998 > DAIPJH01. The sequence continues at coordinate 109,436 of DAIPJH010000006.1, forward strand.
ATGGCAGCAGCGGATACCTTCCGCGCAGCAGCAACAGAACAATTGGTCATTTGGGGACAACGCAGCGGCGTTCCTGTTATCACAGCAGCAGACGGTGCGGACGCGGCTAGCGTAGCATTTCGCGCTTACGAAGAAGCAAAGGCAAAAGGCGTAGATGTCTTATTGATTGACACCGCAGGGCGACTCAACAACAAAGATAACTTAATGAAAGAACTAGAGAAAATAGCTCGCGTCCTTAAAAAACTAGACGCAAACGCCCCGCATACAGTTTTGCAGATTTTAGATGGCACAACAGGACAAAATGCCCTCGCGCAAGTGGAAGCATTCAAATCTATTGTCAACGTCTCTGGACTGGTCGTGACCAAACTTGATGGCACAGCCAAAGGCGGCATTGTTGTGGCTCTTGCTGAAAAATTCAAACTCCCAATCTATGCCATTGGCGTCGGCGAAGGTATCCATGATCTACGCGAATTCAGCGCAGAAGATTTCGCAAAATCACTGGTGGGATGTTGAAGTATACAGCCGCTCCACCTGAAACAAGACGTTTTTAGAGTGGAGTATGATGATATCTATAGTATACATGCCATTCCCGCGAAAGAGGGATCTAGGAAGGATAGTTCCAACTACCAGCTTTCGCTGGTATGAAAGACGAAAAGTGAAAGAAAAACAATGCGCATATCTGGTGAAACAAAGATACCTTCTGAATCAGAAGAAAAACCCAAAGGTAACATCAAAAGCTTGAGATTACTGGGGAATTATCTGCGTCCTTATCGCCTGCAAATCACAGGTGCGATTATTGCACTATTTTTTACCTCTGGCGCGGTACTTGGCATGGGTACGGGAGTCCGTCATCTTGTAAATGAGGGTTTAAGCAAAGGCAATTCTGAGCTTCTCAATCAATCATTCTATGTGATTTACGGTGTGATTTTTGTGCTAGCACTAGCGACCTACGCACGTTATTCCTTGGTGTCATGGGTAGGTGAAAAGGTGGTTGCGGACATTCGTAACGACATCTACCAAAACATCGTGCGCCTCCATACTGGTTATTTTGAAACCACCCGCACAGGCGAGCTAATGTCACGCCTGACTACCGACACAACCTTACTACAAACAGTAGTCGGCAGCTCGGTTTCTATCGCACTCCGCAATGGATTGATGTTAATAGGAGGGCTTATCATGCTGATGTGGACAAGCCCACGCCTGACCCTCTTTGTCTTATTGATGGTTCCTGTCGTTGTTGCACCCATTATCATCATGGGGCGCAAAGTTCGCGCACTCTCACGAGCATCTCAGGATAAAATTGCGGACATAAGCTCTCATGCAGGTGAGACGATCTCTTCCATTCATACCATCCAAGCTCTCTCTCTCGAAGAACGAGAAAGCCAGCGTTTTGCTGGCTATGTACACGATGCACTCACCACGGCCATAACGCGTATTCGTATTCGCGCCGTACTGACCGCCATCGTCATCACCTTGGTGCTTGGGGCGATCATGGGAGTGTTATGGACAGGTGGTGAGGATGTCATACAAGGTAAACTCAGTGCTGGAGAACTCACCTCGTTCGTATTCTATGCCATGGTTGTCGCAGGCTCGACAGGCGCACTCAGTGAGATCATGGGCGATCTTCAACGCGCCGCAGGTGCGGCTGAACGCCTGATGGAACTCCGTTCACTTGTCTCTGAGATCACCCCCCCCGAACACCCACAAGCACTACCAGAAAAACTACGTGGTGAGATACATTTTGATCACGTCACCTTTTTTTACCCTTCTCGCCCTAAAGACAAAGCCTTGTACGACCTTGATCTACATATCAATGCAGGAGAAAAAATCGCACTTGTAGGCCCTTCTGGCGCAGGAAAAAGCACTATTTTTCACCTTTTGCTACGCTTTTATGACCCACAGTCAGGTGCGATCTCGCTGGATGGGATAAACCTCAAAGACCTTGACCCACAGGCTTTCCGTCGCCATATTGGGCTTGTCCCTCAAGACCCCGTCATCTTTTCAACCAATGCATGGGAAAATATTCGTTACGGTCGTCCACAAGCAAGTAATGAAGAGGTCTTAATGGCAGCAAAGCAAGCTGAAGCATTAGAGTTTTTAGAAACATTACCACAAGGACTAAACAGTTATCTTGGCGAGCGTGGCGTACGCCTCTCTGGCGGACAAAAACAACGTATCGCCATTGCACGTGCTATCGTACGCAACCCTGATATCTTACTGCTTGATGAAGCGACCTCTGCACTTGATTCTGAGAATGAACGCCGCGTACAGTCTGCGCTAGATACATTGATGCAAGGACGTACAGCTCTCATTATTGCCCATCGTTTAGCCACTGTGCAGCATGTTGATCGCATTCTTGTAATGAACGAAGGACGTATTGTGGCGAGTGGCACACATGACGAACTCATTAAATCATCACCACTTTATGCCAATCTCGCACACTTACAATTTAGTGTAGCGGCAGCGTAAAGAGTCGACGATTTAAAAGGTAACTTTCAATCTCTACTATACATTTACTATTATTTGTTTTATTTTGCAGCCGCACAATAACTTATAGGGTTTGACCATGACCGAGACCGCCGAACAAACAACTGAAAAAAAAGAAGCATCATGCTCAACATCGACATGCTGCTATAAACGCCCAATTCCACTTGCATTGCTTGGCACTGCCGTTGTGCTGGTTGCTGGATACAGCATGCTCTGGTTTAAGCAAGCAGGTCAGCTCAAGGCGGAAGTTGAAAAAACGATTGCGGGATGGAACGATAGTGCCGTCACAGGTCTTGCTAAAGAAGATTTCTTATTTAGCTATGAAAGCCTCTCAACCACTGGATTTCCTTCAGAGGTTGCGGTACGCATCAACAAACCAAAACTCCATTATACAGGCAAAGCCTTTAAGACCGCGGTAGATGCATGGGCTGCTAAAGCACAAGCTCAAACACAAACCGATGGCACGCAAGCAGCACCACTCCCGACGGCACTTACTAACTTTCCACTTTTACCAAACTGGGTTGAAGATGTTGAAAGCGCAGGCTCTATCTATCTTGGCGGCAACTATTTTTCCCGCACCCTACGCGTAAAACTTGAAGGTAACACCAGTGGGACGTCAAGCTTTGGCGAACAAAAACTTCCTTGGGCAACCAAAACAGACGGTGGACTTGCATGCGAAGTGAAATTGACCAGTGCTGCGGGCTTATTTCTTCTAAAAGGCAACTTGCTTACAACGGCAAGCGACACCAAAGAAGCGGCTAAATATATAGAACACGCGGCGTGTGGCACAAACCCTTATGAATTGATCGCCAGTGATACACAAGAATCCCTACTCTCTTCTGCAGGTACAAAATTTGGGGTGTATAATAACCCTGAAAAAGACGACAGCATTATGAATGTTGATTTAGTAGTGAATGTCAAAGATTCTGAATTTGGCAAACGCTTTAATGATTATTATCGCTCTCTTAGCGAAGCATTTGCTGCTGCTAGCCCCGAAGCCGCATTCTACAGTGTCAAGCAAGCGAGTATGCTAGGCAAACAAAACATCGACATCAACATTCACTATCGCGCACCTAAAGTAATGGACCAAAGCGCGGTGGGTGACGCTGATATCGTCTTCAAAAGCTTCAAAATCAACAATGGTGCGATGAGCTTTGATTGGCCATTGAACATACATTTCTCACATGGCAAAGAAAATTCTTCCTTTTCAATTGATGGGGATATGCGTCTCAAATTCACCAAAGAGTATGATGATGCGTTGGCAGAAGGCATTAAAGGTTTGCCAAGCTTGATGCAGGGCAAATCTGCGCCGCTTGCACAATCACTTGCAACAGCTGAAAAAAATGCGGGTGGGCGTGAAAAACTAGAAGCTGCACTAGCTAACCTTGCACCGCGCATGAGCGAACTTGGCACAATTCGCCTGACGACCAAAGCCGAATTCAAAGGTGCAAACCCACGCGAAGGCATTGCTCCAACAGGTTCACTCAAAGCAGATGTTATTCAATTCATGACCGATAAATACGGCATTCAGCTCAGCGGTAACGCGGTGTTGGATACGGTCAAGGTCGATCTTTCATTACGTTGTGTGAACTGCGATAGCATGGTGGATGACACAATTGGTTATCTCGTTGCAGCACAAGACGTGCTGGCATGGGCAGATCCAAGCCTCAAAAGCCACATGCTTGATAGCAGCACCCCATCTAAACTGAAAAAGTTCATTGCTGCTGTCAGTACTACAGATGACAAAGAGCCTACCACTCGCGTCGTAACCATCAAGGATAATGGACAAGGTGATGTACGTATCTCAGGTAAAGGCATGCTAGAAGTGATGATGCAATGGATGCAAGCTTTCCTTCCTAATGGTGGGCCGGCAGCAGACATGCAAAAACAAATGATGATGCATCCGCCGGTAGAAAACAGTGAAGCACCAGCAGGATATAAAGATGATGAAACTCACATTGATCCTATGACAGGTCAACCTGTCATTGTACCAGAAGGAAAAGAAACTGCTCCAGCTTCTTCTAAAGCCGAGCAGCCTTCTACCGAAGCAACTCCTGAAGGTGAAGCGGAAGCTCCTGATATGTCTCAGGCACAACCTACCGCAAAAGAGATTGAATCAGAAGCACAAGAAGCATTTGATAAAAAACAATAACATTCAATAAAGACGACAAAGATAATAAGGGGATGATGCACATGCACCTACACGCGCATGATTGGTGTCATCCCCTTGATTGTTTGCATTCCCTTGCCGCGCAGTACCCTACCCTCGCATTCCTTTATTCTGGACTTAAAACCAGCTATTCAGGAGATATGTCATGGCTAGGCTTTGATGCGATAGAACAGTTTGAAGGTGATGATCCTACCTTGTTACGTCACGCCACCTCTACCTCTCACGCAACACTCCCTTCATGGTTTGGCTATCTATCCTATGAGTTTGGACGCACGATCCCTACAACCATTAAACCTTCAACGATTTCCCTACCCAAACTTCGCCTCACACGCTTTCGCCATGTTTTGCAATTTGACCATGTGAGGCAAACCATTAGACGCCATAGCGTTGATAATTCTTCCTTTGACTTGCAACGCTACATCGCACCTAAAGAGCTGGATTTTACACCACCACACGTTACATCTATCAGCTCCAACATGAACCAAAGTTACTACCGTCAACATATCGAAGAAACGCTAGAAGCCATTCGTTCTGGTAGCTTTTACCAAGCGAATATCACCCGTAAATTTATGGGACGGTGGGGCGATATTCCTTCACGTGAGGAAATGAGCCAGCTTTTCCACCAGCTAAGTTATGTCAGCCCTGCACCCTATAGCGCATTCATTACCTACCCTGATACCACTATCCTCTCCTCATCACCTGAACAATTTTTAAAAATAGATGCAGACGGTACACTCACAACTCGTCCTATCAAAGGCACAAGCAGCTTAGATAACCAAGCGGATACGCTCGCTAGCAGCCTTAAAAACCGCGCAGAAAATCTTATGATCGTGGATTTGATGCGCAATGATTTTGCCAAAGTGACCAACCTTGGCTCAGTCCGTGTTCCCCATCTTTTTGAAGTGGATAATTTTAAAACATTACGTCACCTCTCCTCAACCATCACAGGCAAACTTCGCCCAGACCTCACAATTGCCGACGCGATACTTGCTTGTTTTCCCGCGGGATCCATGACAGGCGCACCCAAACAGCGCGTGATACAATGGTGCGAAAAAACAGAAGGTATACAACGTGGCGTCTATAGCGGCGCAATAGGATGGTTATCACGCCACACCTGTGAGTTTTCCGTGGTCATTCGCACACTCATCGCCCAAAACGATCAATTTGAATTTCAAGTGGGTGGAGGCATCGTCAACGACTCCGACGCCTATGACGAATGGGAAGAAACCATGACCAAATCACGTGGGATAGCACAAGCACTCGGCATCCACCTTGAAGATCTACGCAATATTTAACTCAACAGCACTGTATTTAAACGCGTATTTCTTCAGTCCTACAGCAAGTTAGCAGCATCATTACTTTAATAAACAAAATAACTAAAAAAAGAACTTGAAATATTAATAAAAAATTAATATATTCCTGTACACGCAAAACAGAAGCAAGCCACAACAATGATTATGAATCAATTAAAATACGCTTGCATGTCTTTGTAAATTAGCATAACAACCCAGACAAAATACCACCTATTCAGCTAGGTCTTTATATTCAAGCTTTTGCTGACGGTCGGCTGTATGGTTTTAAATAACAACAAATATAGGCTTGTGTGATTATGACAACGTTCAATGTGAAAGATTTCGGTGCTAAAGGTGATGGCGTAACCAATGATACCGCAGCAGTTCAAGCTGCGCTTGATGCTGCGCATGCAGCGGGCGGCGGCACAGTATATGCCCCAACAGGTACGTATATCGTAACAGGTCACACCGAGCCATCCGATGGCGCATTACTCATCTATAGCAACACCACCTTTTATGGTGATGGCATGGGCCTTACCAATATTAAAGTGGCTGATGGCTGGAATATGAAAATGACAGGCGTCGTGCGCACTCCATTCAACGTTGAGTCCACTAATGTCAACGTCAATAACCTGACCATTGATGGTAATCGTGATAATATTTCTCCATCTGTTAAGATCGATGGCTGGTTTAATGGTGTTTACCCTGATCACCCAGGTCAATGCAGCAATATTACACTTGATCGCATGGAAATCAAAAATTGCTCTGGCTATGGCTTTGATCCACACGAACAAACTGTGAATCTTAGCATCACCAACAGCGTTGCTCATGGCAACCATTTGGATGGTTTCGTGGCAGATTACATCATTGGTGGCGTTTACAGCAATAACGTAGCCTATAACAACGATCGCCATGGATTTAATGTTTGTACTAGCTCAAAAGACATCACGATTTCGAACAACGTATCGTATGACAATGGCGCGAACGGTATTATGGTGCAACGTGGCAGCGAAAATATCGCATGGCCTAAAAACATTTCCATTCATGATAACGAGGTTTACGGCAATACACTTGAGGGTGTTTTAGTGAAGCTTGCCAATTACACTGATGTGTATAACAACCTTATCCATCACAATGGCAAAGCAGGTGTCCGCCTTTACGGAACAGACCATGATAATGTCCATGATAACCACATCTATAGCAATTCCACCAGCTCACCTGCTTCTTATGAAGGTATTCGCCTTGAAGCATATGACGATACCTCAGGTGTTTCTGGCAAATATTATAACACCACGAACAATAAAGTGACCAACAACGTGATTGAATCTGGCAATGTTGCTGCTTATTACGGTGTACGCGAAGGCGCAGGCACGGACTATAACACCCTTACAGGCAACACCATCACTGGCTTTAAGACCTCTGTCGCTCTAACAGGTTCACACAGCACATGGGATCATTTTGGATCAATTGATTATTCACAGGCCAATAATCTTCTTGGCACAACAGGTGCGGACGACATTAATGGGTTTGCGGGCAATGACACTATTGACGGTGATGCAGGACGCGACACACTTACAGGTGGCACAGGATTAGATAATTTCAAATTCAGTCATCTCGGTGACAGCACCCGCGTTGCCGCAGATAAGATCATGGATTTTGCCTCTGGTCAGGATGTGATTGATGTCCGCGATCTTGGTTTCACCAGTTTTATTGGTAGCGGCAATACAACGTTGCTGAATGAACTACGCATCAGTTATAGCAGCAGCACCAACACCAGCTATATCAAAAATGATGAAACAGGCTTTGAAGTTGCGCTCGTTGGCGATTTACGCAACACGCTCAAAGCAAGTGACTTTCTCTTTAACACAGGCAATATTGCCGACGACAACTTCTTCATTGGCTCATCACGCAACGACCTCTTCAACGGTGGACTTGGCAATGACACCATCGACGGTAGCGCGGGGCGTGACACACTCACAGGTGGCGTAGGTGCAGATGTTTTCCGTTTTAGCAACACAAACGATAGCCTCTTCACAGGTAGTATGTATGATCGCATCACTGATTTTGAAGCAGGGGTCGATAAAATTGATTTAAGTGGTCTAGGATTTACAACACTTACCACCAACAAAACAACCGCAGCAGGTGAATTACGCGTTGCGTATAGTGTGACATCAGACCGCAGCTATATTCGTAGCGAACAATCTGATTTTGAATTTTACCTTTCTGGTGACTATCGTGGCAAACTCACCAACAGCGATTTCATCTTTTCTAAATCAACCGTTGCAGGTCAAACCTTTAATGGCGTAGGCGCAGACGAAACCTATACGGGCGGCAATGGAGACGATACCATCAAGGGGAATGGCGGCAGCGATTCTCTTAGCGGTGGCGCAGGTCATGATAGCATCAATGGCGGTTCGGGTAACGACACCGTTTATGGCGGCATCGGTAATGATACTATCAATGGCAATGATGGTTTTGATAGCCTCTTTGGTGGCGATGGCAATGATCGCATTTATCTTGCAGCTGATACGGACACAGCAACAGGTGGTGCGGGCGGCGACATTTTCACATTTACGGCGACCAGTGGTGTGATCACAGACTTTGATGTGGCGCATGACGTAATTGATTTGCGTAACTACGCAGTGACCTATGCTAATCTCACCATAGCAACGGTGGCAACAGATACAGTCATCGACGTGACCGTTGGCAGTTCGAACATTTCACACATCATACTGACTGGCATCACTAGCGACACATTACTTGATACCGACTTTATTTTTTAATCAATATATTGAACAAGAATTCTATTCTACAACATTCAATTAAGGAGGTATCATTATGGCACAGATCATGGGTAGCAATTTTTCAAGTGATTATTTGTTTGGCACTGATCAAAGCGACTCCATCTGGGGCGGATCTGGGAATGATACCCTGATCGGCAACGGCGGTGACGATACACTCGTTGGTGGGCTTGGCCTTAACATCATGGATGGTGGCAATGGTAATGACAGCATCACAGGTGGCTCTAATCAAGACAGCATTATTGGTGGTAAAGGCAATGACACGTTACTTGGTGGGTGGAGCTTTGACACCATTTATGGTGGCGATGGTTATGACACCATAAATGGCGGTGTAAGTCCTGATGAATTACATGGTGATACTGGCAATGATAGTATTATTGGCGAAAACGGTGGTGACAGTATTTGGGGTGGCACAGGCAACGACACGATCGATGCTGGCGATAATGATGACAGAATATACGGCGAAGACGGCGCAGATTCTATATTAGGCGGCAAAGGTAATGACAGCATTGATGCTGGTACGGCGAATGATACCATTGACAGCGGAGCAGATAAAGACACCATTAATGGTGGCACGGGGCTTGACCTTATTCACGGTGGTGCAGGCAATGACGTTGTCCATGGTGATGGCTCGAATGACGTAATTTATGGCGATGATGGTAACGACTTTGTCTATGGTGACGGCGGCGCAGATACGGTGTATGGCGGTATCGGCTTAGATACACTTTACGGCGGAAGTGAAGTTGACCGCTTTGTTGTACAGTACGATAGTGACACCATTCGTGATTTTACCAAAGGCGAAGTCATCGATGTAACCTACTTCGCAACCAATTTTGCGAGCTTTACTCAAAGCCATGTTGGTGCAAATACTATGGTTGATTTCACCACTACAGGCGGTACAGCAGTGCATCTTATACTAGAAAATTATCTTGTAGATGTTGCAGCAACAGATTTTGCATTCTAACAATTTGCTAGGTGATCTGTCGCTTAAGCTTAAACGGCTATAGTATTACATGCCTTACAAAAGGCACACTCGCAGGGGGAGCATCGCTCCCCCTTTTGTGTTTGTATCACAATCAATTACCTTAAGTCATTTAAGTAAATTTTAATTAATGTATCATAGAATAAACTATGAAAAAATATTTTAAGGTAACATCACGTCATGACTACACGTGTTACTGAAATTAACCGCTTGTCCACTAGCGTTGCAGAAACGCAAGGCAATGACTATAGCTCTGGTGGCATATTTTCACCTGACGAGGACACAGTTCTTTTTTCTAGCTATGCCAATAACCTCGTTGCAAATGACACCAATGGTGTAGCTGACATCTTTATTAAAGATATTAACTCAGGTATTATCACCAGAATTTCAACAGACGTAACGGACGCACAAGCAAACAATAACTCACTTGACGCCGTTTTTTCTCCTGATGGCAGCCAAATCGCATTCACAAGTACAGCCACCAATCTGATTGCAGGCGACACCAATGGTCAATCAGATATTTTTGTTAAAGACCTAGGCACAGGTGTCGTCACACGCTTTTCAACGAGCGCGGCAGGAGTCCAAGGGAATTTCGGGTCTTCCAACGCAATATTTTCCCCTGACGGCACAAAAATAGCATTTGAAAGTAATGCTAACAATTTGGTCGCGGGCGACACCAATTTTTCAAAAGATATTTTTATCAAAGATCTAGGAACAGGTGCAATAACACGCGTTTCCACAGATATTGCAAGTACAGAAAGTGATGGGGATTCCTATTATGCACAATTTTCTCCAGATGGTAGCTCTATTGCTTTTGTGAGTACCGCCACAAATTTGATTGCAGGAGATACCAATGGGGTAGCAGATGTCTTTATTAAAGATCTAGGCACAGGCACGGTAACACGCGTATCTACAGACGCAACGGGCGCAGAAGGCAACCAAGACTCAAGCATTTATTCAACGTACACAGATGCTTACCACTTAGCCTTTTCCCCCGATGGCAACAAGATCGCCTTTACCAGCTACGCTGATAATTTAGTGACGGGCGACATAAATAATGATGCAGATGTTTTTGTTAAAGATTTAAATACAGGTACTATTACCAATATTTCTGCTAACGTTGCAGAAGAATTTTATGAATCTTATAATTCTGTCTTTTTACCAGACGGCAACAGTATTGCTTTTTTAAAACGCATAGAATTATTAGGATTTGGAACTCCCCCTCTAGAGCAAACCTATATTTACCTTAAAAACCTTACATCAGGCGCGCTCACCCTTATTTCTAAAAATGTCGATGGAGCTATCGCCAACAGTGAATTCAATGATATCAATTTTTCTACTGACGGCATGCATTTTATTGCCTCTAGCTATGCAACCAATTTAGTTGGAAGTGATACCAATGCCACGCAAGATATCTTTCTCTTTACGCTAGAAGACATAATACCTACCCCATCACACATAGGACTCACACTGTACGGTAGCTCATCCAACCGTGAAATCACTGGCTCATCAGATGATGACCTACTTTTTGGTGGCACAGGATATTATGATCCAGAAGACGATGCAGATATTCTTGATGGTGGTAAAGGCAATGATCGTATCTATGGTAATGGCGGCAATGACAAGCTCATCGGTGGCTACGGACATGACAAGCTTTATGGCGGCGAAGGTGATGACCTGATATTTGGTGGCAACAATCGTATTGTAGACCCTACAGATGATGCAGATACTATTGATGGCGGCGGTGGCGAAGATACCATTTATGGTAATGGCGACAATGATATCATTTCTGGTGGTACTGGCAATGACCTGATATTTGGTGGATACGGCAATGACACCATCTATTTAGGTGTTGGTAACGACACACTATACGGGAATGAAGACCTCGATCGTTTCTATATTGATAGCAACAATGGTCATGACAGCATCATGGATTTTTCAAAGGGTGATATACTCATCATCCGCCCAGATATTAATCACGGTGACATCGTGAATATCGACGACGTCCTCGATCACACCACTTACACCAATGAAGGAGCATGGATCGACCTTGGAAATGGCAACAACGTACTACTGCACGCTGTTACCAGCCTTTCAGAACACGATATCACCATGTGGAGCTAACAATTACGCTGCTTCGTCCATCTGCGGTAACATCCCCAGCGCACGCAGGTAGACATCCAGCAAATGCTCTTCTTCATCACGATCAGATGCATTCATTTTACGAAGTTTCAAGACCTTACGAATGATCTTGACATCATAGCCGTTACCTTTTGCTTCCGCACAAACATCACGAATATCCGCTGCGATGTTTGCTTTATCTTCTTCCAAGCGTTCAATACGCTCAACATAGCTGCGAAGCTGCTCTGCCGTCACATTGCCAATTACTGTCATGATGTTTCCCTTTTCATGTTTTATACTTATTTGAGAAAGGAAATCCCTAAAGAAAGCAAGGCGATGTGTAGTAAAACCTACATGAGCCGAAGCCTGACAATGAGGAAAACTTAAATCAAATAAGTATATTTTGCAAATTTTGATGAACTATGCTTATCCTCCCCACAGAGTTTTGGCAATCAACAAAGTAACCAATAGCGCGAAAAACAGGCATGAAAATTCCAAAACATCCTACACAATGGTACACTAAAATCACGTTTGGCATCGTAGGACTGTTCGGCTTCCTTTTCATCTATGACTGCCTCTTTCCACCCATCTCCACTTTAATGCTAGCGCGCTACGTCACCTTCTCACATACGGAACGTGAATTTATACCACTTAGCCATATTTCTCGAAGTATAATCCGCGCCGTGATTGCTGCGGAAGATGGACAATTTTGTAATCATAATGGGGTGGACACCAAAGCGTTAGAGCGCGAACTACGCAAAGTCACAGGCGACGCTAAAGGAACAGCAAAAGGCGCATCCACCATCACTATGCAGACCGTCAAAAACCTTTTTTTATGGAATGGGCGTTCCTTCATCCGTAAAGGATTAGAGATTCCCCTCGCTTTCATCATCGATATGCTCTGGAGCAAGCACCATATTTTAGAAAGTTACCTCAATATCGCCGAATTTGGTGAAGGAATTTTTGGTGTGGAAGCCGCCGCCCAGCATTATTTTCACACCTCAGCACGCAATTTGAATGCGGGACAAGCAGCTCTTCTCGCTGCTACGCTCCCTAATCCACTGGAACGCAACCCCGCCAAACCCTCGCACTATGTCCGTGCTTATGCCAATAATATTCAGGCGCGCATGGGACATGAACTGCCGCTGGAATGTTTGAAATAAAAAAAGGCGACTCGTATAAGCCGCCTTTTTCTTATAACGCTGCGCTTACGCCGCCAATTTCAGAAGTTTTAATGCTTCATAATTGACCACTTCACCGCCGACACGACGAGTAGTATAGAATTTTACAAATGGTTTATCTGTAAACGGATCACGCAAAATACGTAATCCAATGCGGTCAACGATCAAATATGCCTGAGAAAAATCGCCCACTGCAACCGAAAGTGAATTCGCCGCTGCGACAGGCATATCCGACGCTTGATGCACAGGAATCCCCATCAACGTATCTGGTGCGCCTGCGGCTAAACCCGGTTGCCACAAATACTGATTGGTGGTAGATTCTTTAAGCAAACGCACCGCTTGCACCACGCTGCGATTCATCAAGAAACTTGCGCCGCGTGCGTACGATTCTTTTAAACTATAGTAGAGTGCGATAAGGCTGTCTGCCGTGACAACGGCTGATGTGCCAGAATTAATCTGTTCAACTTGTCCCCAACTTGTCCCCGCCGCATAGGACAAAATCCCTTTAGGCTGACCAGAACCCGAACCTGAGATAAACGCGGTCGCCTCCATACGCGCAAATTTATTAGCGACCTTCTCTGCCACCCACGCTTCGACATCAATTGCCGCATCATCAAGCAATTTCTGCGTAGCTTTTGGCTGTGCATACATCTCAAAGGTTGCCACAGAATGCTTACCAATTTGTGGGGTGGTGGTATCGCTGACCGCACCTGTTTCCGTCGTCCAGTTCGCCGCAGAATCGCCGGTATCTTCAATGACATCCAATGTATCCGTAGAAATGGTCTCAACACGAGCAAGACCACGAAGTGGTGATGACTCACGGATAATCTTCGCAACACCCACACTCATCTCATTCGTCACAAGATAACCGCCATCCGCATCTACCCCACGCGAAAGTGATTTCACCTGCAACGCTTCCAGCCCACCGTCCATGCCTTTGCGAAGATAGTTCACGAAGGCTTTCTTATATTCACTGGTCTCTGGCGTTGTATACGCATGGGTTTTTAAACCAACATCAGGACGTAGACTCGCTGTTTCCAAACGAGATATTTGCTCCTTAACGTTATCAATGGTTTCGTTCATGCGTGCCATGTTCACGTCATGAAGCGGATCCGAAAAACCACGAGTTTTTTTCTCGCGTTCCTTCAGTTCATTCTGCGAACGCATATTTTCCCATGCATTACTGATCTCATTAAGCTTTGATACAACTTGATATTCACTCATAATAAACCTCATAAAAACGTGGATAAAAGTATTATTCTTAATAAAAATGTACAACCTTCACAAAAACTTCATTTTTCTATTGTGTTAATGATTGGTAATAGTTATCTTAGTAGTGAAGCGATGAGACGTTCGGAGAACCCATGAAAATTACGACCAGTTTATTGACCCACCGCGTTAGCATGTCCGATTCTTACAACCCATCATTTCAGTCAGAGTCTCCTGCCGATGTCATGGCACGCAAGGCCTGTGAAAAAGCCGCGATGAAACAAAATGCCCTTGCTTTTTCCATCAGCCAAGATGATGTGGTCATCACCGCTGTTTCCGCTGCCCTCTCTCGCGCACTCACCGACCCCAAATTCAATGCCCTGCCGGAAAAACAAAAAACAGAAGCCGCTTCACGTTTGGCAGAGCAATACATGCATGGACAACGTTTGGTACAAGCTCTCACTAGTGCAATGAACAACCCTTCAACACTAGCAACCCAGCTAAAGTTCAATTCTCGTGAAGATGATACAATTGCCAATGTCTTTGAAACCATCATTGATTCTACTCGTCCAAAGCTAACTCCCGAATCGTCGCAAATGGCATTCATTGGGATAATGCAGTAGCCTCCTGAATCAAACGCAGCAAACGATCTGCCGCTTGTATAAATTCTGGTGAGGTCTCATCATATGCATTGGAATGTGCCGTTTTTACCACCGTTACCTTAGCCTCTGGATTAGATGGAAACGTCACCAATGAAATTTCCCACAATTTAAGGGATTTGATTTCACGCACGCGAGTATCTGGATTCATGACATAGCGCACCGGCGAATAACCGATCGATAACCCTGTGATCGCACCACTTTTCAATAATGCATACGCATCCCGCGCCCGCGTCACGTCTAATAGCAACCGACCTCGCATAAAAAGCCCATGCGTATCTTCGTAAAGCTGCTCAATCACACCAATTGGCTCCGCCGTATCATGTTGCCATAACAATTTGATATCTTCAGGACGTGTAAATGCGAGTGTTTCGGCAAATGCACCACGCATCACCACATCACGTTGCGCATCGACCACATCAAAGACGCTACCATACCCCACAAATACTCCCACCTCATCAACAGATTTAATGGATAGCTCACAGGACATTGTCGCATGTTCACACATCGACTGACTAATTTTTCGTTCGTAAAACATATAACTCTCCAGTTACAAGTTGTAAGTTATGCGTTATGATTATGCTTACTGAGAACTCAGGACTCATAACTAATTAACACCAAACACCAGCTTTCTCTTCTCATCCGCCGACAGGAAATCTGCATCCTTGACACGACTCCACAGACTTTCACGACGCGGACTAAGTGCGCTGATAGACTCTGTATCCGCACTTAAGGTCAGACGGTGGTCAAACATGGGACATAACCACCCATTGAGCGACGACAACGTATTGTCTAACATTGGCAAAATGGTCTGCTCCCATAACGCAAGCCGTGCTTCTGCCAAATTCGCATAAGTATTATCCCCTGTAATCCCCAAGAGTTGCGGCGGCACTCCAAATGCCAGCGCGATCTCACGCGCCGCAGCATTACGCGCTTCTAAAAAATCCATATCTTTCGGACTAAGGCTCATTTCACGCCAATCCAATCCACCTTCTAAGAGCAGTGGACGCCCCGCATTATGCGAGCCTGAGAATTGTTCATCGACTTGCGTTTTGATACGATAATATTGATCTTCCGTGAGTTGACCACTACCGCCATCCCCCGCACGCACCACCAACGCACCACTTGGACGCGCACCATTTTGCAAGAGTGCCTGATTCCATGCGGATGATTGATTATGCTGATCAATACTATAGGCAGCAGCCTCCACGGGCGATAACCCATACCAATCATCGTTCGGATGAAACTCTTTGATATGCAATACTCGTGATACACCAGTAATGCTATCAACAGGAAAATCCGTGGCATTTTCTCCCACTTGATAACGATACGCTGCGGGAACACCACCTCGTCCTGCTAAAATCGTCACACGGTCGGGGCGCAACAAATGCAATTCACGTGGAGCTTCCCCCATAGGCGATACTGCCTGAATATAAACATTTCCCGCGATCAAACGATAATGCGTCAATTTTTCAAAAAAACCTTTACCAGATTCTAGTGGTGACGGCTTAGCGATCAACGCAGCAAGAGGATGGCTGGCATCCACCACCCGCCCATCACCATCGCGCACCAACACAGTAACACTTGCCAACCCCTTTGCGATCATCATCATCGCCGCATGGGCAACCACGTTACGCGTATAGGCTTCCTCAGCGAAACGGCGATAGGTACGCCCAGACCACACAGGCTGCATTGGCGGTTGAAGATAGGATTGCACCGAACCATACCAGCTTGGCACAGCCATCTTAACATCAGGCGGCGTCGCCACTGCCTGCTTATTGAATAATATCTGTGATAATCTTTCAGAGAACCGCGTCCTCTGTTGTAATGTTGCCGCCATAGCCACCCCTTCTCGTTACTGCTTTAGTAACACTTATGGGGTGAAGTTACGGCTATGCGGAAGGGACTATTTTAAAGGCCCATATTTCCCCAGTGCGTTAGCAAGCGGCGCAAGCTGTTTTTCATAAAGCCGCCATTTTTCTACCGAGGTATTATAGAGCGGTTTTTTAACCTGACCCGCACTTGCAGTCATCACACTACGTTCAGTTTTATGAAATTCTAAGACCGCATCATTCCAAGGAAGCTCACAAAAATCTAATAACTTCCGAGCCTCTTCTTCAAAATTACCGACAAAGGTTTCATAATGCACATCGTGAATCCAATCCGGATAGATCTCATGCCAAAAATCCATTAAGGCACGGTATTCTTGATAGTAATGCCCAATATTTTCTAGATCATAGGCATAATCATGCCGCCCGCCAAAACTATAACTGTAGATCGACAAACCGTTATCCATAGGATTACGCGTACAATGAATGATCTTTGCATTAGGGAAGATGCGCTTAATAACCCCGAGATACAAGAAATTCTGGGGCATTTTATCAACCACAATTGGCAAACCAGCAGAACGTTTTTTAGCTTCTGTGGCATAAGATTGCGCCATTTTATTCAACATGGGCTTACCCATTTCATCCAGCGATGTAATATAGAGTGGATAAGGAACAGGAAAGGATGGCGCAATATCTTGTGCTATCATTTTATGCATGTAAGGTAACTCTCCTGCACCAAACACTCCTTCCACAGTAGATAGCACCTGCTCAGTCAACGACGTACCAGAACGCGGCATCCCAACAATGAAAATGGGTTTAAAATCAGGGATTTCATCTGCCACCACGTAACCTTGCTCATGCGCCGCTTTAAAATGCTGTTTGGTCTGCCGAAACAACATGTCAAAGCTTTCACGATCATAAGTAAAAGTACTTTGGCGCAAGCGATTACCAATATCCAAACATTCAAATGCCTTGTCATAAAGTTTATGTTTTTGATACAGATGAAACATAGCAAATGCCAAATTGATCATATTCAAAAACTGTGTATCCTTACCATGGAGCAACTTTTCCGCATGCACAACCAAAGGATCATCCAATTCCAATTTATCTGTATAAATTAAAGTCTTAATAAAGTCCGTTTGATCTGGGTGCAACGCGATCTGATGGCGACATATCTCCGCTGCTTCTTCCAATTTTCCCGCAACATAATAGGCATTCGATAACATCACCCCAAGGTCACTATCTTGAGGATAAAATTTCATCCCCATACCATAGATTTTAATCGCCGATTCATAATCACCTTTTTCTGAGAAGGCGTGTGCCAAATGCAAAAAATTCTCAGCAGATTGATGAATCTTCAATGCTTGGTTAAATGCATGCACAGCTTCATCCATCGCAAGTAATGACTGTAAAACGACCCCGTATTGACGCCACAACACCTCATCATTCGCCCGAATTGCCACCGCACGCTTAAAATAATTGGCAGCCTCCCAAAAATCACCTCGTGAAACCGTGACCATCGCCAAAAAATGGAGTGCATCCACATCATTAGGATTGGCTTTAAGAGCGGCCTTCATAGAGTCAACACGCTCCAAGCCACTACTAATATCAGACATGGCCTTTTGCATGCGCAATTTGATCTCATGGGCTTTATCCATATTCCCAAGCTGCTCATAAAAATTGATCTCGTTCTTAAAACAATTCACATGTTCTTCGAGCGTCAGTCTTCTGTTATGTACGGATGTCGCAACCATAATATTTACCTAATCATGCATGTTGATATGTCTAACTAGACATGAGACAAAACACTTTGCAAGAAAAATGCCGCAAGACATCACGAGAAGGCATAGGCAAGATCTTCCAACAGATCTTCTGCCTGTTCAATACCAACAGACAAACGTATCAACCCATCATCAATGCCGATTTTATGTCGTATTTCCGCGGGGATCGAAGCATGTGTCATCAATGCTGGAGACTCTATCAAACTTTCAATACCACCCAAACTTTCTGCAAGCGTAAACACATGAGTACGGGTCAGCGCACGCTGCGCCGCTTCCAACCCTCCTTTTAGCACCACCGAGATCATCCCGCCAAAACCATACATTTGTTTAAGTGCGAGCGCATGCTGTGGATGCGATGGCAAACCGGGATAAAACACGCGTGCCACCGCGGAGTGCTGCTCCAACCACTGCGCAAGAATAAGTGCATTGCTCGTATGACGTTCCATACGCAGCCCCAAAGTTTTAACACCACGATGCGCCAAAAAACTATCGAACGGACTTGCGATCGCCCCCACCGCATTTTGCAAAAACCCTATTTTGTCACGTAAAGCAGGGTTATCCCCTACTACTGCCATGCCGCCAATAATGTCTGAATGTCCGTTGATATATTTGGTAGCAGAATGCACGACAACATCAAACCCATGAGATAACGGTCTTTGAATATAGGGTGTTGCAAACGTATTATCCGCCACACTTATCACCCCATACTCTTTGGCAATCGTCGCCACCGCCTCTAAATCCACTAATTTTAACAAAGGATTGGTGGGGGTTTCCACCCAAAGCATCTTGGTGTTAGGACGCATAGCCGCACGAAGCAACTCAGGATCAGTCAAATCCACATAAGATACCTCCAAATGAGCAGAATATTTACGCACTCGCTCAAACAAACGGTACGTCCCACCGTAAAGATCATCCATCGCGATCACATGCGACCCCGCCTCTAACAATTCCAGCACCGTACTCACTGCCGCCAATCCCGAAGCAAACGCAAATCCTGCGCTGCCACCTTCGAGGTTGGCTACCGCACGCTCATAGGCAAAGCGCGTCGGGTTATGACTGCGACCATAATCAAATCCTTTATGAACCCCTGCAGAAGATTGCGCATAGGTTGACGTAGCATAAATAGGAGTAATCACTGCACCAGTTGCTTCGTCAAATTCTTGTTCAGCATGAATCGCACGTGTATCAAATCCCCAAGCATCATTATGTTTTCGTAGCACTGTCATGTTAAGCATGTCCTATCTTCTTGCGCAAATGTTGTAATAAATCAATGGCGGTAATCAGCCCCAAAAACTCCCCGTCTCGCATAACGATCGCCACCATTCCACGTTCAAAAATTGGCAAAAGATCAATCAACGGGGCGTCCACCTCAATCGTCACCAAATTTTTTGCCATCGCATGCGACACTTTCATCAAAAACCCATCAGGATTACCTGTCACCGCCAGTAAAATGTCCAACTCTGAAATAATCCCCAACAATTTGCCATCGCCCATCACAGGCAACTGCGACACATCATACATTTTCATCTTACGGTAAGCTGCTTGCAACGCTTCAGCAGGCAACACTGTAATCGCAGTTTTTGACGTATAAGGACGGGTAATAAGATCGCGTAAATCATATGTCGGCTCTTTCATCATCATCCCATGATCATCCAACCAATATTCATTGAAAATTTTGGAAAGATATTTATTACCGCTATCACAGACAAAACTCACCACACGCTTTGGCTTGGTCTGCGCACGGCAATAACGCAGCGCAGCCGCCAATAATGTACCTGAGGATGACCCGCAGATGATCCCTTCTTTTGTCAACAATTCCCTTGCTGTAGCAATGCTTTCCGCATCTGTGATGGTATAAGCGTGCCGCACAAAATCCAGCTCACAATTACGAGGAATAAAATCCTCTCCAATGCCCTCAACCAACCAACTTCCTGCATCAATCGTGATACCTTCATTCACATAAGGCGCAAGAATCGACCCTTTTGGGTCTGCCAGCACCATCTCCACATGCGGAGCAACACGACTGAAATAACGCCCAAGTCCCGTCAGCGTTCCACCCGACCCCACACCACACACCACCGCATCTAATTGATGTTCCATTTGCTTCCATATTTCAGGGCCAGTTGAGCGTTCATGCGTACGTGGATTATGTGGATTTTCAAACTGATTAACATAAAAACCACCGCGCTCCTGCGCAATGCTTCGCGCCATATCTTGATAATATTCGGGATGCCCCACCCCAACATCTGAGCGCGTCATAATCACTTCTGCACCCAGAGCTTTTAGATGAAATATCTTCTCCTGACTCATCTTATCAGGAATCACCAATACCAGCTTATAACCACGCTGACTCGCCACCAATGCCAACCCTAGCCCTGTATTCCCTGCGGTGGCCTCGACCAGCGTTCCGCCAGCTAAAAGAAGCCCTTCACGCTCCGCCGCGTCAATCATCGACAACGCGATACGATCCTTGATCGAACCCGCAGGATTATGACTTTCTAATTTCAAATAAAGTTCGCATAACCCCGTATCAAGATGATTCACTTTTACCATCGGGGTATTGCCAATCAGCTCAAGAACGCTCGTAGTCGTGGGCATATCATACCTATTCTTGTACAAAGCAGATGCAACGAAACATCCACCTTATAACATCTCTTCATCTAAAAATAACGGAAAAAATCTGCGACGGAATGCGCAGAAAATAACACTTTGCAGTCATGAAAAATGCTTAAGTGCAATGAATATATTTAACGACAACAACACGCTGCACCACAACCAAAGCGATAACAAACACAAGAGAATAACTCAAAATGAGGCAGCATAAAAAACCCTTAAACTTACGATGATGAGTGCATTACTAACAGAAAACATATAACACATCAATAAAATGTTTATGCAAAAATAATACTAATATTATATGTATTATAACTTAGCGTACCAACGGCTTGTCTTTAGGAATATTCGGCGTGGATGATGGCATTAAAAAATCTGAATAAGAAACGTCATCGCTACGTCCTTTCGATGCACCCACCCACTCTTTCGAAGGCTCTGTCCAAAGAGGTGATGCCCTATGGATAGTTCTTGAGTCGTTATTTTTTGCAATCAAGAAATCGTTTTTATAGGCATCTACAATAAGATCATCCAATTTTTCCTTAGGGATAGCATGTGCTTTTGCATAGTCACCAATGCGCCGCCCCACTTCATTATTAAACTGATCCTTAAACTCCGCATCCGGATGATTCCAAGGTTGCACTTCATTGGCATCCCCCAGAAACTTAGCCACTTTTCGATTGAAATCATAGGTGAGTGACGCACTCGTGAGGGAATGAGCAATTGCCTCAACCTGCTCGCTAGGAACACCATTACCTTTTGCCAGCGTGTTCGCTTGCTTAGAATACCACATCCTACTGCCAACGGCGACACCAACCCCTGCTAAACTTACACCAACAACGACAGGAAATACCATATCTACTCTTCTTATGTTGACATACTCATTTTAATTAACATTAATAAGGAATAAAAAGCCAGTTAAAAACGGTACGCTCGCGGAATCTCATTGCAGGTCGAAGCTGTAGCAATCTAATCCATCTACCAATGCACATCCTTAGAATGACATATATATACGAAAAATAAAGGGGTCTCGAATCCCCCCACCTGACTTGATGAAAAAGAAAATGGTAGCGGAGGAGGGATTCGAACCAGCAAAGCACGCTTTAGCGTGTTTGCATCTTTATCTAATAAGGGGGTCTCGAATCCCCCCACCTGACTTGATAAAAAAGAAAATGGTAGCGGAGGAGGGATTCGAACCAGCAAAGCACGCTTTAGCGT
>DAIPJH010000006.1:131875-149227 GCA_036770365.1 Rickettsiales bacterium
TCCCCCCACCTGACTTGATAAAAAAGAAAATGGTAGCGGAGGAGGGATTCGAACCCCCGACACGCGGATTATGATTCCGCTGCTCTAACCAACTGAGCTACTCCGCCACAAACGTGATTGCACGATTTAAAGAGGGTTTATGCCTATAATCTGCCGCACACACCATGTCAAGTAAGGACTAATCAACTCTGAACAAATCCTTCAACATTTTGACACATTGTTTGGCATCTTTATCATCATACGGCGCACCACCTTGCCCCCAAACAGGATGCGGCCATGCACTATCATGTTCAAAACGAGCAATAATATGCACATGAAGTTGACGTACTATGTTACCAAGTGCTGCTACGTTCATCTTATGTGCTTCGGTATGTGCATGTAGCTTCTTAGAGACAAAACTAATCTCTTGCATCAACACCGTACGCTCTTTCGCAGTCAAATCAGTAAGTTCCTCAGCATTTTCAACCATTGGCACTAAAATTACCCACGGAAATGCATGATTATTCATGAGTAGCACTCGGCATAATTTTAGATCACCTACCGCCAAACAATCACGCTCTAACTGAGGATGTACATAAAAACTCATGTTATTTTACCCCAAGCTTGGTTTGAAGCTCCGTCGAAGATGTCGTATATTGAAAACGCAATTTTTGGTCAGGTCGGCAATAGCGAAAAGCTTGTTGCGCCATAAGTGCGGCTTCATGAAAACCCGACAAAATCAATTTAAGTTTACCTGGATACCAATTTATATCACCAATCGCAAATACACCTTGCTGATTGGTTTCAAATTTCTCAGTATCAACAGGAATCAAATTATCTCTCAGCTCAATCCCAAACTGTTCAACAGGACCGAGTTTCATCGTCAAACCAAAAAATGGCAGCAAGACATCACATGGGATGGCAGCTTCTTCTTTGGCATCATTTTGTACCGTGACCGCCGTTAACTGACCATGCTCGCCATGCAGAGCCTTGATTTGCCCTGCCATGAACGCCATCTCCCCCGCCTTGACCTTCGCACGCATTTTCTCAACCGAATCAGGCGCGGCGCGAAACTCATCACGGCGATGAATCAAGGTGAGGCTTGCTGCCTTGGGCTGTAAATTCAATGTCCAGTCTAGCGCAGAATCGCCGCCTCCCGCGATCACAATTTTTTTACCTTCAAACTGCGCCATCTTCTTCACAGCGTAAAAAACAGACGTCCCCTCATAGGCTTCAATACCTGCGATCGGTGGCTTTTTAGGCATAAATGTGCCGCCGCCTGCCGCAATCACCACACACGGAGCGACCAACACCACCTCATCGTCTGTTACCACCTGCCAACGTCCATCACTTAGCTTAGTAAGACTCATGACCATCTGATTATAATGAAATTCTGGGCGAAACGGCGCGATCTGCGTGAGCAAATTATCGGTAAGCTCCTGCCCAGTAATGATCGGATAAGCAGGAATATCATAGATCGGTTTCTCAGGATAAAGCTCAGTGCATTGCCCACCTGCGCGGTTTAAAATATCAACCACATGCGCCTTCAAACCAAGCAGACCCAACTCAAATACGGCAAAAAGCCCCACAGGCCCAGCACCAATAATGATAACATCAGTTTCGATCACATCAACAGGCTGCATCATGCCTCTTTACCTCTTTATTCTCACTTCCAACTACTACTACAGCGGACATAATACAACAGCAAAAACTTAACTATCCTTGACTTCCATCAATGGGAGAACCATATGCTCTTGAATATAATTCATTAATTGTACTACACAGACATCAATATCATACTGCATCGTATCCACCACCATCTCAGGAGCTTCCGGCTCTTCATACGGCGCAGAAATACCTGTGAACTCTGCAATTTGACCTGCACGTGCTTTTTTATAAAGCCCTTTAACATCGCGGGTTTCACAGGTCGCCACATCGGCTTTGACATAAATCTCATGAAACGCTTCAGGGCATGCTGTACGCGCGCGTTTTCTATCCTCACGATAGGGCGAGATAAAGGCGGAAATCACTATCATCCCTGCATTTGCAAACAATGCGGCCACCTCACCCACACGACGAATATTCTCAGTACGATCTTCAGGTGCAAACCCTAAATCGCTATTAAGTCCTTGACGAACATTATCACCGTCCAACACGTAAACCTGATATCCTTTTGAAAACAATCGTTTTTCAAGCTCTTGCGCTAACGTTGACTTCCCTGCACCTGAAAGTCCCGTGAGCCACAACACCCCACCCATGTGACCATTCATGTGAGCGCGCTCTTTCACGCTCACTGTTTGTTCCATGCCATAAATATTCTTAGATTTGACCTCAGAACTCGCCACACGCATATCACGCAAACCTTTGGTGCTGATGATGCCACCACCTGTGACATCATAACCATCGATCAGCACAAAACGTCCTGTACGCGCATTCTCCGCAACATCATCCACCGCAGCCAAGCCACGTACCTGCAATATCACTTCCGCCACTTGATTGCGCCCAACCTCTGATGCCGCCATATCACCTAGCTCATCTGTGTCTATCACCCGTACAATTTCATGCACTTCGGCTTGTAGTTCTTGCGTATTGATGCGTAGCTTATAACGCTTTCCCTTAATAAGCGGAGTATGACCGAGCCAAAAAATCCTCCCTTGAATAAACCGCGTCAACATTGGCGCATGGGTTATGTGTGAAATCACATTGCCGCGCTCGACAAAAAGCTGATCTTCCAATGTGATACCAACAGATTCTCCAGCAGAACATGAGTTTTTTTGATCTTTATCCAACCATGACTCTATGGTTTTCACCTTCATCGTGTGATTACTAGGTGAAATGAGTATAGTATCGCCAACTTTTAATGTTCCACTTTCAATACGCCCAACAATGATACGACGCTCATCAAATTTGAACACATCCTGCACAGGAAAGCGCAAAGCTTGCTCACTCAGCTCTGGCTGTGATTCAAAACCGTCTAGCGCATCCATCACGGTTTTACCTGTATACCACGGCATATTATCACCGCGAGATACCAGCATATCACCTTCACGCGCCGAAATCGGGATATAGCAAGCAGGGCGCACACCAACTTCCTGCAAATAGGCATCTGCCTCGGCGACCACCTCATCATAACGCGCCTGAGAATAACCTACCCTGTCCATTTTATTAAGCACAACGGCAATTTGCTTAACCCCAAGCAGATGCAGCAAATAACCATGACGCTTGGTCTGCTCACGTACGCCTTCTTCCACGTCCACCAGCAACAACGCCGCTTCACTACCCGCTGCACCTGTAATCATGTTCTTGAGGAATTCACGGTGTCCTGGTGCATCAATCATCACATAGTCACGATTTGGCGAGCGAAACCAGATTTGCGTGGTATCAATCGTAATTCCCTGATCACGCTCAGCCTGCAGCGCATCCATCAAAAATGACCACTCAAACGGCATCGACCGCTTGGCGCAATTTTGCTGAATCTGCTCTAGCTTACCATCAGGCAGCGACCCCGTATCATGAAACAACCGCCCGACCAACGTTGATTTCCCATGATCTACATGCCCAACAATCACGATTTTAAGCTGGTCGCGTTTTGTATTTTTCATCGTTACCATCACATATACCCCGCCGCACGCAGCCGCTCAAAGCTTGACTCATCCTCATCCGCACCCATCGGACGGCCTGAACGCTCGGAGGTTTTAGTGGTACGCAATTCTTCAATGATTTTATCAAGCGTGTCCGCTTCAGACGGCAGAGGCCATGTGATACCGCGCTCACCAAGTGAACGAAACCGCATCATTTGCCCACCAAAATCACGTCCTTCAAATTCACTATATGGCTTGGCGTAATAAAGGGGTACGATTGGAATCCCCTCGCGTTTGATATAATCCCAAATATCACGTTCCGTCCAATGTAGCAGCGGATGAATACGCAACGAGGTATTGGGTGGAAAATCGGTATTAAATTGATCCCAAAACTCGGGCGGTTGATCTTTAACGTCCCAACCACCCTCAACGCCGCGAGGACTGAAATAACGCTCTTTCGCACGTGTACCTTCTTCATCTCGGCGAATTCCTGCAAAAATCCCTTGAAATCCGTGCATATCTAGCACTTGTTTTAACCCAAGTGTTTTGCGTGATGCGACCCGCGCTGCATGCGGCAAGGTCTCATCCGTTTCTTCAATCGGCGGACAGATCGGCGAGAGTAAATCAATCCCCCATTCCTTGACATAGCGGTCACGAAATGCATATACTTCAGGCATTTCCAGCTCGGTATCGCAGTGAATCAACGGAAACGGCACACGCCCAAAAAACGCCTTTTTGGCAAGCCAAATCATCGCGTTGGAGTCTTTACCAAACGACCACAACATCGCCAGCTTATCAATGCGATTAAACGCCTCACGAAATATAAAGATAGATTGGGCTTCAAGATGGTCGAGATGATTCATGACTGCAGCACTGCTGTTTGATTTTGCAACACAGATACATCTACCGTACATAAATTGCTATATAAAATCTTGCTGCCTCCCCTCAAATCTACTACAAGAACGCACATGAGCAATGATCCTAATAGTTTCTATGTTGTGATGTCCTACGCGGCGGCGGCGGCAGTGATAGCTGTACTGGTAATTTCCACATGGCTGCGCGGGCAGAAAACCAAGCACACGCTAGATAAACTCACCCATAGTGAGCCTGAAAAATCATGAAAGCTAAACATCAACGCCTTCTTTTTATTGTCGTGGGGCTGGCGATGTTTGCTGGCGCAGCAGCACTGATCCTTACAAGCTTTAAGGATAGCATGGTCTATTTCTATGCACCAAGTGACATTGCCACCAAGCCCCCTGCCGCAGGAGAATTTGTACGCGTGGGTGGTTTGGTCAAAGAAGGTTCAATAGAAAAAAAACCTGACAACACGATCACCTACATCACCACCGACTATGCCAACGATGTTATTGTGCATTACAAAGGCGAGCTTCCTGCACTATTTCGTGAAGGACAAGGCATGGTCGCTGAAGGACATTTTACCGAAGATGGCGCGTTCCAAGCTGACCGTATCTTAGCCAAACACGATGAGAAGTACATGCCACCAGAAATAGCGCGTTCGCTGAAAAAATCAGGTCATTGGAAAGATAGCTACGGCAAAGGATCGCCTGAAGGTGCAGGCATCAGCCACGAGACCAAGGATACACTCCCAACTCAGACCACTCCGTAGGGTCACCTTATGATTCCTGAACTTGGTCAATTCAGCCTTATTTTAGCTCTGTGTTTAGCGATGATACAAGTGGCTGGTCTCGTGATCCCGCAGCTAAGACCTGCCACCTATGACGCAATTATCATGCAGGCGATGTGCCTCACCATTGGCTTTACCTGCCTTATCATAGCACATCTTGATTCGGATTTTTCTGTGCTGAACGTGGTAGTAAATTCACATAGCACTATCCCCATACTGTATAAAATATCAGGTGCATGGGGTAATCACGAAGGATCTTTCCTACTGTGGATATGGATATTAGGATTGTACGGCGCAGTACTTGCAGTACAAAACATCAGCTCCTCTCAGCATTCTAGCCAAGCGCAGTGCAAGTTGGAATCTCACAACAAGTTACCTCTGAATGCCGGCGTTCGCTGGCATGACACGGAATTGTTATCCGCCATTCGCCTACGCGCACTTGGTATTCACGGCATCCTACAAGCAGGGTTTTTACTCTTCCTCCTTCTAACTTCCAATCCATTTGAGCGCGTAGCCAATCCGCCGCTAGACGGCAACGGACTCAATCCTTTATTACAAGATGTCGGACTCGCAATTCATCCTCCCATGCTTTATTTCGGCTATGTCGGCTTTGGCATTGTGTTCACACTCGGCATGGCGGCATTGTGGCAAGGCAAGCCATTGGGCAAAGAGTTTGCCACCTTTATTCGCCCTTGGATCTTAGTTCCGTGGGGCTTTATGGGGCTTGGCATAGGGCTTGGTAGCTGGTGGGCATACCGCGAGCTTGGTTGGGGCGGCTGGTGGTTTTGGGACCCTGTCGAAAATTCATCTCTGCTACCTTGGCTGAGTGGATGTGCCTTACTCCATGCCAACACGGTCTTACTCAAACGCGGACAACTACTACACTGGGTTGTATTGCTCTCCATCATCACTTTTTCACTATCGTTGATTGGTACATTCCTCGTGCGTTCAGGTATCATCACCTCGGTGCATAGCTTCGCTAGCGACCCTGAACGCGGTGTGTTCATTTTAACCTACCTCGTGCTTATCAGCGGCTCTGCTCTCACGCTTTATGCTTTTCGCGCCCATAAAATCGGCTCAGGCGCACCGCTTATGCCTTTTTCCCGCGAAGGCAGCATCGTCATCAACAACCTGTTTTTACTTGTTGCCACCGCTAGCATCCTACTCGCCACCTTATACCCAATGCTGCAAGAACTCACTGGCGCACGCTCAGTTACTATTGGCGCACCTTACTTTAATAAAACCTTTTTTCCTTTGATGACCCCACTGATGATATTAGCGGGAATTGGCTCATTACTGTCATGGCGCAAAGCCAGCGTAAACATTCTACGTAAACAACTAAGGCTACCTCTCTTTGCAAGCATTACTGCACTCACACTCACCTACGCCCTATGGAAATCTACCGAAACATGGCTCTATATCGGCAACGCACTAGGTACGTGGATTATTTTCGGAACACTCCAAGCTGTACGCAAAGCGACAAATGGTGATATCCACAAACTAACCCACCTTAGCAGCGGCTTCTATAGTATGGTGATTGCGCATATCGGACTAGGACTCCTTGTAAGCGCGATAGCTTGCTCTGGCCTCCTCAAACAAGAAACTGAATTTCGCCTTAGTGAGGGGCAGTCAGGCACATTAGGAAAATTTCGTCTAGCCTATGATCATTTTGGAATGGAGCGTACCCCATCGTACATTGCCTTCAAACCCTATGTTACGCTACACCGTGACAATGAAGAACTAAAAACACTCAGACCAGAACGCCGCCTCTACCCTGTACGCAGCACATGGACAACAGAAGCTGCGATTTATTCTGACCTTTGGCAGGATGTGTATGTGGCTTTGCGCGCAGCAGGACCAACAGAAACAGAAAAAAAACAAGGACTCATCAACCCAATTACGGTTACACTTTACATTAAGCCAGCAATTCCTATGCTATGGCTAAGTATGATGTTGATTGGGTTGGGTGGCTTTGTCTGGTTTTTCGGCAAGGCCTTACATTCCCTAAAAGGCAAAACACATGGCTGAGATTGGTTACGACCACCCTTTAAAATTACCACCAAACTGGACGGTTACACCGCTAACGTCGCGCGAATTTTGTCGTCAGTTCCCCGCCAATATTGAACTCGACGATGCCATACGTTTTCTTGAAGATGAAATCACTGCACTCGGCATGACTGCCCCCGTTATCTATACCAATAGCATTGCACTCAACAACCCGCGCCTTCGTAAAATAGACACGCGCCTTTCAGGCGTTACCATCCAATTTGGTACTGGCAAAAATACTGCATGGCTTGCCTGTGACAAGTGGCAATCACTTGAACAAAATCTTTATGCTCTTCACCTTACCATTCGCGCCCTCCGCAATATTGAAAGCTGGGGCATTGCCCCCGCCTACTTCATCATTCAGGCAATCAGCACAGAAAACACAGCAACGGGCTATTCATCCAGCACGGGTCATAGCACCTCACAAATACCAGACTGGATGGCCTTCTTGGGATTAGGTCATACAGCAGAACTCGAAGATGCTAACGCTGTCTATCGCCGCCGTGCCAAAACGATCGCAGGGGATGAAGATGCACTCATCCAGCTCAATCAAGCAATGGATGAAGCGCGTAAATCTTTACGTTAGTATGACCATGAACAAACACCCCACACACCCATTTCGCCTCTCTACACTCATGCCTCTACTTTTTTTTATGGCAGCAGGACTCGCAATGTATATGGGCATATCCTATGACAAAGCACACAAAAACCAACAAACATTAGAAGAAAATCGTCCGGCACCAGACATTAATGGCATTGCTCTCCGCAACAGCACCATCCCAAGCATCTCACTAAAAACATGGCAAGGATCACCTATACTCGTTGTATTTTTTGCCTCTTGGTGTGTTCCATGCCTTGCAGAACACCCCTATTTAATGAAACTAGCTGCTAGCAAAAAATTCAAAATTTACGGCGTTGCGTGGAAAGATAGCGATGCGAACATCAACAAATATCTCCAAGACAACGGCAATCCCTATGACGCTATCACGCTTGACCCTGATAGCCATAACGCTATCAACTATGGCATTCATGGCGTTCCTGAAAGCTTCGTGATTGACAAAAATGGAGTCATCACCCTACGGATTACGGGGTCGTTTACCCAAGACATGCAACAGCTACTCATGCAAAGGTAACCCGTATGAAGAAGCACCTCGTGATATGTTGCTGGCTCTTCACACTCACACTATTCCTACCAGCAACGGCACACACGCAAGAACCACCACCTCTTGTTATTCGACTCCCTTCTGAACAAGAACAACAAGCAAAATCACTCTTTCATGAGCTACATTGCATGGTATGTAACGGGCAATCACTTGCAGAATCAGATGCTCAATTAGCTCAAGATATGCGCAACCTCATCCGCGAACAAATGCGTGATGGAAAAGATACAGATGCCATCAAACAATTCCTTACAAAACGCTACGGCGACGCAATTTTAATGCAACCTCCTGTGAAAAGCTCAACATGGATTCTTTGGTTTGCACCCTTCGTGATGCTTCTGATAGGAAGTGTATGGACACTGCGTCATGTGTTTACTTTTTCTTCACCAGCAAGTAAGAAAAGGATATAATGATAAGCAACTTTCACATTAACATGATCATCTGGTTTGTAGGCGTTTCTTTTAGCGTTCTGCTGATGATTTTTCTTCCACTTTGGCGCATGGATAATAACCGCCAAAGCCGCATCATTATTATCCTTACCTGCGTACTTATCATACTTGGCGCGACCGCGCTTTACATCAAGATTGGCGCATGGAATCTCTCAGACAAGATCGAGTCTATCTCCGTCGAACGTTCCTTAGAAGAAGAAAAGCTCACACAAGCACAAGCCAACGCGGATCAAAATCCAAAAGATATCAATGCACGTACTGCCTATGCACTTGCTCTTGGCAAAGCGGGACGCCACGCGGAAGCCGCAGAAGAATTTCGTAAGGCAGTATTATATTCAGGCGGTCGTCCCGACCTCATTCTTAACTACGCTACAGCGCAAATTTTTGCTGCTGGAGGGACAGTCACCGAAGATGCCCTCAAAAGCATTGAAATGGTACTTCTTGTCACTCCGCAAGAACCAAAAGCACGCTATTTCAAAGCGATGTATTTACAACAAAACGGTAAAAACAAAGACGCTGAAGCCCTTTTCCTCTCACTCAAATCAAGCCTTAAGCCTAATGACAGTCTCATTCCATTAATTGATGAACGTCTCCACAATACAAAAAAACAACCTTGAGACTATAGAATTTTAACTTTATAACTCAACATATTATTTAAGATATACACCATTAGATTAACGGCTATAACGTACCAAGACCTCTGCCATGATCGCGCCATGCACATGCTCAATAGACTGGCTTGCATCAATTACTTTGATACGAGAAGATTCCGCATGTGCTAATGCCAAAAAGCCATCTCGTACCTTCTGATGAAAACTCATATCCAGATTTTCAAAACGCATTTCCTTACCACCACGTGCCAGCGCACGCTTCAGCCCAATTTCCACAGGAACATCTAACAACAACGTTAGATCTGGCACAAAATTCCCAAGCGTTGCCATATGCAACATATCATAATATTCACGTGACAAACCACGCCCAACACCTTGATAAACACGTGTTGAATCATGAAAACGATCACACAACACAACATGCCCTTTCGCCAACGCAGGACGAATGATACGCGCCACATGTTGCGTACGTGCAGCTAAAAAAAGCAAGGTTTCTGTTTGGGCTTCCCAGCGATGTGTATCACCAGAAACCAACAACTCTCGAATAGACTCTGCCCCCGCTTCTCCTCCCGGTTCACGCGTAATGGTGATATTAGCATGAAACTCTGAAAGTGCCGCAGCAAGCATTTTTATTTGCGTAGATTTTCCACAGCCTTCACCGCCCTCAAGTGAAATAAAACAACCACGTACACCAAACATTATTTTACACCAACCACATGTTTAAACTTGAAAATAAGCTTATTAACAAAGCTTGCCTCTGCCACATCAACCGCAACGATCAACGGCACTTTCTGCTCAGGCATCCCCTCAGCGTTAATGATCAAGAACCCTACTTCAGCACCTTTCTTTAAAGGAGCAAGTAGTGGTGTTTCGTACGAAACTTTAAATTTGGTTTTCTCACGCGCTGCTACTTGCATCGTCACCGACACATCATGAGCCACACTCACATCCACCTGAGGCACAGCACCTAGCGCAACGTCTATCTTGGTGACCACTTCCCCTGCACTGAATATTTTATTGGTTTCAAAGCTATGAAGGCCATATTGCAAAACGGCCTCTGCCACTTCGGCACGCTCTTTCATATTATGCAGACCATGCACCACTGCGATCAATCTACGCGCAGCATTGCGACTATCGACAGCGGAAACCGCCATCCCATACCCTGATACATCCGTATGCCCTGTTTTCAACCCATCGACATTCATCCCTTTAGCAAGCAACATGTTACGGTTTTGCTGTTTGATACCATGCCATGTAAACTCAAGCTCTGAAAAATAATGGTAATACTCAGGAAAATCACGTATCATCGCCTGAGACAATACAACCAGATCATGGGCAGTCATATAATGGTTCTCATCTGGCCAACCGGTTGCATTGCGAAACTGAGACCCTGTCATTCCAAGTCTCGCTGCTTCAGCATTCATACGTTTTGCAAATTCTTCTTCTGTGCCGGCCAAACCTTCAGCCAATACCACACACGCATCATTACCAGATTGAATCAATACACCACGAATAAGATCCTCAACACGCACCTGAGAATTCAACTCCACAAACATTTTTGAGCCACCCATGCGCCACGCTTTTTCGCTTACAGGAAAAGTCGTATCCAAAGAAACATGTCCAGCTTTCAACTCTTTAAAAAGCACATACATGGTCATGATTTTGGTCATTGAAGCAGGATACATACGCTCCTCACCTGCTTTATCAAGCAACACTGCGCCCGTAGCAAGGTCAACCATATAAGCCTGCTTTGCAAGCGTATCAAACGCATAGGCAGAGCCAAACGTACTCCCCACCAACCAACACGCAGCAAAGACCATCTCAACATGACGTTTTATTGACACTATCATCCCATATATCCTTTTATTTTTATACGGCAAAACATTAATTTCCGATCACACGTGCATCGGCAAAACCCTTGGCAACCACTTGATCATGAAGTTTATCTGCTGCATCTTTTGACCCCACAGGACCAACCACCACACGATAAATTGTCAATCCAGAAACACTCGCTTCACGAATCTCTGCCTTGGCAATTTCTGCCAAAGCATCCGCCTGCTTCCTAGCATTTTCACGCTCAGAGAATGATCCAGCTTGAATCAAAAATGTCCCATCACGTGCTTCTTGCAAAGCCGTCGCATCTACCTTAGCAGATACCGTGGGTTTATTAAGATTTAGCGTGCTATCCTTTATCGCAAAAGAAAGACTTGGTGTCTTACTCATAGCGACATCCACAAGCTTCGCATCACTTATTTTTTCAGCCTTAAAAGGAGATGATGCAAGACGTGGCGCAGACAACGCCTTGTTAGAATTCGTCAAAATAGCATCGCTTTTATTCTCTTCAGGCATACGAAGCTTTGCCGTCACTGAAGGAGTAGCGGGAACATGCTTTGACGATGTCACAACACGTACAGCATCATCCTTTGACATTGTAGATGATGAAGATGGTATATTTTTAGCACTTTCAACAGGTGGAAGATTCTGCACAGACATTACCTCTACAGGCGCAGTATCCGCGACGGTGATAGCATCTACTGCCGCAGCATCTACAGTCTCTAACGGCACGTCCCTGCGCATAGGTTGGTAAGAAACATCAAGCGGTGCTGAGGCTGCATTTGAAGAATAGTTCACTTTATCAGGACGCTTTTTTGTGCCACCACCAAACAGTGACGCAAAAAACGAAGGTTTTTCTTGCACTTGCTTAGGTTCTGGATTCACATACTCACCATTTGCTTCAAACTTAGAACGCTTAATCGACACGACCTCCGCATGAGTAACTGCTTTGCGTTGTTTCATATAATCAGGCACAGGAATACCTGATGCAATAAGATATTCTTCTGTCTCTTCAGGTAAATATTCAACACGCACTCGAGAAACACCGTATTTGATCAACCCAATTTCTTTCGCTGATCCTTTAGAAAGATCAATGATACGCTTACTCGAAAAAGGCCCGCGGTCATTGATACGCACCAAGATCGATTTTCCTGTTTTCAACAACGTCACCCTCGCAATTGACGGCAACGGTAAAGTTGCATGCGCTGCGGTCAATTCATTTTCATCATATTCTTCACCGCTTGCGGTCATTCGACCATGAAAACCAGGACCATACCATGAAGCCATACCTTCTTTGTTATAAGAAGGATCGTACTTAGGGACATAATCCTCACCTTTTACCGAATAAGGCTTACCAATTTTGATATTTTTTGGCTGGTCTGAACCGCCATAAGGAGACTTACTACCACACGCACTGAGCAGCATTCCTGCAAAAACAACGAGTGCATAAACCGAATATTGAGATATTACCGTGGGCTGTTTCACACATTCATCCTCTATCTTTGCTGCACCATTCTTTAGTGCGCGATTGCATCTGCCAAAGTCCCTACCGAAGTAGCAAAATAACGCGAACGATTCCACTTCAATATGACATTATAATTGCGAGAGATTAGATAAGCACCTTCTTGTGGCTTACCTGCATAAATCAGCGCAAAAACATGCGTATCTTGTGGTAAATTTCCTCCGTTACGCGCACGCACCCCAAGTTTTATCCAATGTGACATCGGCTGAAAGTTTTTGATATCTGCCAGCGCAGGATTAAAGCCTGAAGGCAACTCAACAGGCATACCCCAGCCGATAGAACCATCCCATCCACTTTTGTGTAAATAATTTGCAATAGACGCAAATACATCATACGGCGTATTCCAAATATCCTTATGCCCATCACGATCCGCATCCACCGCGTAAGCAAGAAACGCCGACGGCATAAACTGTGACTGCCCCATTGCCCCTGCCCACGATCCTTTCATTGCCTTCGCGCTGATATGGCCTTGCTCAATGATCAACAATGACTTGATCAATTCGTCACGAAAGAAATCTGCGCGTCGCCCATCATAGGCAAGCGTCGCCAATGCATGAGGTACACTGAACCCACCCGTTATCTTTCCGTAACTGGTTTCCATCCCCCAAAGAGCAAGAATCAACTCAGGCTGAACATGATAATGCGCAGCAATGAAATCAATGATAGTTTTATGCTGAATATAAAGACGTTTTCCCTCTGCAATCCGCGAGGCGGTCACCGTTCCCGCAAGGTACTGCGAGAATGTTTTAGTACTCTCAGGCTGTTTCCTATCAAGCTGGATAATTTTGCGAATAGGAACAAAACCATCCATAGCGGCATGCCACGTAGCATCGGACACACCTTGACGATGTGCCTCATGACGACATGTCATCAACCATGCACTCAAATGTTTTTTTGCCGCTATTTTTGCCGCTGGCGTACTGCCTACACCATCATCAACTTCTTGAGCAGCAGCAGGCGATAGAGCAACCCCACCCTCCTGAGCCTGTGCATTGACAGCATTATGTGAACACGCCGCCACCCCGACCAACAAGACAGCAGCCAACCACACACGCACATTCCACCATACAGCTCGTTGCATCATATGCAAAAACCCCTTTGCCACCACAATATATAGTGTTATATCACGACCAGAGGCACGAGCAAGATAATTTCCATTTTTTGATGTGTTTGTAGTGATTACATTAACATTTACCCGTTATTATAGCGTTTAAATTTATAACACTCCATCACCACTATAGGTTCTTTCATGACTTTTTTTGATATCACCCCCCATAGCATTTTTGTTGATAGCTGCGCAGAACAAGAGGTCGCCCTCATCTCTCGCGCCTTTGGCACAACACTTCACACAAACCAACATTTTTTAATGGTGATGGATGAGAATGGCTATTACCTTATTGGTGAGAAACTGATTGATATCCTCAAATCGCATTGTCGTGTTACAGCACATGTCTTACCAACAAATGTCGCCCCAAATGAAACTCTCGCCACCATGATCGCACAGAGCGCGACGGAATCTCACGTCGATGGCTACATTGCCATTGGCAGCGGTACGATCAATGACCTCACCAAATTTGCAGCCCACACCGCGCAAAAACCCTACATGATCTTTGCAACCGCCCCTTCAATGAATGGCTATCTCTCTTCAAATGCCTCCATGATCGCCCCTAGTGGCAAGCGTTTTTCTTTTGCCGCCACGATGCCAACACTAGTTGTCTGTGATATGACCGTATTACATCATGCCCCTATCCGCATGAAACAAGCAGGTCTAGGTGATGCTCTATGCCGTAGCACCGCACAACTCGACTGGTTATTATCTCATTTATTGCTCGGCACAGCATACGAAGCGTCCATCTACGAATCCTTACGTGCAAGCGAATCCATCTTATGTGCAGCAACGCAAACATCTCTAGAAGATACAGTATTCACCCGCGCACTGATGGAAAACCTCCTCATTTCAGGACTAGGCATGACACAATCAGGTGGATCTCACCCCGCCAGCCAAGCAGAGCATATGCTCGCACATAACTATGAAACATATATGCATCACACACACACCGCCTCTCCTCAGCCTAATTTGCACGGTGAAGAAATTGCTGTGACCTGCTTCATCATGGCTCAACGTCAAGCACAAATACTCGCACGTGAGGTCGCCCCACATTTACTACCCATGATACCCGACGCCAGCACCATGCGCACAATGCTTGGTGACGAGATCGCCTTCTCTTGCGTTATGGATTATGACATGAAACGAGAGCGCATCACGTTAGCACAAGACATCGAAACAAAATTACATACATCTTGGAAAGACATATCTGCTCAACTGCTCACCCATCACCTCCCCCCCCAAACCTTACAACAAGTTTTTACTAGTGTGGGACTACGTACAACACCTGAAGAACTAGGGTGGGATTCTACGATCTTAGAAAAACTTATCCCCATTACACGCTTTACCCGCGACCGCTTCACCTTTTTAGACATTGAATAGACCGATTTCGCTCACAACCCTTCTCAAGCGAGTAGGGTAGCCATTAACGCATCGAAAGATAAACCGGATTGGTGTTCACTGCGACCGATTGCGGTATTGTTAAATAATTCAAAGGATTCACCGCGGCATCATTTTTACGAATCGAGAAATCAAGGTGTGGTCCTGTTGTACGTCCAGACATCCCAATCTCACCAATCTCATCCCCAGCATACACCACATCACCTTCACGCACTTTCCAATCACTTAAATGACCATACAGCGAGAATGTTCCATCAGGATGTTCAATGCGAATATAATGTCCAAGGTGGGCATGACTTGTGACCAATGACACCACTCCGTTTGCTGCTGCCAAGACCTTTGTTCCAACAGGCGCCGCAATATCAACCCCTTGGTGAAACGCTTGCTTACCCGTTACAGGATGGACGCGCATCCCAAACCCTGAGCTAATCCGCTGCGAAACATGTAGATCCACAGGCCATGTCCACTCACCGCCACCATTATCCGCCAACACTGTCTCATGGGGCTTACGTCGCGTCGCGGCATCCATCTCATCCTTGCTACGCGGGCGAATCACGCTCACCCCGCGTGAAACGGTTTGTTTCAAACTACTTCCCACTTTTTTGCTACGCAACGGCTTGCCATTCAGCGAAATGAATCCTTGCTTTTTCATGATGGCCATAAACCGAGAGACATCATGTGGACGGACGATCTTAGCAAAAAACTTTTCATCCACCTCTTCATCGCCATCATGTCCCGTATCTTCTGTTACGCGGGTAGCATGATCAATCGAAATCACTTCACCACTTTTGCTTGGAACAAGCGGCACGGCATCCGCCAATTTAAAAGGTTCACCGCCATGGACAGAAATCATATTGTCCGTACTGATACCATTTTTTGCATCCAACGCCCGTGTACGCACTTTTTCCAGATCAAGACTCGCCACTTCCAGCCCATTGGACTTATCTGCCGCTGTTTTTTCGCCACCATCCTCGCCCAACAACGAAGCCACAACTTCCGCCTTCGCACGCTCTTGTGCAGAGCCACGTTGCGGCATGCTCGGCATCGTCATATGTGGTTTAGATGCGGCACTGGCTTTCGTGATCTGAATCGGCGCACCTCCTTCCACCTGCATCATAGGCAACCCCTTTACCAATGGCATAAAACCATGCTTGACTGGCAATGGAATCGGAGCGGTTTTGCGCCGCACAGAATCAAGGCTTATTGCGCCCGAAGCATCTTGAGCAAAAGAAAATGATGGAAAACAAAATATATTCAGCACGATAACAAGGGTTATCCACAGAATTCTACCAGATAATGTTAAAGTAGTTTTTGACATTCACTATATCTTGTGTATCTATGTTTACTGAACGTACCATTTCTATGCCATTTTAAGCATCTTGAACAGCATAAACTGACATGAGACGGGTATTACGGTTAACCTTTTGAAGCGTTGTAACTTTTCACCATGAATGAGTCAATGCAAAACCCATGCCGCGCCTCCTTCAGCTTCCATAGCATATGGACGCAGAAAGCCTTGATGTGTCTTCTGCCACTACTTTTCTCTACTACGGCTCTCGCACAAAATTTTGATGGATCTGCACGTGCCGCTTATGTACGCCAAGCTCTTCAGGCGAAAGAACAAGAAGAAAGTGCGGAGACAAACATCAGCGAACACGCCAATGAAAGTCCTGCAAGCATTGAAGATGTGCGCCGTAAACTACGTACGAGAATGCAAGCCGCGCAGGCAAGCATCGTCCAATCAAACGCAACTATTCCTTCACTGCCTATTGCTACAACCCAAGCAGCAATAGTGCCTATCGCCGCGCCGCGTACACCCGTCACGGCAGCAACCATCTCACTCGTGACACCCACAGTGACTGCACCACCTGCACAAAAACCATTGCAATCACCCACGCCTCCACAAGTATTGGCGCAAGCGCAACCGCAGCAAAAACGCACACCCATTAACACCCCTGCGCAGATAGCAAGCAGCTTTGTTACGCCGCAAGTGGACACCCCTCATGCTATTGCGATGCCC
>DAIPJH010000019.1:0-28203 GCA_036770365.1 Rickettsiales bacterium
TGTTTTCATCTGTTCTTCAAGTCGCGCAAGCTTGATATCAAGTGATTCTACCATGATCGCCTCGTATTAATTCTGAACGTTATAAAATGATACTTGACATGTGAACGAGCCTGTATTTTTCTGATAATAATCACCGTATTTATAATAAAATAAGTCTGTCATCCAAAAAGGTTGGATTTTGTCTGCCGCCCAATAGACAACACCTTTATGGACGACCCCTACTTTGATGAGATCGAATGATGGTTTTATTATATACGAAAAGCGAGACCCAAGAGGGATGTTGGTTTGGTTTCCCCTCGAATCAACGAGACGAAGTTTACGCTCTTCTTGTAAAAAACCCGACTTATCGTTGGCAAAGTAAATTACGCCATCTTCATAATATAAGCGACACAGCTCATTACTGCCGCCGTGGATTTGTCCAATAATGGTTTTATGTCCTGCCTCTAAAATATCGACCGAACATGTGCGTTTAAGTGGTTTTACATATTCACCTGTTGATAACGACCATGAAGCCTCGACGCCATCACGCATCTCGCGCATCTCGGTGCGAGGATATGATGATCCCGAAGTTGTTACGCCATCTGATGGTGTCCTAAATATTTGCCTATCACCTACAACCTCATAGTACGGGGGTTGTTCGGTAACAGGATAAATCGTTGTCGCGTAGGGGCTGCCTGTGGGTATTGTAAGTTTCCAATCGAATGTGTAGGTCATTATTTTACCTCTATAATATGCTGACGGATTGTATAGCGACGACAAACGTTGAGCTATGCGCAGTTGTGCGGGTAAAGCTTGCTTGTGTTGAGCTATCTATGGCGATAATTCCCTTGAAGATATCTTCATTTGATGTGGATGAAGCACTAAACGTCGTCCCTGTTCTAAGTAGGAAGGTTCTGGATGTATCAACACTCGTTAAGGCTACTGTTCCCGTCGTGCCACCAGAGGCAATGGTAATTTCTTTTGGTTGCACGTTGATATAGCCATCGTACAGTTCCAAGGCGGTGAAAGCGGTAGTTAGGCTTGTCGACGCATCTGCTACGCCTCTTGTAGATGTAATAGTATTGCCAGAACGGTGAGTACGAGCGTAAGCAACAGAGGCATTTGTTGATGAGACACCACCCTGAATTAATCCGCGAGGGAATACCAAAGTATTACCATCAGCAACCCCAGCTCCGCCATTGAGACTGGAAAGAGAACTTGTGCCAGATGCCGAGGATGTAGCAATAGAAATGCTGCCATTTACCTTGTTTTTGATGATGCCGCGACGCAACTGGATAACAGTGACCGTTACATTACGAGATGAACTACCAATCAATGGTGATGCCGTTACCTCAACACTTGCTCCATCCGTGCTAATATCAACAATATGGTCTATGTTGACCTGTGATGTAGACCCGCAGGTTACACCAACCTCGTTTTGGATATAAGCGATTGACCTAGATTTTGATACTGGTATTGGTATTGCACCGAGAACAGGTGAACTAGACCCTTGAGTACCAGTCATGGATACGGTGACACGCTGCACAGATTCGATCCACTCTGAAGGTAGTTGGACACCAGCAAAACTATACAAAATAGATGTTGAACCACCCGTATTTGTATATGTCTCATTTGTCAAAGATGTTGAGGTGAGAGTAACCTTAGAAACATAATGATTGGGACTATGCGCCGTATCAGCACTTGCTGGGCGCGCTCCATAGGCGAAAACCGCCGTCATAGTAGGGTTTATTGTGGTGATTGTGGTTGGTGTGGCTGGTTTTTTTGTTCCTGCTGGGATACTAGTTGATATGTTTTGTATTAAGAGATCTGTTGTTGGATTCACCAAAGTTGAATTTGGCACGCCCACATGCAAGCTTTTAAGCTTCATGTTAATTTTTGACATCAACCCTGTTCTGCGTTGTACGCCAACAATAATTCTTATATTGATGGCTGTTGCGTCGGAGGGAATGACATAAAAAGAGCTTGAGTAAGCTCCCATTTCGTCGTTAACTGCAATAAAATCATGGGCGTAATAACCATTCGCGCCGTAGCGATAATTAATAGCAATATTATCTCCATTAGGGCGTGTAATTGAAGCGAGAATGCTTGCCGAAAATGCATTAATTGCCTCTGTTGTTTGTAGCAGAGCGCGCATGTCAAGCACATCGCCAACAGCCCACCCAGACAAGGTTTGGGTAATATAAATATATTCCTGCCCATTGCCTGATGCGGATGGAATATTGGCATAAATGTTAAAATCACCGTCGCTATCGTAATATCCTTCGTAGCTACATTCAGCAGTTACGCTTGTGCCAGATGAGTCTTTGGCAAATTGAGTGACCGTCCATCCTGTTGGCACAATACCAGTATAGCTTGATGCAGAGTTTGTCCCTCCAGATCCAGAAAGTTTTGGATTAACAAGGATGTTATTATATGGAGAATAGAAAGGTAGAAATCCGATAAAGTCCTTTAAACCCTCAATATTCCAAGCGTATTGCATTTGTGCTTCGCGCCCTGCGGCATTGAAATGTAGTCCATCGCCGATATCATAGGCTGACTTGATGGTAAAATTAGAATTGGCGATTGCGGTTGTGCCGTCGATCTCTTTTAGCATATAGTCGTTTTTGCATTTGGTTTTAATCCAAGCGCGCATACGCAAAACATCTTCCATGCGCTCAGAATCTACATTTTCATCACTTAATGGTTTAACATTTTGTACAAAGATAAAATTTCCATTTTCTTTGAATATGTTGATTATTGCCGTCATACGATCAACACTCGTATTGTAATTAAACGCAGAGTCTCTAAAATCATTAGTTAGAATTTCAAGAAACACACATCCATCTGTGGGGATGAATAATGGTTTTCGCTCATAATTCCCTGTGTTAGTGGGAGTTCCTCCTTGTAACCAAATGAGTAAGTCTTCAGTGGTATCGCCGCCGAAACCGAAATTATTATTTGCATCGAATTTCACGCGCCCACGTGAGTATGCTTCCAGTAGCGGAGGCAGCCCTCGGCATATTTCTACGTAAGGTGTGTTGGTCGTACCACCAGCAGCAGCGATATTTGAATCACCGTAGCAATACAGCATAACGGGTTCTGACAAGGGGAAGGGAAAGCCAGCATCAAAGGGGGAACCTTGTTTTTTTTCATCAAAAAACGTCAATAAATGACTCATATGACCTCACTATATCGGTGCTAACTCGCCCTGTGTGAGTGCACCCGACACACTAAATGTGCCACCTCTTCCGCGATTCGTGAAGTGCTTATATCCATCCAAAAACACCAATGGCACTGAGCCTGTTACGCGCTGACCACGCAAACCTATGTTTTTTAATTTTCCTATTGTATTATCATAAAAAAGTGTTGTGTCTGTAATATAGGAATCGTCAATAAAAACATTGCTAAATCCTAATGGTGCAAAGGTAGTTACATCATGCAATGAATCTATGCCGCCTCCAATTTGTAGTGACACATTCGACCATGCGAGGTTGACGTTGACGTTGGAACTCCACGTAAAATTAGAAGGCGTTGCGCCATCCACCTTAAAAACATGTGCCGAACTTGACGCAAGGTTGAAGGCAATATGCAGATGATGTTGCCCATTCAAGGCAATATGGCTGCTGCCAGCATTGCTTGAAAATTCGGCAACCACAGAACCAGCCTTATAAGCTTGAAACTTTAAGGCTGTTCGAGACGAAGAATGTTTATTCATCAACATCATGATGCCATTTTGATAATCGTGATCACCAAAAAAACCGGCAACTTGTGTGGTTGGCAAG
Source organism: Rickettsiales bacterium (assembly GCA_036770365.1). Lineage (GTDB taxonomy): Bacteria > Pseudomonadota > Alphaproteobacteria > Rickettsiales > UBA998 > DAIPJH01. Next base: position 3,762 of record DAIPJH010000019.1, read on the forward strand.
TTTTCTGCTCCTGACATCATAAAAGCAAGCGTCATCTGCTTGCCAGATACATTAAGAATACCCCCTTCAATGCGATCTTCTACGCCGTCAAATTGCGCAAAATACCGAGCGCGAGGAACATTCTGAATGATGGGTAATAAAAGCATTACACATTCCCCACTAATGACCACTCGTCAGTACCAATTTTTATAAGGCCAGCCATCGTATATTGATCAAGAATATCAAGTCCAGCCCATGAAGCCTTTTGAATCGTCACGCCACTACCGGCCAAAAAACTACACTCCGCCGCGCCATAACGTAAAAAAACTATTTGCGATCCAATATCCAGCGGAACGCTTGAGTTAGGCGGCACCGTCACGTTGATGGCCGTGGAAGCATGATTTAATTTATAGGTGACATTATTTGCGTTGGCATCAAGCGTAAAGGATACTGTTTTCTCAACATTACGTGTTGAAGTATGCCGTCCGAATATTTTCCACTCCCCAGCCGCAGTAGCATCGCTGATGCACATCAAGCCAACAATTTCACCGGGTGCAAGTGCAGTTACAATCACCGTTCCAGCATTATCCTGCACATCAAAGGCATAGGATCCAGCGTTCCATACCCAATAGACACCACCGTCATAAAGCGATGGCTGTGCTGTGCAGCTTCCGAGTTTCAGGTATTTATCAGCAGCAGTCATGCTCATTTTTAAAACATTAGGCTGTGAAGTTCTAGTAACATCAACTGATGAGCTTTGTGTTTCTGATGAGTAGATATTTTCTTGACGGCCAAAAACTTGCCACTCCCCAGCCGCAGTAGCATCGCTGATGCACATCAAGCCAACAATTTCACCGGGTGCAAGTGCAGTTACAATCACCGTTCCAGCATTATCCTGCACATCAAAGGCATAGGATCCAGCGTTCCATACCCAATAGACACCACCGTCATAAAGCGTATCTTCTGCTGTACAACTTCCAAGCTTCACATATTTGCCGCTCGTGGTCATGCTCATTTTAAGAATATTAGGCTGCGCTGTCATCGTAACATTGACGGCAGATGTCAGGGTATCAGCATAAAAAAGATTTTTTCCTGTCACGCTACCAATCGTGAGTGAGTTTATTTGTGCCTGCAGGTCAAGCAACAAGGATTCAATGCCAGTTGTTGGGCGTGTCATTGGGTTACTCTCGCCACGCGCAGGAAAGGATGTTGCGGTAATCGTCATATTAGATACTCCTGATGGTCATTTGAGTGGCGTATGAATAATAGTCATAGCGTCTGCGCACTTGTTGAGGCTTCCAGTCTTCAAGCAATCCGTAAATAATACCAGTGAGTGCGCGAAAACTATTTTCCACAAAAGGCATATAAATCACAGGGCGTGACGTTCCATTCACCGCACCAAGCAAAAACAAATCCGTATTGACCTCTGTTTCGTGTAAGAAATCCCAAGAAAAACTCTCCATTCGGTGCTTGTTTTTAGCAGATACCCAGACATCTTGACCAACTGAGGTAAGGCGTATGGAGGGGTCATTGAAACCAAACTGACGATTTGCGCTCACATCATACTCAGGCATAAAAAGCCGACCTGCTCGCCATACACCTGCTTCAACCAGCGTCCCAGAATCATCTTTAATCGTAATACCCAAATATTGCCCTGTGTATAATGTGTCATTTGCCCGAACGATAAGAGCATCATCTGTATTGGTTAAAATGAAAGAGGCATTAAAAACCTCACGCGGCAATAAAGTGGTGTTGGGTGCGCCATCATAGCCAATAAAACGCGTCCCATCATAGACACCTTCATCGTATCCTTCTAATGATGGCCACACATAAAAATCAGCGTCATAGGTTGGTGATGAGAGGTCACTATTGTCGGAAATACGAATCCGCGCCACAGATTCCGCACTACAATTATGACGAATTAGCCAAGTCGCTTGGCAATATTCAGCTTGACCAAAGTCAGCAATCAATGTTTCTTCCTCACTTGCACCGCGCCAAATGCGGCGTGAATGGTAATTTTGCAAATTTTCAACTACGAGCGTACCTACTTCGCTGCTCGCCGTGATGGTAGCATCCTTGATTAAATCATCGTAATGTAATGCAGCTTTAGCCATTTATGCTACCCCGACTAATTCCACTCGCCCCTCAAGATAATATTCACGCAATGTCACCACGCGCAGTAGCTTGCCAGACGACAAACTAAATCTTGGATGTGTCACTAAAATAACATCACCAAGTTCAAGCGTTAAGGGTCGCAGATTGAGCGTCATGCTATAGGCAAAACGCGGAGTGCCCCAAAAATCAAGTAACGCCGCCGCCCTGTCGCTTAATTGTGTTGCATCCGAAATAAGCGTATCCATCTTGAGTTCTAAAGCTTCAGGGTAAATAGTTTTGATACCAACATCTTCTGCGCTGGCTGTGATTTGATACTCTGCGGCGTAGAGTTCTTTTGTCGTATCATCCAGCGCACTTGCCATTGAGCCTTTATCAGTCGTTGACCAATTTTTACAGCCGCGCAACGTAACCTTATATGCTACCTTACCAATCTGCGCGCGATTTATCGTCTCGTCAATAATATCAATATCATCAAACTCCATCGCCGCCGTGCCGCTAGGTAATGCGAACATTTGCATGGTAAACTCACCTGCGCGATTAAATCCATGTGACAATGACGGATTGCCTATGCCACGTGATATTTCATCAATCACGTCAAACATCGTCGTGTCGCTGTCAACATAGAGACCGAGCATCTGCGGTGCAGAACTATTCACGGCGGTAATAGTAGCGGTATCAACATCACTTGCGGCATAGACCCCAGCAATATACGAACATATTGATCCAGCTTTTGCGCTATAGGTGCCTGAGAGTTCTGAGCCTTCAACATCGACCACCACATCACCTGCAGGTGATGCAACAAGGTCAATAATACCATTTGCATCATCTACAGTATAATCTGTACTCAATACTAAAGGATATGCCATATCACGCACCTCAAGAAATGCCGAAACGGATGCGTCGCCTGCTCCGTCATGCACGTGGCCACGCAATGTGGCATTATCTAGCATCAAGCATGGTACGCTGTAGCATTTGCCAAAAACCAGCGGCTTAGGCTTATCTGTAAAATTACTAGCTCCCTCATCACCACCAGTCCCAGCAAATTTACTACGGATGATTGACTTTTGAAGAGTGAGTGCATAGCTCATAAAAATGAGAGAAATTACATTCTCATCGATGCTTATTTCAGCAACTTTCCCATCAAAAACTTTTATTCTTTCAGAAAACAACCCACTTTGTTCATGTAAATAAATCTTAATGCTGCGCCCATCAACCGCAACTAAAGAAGGGTCACTCCAATCATCAAGCAACGTCACGCCGTCAGGGTCAATCGTATTGATTAGCGTCAATGCCCCACGATCAGGAATCGCCGCACCACCAATATTTTCTCCTGCATACATGCTGCGCTCAAAAAAAACATCATCTTGAATGCAACCAATATACTGCGTATGCTCTGGCGTATCACCTGCGCCAGTGGCAAAGGATTCACTTGCTGCATAAAATACCTTCTCGACCGCATCCACCACATCATAATAGGTGATTTCTGCCGTAAGAATGCGTTGCGAATATGGGTTATCAAAGATGCTCATGAAGCTGCTGCCTTGACTGACATAGACTTAATGTAGTTATTGGTCTTTTGCTGCTGCTTAAGAAGTTCTGCGAGCAAATCTTCGGCGGATGATTTAACGGTTCCTGTGGCAACATTCACCGCCTGTTGCGCATTAGAGACTGCCCCACTCATATTGGTGAATATGGCTTTTTTAAGACCACTCGTGACACGCGAAAATACACCTTTATATTGACTGCTGCTGCCAAACTGCGCACGTGCAATTTCTGTGAGAGCCGTACCTGCATCACCCAGCGCAGCATAATCACCAAAACTCATGGCAGCATTAAAATTCTTATTGGCAAGCGCGAGCTGCTCTTCTGGCGATAGTGCGCTATTGGCACCAAGCAACATACTATTGAGCGTCCCAGTGAGCGAATCTGCAATACTCGCCATATTTTTTGACATATCTACCAATTCAGAATTACCATCCACCTGATCCAGTGATATTTTGCGCAATAACTCTATCTGTGTTGTATCAGCACCCAGCCCTTGTGCAGTCTTGAGCAATGCATCAAACTCACTATTGATTTGCTTGATTTTATAAGCCTGTTCATCGGTTGCTTGTAAAATACTGTCCTGCACATCTGCGTTGAGCTTTTTGCGTTCATCATCCTTATTTGCCATTGTGACAATTTCATCCACAACATCCGCAAATTGTCGGCCTTCAACCTGTACATTTTTGAGTGCAGGAATGAGGTCGGCATCAAATACACTCGCCAGATTGCTTGAGTTTTGAATAAATAATTTTAAAAATTTGGATAATGCCTCCTGCTCATCACCTTGTTTAAAAGTAACCGTATCCAAAGGATTTTTTCGAGACCAATCGCCAAAGCTTAAAAACCCTGTGCCATTATCAATGCCACCTTGCAGGCCTCCACCAATACCACCAAGATTTAATCCTGCGGCTGCAAGCTTGGTGGTGGCATCTTGCAGTGATGACATCAAGCCACTCGCATAAGAGGTATCGGTATGTTTTGATAAAAGATTGGCTCCAGTGATCTGACCAAGTGAATTAACCCCTGATGCACCAAAGGATGATGCTGGGTGAGGCTTACCCTTAAAAGCGTCGATGATCATAGGAGCGGCAATCGCAGCCGCGCCAAGTGCTAAGGTTGCCGGAGTAAGCCCAAGCCCTGATAAAGCACCCATTTGCGATGGGCCAACAACACCAGCTACAGGCGCACCTGTACCAAAGAGTGCTGGCAATGCAGATGCGCCTGCGGCATTGATGCTTGCGCCAATGCCTGTCAGACCGATAGCCTTTGAACCTAAAGAGCCAGCAATTGACATGCCAGCTCCACCACCGCCCACACTGCTAGAAGTTCCACCTGTAATCAACGAGCCTACGGCATTAAACACAGGTTTGATTATCCATGCCGCTGCCGCTTCTGCCGCTGCGCGCTTGGCAATATCAGCAAGTGATTCAAAAGAGAACTTTCCAGCAACCAACATATCCGCAAAAGCATCTTGCGTGTTTTCAATTGCATGTTGCCACACGGCTGCATTTGCTTTTTCAGCTTCTTCTTGTTTTTTGCGATTTTCATCAACGCGGCGGTCAAAATCTTTACTGGCTTCATCAAGACGTGCACGCTCTTTTTTTGCCGCCGCTTCTTTTTCTTTATCTATCTCTTTTATTTCATTAATTTTTTTCTGTTGAGTCTTACTACCACCTCCGCTTTTTGACGCTCTTTCTAATGCGGCTTGTGCAGCGGCTTGTGCAGCAGCGCGTTTTTTATCAAGCTCAGTTTCTTTTTTTGCAACTGCATTCTTTGTATTATAGAGATCAAGATAATTTTTTTTCATTTCACCAAGTTTTTTACGATTTAACGTATCAACTTCTTTTGGTGCTCCGCCTTTTTTAATTTGTTCATCAAGTATTTTGGATGCGCGCGCCACACGCAGCATCTCCGCTTCAATCGCTTGGCTTGATGCCTGATTTGCCGCACCTGATAAAATATAGAAATCATCAATCAGTGCATTGATAGCAGGTACAACGCGAGACATAATGGAAACTGCAAACCCATCAAAACGACCACCTAGTTTGTCAATTTCATCGTTAAGATTTGCAGCACCCTGACCAGCAGTAGTTGATAAAGTAATGCCGAGCGCATCCGCCTCTTGCATCATGGCGCGCAGACTTGCAGAGCCGCCATCAACAATCTGCAACATTTCACCTGCAGCACCACCAAATATTTTTGAAGCTATAGCTGTCTTATCGCTTGCATTACTTACACCATCAAGCGCATCCGCAATCGTTAATAATTGCTGATCAGGTGATAGATTTTTGAGTTGCTTTGCATCGATGCCGAGCTGCTGTAGCGCACGCTGCGCTTTTCCAGTGCCATCTGCGGCAAGCCCTATATTTTTGCTTGCCGTTGCCATGCCGCTAGATAATGTCTCTAAACTAGAACCACTCAATTTTGCTGCATATTCAAGCTGTGAGAGTGCCTCAGTCGATACACCAAGACGAATAGAGAGATCATTGAGATTATCCGCCACATCAATGGCATTTTTGACCATAACGCCAAGCCCTGTGGCGGCGGCAGCAGCACCCACTGCTAGCGTAGATGCAAGATTCGCACTAAAGGATTTTGCTGAGCCAAGCATGGTTGCAAAGGCTTTATCAATTTGTGAGCCATCCGCAGTGACATCAAATTTTAGCCCCTGTGTTTTTTGGCTCATAGCAACCCTTCCTTTTCCCTTCGCATCAATTCTAAGAGTTCCTCTGCGTCATCATGGCTTAAGCCCTTTGGCTTGATGCCATTGGCAATGCGCCAACCTTTAATGGCACATGCCATATCAAACATCGTGGCATTCCAGAAAGATTCAGGCGACCACCCAAGCCGACCAAGTGCGAACTCGGAGAAAGCGGCTATGGGGTCACTTCCTCCGCTTCCTGCTTTTTTTCTGATTCGCCGCCCTCATCCAATGACTTAACATTATTAAGCCAATGGTCAGCTATTTGAACGACACATCGGCGTAAATTTATAGCATTATCACCAACAACTAATGCTTCACCAATTTGCTCTAAACCATATTTCTCGGTGGTTTTACCATGAGCCGACAAAATTCCATAACCAGCCCGCGCCAACTGCCCTAATTTAAAGGATGACCCCGAAAAAATCACCGGCACATACATAAAAGATAAGTTAATCGCCGACTCAATGGCATCAACCACCTTAAAACTTGGGGTGATTTCGTATGTTTTCCCATCAAATTCCAAAGTAATTGTGCGACGCGAAGTAGTTGTACTCATGGCAGAATCCTAAAAAATAATGTTTGGTAAAAATTAAGCAGCAGTGAACGTCACTGCCCCAGATGATTCGAGCGTTGCGCTGTAGGTCACTGCATTATTATGATCTCCCGCGCGACTATAGCTTGTGATTTGAAACGCGCCTTGCCATTTATCTCCCGTTGTTCCATCCAAAATTTGAAAATTATGAATAGTCTGTGCAGCAGCAGCAGCACGGAAGGTTTCTTCAATGACGGAGTCATTAAATATACCATCCACCGAAATGCTCATGGATTTTACTCCAGCATCAGCAAGGAGGGCGCGCCAACCAGCAGAATCCTTAGTGGTAACATCCACAGCTTCTCCCGATAACTGAAATCCTGTGGTTTTGATGCCGCCAACCTGAGTAAACACCTCAGACCCAGCACCATCTCCCATTTTTAAAACAAAACTACGACCCTTAGACGCTGCCATGATAAAACTCCCTGATAAAAATAATTGATGATGTTATTATACGCTTGTATCTGGCGGCGTGAAGCCATCGTGACGCAGCACCCGCGTGCACTCAAAGCTATTTTTGATATACTCAATAATGGCTGTATCATCCGCCACATCCACAATTTCTACGCCGTCCAATCCTGTATCAAAATTGGCAATAATCTTTTTGCCGCGAAACCGCCAAAATGGCTGTGCATCATTTTTGACGGACTCAAAAAAACTGCGCGACGTAATCGCCAAAACATCTGCATCTAAGCAGCGGCGAAAATCACCATTAAACACTAGCTGCACATCGCCTTTTTTAAGCTGCTTATGCACGCTATCCGCCACAACATGCAGGATATTTTCTTTAGATTCTTTAGCCATGACCATTCTCCTATGTGATAACATCTGCTACGCCAAAGGCAGTGATATAACTCGCCTGTGCGCTAATTCTTAAAACCGCAACAATCTTTTCAGCCTCGCCTTGCAAGGTCACTTCATGGCTAACTGGATTGATAAACTGCACTACATCACCTGCATCAGAAACCACCTTAATGGCAGCCTCAACTCCGACCGCAATATCATCTAGCGCAACATCATACCCATCGTTTTCTTTAACGTAACACTCAACCACCAAATCAAGGGAGCGCATCACATGCTCTTGTGTTTGTCTTTCTTGCGTTTCATCGAGCGTATAAACGCAGATGGCGGGCAGCAGCTCATCACGCAGCACTTTCACGCGGTTTGGATAAACGCGCTCGCTCACCTCTGGCACAGCATTTTTAATCGCTGCGACAATAGCCTCACGGATTTGTTGACGCGCATGTGTCATTACGATACCTGCTCTAAAATGAGTATGGTTACCCCTGTACCGTCTGGGCGAACTTCTATGATTTGATAGGTTTCACCGCCAACAACTAAAGTTCCATCGGCTGCATTGGTTGCATCGTTCGTTTTGCAGGTAAAAATGGGAAGGTTGCTTGAAATTGCCACCTGTCCCCCTGCTTCTGCTGCAACATATTCTGCATCAAAAATACCCATGATGGTTCGCTCAGAACCAGAAGAAGGGGTGAGCGTAGCACTCACCCCAAAATCTTCGTCCCGAAAAAAAGCGGATAAATCTTCAGCAAATGCCATGTTATGCCGCTTTTTCTTCTTTATTATCTTCTTTACCAATAACCTTAACAGCCTTAGGTGATAGTTTTTCACCTTGTTTAGCTGCATCAATCAAACTTTTCTGTTCAGCAGTGAGTAAGTTTGTGAGATTTGCACGACCTGATTGCACAAAATCAGCGGCAACTTCAGGCAATAGCGTCAACTTTGTTCCTACTTTTTGTGGCTGCCCTTGGTAAAGGCATTGGCGAAAAATAGTAATTTCAACTGGTTGTTTTTTCTCAGACATAAAAATATCCCATCTATTATTTTCCACATTCTATCTACCCAAGTGGGGGCGTGGAAATACCCCCCACTCAAGCAATCAGATATTAACCTGCGATACTAAACGAACCGGCGTGACGAACCCCAACATCCACGTCTTGGAAGATGGAAATATCAAGCCCTCCATCATTATTTGCGTAAGGATTAAGCAAGATATCCATAATCCCCCACTGACCAATGATGACATCTGACCAATTACCAAACAGTACCTTACCAGATGGAGCTCCAGTGCTAGAATGAGCGGTGTATCCGTTCATTTTGTCCTCATCCCAAATATATCCAGCAACACCAGATGATTTGAGGGTTTTCTTAGCACCCCCCTTAATAGATGGGGTAGTAACATAAGCAAGATTACCCTCTAAGGCGTTAGCGGTTTCAACGTCCGACTCAAGCTCAATGGCATTATCCCAAGAGAATGAGCCAGAGATACTAACCGAACCAACACCAGAAACATTGACAATACCAAGCGGTTCACCACCAACACCATCACCGTTAAATAGTGCTTGGTCAATTGCACCAGCAGCACCTTTCATAAGATCATCACGCACTAAACCCTCTGCCTGAGGAGAAGATTGTTGCATCAATCGGCGCGTAATGGTTGATTTTGCTGCAATGGTTTTTGGAGACAACACAAGTTGACCTGTACCAAGCGTTGTTTGGGTTGGGCCATTACCTTCCGTCACCCAATAAACCGTTCCGCCATTGGTAATTTTTGGAAACGAAACATTACCAACAAGACCGGGAATGTAATTGACACCAAGTTTTTGAGCTAAAAGTTTTGAACGTAATACATCAATCAAAGCATCACCACGCAACGTAGTACCCACAAGCTCAGCACCCGAACCTGAACCACCAACACTCATGTTTCGCGCTACCATGACATCATACGGAACAAGGATGTTGCCGCGAGGCTGCCCACCACCGCGTATCACAAGATTACGCGTCTCTTCAATGACAGCCATTTCAAATCCAGCTTCTTTTTTGTCGTCATTGACGATTGCACGCATTGCGCGGAAAAAACTAAAATTATTAGCCTCACGCTCAGTAAGACCAACTTTCATGCCTTGATGATCTGCAATGCGAACGCCAGAATCTGGCACAGTAGAAAGCGCATCCAATAATTGCGATTGGAAAGCTTCGACTGTCAGTCCTGACTCGACAGCTCGTGCTGCAAGCTCTGTCACGCCGCCAGCTTTTCCGCTGAACTTCGCAGCAAACTCATTGATAGAGCGAATGCGATTGCGCTCATCATCACGGGTACGATTTTGCACCTCTTGGACATTAGCTACTGGTGCAGCTGGTGCAGCACTAGCGATAGGTTGATTTAATTCTGGCATAGCTTTATTCTCCTGTAATTTTTGGGATGATATTGGTTCAATAGGGATAATTTCTCGCTCGGTATCTTCGGCAGCGCGACCAACGCCAGCCTCAATATCTGCAGGCACAGAAACAATACTAATTTCAAAAGGCTGCCAATTCGTTGCACGATATTTTGTTGGGTAGCCATCTTTACCAACCTCAACAACTTCCATGCTATTAACATAGTAGCCAACGCTCACATTGCGGCGGATTCCGTCCACAACGTCTTGAAAAATCTCCTCGGCACGTTCACTTTTCCCAAAACGAACCACAGCCCGACCCATGCGGTCTGTTCCAACAGAGGCACTTTCAATCACTCCAACTTGGTCTTTCCAGTTGTGGTCACATAACAATGCGGCCGTACCTGTTGCAAAGCGTGTCAAATCACACTCGCCTTTTTTATGACCAAGTACTTCGATGCCGTACCATTGCTCAATTTCTGCTTCAGTTGAAAAAACAAGCTCAATGGTACGCGCCTCTGTTTGAATGCTTTCAGCATCAAACATCGCATCACGGCGAAGTGTGCCTCTCACTTTAAAATCATTATTGGCTTGCGGCATTGGTTGCATCTCCCGAAAAGATAACCGTTGTACTACTTGGCGTTAATTCTAAACCGTACTTTTTACGCAGTGAAGCCTCGTTCTTCATGTCCTGATAGATGTCTTCAATATCACGACCCTGCTGCGCAATGATGTTTGTCGCCGAATCAAGACCAAGTTCTATGGCCATTTTATTCGCAGTAATTTCTTTGACTGGGTCAACCCAGGTCCATCCGCGCGGCCGCCATGTTGCCGCATCAAATTTATCTAGTTTTAAAATTGGAAGCTGAAGCTGACCGCTGGTAATTGACATCAACAACCAATCGCTAAAAATCTCTCCCAACAGATTTTCAATCATCCACGATTGCAGCTTGCGCCAATAATCACGCTCTGTCAGGTGCGACTGACGCAAAGATGAATAATTCACCCCCTCATAATCATTGGTAAGCGCATTATACCCAACCCCAAAACCCGTGGTAATTCCGCGCAGGATGCGCTTGGTGAATGATTCAAAAGCAGATGATGGATGATCAACATCAAAGGCTTTAAAATCCACACCAGCAGGCAACTGCTCGAACGTGCCAGGGTCAGCTTCAGTGATGGTCACTTTATTTCCGTCAGAATCTAATCCTTCACCATCCCCAGTATATCCCTGCCCATCAGGTGAGGTAAAAAACCCCATTTTTGATGCACCTGCACGCGCTGCGACAAGTTCTGCCTGTTCATAACCACTAAGCATCTTACTGCGCGTCATAGAGGATGCGCCCCAAGGAATACCACGCGACTGACTCGGTCGCTCGCGTACGAATAAATGCACCATATCACTTGCTGGGATGCGGATGCGCTGCTGATTTATACCAGATTGGTAAGCGTAATCACCGGGGTGGCGTTTTAAAATATGATACGCAATAACAATATCGTTTGCATCATATTCAATGCCCATGCGTATATAATTACCATTTGTAAATTCTTCATTATGGCGCGTGTCCACATGATCAGCTTCAATCATTTGCAACGCAAAACGAAAATCATTTTTTGCTCCACGAATTTTTCGAATAAATATTTCTCCATCACGCGCAACAGTGCGAAGCGCAATCTGTTCAAGGGCAATGAGCGAATCTCGCTGATTCAAGGTGCAGTTACGTTTTTTTGTCCATTTATACCACGCCGCCTCAATCATACGATTGGCGGATTCATCCATCACCACACCTTCTTTGGTGTCTTTTTCAATAACACGCATCTGAAGTGAAATGCCATCAGGCCCAATCACGTTTTCTTCACACAAACCAAGGAAACGGCGAAAATACGGCTCATTTGAACACAAGTCGCGTGAACGAGCGCGAACAATATCAAGTTGTCCACGCAAAATGGCATCACCGCTGTAATTGGTTGATGTCCATCCAGCCGTTAAATCATCCTGCTTTGCTGCATCTAAAAAACGAGAACCGCTGCGCGGAAAACGAACCGCGCTGCGAAATGACTTTTTAGGTACATAAGGTGTTGCCCTTATTGTGCGAGGAATACTCATGTGTTGAACCTCACCTGTACTTTGCTTTTCTTAACTTTTTTGCCATTGGCAATATCAATATCATCTTTCTCTTTCTTATATTTGGCGGCATATGTATCGCGCCATTTTAGTATTTCGTCTGGTGTCATTCTTGAAAGACTACGCCCTGCGATAGAGTAAGATTGTTGGTCAAGCGTCGCCCTATTTTCAATCATCGCATTGAGATTATCCAACGTGATTTTGACATGTGATCGGCCATCATGTGCACCAGAAACATCAGATAGACTTTGCAAAACACTCAGCTGACCGTTTGCAATTGTTTTTCGCTCACCCGTTTTTGTAGCAATAAGCTGCCACCAATGATCACCCACTTCTAGCCCAGCCGATTGGCTGTCACTGATGGTCGCAATATGGTCATCACCATCATCCGTACAATTAATATCAAGACTGGATGCGCCACGCAGATAATAGGTCAGCGTCCAAATGGATGCAGGATAATCTGCAAGCGTTTTTGTCCACGAGACATTATCGCCTTTATAAAAAGATGAAGGTTCTGTGGTTAAAGTAGTCACCATGATTTAACAAACCCCCCTTTTCGTCGCGGCGCAGCGACATGCCGTTTTTGTGCTGGCTTTACTGGATTATTATCCAATGCCGCATCCTGCGCGTGAAGGGTTTGTTTTTCGATGGAATCAAGAAAACGCTTCTTTACCGCGGTCATATTTGGCTTCAAAATCTGATACGCAGCAAAATTATAAACCTTCAAATCTAAAGCCTCGTTGCGCTTTCCTTTAGGACATACCCATTTTGTTGTGCTACGCCCTTTTTCAAAAGATTGCACCTTGCGCTCGGCTGTAAGCTGCTCAAAATAGGCTTCATCATAAGTATTTGGGTGGTGCATGCACCCAGCCCCAGTGCGTATTTTTAGGTAAGAATAAATCAGTTCCTTAGCTGTATCTGTCCCGACATAAAATACCTTAACTTTATAATCATTATTGCGCGAAACCTTCGCTAGAATTGGCTGATTTCTAACACTATGACCACGCACAGCATAAATCTTCTTGCCACGCGCCTGCTTCATTTTGGTATATTGATAGACAGATTCCGTGTGGTGCCCACCTGCATCGACTACGGCAACACTAATTTTCATGCTCACCTTATATTCATGCTGATATTCTGCGGTGAGAATATCATCAAGCCGCTGCCATACATCCTTTGTTGATGGGTCGCCCCAGATGACATGATGCTCAATACTCCACGTCTCTTTATCTTCGCCCCAGCCTAAAATCTCAACCTCTAAGCGGTCATCCTGCACGTCAGTTGCAGCAGTGAGCATCAACACTTGCGCAGGGATTTGCGCTTTATAAATTTCAGCACGACCAAGCACATCATCAGCTTCAATCGTCTCGCCTTCATTATCTTCATCCCACGTTTCGGCTAGGCTACTATTAATAAAAGTCTTGAGTGTGTCGGGGAGTTTTTTAGCCTGCAAAAAATTTTCAATCATTTCTTGCCATGATACCCACGGCGAATACATTTCATTCATGTAAAAACCAGCAATTCCTTTAAACTCAGCACGGGAAACCCATTTGCCTTTTCTAAGCATATTCATTTTATAACGCTCTTCGATTTCTGCGCCGCAATGCGGGCAGAAATAACCCCATTCATCTGGCTTTGCATCATCATGTGGACGTATTAAATTAGAAAATTTCAACTCATCAAACACATTGCAATGCGGGCAAGGCACATGATAAACTCGTTTGTCACTTTCTTCATAGGCCGCTTCAATGCGACTTTTTCCTTTTATTGATGGTGTCGAAACTAATATTTTTCTCCTATTCCAAAATGAGGTTGTTCTCTTCATGGCAAGGGCAATTGGACAACCTTTATCGCCCGCGCTTCCAGGATATAGGTCAACTTCGTCAAACAAGCAGATGCGTATTGGGCGGCTTGCCAATGACGATGGAGAGTTTGCACCTGCCATAGTTAGATGACCGCCATGGAAACTTTTGTGTAAAATACTGTTTCCACTATCTTTGCTTTTTATTTTAATTTTATCAGATAAACACGGGGTATCCCTGACCATTGGAACAAGTCTATCTTTGCTCCAAGTTTCTGCCATTTTCACAGTAGGCTGAAGCAAAAGCATTGGACATGGATCTTCAGCAATATGAAAACCAGCCATATTATTGATTATTTCAGTTTTACCTACCTGAGCCGAGGCCATATATACGATAGTATGAACACTTGGATCATTTATAGAATCCATAATACCGCGCTGATAAGGCGCGCGATCAGTGTACCATTTACCAGGTTCAGCACTCGCTTCACTGCTTAGATATCTTTCTGCGTCCGCCCACTCGCTTACTGTCATTTCTGGTGGCGGCTTTACGCTTGCGGCTACTTTTCGGAGTATCTTCCACATCGTTTGTTTGCTGGGGATCGTATCGAGCACATTCATAAAGTGCCTCCTTAACTTTTATCCTTACCAATCGCTCAAATTCTGTGCGATTTGTCATGCCAAGACCTTGAGCCGCAATAGATGATGGGAGCGATAACAACCGCGCTCTAAAATTTGCCACCATATTCATCACTTCGGTTTCAATATCTGAAGCCAAGACAAGTTCGCGGCGACGCAGCGCAACTTCCATCTCCATTTTATCAGCCCGCGCACTTTCGTAACGTGCCTGAGCAATAAGTATGTCTTCATTTTTCTCACCGCCCTTACGCGACGCTTCTTGCAAAAAAACCGTGTAACCACGCACTGAATCATCAAGCGGATACAGCCCATGCTGTAATTTTGGGATAATTCCATCGTCAGCAAGCTGCCTAATGCGCCTTTCTGTAAGACCAAAAAGGCTAGCTAAGTAAGGCGCTCCAACACCTTTTATGTCTTTTTTCTGTGCCATAATTTCGGAAACGGAAACATCCTTTTTTTGCCTTACATCTAGCCACAGCCCGCGGTTTGCACGTTACCCACGGCGGAGGTCTGAGGGAGTACCTTTTGTGCTGTATATGCAACATTATCGCTTTGCTGTTGCCAATGCAACACTTAAACGCTCCGCAAAGTAGCCGTTGAAGTCACGCTTTGCCCTATTCATTGCCGTGTCCATGTAGTGCATCGCAGGCTTAACCTCAGCCTTAGGCGTGAGGACAAATAATACTTTGAGAGGATAGGTTTTCTTCCCCTTGCGCTGATATACTGCAGCATTCGTCTCACCATTGTAGGATGATATGAATGATCGTGGATTGCTTAATGCCTTAGCAACGCCACCAGATTTTTGAATGTTTTTTGGTGCTTGATTCGTTGGAATAGCAATGTAGCGTTTCCTTGGCAGCTTTGTGCCACCATCCTCTTGCATCTGTGCAAAGTGAGCATTGGTATAGACAGAAGCGGTTAGTTTCTTCTTACTAGAAAACTCAACACGAATACCTGTATTTCTGTTATTACGATTCCACCAGTTCTTTTTATTCTTAAACACTCGTTGCACATTTTCAACCTCAGCCGATTGAACCGACACTGCTGTATCATTAAGCGCGCGTGATAGCGCATAGGGTATTTGGCGGCGTTGGATGTCCGTCATCCCTGCCGTGAACTCTCGTATGTTTGAGCGTACATTTAACTGCATGATGTTACTCCTGACAGATGGAGCAGGTGGGGTTCTGCCTACCCCACCCACAAGGTTATCCCTAAGCCTTAGCTTTCGGGTTGAGTGATAGGTAAATAAGCAAAGCCTGATAATGCAGCAAACGCAGCAATAACAGCCGCACTTGCGTTAGCGGACGGTGCAATAGTCAAGCGCACATATTTCTTTTGTGGTCGATATAGAATGCGACGAATTTCGTTATCATCGGCAAAGGTAAACCCTGCCGCAGCTTCAGTGCCTTGCAAATAATCATCTGCGACCGCCGCCGCGTCAGAAAGGTTTGCAGCATCACCATCTTCCACCAACACAGCAAAGGTGGCATCCGCATCCGCAAGCGAACCAGTCTCAATGATGAACTCACAAAATCGCGCACCCGTACAATCAATGATTTGCGATACCAATGCAGTATTATCCGCCACAGACACAGGCGAGATGGCGCGTTTATATTTAATTTCTGTTGTTGGGTGTCCCATGATCTTATCCTTTGTAATGATGGTTATTAAAAAATAAATGGTTAGATATAGCGCACAGCCGGAATAATATTTGCCGGTGTCGATACTTGAGCGATATTGGACTCGATCGTTAAAAAGCGAATACCTGCGGTCTCAATTGGGCTGATGGGGCAATATTTACCTGCGACCACATCATAGCTAATGTCATCGCCGCCATATGATGCTGTATAACTTTCACCACCAGAAGTAAGACGCGCATTTATTTTAATGCTTGTCCCTGAATAATTTGATGGAATATAAAGACCAGCAAGAGTATTACCCTGTAGATCTATTTCTGATGATTCGAATTCTTCAACGGCGATGGTTAAAACAAAACCATCTTGAATGACTGGTGTTATATTATAATTTGACATCGTTCATACTCCTTAGATGATGTATTATAATATGCCTTCAGCCGACATGTGAAGTCTCACTGATGAAGTGCATGCTGTTCACATGCAGCATATTGATAGATACCTGCACCACAGTCTGCTGATCAGTAGTTATATTGGCAGTGATGGTGTTTTCTACATCGCGCAACCACAGGGTCATTTTATGATGAAAAAAACTTGGTGATAAACCAGCTAAGTCGCAGATAGTTTCCATATCTTCAGAAAATGTTTTAAGCCAAATCCTTGTTTTATGTTGATGGTGTTGGCTTGCTGCCGATACTGCTTTCCCCTGCACATCCTGTATTGCCTGAAGCAAAACCCTCGCCCACATGCGTTGCTGACCTATCTCACCTTCGTCGATGATAAGCTTTATCACTTTTGTGATATGTTCAACATGACCAAGGGCATGATCCATACGTCATGCCTTCCCACGATAAGATTCCCAGTTAAAAACACAAATCAAACCGTCATTTTCTTTCATGCGATCCACGGCCATTTCGCCGACATACTTCATCAACATCGGAATAGCATAGTTGCTCATCATAATGGTTGGCTTGCGCATCTCATGACGACCATTGACGATAGCCGCAAAAATATCACGCTCTGCCTTTGTGCCAAGCGATGCCCCGCACTCATCCAGTGCAAGGAGATTAGGCGCAATATATTTTTTAACTGCATCCTCCAAATCAATTTTTGTGCGCCCGCTTAATGTCTTTTTTACCGATGCTAATGCCACCCATGCATTAACAATCATCGCGGTCTTTCCATGTTTACGAATCACTGTATCAATGATGGAATTAGCAAGATGGCTCTTGCCTGTTCCTGTTGTGCCAATCATCAAGATGGGGCGACCTTTACGCTCCATCTCTGGAAAGTTTTCAGCATACTCTCGCAATAAATTGAGGTTGCTCTGTGCTACATCATTTTGCGGTATATAATCATCAAAACCCTTGCCTTTAAACAAAAGTGGAATACCAGATGCTAACAATTTACGCGCAAGTTCTTGCTGCTCATTTTCGCGCTGTAAAAAACTCTCGCGTTTTGATTCAAGGCGTTTTTTATCTTCAAAACAGGCTGCGCAACGCGCGCCCAACCAATCACCACTTAACCCATGCACCCGCAGCACCTCAACCTGACTTACGCCATGCACCGCACAATCAAAATCAATAATGCGCTTTTCAAGCTCGTATTCCACTTTCGCTTGCTTTAGGCTTGACACCTGAAATGGTGTTGAATCCTTCAGTTCCGGCAAAGTAATCTTGGTCGGCGAATCGTTGTGGTTCGTGGCTTCCATTGGTGTTGCTTGAGCGTTGAGCATGGTTTTGTCCTTTCGGTGCAGGTGAGTTTTGGTCTTGGATGGCTTCCTTGATGGCGTTGTTGAAATAACTCAGCCTTGTTGGTGGTATACCGCTTTTGCGCTCCATCACCCTCAGCACGGTGCGTTCAATCAGCGCATAATCCCCACCCCATGCCATCCAGTCTCGCACATGCCCCATATCCAGTGGCAATGGTGCGCAGATGATTTCCTGAATGCGTTTTGAAATCTTCAAAAATTCATTTTCAGATTTATTTTCATTTTCCGCAGGCGCAGCTAGCTGTGATTGTGAATGAAATGAACAATCACTCTCTTTCCTTTCCTCTTCCTCTTCCGTATCCCTTCCCTTCCCTTCCGTCCCTGAGTCCTCATTGAGTCCTCTGTGATGGCTCAGTGAGTATTTATTGAGTCCTCCATGAGGGTTCAGTGAGTCCTCATTGGATGGTGATGTGTCACTCTGTGATGACTCACGTTGTTGTGATGGATGTAAAGGGATAGATGATTTGCTTGGTCGGTTAATAAGCTGATGCTTGTTAAATCCTATGATGTGTAGAAAATGCTGGTTCACTCCATGAGTGCTCACTGAATACTCACTGAGTAATTCCTGGTCGATTAATTCTTGAATAAGTGGCTCACAATCAAAAGCGTCAGCAGGAAAAACCTGCATTTTGATGCGCTTGGATGATCGCCCCAAATTGCCGTTATCATCTGCAAAATTTAGCATGCCAATAAACAACAGGCGCGCAGGCAAGCTGCATTCCGTTATTTTCTCATCCGTCCAAAATTCTGGCTTAATCGTTCGTATTCGTGCCATTGCAATCCCCCTCACCCTCTCTATAAAATGTCGCGGCGGCTGGACTGGAGGGTATTCAGTCACTAGCGATTGCAATTCACCGCCGCCGCGATTCGTTAAAAGCAGGTGACTGCCGAAGCAATCACCCACCCATCACCCATCGCCTTTGGCTGCGCTGGGTATTCCTTGTGCGGCTTTTTGAGCCTCAATCATAATCACCTGTATTGACCTATCCCGACCATCCAGTAATGTGCGTGTTGCCCCGCGTGAGGTTTTTTCAACCACCAACCGACTACCAAGCGCACGAATGGCGAAATCAATGCCCTGCCCCGTAAACTCAGGCTCGCGCTTCACACGCTCAACCAACGGCTCTTGAAAAGGCTTGCCTGAACGTAATTTGGTGAGACCAGGAATATATTTCATGATTGCCTCCGTGATGTGCCAAATGCTTCTTGTGCTGATTTTTTATCAAATCGCTTACCTGCCGCGCTGACACCAAAAGGGTAATGCACCACTGGGAAGCGTTGACCATTGTCCAACAGATACAAACGGTCTGAACAATCCGTGACACAAACTTCCACCCCATCACAATCATCAACCCACACAGGCATGATGCTTTCCACACGGTTATCATCCTTGATAACACCCTGCTTCACCAGCAAGTCCGTGAGTGCCTTTTCCAAATTCGCCACATCCTGCGCGCCGCTTCGGCGTTTGATGAGGTAGATAATATCCACCGTCCCAGCATGTTTTGCAGGGTACTGACGTGCCACTTCAAGCCCAGCCACAACACCCCAATCATCATATGCACGGCTGCGAATCCGTAGCGAGCTAACCCGACCTTTGGCGTTAAAATGCTGCGTCTGCGCATACATTCCATTCACACTTGGCGGCAAGGTGGTAATGCGGTAACAACTTTTCATGTTCGCCCCCCACTAGCTGCAATAAGTGTATTTTGCCACTCCCATACATCCTTCGACGTATCCACCACCTCAAAATCCATCGCCCACATAAACGGGTTATTGCCCCATGCCCAAGCCCCATGCTGTTTTGCGTAGGCTCGCTTATAATGATCACGATGCTCAAACCCTTCAGCGTGCGCTCCATCTTCATCCACGTCCCATAGCCGTTCCACATGCGGAACATTAACCCGCAGTGCCATGCGCGAAAAATGAAGCGGCATCATCTTGCCAATCACGGGAGGACAAAACGCCATCCCTTCCACTTTAGGCCCAGCTTGATAGCAGATATAATCCTTATTCGCTGAAAACAGTGCATCACCATACACACCCTTGCCTATAATCATCGCATAGGCATATGCCTCGCGCACCGCCAGCACATCACCATCTGCACCAAATGGACAAGTCACCTTGATGGGTTTACTCGCACCCGCGCGCTGAAAAACATGCAGATGCGCCCGTGTATCCACCACCCCAATATACTCTATGCCCTGATGATTAAACTCGTTGCGACGGTCAAGATATTTGCCATTAACTAACCTGCGCGGGATACGGTCAAACACGATGGGCACGCGCTTGCGCGTCTTTTTACCCGCAAGCAAAGCCTTCATCTCCGCAGGCTGCAACACAATAGATTTTAAGGTGGAAAGGCTCATATCATCACCCAATCAATATCATCTAGCGATAACGAAAATGCCTTTACATCATTCCACTGGCGCGGATATCCATCGGCATAGGTTGCAGCACAGGGGCATACCTGCTCAAAAGTAACCATACGACCAGTGCGCGACACCTCTTTAAATCCAAACACGCCAAGCGAGGTTGCATTATCGCCGATAAGCGTCTTATGTTTAGATCGCAGCGCATCATCAACATAGATAAACCCGTGACCTTTTCTTACGGCCAAGTGCTGAACGCATGGTCTATCCACGTCATTGACAATAAAAAGTGAAAAAGCTAGGTCTGTACTCATGCCGCCACCTCATCACTAAAAACTCCCTCTCCCTTCAGGGGGAGGGTCGGGGTGGGGGTGCTTTCTTTTGCACTCCGCGATTGAACCTGCTTAGCAATCCGCACAACTTCATCGCTATCAAGCTTGGTAAGTTCCATCACCCGCACAGGGTCAACATCCTCACCACGCGCAATATACTGCTCAATAAGCTGCTCGGCATATTTGCGCGCCGTGGCGATTTCTTCTGCTTTTCTGCGCTTACCCAGTGCCATGATTCCCTCACATACTATATTGGTTGCAGGGGGTGGATTCGCACCACCGACCTCTTGGTTATGAGCCAAGCGAGCTACTACTGCTCTACCCTACTTCAAATGCCGTAGCTCTCCGGCTGTCACGCCTGATTCATTCATGTTGGCGTTCACATATCATTGAGCGAGCAATGACACTCCTACTAACGCGCTCCGCCAAACCTCTATTTTCTGGTTGGTTTGCGCTTCAACACGCGCTTTCGCTAGGGTATTGTTCAATTTGTAATGTGCTTAACTCCCCACATTACGGCTTCTTCAATTTTGGTTTTTGCTAATGATATTTCTCGGCTCTGACCTATCGAATCGAGCAATTCAAAAAATGATAAACCCGCATCTTTAATGGCTTGCATCTGTTGTTTCTCGCTGTCATCCAACACACGATAAGCATGGCGCATAACATTATTAACGATGCGCTCATCGCCTGTTGAATCAACGTGTTTTGGGGTTTCAGTATCAGCCATGTCATTCTCCTTGTTAAAATATTAATTTATTAATTATTCATTGCGCATTTATTAACTATGTGTTAATCATCTCAGGAGGCTTTTTGAGCTCAAACCAATCATTTGGAGTTACTTTTCCACATGTAACATCATAGATTTTCTTAATTATTTTTGCGCTTGGTGTGCGTTTTTTGTTCTCGTAGCGAGTAATCATAATAAGAGAAACACCAATTTTTTCCGCCATCTGGGGTTGGGTTATATTATGCTCATTGCGATATTCTTTGAGTTTCATTGCAGCTCTCCGTTACGGAGATAACTTAACCTTAAAGGCTAATATAGTCAACACAGAAAATAACCCATTAGGTTATTACATAAACACGTCCTTTAAGGTTATTTATTCGCATGAAAAATCGCATTCAAGAAATCAGGAAGAAAAAGAGCATTAGCCAAGAGCGACTTGCTGAGTTGGCTGGCTTTTCAGTTGTCCATATGAATAGGCTTGAAAATGGAAGCAGGCTTCTTGGTATTAAGGCGATGGAAAAAATAGCCAATGCACTTGGGTGTAATCCCGAAGATTTAATTTCATCATTCAATAGCGAACAAACTGAAGTGCCTGTTGTCTGCAAAGTTGGTGCAGGCGGCAGCGTGGACATGATCACGGCGTTTACCGAAGCTGACATTCTCGAATATATCCCATGCCCTCCAGGAATGCGCCCACAAGATGCGCTTGCGCTTAAGGTGGAAGGCAATAGCGGTGAACCATTTTTTTACGATGGATGGTATCTCTACATCAATCGCACCAAGCGGCATTTTGGCGTGCCTTCAGAATTATTCAATAAGCTATGCATTGTGAAGCTGGCTAACTCAGACGAGCTTTTTGCTAAGGTTGTCCTCAAAGGAAGTGAAATGGGGCGGTATCATCTTAAATCATTTAATGTTGATGAGCCAACCATGTTCAACCAAGCCGTAGAATGGTCGTATTTTGTAGAATTCAACAGACAGGCATAGCATGGCACAGGATGAGGGTGATTTTGCAAAAACAAATAGAAGGTCAACTATTGTAAACGCAAAATTTAATGATCATGGAATGGCGAAGGGTTGGTTTTATGGCGTGCCTGAAGTATTTAAACCTGCTCTTGATATTTTCATAACCGATAGAGTCAAAACTGACAAAAAAGATAAAAACAAAAAAATTGTCACCCAACACATTACACAAGGCATTACCTCAAATTATTGTTTTAATGAGGGTGATGTTTTTTACGCGCCGCACGGCGTGCGCTCTCTTCAATGGGAAGACGCACAAAAAATAATGACTCATATGCTGCAAATAAAATCAGCATCCCCGCGAGATAGTGCAAATGAAGTCCATTTTATTGAGTGGGAGTATTTAGATGGCAAACAAACGTCTGAAACCTTTATTTCTACATCGCAAGAAGAGTTTGTTGGCTACTTAAAAAACAGAAAACTAGAAGCTTATGACCATGATTTTGCCAATTTCATCCGAATTGAATATCGCAAGAAAGATGGTGAGATTTCGCGTCATATTATCAGTAAAAATATAACCATAGATGAAAATGGCGACATAAAAACATATTCATATTCAGCACCGGGAATACGAACATTTAATGCAAAAAACATATTGTCTTACTATGACATGGAAACTGGGGAAGTGTTCGAGCCAAAAACTGAAACAACATGTATTGAATAGTTTCTAAAAAATAAAACCGTAATAACCGCCCATAGTGGCGGTTTTTTTATGTCTAATAAAAATTATCCTATAAGGTTATTTTCTGTATTGACTAACTTAACCTTAAAGGATATATATCACCCTACCAACAACGGAGGGTGACATGCACTACCAAGCAAAAAAACAACTGCCATTAGATGAACGTGCGATACGATGGGCGGCAACCCCATTTGGTCGTGGTTTTGTCAACGCGACCGCATCTGCCATCGTGGTGGCATTTGTTCTGGCGGTCTTATGGACACCAGATAGTTCTGCACCGTCAGCCTCCGTTGTTGCCACGCTCGGCAATGGCGCGATGTAGTGGAGGTGGACATGGACAACCAACAAGATCTTTGCCACATCGACTACATCAATTCGCTGATTGATGAGGCCGCAACATGGGGCATCAAAATTGAGCAACCCGTACAACGCCCAAACGGGCTATGGCAATGCACCTCATCATGGGGTGAGGAAGGCAACCGCAG
Organism: Rickettsiales bacterium; assembly: GCA_036770365.1. Lineage (GTDB taxonomy): Bacteria > Pseudomonadota > Alphaproteobacteria > Rickettsiales > UBA998 > DAIPJH01. The sequence continues at coordinate 27,467 of DAIPJH010000019.1, forward strand.
CGAACATCTAGGCAAGCCAATGCGCACCGCGCGGGAAGCCATCCAAGATATTTTTAATGAGCTGATTGTGGTCGGCAAAATCATAGGGAAACATCGCCATGACAATTAATAAACGCAGCTCAGAGGCTATCGCCGCTTTTAATGACAATCTGGATGCATCACTGCGCGAAGCCAAGCTGATTGTCGCCAAGCTAGAGGCAATCAAAAAAGAACCCACCAATAACGTCACATGGTCACACGCTGAAGGTGCTGAACACATGAAATCACAGCTAAAATCACTCGCTGATATAATCCTCCAGCGCGGTGAATACGCACCATCCATAGCCTAACCTTATCTCCCCGCGCGGGAGAGTGGCTCACTCAGAAAGGACACAACCATGCACGCCAACATCGCACCAATGACTTTTGTTGAGGTAAGTGAATCAAGCGTTTTGCCAACCCCTTCTAAAGCTGGGGTGATTGAAAAAATGCCTAAGCAAGCGCGATACTTGGTTTTTTCATCTGGCCGTTTTGAGTGGGTAGCAACGGATTGTAATTTTGTAGATGACATTCAAAAAGCACACCGATTTTCATGCGCAGAAGCTCTAACCTTTTGTCAAAACTTCAACCAAAACAAAACTCAAAACCACTGGTATTTTCCAATCCGCGAAGAAGACGCACTTGCGGTGATGAGCGAACAAGTCGATTTAACAACTATCTAATCTTCTTCCTTATTCCCTCTCCCTTCAGGGGGAGGG
>DAIPJH010000007.1:0-136720 GCA_036770365.1 Rickettsiales bacterium
TAATAGTGATTTGGATTAGAAATCCATACCACCCATACCGCCCATACCACCCATGCCACCGCCCATACCGCCAGCAGAAGCTTTATTATCTTCTGGCTTGTCGGCAATAAGAGCTTCAGTGGTGATCATCAGACCAGCCACAGACGCAGCGTCCTGAAGTGCGGTACGCACTACTTTGGTAGGGTCAATAATACCCGCCTCGATAAGATCACAGTAATCAAGTTTCTGTGCATCAAAACCATAGTTGGTATCATCAGATTCAAGCAATTTACCCGCAACAACTGCGCCATCCAAACCAGCGTTTTCAACAATTTGGCGGATTGGAGCTTGAAGCGCACGGCGAACAATGTTCACACCAGCACGTTGATCTTCATTCGCTACTTTGAGGTTATCAAGCGCAGCAGAAGCATAAAGCAAAGTAGCACCGCCTCCTGGTACGATACCTTCTTCTACCGCAGCGCGGGTTGCATGAAGCGCATCGTCAACACGGTCTTTACGTTCCTTCACTTCCACTTCAGATGAACCGCCTACTTTAAGAACAGCTACACCGCCAGAAAGTTTAGCAAGACGCTCTTGAAGTTTTTCACGATCGTAATCAGACGTGGTTTCTTCGATTTGCGCACGGATTTGACCACAACGTGATGCAATACCTGCTTTATCACCCGAACCATCAACGATAGTGGTATCTTCTTTGGTAATGACGACTTTTTTCGCAGTACCCAGAGAATCAACTCCTACATTTTCAAGCTTGATGCCAAGATCTTCGCTGATAACTTGACCACCCGTCAAGATAGCAATATCCTCTAACATTGCTTTACGGCGATCACCAAAACCTGGAGCTTTCACGGCAGCAACACGCAAACCACCACGAAGTTTGTTCACAACGAGGGTTGCAAGTGCTTCACCTTCAACATCCTCTGCAATGATAAGCAAAGGACGCTGAGACTGAACCACTGCCTCAAGCAAAGGAAGGATCTGTTGAAGACCAGACAATTTTTTGTCGAAAAGAAGAATATAAGGACGCTCTAGTTCAACGGTCATTTTATCAGAATTGGTGATGAAATAAGGTGACAAATAGCCACGATCGAATTGCATACCTTCAACGGTCTCAAGCTCAAACGCCATGCCTTTAGCTTCTTCAACGGTGATAACACCCTCTTTGCCTACTTTTTGCATTGCTTCAGCAATTTTTTGACCAATTTCAATATCACCATTCGCAGAAATCGTACCAACTTGTGCGATTTTCTCTTGTGATTCAATCGGCTGAGATTTTTTCTTAATAGCTTCAACCACAGCTTCCACCGCAGCGTCAATTCCGCGTTTCAAATCCATAGGATTCAAACCCGCAGCAACCGCCTTAGAACCTTCACGCACGATGGCATAAGCAAGTACGGTAGAGGTAGTCGTACCATCACCCGCAATATCGTTTTGCTTAGATGCCACTTCACGCAGCATCATTGCGCCCATATTCTGAAACTTGTTTGGTAGATTGATCTCTTTTGCAACAGTTACACCATCTTTGGTGATGCGTGGCGCACCAAAAGATTTTTCAATCACCACGTTACGACCTTTAGGGCCTAAGGTTACTTTTACGGCATTTGCCAAAATCTCTGCACCTTCAAGCACAAGTGAACGTGCATCAGTACCAAAACGTAATTCTTTAGCAGACATAGTTTTTCTCCAATATATATTTGTTTGTGTACGTTATCACACCAGCAAAAGCTAGTATCCAGAGGATAACCACTCCAGATTCCAGCTTTCGCTGGAATGACAAGATCAAAAGATTAAGCAGCTTTTTTCGCCATATCAGAATCTTCAACAATTGCAATGATGTCAGATTCTTTCATGATGAGTAGCTCTTCACCGTCAACTTTAACTTCCGTACCAGCCCATTTGCCGAACAACACCACATCACCCACTTTTACACAAAGTGGAACGAGTTTGCCGTTTTCATCACGCGCACCTTCACCGCAAGCGATGATAAGTGCCTGCATTGGTTTTTCTTTTGCAGTATCGGGGATGATAATGCCGCCTTTGGTTTTCTCTTCTTGTTCCAAACGACGTACGAGTACGCGATCATATAATGGCTTAATTTTCATGGTTCACTCCCTAAAATTCGAACAGTTTCATTCAGAATAGACGCTCTCTATTTCTGAGCGTGAGGGAGATATAGGCTAGTTAGCGCGGCTTTCAAGAGCAGAAAACCATTTTACGAACATTTTTTTCAAAAAAAGTGCTATTTTTACATCGAGCCTTTACGACAAAGCAGCAGATGCGCCACCGCGTCCCGTACCACTGATGATATGTTGCAACCACTGAGGACGTTCCTTATCCAGAATATCTTGAGCATTTTTTTCACATTCGGCAATTTGAGAACGAAGATTTTCTACAACAGGCTCAACTTGCTGACCTTGCCAATGCATATCTTGCCCAACATCTATATAACCACAGCGACACTCTATTTCATGAGCAAATCCCTCTAAGACTGCATCACAAAGAGTTTGACTCTTTACACCAAGTAACAGCGGAATAAGACGGGATTGTTGCTTTGTGATACGCGCTTCTTCTGCTTCAATATCCATTGTCTTTAGCTTTTCACCATCCACAAAAGGATTGTCCGCATTCTCATGCTGGATATGTTGTAACAACATAAACTGTGCGTGTACTTTTGCTAGATCTTGCCAAACAGAACGAATTGTAGGAGCAACACCAACTTCAAGCGCAGAAGCATCGCATAGCCCTAACAATGTATTGACATACCCCGCGACTTTTGCAGAGTCCTCATATTTTCCTTTCGCCGCAAGATCTATCACTGCGGGCGCAATTTCAAATTCGAGAATATCTTGAGGAATATCTTTGGTTAGTATATGGAATAGATTTTTGGACGCATTTTTAGCTCGCAGAAAACTTATATCTACTTCCGCTGCCTTATCTGAAGCCAAGCCACAACGTTCTTCAAAATTCCCCATCAATCTTTCGCCTATTTTATGAAAATACGCCAGCATGTCCCGACAGTATGCAGATGTAGCATCCTCTTTACTATCAGATAACACACTAAGATAACGCTGCGCAGCCGCGCAGTTTACGGCAAATTGCTCAAGCACAGCATGTGAATATTCTACTTGGTGGATACTCACCTCTTCCTCTTGTTGGTAAGAAGCCATCTGTAAACTAGTACGCAACATGTCCTCGCGCATTAACTCCTTCGCCGCCGCCGCATGCATTGCTACATATTTCTTCAGCGCAGGACACTCTGCTAGATCAGTAAAAACTTGATCACACATTCTATCTAACGTCGCCGTATGCTCACTTATCTTCTCAACATCGATGGCAACAGACTTTCCATAACTTTCAATCAATGTACGTTGTATCTCGTCAAAGCGAGCATCTTGCAATATATGCTGTTTTAGATACATCGCCAATGCAAGTGTTTCAGGCTTAATCGCGTTTCCATCCGCGTCTTTTTTCTTCAATGAGGTACTGATGGTTTGCAACTGAATATCCTCAGGAACATTACGCAACACATGCTGCGTCATCTGACGGATAATAGCTGATGCAGACTGCGATGCGTCCAATTCACACCCGTTTGCAACAAAATCTTTCTGCCTTTTATCGAGAATCCTTTGATTACTCTTCTGCGCCTTCTGTTGCATAATATCGAGAAGCTCACCAATATCATAAGGTTGATTATCATGCGCCATTTTGTTCATATTAACCGCCGCGATAGTTCCTTGTGACAACAGCAATCCAACCTGCTGCATCATATGGATATACGCCCCTGCTGTTGCCTCATCCTCAAACTCATGCGATGCTTCTCGCAATTCCTCCTGCGCGATCGCAATATGCGCTAACGTGTCGGCACACCGCTTCACATAGTCATCATGAGGTATTATGTGTTTTTCTATCATAGAAAATGCTTTATCTTATGAATATATTAACGCGTGACGGTCGCGTTAGAGCCATTATCGCCACGGACATATTTTTGATATGCATCCCGCTCTATATGACGATAAAGCTCTGAACTTTCTACTAAACTTTGTATGTTCTTTACAAGTTCAGGTGATGTCAACAAAGGACTAGAAAACTGATAACCTAACATCTTATAATCGCTTTTACTATAGCGATTGCGGGCATAATCCACTAACATGGCAGCTCCACCAAATACGGTCGCCACACGATCAGCACCATCATTACGCTCCACATCATCAGAACGCCGCACTCCATTCTTATCAGAGGACGTCCAGTTTTTTGTATATTCCCCAACTGAACCACCCACAACTTTAGTGGCTACATATGTTTTTCCACCTGTCACAATGGAATGAAGCAGATCTCTTCGAACACCATCTGTACCACCAAGCTCTTTTAACGGTTTTTCTGCACATGCGTTCACGGAGGTCGCAGCGCTGTCTTTAATGGTAGATAATAATTGATAATCTTGTGTTGTATAATCAACCATCGCACGTAACAGCACATTACCCTGCCGATTTCCAAGCTCATGTAACACGATTTTACTAAATGTCTCAATATCAGGTTTTCGTCCGCCTCGTCCAACCAGACACGCATTCACAATGCCGTGTAGCACTTCCGCAGAATATAACTCCTGCGCTTTATGAGTGAAATCTTTAGGCACTCCAAATCCAGCTTTAAAATTATATTCTGCGACTACTTGCCTTTTTGCCACCAGATCAGATTCCACACCAATCAAAATAGCATTAATCAGTGCTTCTTGCGACATGGCGTCCTGCGTTGACGCAGCATCAATGGTGGTATGAGGTGTTTTATCTATCATGGTTTTTTCTTTTTATGTTGCACACAGAATGATTCATTCTAATCTATACCGTAACTTCGTGACAAATTCATGACGATATCAAAATTTATGGCTTTATTTCTTCCTCCACCGCACTGCCCTCTTTGCCCGCGACTTGTTGCATTTCGAGATACGAATGCACATGAATATCCAAGCTTTTTCAATGGGGCTGTACCATCCTTTGGTGAGCTTAATGCAAAACTGTTGGTGGTTGGACTTGCACCTGGACTCAAAGGTGCGAACCAGACAGGGCGTCCTTTTACGGGGGATTATGCGGGAGATGTCCTCTATCCAGCTTTACTTAAACATGGGCTAGCACAAGGTAATTATGGACGTATCAAGGAGGACGGTTTTACACTCATCAATACACGCATCACCAACGCCGTACGCTGCGTACCACCTGAGAACAAACCTGAAACATCGGAAATCATCATGTGTAATAATTTTCTAACGCAGGAAATTGCCGCCATGCCTAACCTCAAGGTCATCTTATCGCTCGGTGGTATCTCCCACAAAGCCGTACTCAAAGCTTTAAAACTCAAAGCCTCAATCTATCCTTTTATGCATGGCAAAGAACATAAGGCGGGCAACATTACCTTACTCGCAAGCTACCACACCTCACGCTATAATGTGAACACAGGTAAACTAACGTTTGATATGTTTGATGAGATTGTTCAGCAGGCAAAAGAGTTATTGTTATGCTAAGCGTAGCGACCCGAAAAACGTAAGCTAAAATCTAGAAGTAAGATGCCACTTACAATTGGCAAAGCTTAGCAGAAACCAGCCGCAAAATACTCAACGCCTCATTCACTTCTTGCTCACGCGCAATCAACGGCGGTAAAATCCTCACCACATCAGACACCGAAGGCGCAACCAACAAACCTTCTGTACGAAGCCGCGCAGTATATTCATGTTTAATATCTGGATTTACAAACTGTAACCCAAGCATCATCCCCACGCCGCGCACAGACTCATAAAGCATGGGAAAATCTTGTGTAAGTTCAAATAGCCCTGCTTTGAGCGCACCACCTACTTGAGTGACAGCATACAAAAAGCCTTCACTTTGAACTACCTTCAGTGTGGCGAGTCCCACCGCCATCGCCAGAGGATTTCCGCCGTAGGTTGAGCCATGCATCCCCGCCTTTAGGCCTTCCGATGCCTTATTACTCAGTAGTACCGCCGCCAACGGAAACCCACTACCAATACCTTTGGCAGAACTCATCATATCAGGTGCGATGCCTGCGGCTTCATACGCATAAAGCTGTCCTGTGCGCCCATAGCCACACTGAATTTCATCCAAACAGAGTAAAACCCCATATTTAGTGGCAATCTCTCGCGCTTTACGCAGATAATCTGCGCTATGCACACGCACCCCACCCTCACCTTGGATGGTCTCCAACATGATCGCTGCCGTATCTGGCGTGATAGCAGCTTCAAGTGCATGCGCATCATTAAACGCAACGACATCAAACCCGTCTAGCAATGTGCCGAACCCAAGCTTACTTGCAGGATTACTACAGGCGGATAACGCACCCATCGTCCGCCCATGAAATGCACCATCCGCAACGATAATACGAGTACGGTTCACATCTCCACGTGCAAAATGATAGTGACGAATGAATTTTATCATCCCCTCCACAGCTTCTGTGCCAGAAGAACAAAAAAATACTTGGTCAGCAAAATCAACCGCTTCCACCAGCGCACGCGAAAAATCAATGAGCGGTTGATTATAAAAAAGATTAGCGCAGTGCCAGAGTTGCTCAGATTGTGATGTGAGTGTAGCCACTAGCGCGGGATGCGCATGACCAAGCGAACATGTCGCAATCCCAGAGGCAAAATCAAGATAAGACCGCCCTGAGTCATCCCACAGATACGCCCCCTCGCCGCGCACCATCGTCACGTCATTACGTCGGTAAACAGGAAGTAGCGGTGCATGTACCATATGCGATAAGCCCTTAAAAAGCCTTCAAATCAGGGCGCGGATTATGGGGAGATGACATATACGTGTCAAGATGATATAATTGCCTCATGATTGGTACAGAAAAAAAACAGCCGACTCCATCTAATCTTCCAACTGGCATGCAAGCTATTTTGGATGATATTGCTGGTATGGAAGAACACCCAAGACTAAGAAATCATTTTAAAAACAACATTCCTGTTCTCCGCCATCAATGCGAATCATATCTTCGCAAACACCCAAAAAACAAAGATTTCATATATGCAGCCTTACTCACAGGGTTGATGCGCTATAATGGCATGGATGAGACCGCTGTTGCAGAAAACATGAATCGTTTTGTGCATGCGCATGGCGAATTTCTTGCTAAAAACTTTAAGGCAGAAGATATAACACCCCTGCTTGTCGCCTATACACAACCTGAACAATCTCGCCCCATCCATCATAAACTTGATCCTGAGTTGGTTGCTGCTATGCATCAAGTGCTTATTCGCCATTGCTTTAGCCTTGCACCACTTCTTTCGGGGTATGAGGTCTTGGATATTGGATTTGGCATGCAACCACCCCCCGCTATCAGCACAGGAAAGCCTGCTCAGGAAGAACAAAACGCACGCAAAACCTTAGAACTGCTTGAATTATGTGCAGAAGGCGCAAAAATTTTGCACAAAGGATTTCGCCGTTAATATGCTAACCCTTTAACCGCCAACCTTTTGCCATTAGGCGTTGCACCAACAAATAAAGCACCACATTGGTCACCAGCAACACTGCCATACCAAGCTGTGGGTTTGCCTCCTGCACACCTGTCATCGCATAACGAAAACCATCAATCATATAAAAGAAAGGATTAACATTGCTAATCACAGCCCAAAAAGGCGGCAGATCATGTACCGAATAAAACGTACCAGAGAGAAAAGAGAGAGGCGTAATGACATAGTTAGTAAACGCAGCAAGCTGATCAAACGCATTAGCAATAATTCCACCAATCATGCCAATCAACGCCAGCATCATACTCGATGCCACCAAGAAAAAGAAGGCTGTTAACGGAGAATACATGGTGAATGGCACGAATACATACACCGCCACTAAAGACATCACAGCGACCACAAGACCACGCGTGATACCACCTGCAACCATGGCAGCAGTAATCTCTCCCGCGCTCAGTGGCGGCATTAAAATATCCACAATCACCCCCTGAATCTTCATTAAAATCAACGACGATGAAGTGTTAGCAAAAGCGTTTTGCACCACCGCCATCATGACCAAACCAGGAGCAATGAATTGATGAAAATGCATCCCATGAATGATGCGAGCATTACCGCCAAGCGCGAGTGTCAATACCGCGAGAAACAACAGCGACGTGATCACAGGTGCAAGCACCGTCTGATTCCATACTTTGAAGAAACGTAAGCATTCACGCCTATAGAGCGTCCACGCACCCAACCAGTTAATATCGAACATTAGAGTGGAATTTTTTTGAGTCATGCTATCGCTTTATGAGGTCAGAGCTTCAGCGGAAAATTGGAGGCCAGAGTCGGAATCGAACCGACGATCTGGGATTTGCAGTCCCGTGCATTACCACTTTGCTATCCGGCCATTTCACGTCATTTTGTATTCACAATCTGTCGCAAGGCGCGGAATATAACCTAGCATAAGAATTGGTCAAGTATTTAATTTGCCTACACAACACTCTTTCGCCCACCACTAACCACTAGACAAACCCACCTTAAGCAGTGTAGTAATCTCGCCAGAATACCGCCTTCATCTTATATATCGGGATATGCTTATGCCTCAGAACCTTGCGACCACAATGATCAAAAGCCAGCTTGAGACCAATAACATTCTGGATACGCGTATCTGTGAAGCATTTGAAACCGTTAAACGTGATGATTTTGCTCCTGCAAGCTTTAAAAATGCGTCCTATGCCGATGCGGCAATTTCAGTCTCTTCAGGGCGCGCCATGAGTGAACCGCTAACGCTTGCTCGTCTCCTCACCGCAGCGCAGGTAAAACCCGATGATACGGTATTGCTGATAGGTGATGCCACAGGCTACACTGCCAGCATTCTTGCAAAACTAACAGAAAAAGTTATCGTACTTGAAGAAGAATCTGCGATTGCAGACACCATCAGAAAACATTGCCGATCTCACAAGAACATTACTGTGACCGAAGCTTCATGGGCAGCAAAACCAGTACAAAAGATCACATGTGACGTCATACTCATCGAAGGCGGTGCAGAAGTGCTGCCTATGTGGATGAGTACAGCGTTAAACGATGGTGGACGCATCATTTATGTGGAAAGTAAAACGGTTCGCCCCGACTCTGATTCAGGCCTAGGACTTCTTACTAAACTTGTTAAAAATGATACAGTATTAGAAAAAACCACCTACGAAGATGTTTTCATTCAACGTTTATCAACATTTAATAAAGTGACAGGCTTTATATTCTAGCCTAAATTATGTTTTTTATCTATTAAGATACATCTAAATAGTATTTCAGGAGAAACCCATGCTACATAATAACAAAACTAAAGCATTACGCAGCACTCTTTCATCCCTCGCTTTTGCAGTGGCACTCGCCATTCCTAATGCAGCGCAAGCAGGTGCATTTGAAGATGCCTTGATCTCCACCTATAACACCAACCCACAGCTCAAACTTCAGCGCGAAGCGGTAGAAAAAACAGACGAGACCGTTAATCAAGCAATTTCTGGTTGGAGACCAACAGTAAGCGCAGGTTATCAAAAAGGTCGTCAGCGCAATGCCTATGGCGCAGCAGATTGGGGCTACACAGATTCTGAGAACAAAACTCTTTCTGTAAGCCAGCCTATTTTTAATGGTGGTAAAACCGTTGCCGCTACCAAGAGCGCGAAAGAGAATGTAAAAGCTGCGCGTGCGGATTTAAAATCTTCTGAACAAGAAATTTTACTTAGAGCCATTACCGCCTATATGAATGTAGTGCGTGACCAATCGGTGGTTGAACTCAGCAAAGGTAATGTTGAGGTGCTAGAAAAACAGCTTCAAGCATCTAAAAGCCGCTTTTCTGTAGGTGAAGTAACACGTACGGACGTTGCGCAATCGGAAGCCCGCCTTTCTCGTGCCAAAACTGACCTAACACAAGCCAAAGGATCACTGGAAACCGCCCGCGCCAATTTTGAACGCATCATCGGCTATAAGCCAGAAAAGCTTGCTGTGCCTGAGCAGTTCCCCACCATTCCAGCAAATCTAGATGAAGCTCTTGCCCTTGCACTTAAAAATAGCCCAGATGTTTTAGCGGCGGAACGTCGTCAAACATCGTCTAAACAGGATGTTGCAGCAGCGCGTGCGGAACTACTTCCTTCCGTACGCCTGACAGGCTCAATGCGCCGCGAAGAAGGGGCTGGCGTTCGTGGTTCAGATGATTATGATGCAGACAGTGCCATTGTGGATGTGAGCATTCCACTCTATCAATCTGGCGCGGAATATTCACGTATTCGCCAAGCAAAAATCACTGCCAACCAGCGCAAAACTGACCTTGACGACAAACGCGATGCTGCCCGTGAATTAGTAACACAATCATGGGAAAATCTACAAACGTCAATCGCGTCCATCAAGTCTAATGAAGATGGTATTCATGCCGCAGAGGTTGCGCTGAGTGGTGTTCGTCAAGAACAGCTTTATGGTTCACGTACCGTACTCGACGTCTTAGATGCCGAACAAGAGCTTTTCACGGCTAAAGTCAATCTGGTACGTGCGCAACGCGATCGCATTGTCAACTTCTATACATTATTGTCTTCTGTTGGCAAACTCACCATTGCTGACCTTAACATCAAAACACCACTTCACAATCCTGAAGAACACTATGATGACGTTAAGTACAAAATGGTTGGTTTTTAATTTTACATCAGTATAAATTAAGTAAAGTGAAGTAGCTAGTTAAGGATGATGCAAACATGGCGGGAGCGACAGGAAGTCAAGATCAGTCCATGGAGGAAATTCTCCAGTCCATTAAACGTATCATTGCGGAAGAAGGCGATGAAGAGACTGGTGCAGATACAAATGCTCTTCATAGTAATGTTTCCGTCAAAGGCTCGGATGTCTTAGAGCTAACAGACTTTGTTGAAGAAGCGATGGAAGAAGCGGCTGAAGCTGAAATAAATGCGGATGAGTATATGCAACTTGATGAAGTATTGGGCGTTAAAGCTTCACAGGAAGAAGCTGATGCTATGGATTTCCTATCAGAAGACACCGATGTTACCCATATCATGACCATTCAAGATCAGGAGAAGCCTTTTTCAGACTCAGAAGAAGAGCATACGCCCAGTAAGGATGTATTGAACGATATTGATACCTTGCTTTCAGATGAGGTTGCCCGCACGACCGCGGGAGCGTTTAAAGAGCTTGCCGCGGTAAAACACAAGCCTCACGCACCGTCGTCACCTTCCGCAGACACATTACATTACCGCTCTGGCACAACAGTGGAAGATCTAACGCTGGAACTGCTTCGCCCCATGATGAAACAATGGTTAGATGCAAACCTTCCAGATATTGTAGAGCGTCTTGTGCAACAAGAAATTCGCCGTCTTAATGAATCTAGCTATTAAGACAGTCAACAAACATTACTTTATTAACATTTTTTAATACATTTGTAACATAACTGTCACACAATTTATTCATACCATCGTGTATACTGAAACCTGCACACAAACGGATGAAAGAAAATTGTATGAACAGACACATTATAAATTTTCACCCTACCTTCCACATCGCAGCAGACATCAACGTTAATGCGCATCTATTAAGACAATCCACCTTGTTCGTAAGTATCAGTTTTTTAATGCTCTTGCTTTCTCATGCTGCGCATGCACAACCCCAAATCTACGATAATGGCGGTGCAGTATTTCCGCAAACCACCACTAATATTGGCGCAGCACCGACACAACCCCAAATCTACGATAATGGCGGTGCAGTATTTCCACAAACCACCACTAATATTGACGCAACACCGACACAGCCACAAATCTCCGATAATGGTGGCATAAAGAGCAAGCCCACCCATAGCAAAGCTAAATGGGCGCGACGGATATACAAATAGTAGAGTCAGTTAATTCGCTAGAATGACAAGGGATCTGGGTGGATTCATTTCGTTAACGTTATTTTCATAAAAGTTTCATACAATTCATTCATATTGTCATGTAGGCTAAGGTCTACACAAAAAAGGATAAAGATTGTATGGGCAAACATAGTGTAATATTTCGCCGTACTCGCCGCGCTATGGCACGCATCAACATCAATGCGCAGTTATTACGGCAGTCTACTTTGTTGGTAAGCATTAGTTTTTTGATGCTTTTACCTTCTCATGAGGCACACGCACAAACCCAAATCGACAATGGTGGAGTGATTGCTAACAGCGCAGACCAAACAGCTCAAAGGCTTAATGATCTTTTAAAAAAAGCGACTAAAACACCCGTGGAACAGCTTGTTCCCACACCTGTTACGGGCGATCCTGATGCCCCTCCATCCAATTACGCCATTGCGACAGGTAAACCTATCTATAGCGGGAACACGACAGATACCGCTAATAACAATTCTCCAACAGAAGTGGGATTAACTCCCCCTGCCATGCCTGCCATACCAGGATTACCGGCATTACCGAGCATGTCTACCGACACGTCCAACCCCGCAACCACTAATACATCAGAAGCGTCTACTTCTGAGTCATCATCTAATATACCTGCTCTTGCCGCAGCCCCCGTTCTTCCCAATCCTGAAGCAGGGGTAACCGCCACAGCACCACAAGATACCTCATTAAGTGGGGCAAGCAATGATCCAACTGCTACACCACTGCGCCCAGAAGAAGCAGCATCAACAGCAGATGCACAAAACCAAGCTGCCTTATTGGCGGCACAAAACGGACAAGTACAACCTCTCGCTCCTGCTGATGCTGCCGCGCAAGCCGCGACAACAGGAGGTCTTCCACCACTTCCTGCCTTACCTATGCCTAATGCTATCGCACCTGATGCCAGTGCGTTACCACCAGTTGTCGATGCGAAGGGTCTTGCGTAAGCAAACCCAAGCGAACCACTTCCAAGCCTTGCCTTTGATGATCTTGATAGCAAAGAAAAAGCCGCCAAAAACAAAAAATCTAAAAAGAAAAAGAAAAAGAAATCAAGCATTGCCTTTGATTACCACCGCCAAGAACTGCCACCAACCATCAGCAAAGCGGCCTATAACATGGATAACCGCCATTTACCTACTGCTATGTATTGGCAAAAACTAGAAATGGATATGTTCTACGCGGCACGCGAAGGTAACGTCAATATCATGCGCGCACTCGTCACCAAGGGCGTTAGCGTCAATCTTCATAACCAGATTGGCGAACCACTGATTACCTTAGCGGCACGCTATGGGCGTACAAACGTGGTGCATTGGCTCATCGTTCATGGGTCACGCGTTAATGATGTCAGCGCGCAAGGACAAACACCGCTGCATGTTGCCGTAAGCAAAGGTGATGCAAAAATGGTCAAGGTTTTACTTGACGGTGGCGCAGATCCCAACATGCCAGATGAACGCGGCATTTATCCATTGGCGATGGCATCAGATCGTGGTATGAGCGACACGAGTACCGTACTTAAAGAATACGGCGCAATGTAATCCTAAGGCTAATCTATGTCATCTGCTCGTCTTCGTGAAAAAGACGGTTTGCTTGCGTCTTATGGACGTCGCACCGCACGCCCGCTAACTGAACGCAAACAACATTTGATGAACACGCTACTTCCTCGTATACGTGTGCCGCTCGACCCGCAGCATATCACCCCGCTTGATATGCAAAATCTCTTCCCACAAGCAACCTCTTATTGGTTAGAGATTGGTTTTGGAGGAGGAGAACACTGCGCGGCACAAGCCATACGCCACCCTCATATTGGCATACTAGCAAGTGAACCTTTTATTGATGGCGTTGCCAAACTGGTCACGTTGATAGACGAGAACAAAATAGAAAATATTGCTCTATGGGATGATGATGCACGCCTACTGATGCAGGCAATCCCTGATGCGAGCTTAGAACGCGTTTTCATCCTTTTTCCTGATCCATGGCCTAAAGCTAAACATCATAAACGTCGTATTGTCAGCCCTGAGACTCTCAACATGCTCGCACGTATCATGAAACAAGGAGCAGAACTCCGTTTAGCTACAGATCATGTTGCCTACAGCGAGTGGATGATCGAACAGATGACACAGGACGAACGTTTTTATTGGACAGCCGAAACCCCTGAAGACTGGCAAAATCCACCTGAAGATTGGGTTAAAACGCGTTATCAGGAAAAAGCTGAAAGGCAAGGTCGCAGCGCAATATTTTTACGATATATCAGGATCTAATTCCTATAACTGTTCTGATTGAGGAGATTGTGGATCTTTATCCAGATCTGCTTGTGCGACGACATCAATATTTGCACGCAGACTCTTTTCAATAAACCGAAGCGCAATCACATCACCGACCGCCATCGTCACAACGACAATAGTCGTAATCACACTATCTCCTGTGACAGCATACATAATCGCGATGATCAATGGAATAGCAGAAAACATAGCGATTTTGATAATCAACAGGGGATTCTTCATAGCAGACCTCAAGGAAAACGCACGTGACTAGAAAACATTGTACCTAACTTTGCTCTCGCTGCTTGAAATGTACCACCAATGGCTTGCCCTGCATTAAGATGGGAAAGCACCTTATCCATGGCCGCTTTAGGCAGAGTTCCAGACGAAGCACCTAAACCACCATTCCAATCTTTTGCAGAAATCACAATCTCAACACCAGAAGCAATCAATCCATTACCAATACTAACAAACCCACCTTGCACTTTTGCTTCAGGCATCTGGCGAACGTCCCCTTTATAGGAACTCAAAACCCTGTTTAAGGCCTCCACCAAATTCTCTGGCGTGACATTAGGTTGCAAGACATAGTGAAAATGTGCAGCAATATCCTGTGCATTACCTACAAAATCCCTAAACTCGCAATGCTTTGCAAGCTGTTGAATAGATGGAAACGTTGCCATAAATAATCAATGTTCCAAGAAGCTACGCATTTTACGTGAACGGCTTGGATGTTTGAGTTTACGTAGTGCTTTCGCTTCAATCTGACGAATACGCTCACGTGTGACCGAGAATTGCTGTCCGACTTCTTCTAAGGTATGATCCGTATTCATACCAATCCCAAAACGCATACGCAGCACGCGCTCTTCACGTGGCGTCAAACTCGCAAGAATACGCGTCGTCGTCTCGCGTAAATTTGCCTGAATCGCAGCGTCAAGTGGCAAAATGGCACTTTTATCTTCAATAAAATCACCTAAATGCGAATCTTCTTCATCACCAATAGGTGTTTCAAGTGACACAGGCTCTTTCGCAATCTTCATCACTTTGCGCACTTTATCAAGTGGCATCACCAGTTTCTCAGCCAATTCTTCAGGCGTCGGCTCACGTCCAATTTCATGCAGCATTTGACGGCTGGTACGCACAATTTTATTAATCGTCTCAATCATATGCACAGGGATACGAATCGTACGCGCCTGATCCGCAATTGAGCGGGTGATCGCTTGACGAATCCACCATGTGGCATAGGTCGAAAATTTATACCCACGGCGATACTCAAATTTATCCACCGCTTTCATCAAACCAATATTGCCTTCTTGAATCAAATCAAGGAATTGTAAACCACGGTTGGTGTATTTTTTTGCAATCGAAATCACCAAACGCAAATTTGCTTCAATCATCTCACGCTTAGCACGGGTTGAGGTACGCTCACCTTTTTGAATGGCGGCGACCATGCGCTTAAAGTCGCCAATATCAACGTCCATCTCACGTGCAATCGCACCAATATCCTCACGTAATTTGGTGACCTCGCTTGCATATTTCACAGCAAAATCTGCCCAGCCTTTACCTTTAAGACCTGCAACATAACCCAACCAATCAGGCATCAACTCACGACTTGTGTGTTGCTTCAAAAATTCTTCACGCCCCACACCTGCTTTTTCAGCAAGGCGTAAAATCTGGGTTTCAATCCCAAGCAGGCGTTTGTTTGAACCATAAAGATGATCCGCAAGCTCCTCCACACGCGCCGCAGAAAGACGCATTTCGCGCATTAATTTGGTAACTTCAAGCGCATATTCTTGATATTTCTTTTGATCATTAGGGGTATATTCACCATCACCAAAAGCTTGATTAAGACGCTTTGTTTGTAGCGCACGCATCTTCTTTGCAAGTGCAGCATAAACATCAAACTGCTCCATAATGCGGGGCAACAATTTATTTTCAAGAGCGATCAACGACATTGGCGCATTTTCGCCATATTCGTCATCCTCTTCCTCTTCTTCAAGCTCATCTTCCGCCACATCATCTTCGTCTTCGTCGCTATCTTCACCTTCAGCATTCTTTTTCTTTGTCTTGACCTTCGCAGGTATAGCAACCACAGGCACGTCTGGTACAATCACTGGTTCTTCAATCTTGATGATAGGCACAGCAAGAATAACCTCACCCGTCACAGGATCGATCTCCTCAACAGGGATACCTTCTTCTCCAGCACCATTGGTTGCATCAAGATCCACAATATCACGCAGCAACATCTGCCCGTCCGCCAACGCATCGCGCCACCCAAGAATCGTACGCATCACAAGTGGTGTCTCACAGAGCGCACCAATCATCATCTCACGACCTTCTTCGATCCGCTTGGCAATCTCGATCTCACCATCACGCGAAAGCAGCTCAACATTACCCATTTCACGCAAATACATCCGCACAGGATCATCCGAACGACCATAATTTTCCGCAGGAGCTTCCTCTTCTTCTTCCCCCACAGCGGCAACAACTTCTTCCTCATCATCCACTTGCGGAGTCACATCATCATCCACAGGAACAAGCACAGAAGCGCGTCGTGTGCGCTTTTTCTCATTGCCTTCTTCAACTTTGATATTCATTTGCTGCAACGTATCGATCACGCCTTCGATCGTCTCAGGCGAAAACTCATCAGGAGGAAGCAGGTCATTCAATTCAGCATAGCTGATCGTGCCTTTCTTCTTTCCAAGTTCAATCAATTTTTTCAACGCAGCCACATTGCTTTTCTTGTCTTCAGCACTGCCTGACTTTTTAATTGCGTTCGATTTTTTCTCAGATTTCTCTACCACGGTCACACTCTCCGCATTTTTTCTTACTGTCTGTTTTAAGGATGAAGCTGGTTTCAATTTTTCTTCAGATGCGCTCTGTCTTGAATCTTGGTTATCATTTTTTTTCTTTACAGAGGATGATTTTGACGCTGCCATGAAACACTGAACCTCTTACATATTGGTTATAGCCATAAACCCAAGGACACAAGATGCAATAACGACGCATCCACCGCAACTATGGGGCAGATTTATTAACATTAGCCACGTACAAAGGCAAGCATTGTTGTTATATATGTCACTTTTACTATTATTCAAGACGTAAAAGTGATATTTCGGGGGCGGGTTCTCAGTTAATCATCCGAACCATACCACCCCGCGTCCTCATGGGGTCGTTTTGCTTGCTTGCTAACAGCATAAAATCGCTTAAGTGACGCATCCGTACCCTCAGAAGACATGCGCAACGCCGCGCTTACATGCTCTACTGAGATATGCACCTGTGCCAAACGCTCACGCAGCTGATCAAAAAGCTGCAAACCATATTTGAGTCGTGCATCTGCATCTTTTTCTTTGGCAAGAGAGAACAAATCAAGATGGCGGGAAAGCGTAACACGCTCT
Organism: Rickettsiales bacterium; assembly: GCA_036770365.1. Lineage (GTDB taxonomy): Bacteria > Pseudomonadota > Alphaproteobacteria > Rickettsiales > UBA998 > DAIPJH01. The sequence goes on from DAIPJH010000007.1 coordinate 17,506, forward strand.
TCCACTTGATGACGCAGCGCAGGCGAAGCTATATACTCAGCAATAGAGCTTATCTTACCGTCTTGCGCATCCGCCGCAGCTACATTACATGCACTGCGCAATGCTTCTAACGTCACGTCACTTATTTCCATCTGACCAATCAATGCGTCCACGTCACCGTTTGCCAGTAAAGCAGGCACATGATAAACAAGCACAAGCATCAACTCGTTACACCGCGCCACTTGTGCTTTAATATCCAAACTATCCGGCAACTTACTTGGCTTAATAATAGGCATATTTTTTATGCCTTTACCTGATTTAGAGGCGGACACTTGTGTATAGAGGCTTACCGCATGATCACCCGACATACGCTTACCCGTCCCCGCTTCCTTAATACGCTCTTTCATCTCGCGCTTATAATGCTCACGCACATGCTCATCGGCAATCTTCGCTACCGTTTCCATCAGCTCTTTTTCCGCACCCGCACGTTGTTCTGGAGTAGCCAGCGGCTTTGAGGCATAATGATGACGCCACAACACTTCTACAAGTGGTACACAGCCCTTCAACGCCTCTTCCATTGCCCCGCGCCCACGCGCTAGAATCAAGCTATCAGGGTCTTCACCCTCTGGCAGAATACAAAACTGCAAACTTTTACCCGCAACCAACAACGTCAGTGCGGTTTCAGCAGATCTCAACATCGCCCGCTCACCCGCCTTATCACCGTCTAAGCACATGATCGGCTCATTGACCACACTCCACGCCAACTTAAGCTGCTCAGGTGTTACTGCCGTCCCTAGTGGTGCAACCGCCCCCTCAAACCCCGCTTGCGACAGCGCGATCACATCCATATAGCCTTCAGCAATAATCAACTGATGATGTTCGGACGCATATTTGCGCGCACGGTGCATATTATACAACACATAGCTTTTCTTAAAAAGCGGTGTATCAGGCGAATTGAGATATTTGGGAGCTTTACTCTCTAAGTCGCTTTTCATCTTACGGCCACCAAAACCAATCACCTGCCCGCGCTGATTATGAATTGGAAACTGAATACGGTCGCGGTATTTATCTTGATACGTACCGTCATCACGCTTGACGATCAATCCTATCTCTTCTTGCATCTGAGGCGTAATACCGCGCTGTAATAACACATTATGCAACGCTTGTTTATTGTCGGGTGCAAACCCTAGTCCAAATTTAGCAATCGTTTCTTGATGAATCCCGCGCTTGGTAAGGTAGGTGCGAGCATCACGTGCATTCGGAGCAATAGATAATTGCTGAGAAAACCACTGGGACGCCGCCGTCATCACCTGCAACATCTGCTCGTTCTTATCCATCTCTTCACGTTTTTCTTGTGAGAGTTCTGGCAACGCCATGCCCGCTTCCTGCGCAAGCCGCTCTATCGCTTCCTTGTAGCTTATCTTTTCATAATCTTTGATAAACCCAATCACATCGCCGTGCATCCCGCAACCAAAGCAATGAAAAAAGCCTTTTTCATCGTTGATAGTAAAAGACGGTGTCTTTTCATGATGAAACGGACAACACGCCATATATTCCCGCCCACGTTTTTTCACAGGAATACGCTTACCGATCGCTTCTGAAATACGGAAATGCTCACGCAATGAATCAACGAACTGTGGTGGATATCTCATGGACTGGCTACTGGCTACTGGCTACTGGCTACTAGTTATGACATATTCTTGCAAGGGTGCAAGCCTAACTCATAATTGACGAGCATATGCATTAACGTTATAACATAAGTAATAACGCATTTGGTGGCATATCATGGAACTGAAAATTACAAAAATTGGAAATTCACTTGGGGTAATTTTACTTAAAGAATTTACTAACTCATATGAATATTGATAAAGGCGATAGTATCTGGATAAGCAAAATCCCAAATGGCTGTGCGCTGGAAAATTATGATGGTGAATTTGCTCGCCAAATGAAATTGGCGCGTGGAATCATGAAAAAACGCCGCCTGCATTAGCCAAACCATTACACCTGCATCATTATGGCACACCTGATATTGCAGATTTAGCAGCAAGCTATGCATATGGAATTACACATAACTATCCTTTTTTTAAGGGCAACAAACGTACAGCTTACATGGCATTAAAATTATTCTTACTCGTTAATGGGTGTGTTTTTATGGCAAGCGATGCTGAGTGTGTCATTAAAACACTAGAACTCGCAGCAGGTGACATCACCGAAGAAAACTTAGCTTCTTGGATACGTCAGAATTTACAAGAAATTCCTCAATCACAATAGCATCAATGAACACCACACCCACCACCATCCACGCCGCAGGACGCCAAATTGACCTTCAGATTAAACGGCTGAAGCAGTCGCGGCGTATTATCATTCGCTGGAATCCTCTCAAAGAAACGCTGACGCTCTCTATCCCCATGCGTTGCACCACAGCGCGTGCGATGGAGTTTTTGGAAGAACGTCAAGACTGGATTGAAAAAACCGTTGGTAAAATGCCTGAAAAAATTGCATTTGAGTTTGGCACAAAAATTCCTGTACTTGGAGAAGAATTACGCATTGTCGAAGCTGATCGTGCGCCGAGTGGTGATGGTTGGCTACCCATATTATCCACCCCTGCCCGCTGCGCTGAAACAGTAGAAACCATCCTCAAAAACCGCCTCAAACATTACATTGGTGAAATGGCGGAGGAAATGGCAGACCAGATTGGAGCAAAACTCACCCGCATCACCATCCGTGATACGATCTCACGCTGGGGAAGCTGTTCTGTGGATGGATCTCTGTCTTTTTCATGGCGACTCGTCTTTGCTCCAAAAGATGTGCTGGATTATGTAATCGCTCATGAGGTCGCACATCTCAAACAACATAATCATTCACCCGAATTTTGGTATCTTGTCGCGCAGCTTATCCCCAATTACCCCAAACACCGCAGATGGCTCAAAGCGCATGGTCGAAGCTTGTATCAGTATGGGGAATAGCGGCTAGTAACTAGCAACCTTTTTATCCGACCACTCAATACTAAATTCTACTGGAACAACAGGTACATACATACCAGCAGCTAGCTTAATCTGCTTTTTTTTGAGTTTTTCATTTATAAACTCTTTGCCACCAGCATAATTAGCAAACTCCGGATTAATAGACATCCCCATTCTAAAAAGGACATCTAATCTCTCGATTAACTCCTCAGGCTGAATAACATCATCATTCTTATGAACGTCTTTCATAGTTTTTTCCTTATATCCATCATACCCGAAGATACATCTCATATATTAACAAATTGTTTACGCGCATCCTCAAAACCCTGAAAGTTCAAAGCCACATCAAGACTTACGAATGGCATCTTTTTCTTAGTAGAAACATAGATCTTAACAGCTTCTTTATAATAGCGATTTTCACTATTAGCAACCACAACGCTATGAACTTCCTTATTTTCACACAACAACATAACATATTGTTTTTCATCAATTTTATGCTTAAAGAAAATCATTTGCAAAACGAGAGACTCTGAATTCAGAGGTAACCCAAACGCATCTTTCAAATACAACACTAAATTACAATATTTTTTAACTTCCTCGTCATTAGTTTTGTAATATACCGCATTTTCAATCCGGCATGCTTCAGAGAGTTTTTCAGCTTCTTTTTTTCTAATAAAATCTAGAACCTCTAGATCTTTTTTATACTCTTCAGGATTCACCAAATTAACGATAGAACGCCTAAGAACAAATTCTATTGGACTAAGAGTCTCCCGTTCTCTAGCTACCAAAGAATCAAGCGCAATATTGACCATATCGAGCTTTTTTGCTTTTACTCTATGATTTTTCCACTCTCTCAAATCAAAATTAACAATTTCAACCTGAAGGCTGTCTTTTAAAATTTCACCAACAACCTTATTCAAACGAACTTTATTTTTAATAATATATCTTTCAATCCGCTTTTGATTATCTTCTGGATTAAAAAAGCGAATAGTTTCAACATTGTCATATATTGGACAATGAATATAGCCATCTCGCTGTGTACGCGATGGAATATCTTTATACACTGGAATCGTCATTTCCATGTAATTATAGTACAATTTTCGACTTATCATTTTCATCGGGACAGATTCAAGCACTGCCCCCACGATAGCCATTGAGCTAGTATTGTTCTTTTCATCACCCATACTCACCTCACACACCACCGCTACCAAAAGCTGTACTACAAATCAAGATGAAGATTTGATTTATTATACATCTATGACTTACGCAGGAAGGGCTGCTCTAGAACTCTATAACTGATAAGCGCACAACCAACTACCGCCGTAGCAACCACCGCTACCACCGTCCAATACTGCGCTTCACTCAAACCCACCACAGGTGTAATGACATACGAGATAGTATGCAGACCAACATACAGTACGATGCAGTGTAGCAAATAGACACTGTAACTCACCGCGCCGAGCAGTAACGCAGGGCGACTGGCGAGTACCCCAAACACGTTACAACCCAGTACCAAACATGCAAAAAACACTGTCATTAAGATGGTTTGCGGGATGCCATAACCACGCTCAAAGAGGATAAAAACAGCCGCCAAACTAACCAACCCAACCGCTTCTAGCGCAGCAGAAGGCGTGAGACAGGCAGCATAACGACTACGCGCATACATCGCCACCGCGCCGCCGCCAATGAAGTTCATCACTACTGCCGCCTCTGGTTTATAGATGACGTAAGCTATCACCAGCAGGACAGGAAACACAACCCCCCACCCCTTTGCCACACGCAGAAAATATGCCACCAGCGGCAACACCAGATAAAACCGCCATTCCCACACCAACGTCCAATAGACACCATTAATATCAGATGCAGCACGGATACCCTTAAACTGCACAATTTTAGAGAGTTCTCGCCACGACAACTCATCAAGATGATGGACGCCGTAAGGCAGCAACATCACCAAAAACACCAATACAACCGAACCAATATAGGCAGGCGTAAGGCGGCGGAAACGCCCAATATACAGTGCTTTTAATTCAAATCTCCCCTCACCTTTGAGAGCTTTTTCCCAAAATAAAAACCCTGTGATCATAAAAAATAGACTAACACCCACATGCCCTGTCATCGTATAAAAAGGACTCGGCGGATCTGCCCATTTTGCCCCGTGATAAGCAAAATAGGCAATCACGCTATGATGAAAAAACACACCAAGTGCTAGAAATCCTCGTAGCCCATCAAGGCTAGCATAATGTCCACCACCACCCACCACCACTTCCCGCGCCCAACCGCTCACGCGCAGCACAGCCCATGCACACACGAGCAACCACGCATTCACCAACACATACGGAATGGGACTTTGGAGAGAAAGAATGTCTTCGACGAGCATCACGGCTTACCCGTCGCGGGATAATCATATTCAACTTTGTCACTGTCAAATAGCTTATTCCAAAAGGCATCACCAAGCTTCGCGCCTGATTCATGGCTTGCATTTTCTTCCTTTTGTTCATGCGTAGCTGAAGGTAACGCAGTATCTTTTGGCACATCATTTCCTGATGAACCAAGCCAAGGCGGTAAAAACGCATTCCCCCCATAACCTGTTGGTAAAGACGCTGCGTCCATATCCGCCATCGCCGCACTCATAAAAGCCTTCCAAATTTTGGCGGGTGTCCCACCACCTGTGACTTTATTCATCGGCGTTGCATCGTCATTACCAACCCATACCACAGTGGTGAGTTGTGGTGTATACCCTGCAAACCATGCGTCCTTATAATCAGATGTTGTGCCTGTTTTTCCCGCAGCAGGACGCCCAATGTCCGCAGACCTCCCCGTTCCATAACCGATCACACTCGCCAACATCGAATTCATCTTTGCGACAACGTCCTCAGAAAGTACCGTGACATCATCCACACCTTCAGCTTGATACATCCTATGATTATCCTTTTTGCGGATAATATCTTTAATACCCCAAGGGCGCACAGCTTTTCCACCAGCAGGGAGATGTGCATATGCTGTCGCAAGCTCTAACGGAGTTATCTCCACCGCCCCAAGCGCAAGGCTAGGGTTTGCCTCAAGCGGCGACATCACCCCAAGACGACGCGCTGCACGCACGATCCTACTTGCCCCTGCCTCTTGTAATATCTGCACAGCAATCGTATTGACAGAATGTGCTACCGCCTCGCGCAATGTGATCATTCCTCGATATTCACCCTTATAATTCTTCGGCGACCACTTTCCAATCCGAACAGGACGGTCTTCCATCATAGATTCAGGTTGATAGCCCATCTCCATTGCGGTGATATAAACAAATAATTTAAAGGCAGAACCCGGTTGACGCTTAGCTTGAATGGCGCGGTTAAACTCACTGCCATCATAATCACGCCCCCCCAACATCGCCACCACTTCTCCATCGGGACGCATGGCGACCAATGCAAGCTGGGACGCTTTTTCTTTAGCTTGAAGCTCTGGCGTGAACTGTACGGCCACAGCTGCATCTGCTTTCGCCTGCAACGCAGGGTCAAGTGTTGTGTGAATCACCAGATCGTCTTGCACTGTACCCAGAACCTCAGGCAAGCTATCCATTACCCAATCACTAAAATAACGCGCACTAGAGGTTGATGTACTCCCTGCTGGTCGTGAGGAAAACTGCATATTCAAAGACGCCTTCGCTGCGTCATCTTCACTCAAGACATCAGCATCCACCATGTTCAGCAAAACTTGTTTAGCACGTCCGCGAGAACGATCAGAATCGCTCGCAGGATTATATTTCGAGGGGGCTTTTAATAATCCTGCGATCAACGCCGATTCTGCCAAGGTCATATCATGAGCGGGATGCCCAAAGTAATAACGTGATGCTGCATCCACCCCATAATTCCCCGCACCTAGATAAACGCGATTAAGATAAATCGACAAAATTTCTTTTTTGGAATAGCGTGACTCAAGCCATAATGCGAGAATCAACTCCTGCATCTTACGCTTAAATGTTTTATCCGCATTCAAAAAGACATTCTTTGCAAGCTGCTGGGTGATGGTACTCCCACCTTGCACCATATGACCTGCACGAATATTACTGATAACGGCACGCAACACACCCCATGGATCAAGACCAAAATGATAAAAGAAATTGCGATCTTCTGTGGCGATCACGGCATCAACCAAATGCTTAGGAAACTGATCATATTCCAAGGAATCCCCGTAAATATCACCGTAACGTGCGATCACATCCCCTTTAGCATCCAATATCTGAATCCCAGGGGTTTTTTGAGGGGCTTTCAAACCACTAATATCAGGCAGATCAATTGAAAAATAAGCCATCATTGCCATGAACAATAGCACCAAGGTAAAACACGTGGAGGCATAGCGCATCAACATTTTTGGAGAAATCAGCCATCGCCAAAAACGCTGAGACCACGAACCACGCTGTGCTTTATGTGCAAAGTGCAGCTTTGGATTTTTAATCATCTTTGTGCTTTTACTTGACTTTTTAGCTGTGGATTTTTGCATATCCTTACGAAAAGGCGCATCAGCACGTGCAGCGCGAGGACTGATCTTCCCCTCGCTCTTTTTACTATCCCCACCGCCCGAACGCGTTATTTTAGGACCGTCGCCTTTACGAAAATCTTTTGACATCTTCTCTTCGCATTACTCTCTGAACATTTTATTTGCCACAAAGCATCTCTTAATACGTATAAAGTATGCAAACTATCACCGCCTTGCCACACAAACAAGCTCCCCACAGATGATTTATGATAAGTGAGGCCAAAACAACACGAGGATGGTTGCAACCGAAGCAAAGCAGTGCTAGTGACTAGGGCAAAAGATGCAAAGCAGTACTGTCGCTCTTTGCCATTATCTACTCGTCTCATAATAAATGGAGAAAACTCATGCTTTCGTGCATTCCTGTTCGTGTCCGTACTCTTTTTGCCGCATCTGCACTTATTCTAGCTAGCGCATGCTCTAACGAGCCGCCATCTTACGATTATAGCGCACCTAATTATGCAGGACAGACACCTTTTGAGCTGGATGTTGCACAAATTCAGGTCGATAATCTCTCCACTCCATCAACACGCACCAAAAATCTTAGTAAATATTTTCCTGTGAATTTGGAGCAAGCCGTACAGCAATGGTCGCGGGAACGTTTATGGGCTGTGGGTGACACGCGCCGCCTCGTGGTGAAGATCACGGAAGCCAGCGTTGAAGACATTCCAAAGCCTGAAGAACAACATAGCGACCTCGATGAATACCGCGTTCATCTCGCAGTAACGGTCGACATATACGGAGATGAAAAAGCATCACCAGAGGCTTCTGTAAATGCTCAAGCAGAGGTCAAACGTGAGATTTTCAATGATGTTAGCGAGAATGCTCAAAAATCCTTCTTTGCAGGAATGACACGCGATTTAATGGCAAAAATTGACTTGAGCCTCACTAATGCCATGAGCCAATATTTTGGACAATATCGTGCTTATCGTGGTGCGCATGCTCCGCGTCCTGTCAACAATATAGATGTCAATGGCAACTCAAGTAGCATCATGCCAACGGGCAATGGTGTTATCGAAGGTGAGATAAGCAGTACTACAACAGCACAATAATCTTGACCAAACCTGATGATGTTTACCATGATATAAGGGATATCTATGTTTTCCATCTACCTGCCCATCGCAGAAATGTCGGTAGATGTTCTAGGTATTTTGTGTCTGGGTGGAATTACGGGTATTCTGTCTGGCATGTTTGGAGTTGGCGGCGGATTTCTACTTACGCCGCTTCTTATTTTCATTGGGATTCCGCCTGCGGTGTCGGTCGCATCATCCGCCAACCAAATCATTGCTGCCTCACTTTCAGGTTTCCTCGCGCATCACCGACGAAAAAACGTCGACTTTCGTATGGGTGGGTTGCTACTCGCAGGTGGAATGATTGGTTCAGGTCTTGGTGTATGGCTATTTCGTGTTTTACAAAAAACGGGACAGATCGATTTGGTAATTTCGCTCACCTATGTGTTTTTTCTAGGTATTATTGGTACATTGATGCTGATAGAAACATCAAAAACACTACTACAACGTCATAAACACCGCACCCCCAGCACCATTATCAACCCAAAACCCAATCATCGCCACCCCTTACATCATCTACCATTCAAAATACGTTTTCCACGCTCAGGTCTTTATATTAGCGCACTCCTCCCCATGCTCATTGGTATATTTGTTGGAGTGTTGGTCTCATTAATGGGTATTGGCGGTGGATTCTTTATGCTACCTGCCATGATTTATATCCTGCGTATGCCAACATCTGTGGTGGTTGGAACATCGTTATTCCAAATCATTTTTGTTTCTGCCAACGTCACCATCTTACAAGCCATCACCACCCATACAGTAGATGTTGTTCTTGCTCTGCTACTCATGCTTGGTTCTGTCTGCGGCGCACAGATCGGCATTCGTCTTGGCGCGCGCCTTCCTACCGACTATTTACGAGGGCTATTAGCGTTGTTGGTTTTTTCAGTCACGGCACGCCTTGCATGGGGACTATTAGCAACCCCACATGATCTATTTTCTGTAACGCTGGAGGCATTATCATGACATGCATCCTGCCTATGTTCTTAAGATATATTGTCGTCGTCTTTTTTGTTTCTATTGGCGTATCATTTTCTGCCCATGCCAAACCACTGGTTGCGGATATTTCCTCGCATTATATTACCCTAAGCTCTGGCTTTCATGGCACACAACTTATGCTTTTTGGAGCGCGCAATGATGCAGGAGATGTAGTGGTGGTGGTGCGTGGCCCCGACCGAAAGGCAGTGGTACGTAAAAAAGAACGCGTAGCTGGCTTGTGGATCAATCGTGACAGCGAAAAATTCAGTCCCGTCGCGGGGTTTTATGCTATCAAAACTTCGCGCCCATTTGATGAAATGATGAAGAGTAGTTATTTCGATGCACTTGGTATCGGCACAAATGCCGCTATTACGCCCTTTATCCCACCCATCACACCACCTCCACCATCCTCTCCCATCAGTCTTGCCCGCAAACAAGCATTTTCTGAAGCGTTATTACATTACCTCACACATCATCACCTCTATAGTACACAAAGCGGTAACGTTGAGTTCATCGAAGAAACCTTATTTAAAACCACAATTGATTTTCCAGATTCTACCCCACGTGGCACATATACTGCGGAGGTCTATCTCTTCAGTGATGGCGTCTTGGTAGGGTCATATACTGCCCCAATCGAAGTATTTAAAACAGGATTGGATGCATATCTTTTTGAAGCCGCGCATGAACATGCAACGTTATATGGTCTTTGCGCTGTTTTACTGGCACTGAGCATTGGTTTCTTAGCAAGTGAACTATTTCGCAGGATATAATAGACCAACTCACCCATTCGCTAAGATTATGACATATTTATGACATTTAGAGGCGCAGCATTGCCCAAAATAAGAATATGTGCTAATTTTATACCTCCTTCTTTGTGACATTAAATCTACGGATTTTTTCGCACGAAGGAATTCCCCGTCTGGTAAATATGCTTGTTGGGGTTTTCCCTCACGCGTATAGACCGGATGATTTTTGCTACATTATGACGGCGAAAGCTGTCAGGAGATCGTTGTGAACATTATCGCAATTGAATCAAACTTTCCTCCTGAGAAATTTATTTCTTTGGTGGATCTGAAACCCCACAAACGCGTGAAGGTGAAGATAGCAAACAATTGGCATGAGGGACTTCTTTTTTTTGAAGCTCCTTATCTCAACGCATTTCGTGAGCTTGTTGTACCGCGAGTACAGTATGTAGTCACTCAAAGCGGCGTCGTTGCTTTCGATGAGGATCTACTCATGAAGATCTTCACTGGAAAAGTCAAAGTACAAGCGGCCGAAGGTGATTTCATCATTTATCGAACACATCAGGCTTTTGCAGATCGCTTTGACACCATAAAACGTACGACACCGAATGCCACACTCAGTTGCTACCTCAGCGATGTACCACTGCAAACCTGCACCATGGCCTTTCTTTTGGCATGGGGCATACAAGTGGCACAGAAGCAAATGAGCATCGTGATTGGGTGATAAGTTCTGACCCATGCCCTCTTCGGAGGGCTTTTTTTTTAACTTCCCAAGCTCGCTTGTTCTGCGGCCTTCATGAGCTGTCTGTCACACTCACGTGCATGAATGGCGGCATACGCAGCCCCACCAACAATAAACAAACCACCAAGAATCGTCCATACACTGACCATCTCACCAAAAAGAAAGAAGGCATAAAGCGATGCCCACAGCAAATTCAAAAAGAAAAATGGTAGTATCAACGTAACAGGCGCAGAGGCAAACGCACGCGCCACCGTAAACTGTACCGCTGCCACCAAGACACCAAACATCACCAACAAAGGAACATGTTCAGGGAGTGGCATCTTCCAAAAATGCAGCGCAAAGGGTGATGCACACAGCGCAGTCAGCGAAAGCATATAAAATGCAATGCGCGAAGATGGCTCAGTCTCTGTGAGTTTTTTGATACACATCCCACATCCAGCAAACAACATGGCTGCTGCCAACACATATAAGGAAGCCACAGGAAATTCTGATGTCCATGGGCGCGTCACAATCAATACACCAACAAAGCCACAGAGTAAGGCAATCCAGCGGCGTACATGATTACGCTCCTTCAATACAAAGACCGCAAGTAATGATCCAAAAAGAGGCGAAGTAAATTCCAAAGTTGCATGCACAGGAAATGGCATTTGTGTTATCGCCGTAAAGGACAGCGAAAACGCAGAAAACTCGAGTAAAGCACGTAATCCAAATAATTTCGTCTGCGCAGTCTTCAGATGCAAATGCCCCGTCACAATCCACGGAAGATAACAACACGCGCCCAACAAATTATAGAAAAAAACAGTTTGAGTTGGATGAAAATACCCCCCAAGCTTTCGTGCCAATGTATAGATAGAAACCGACAAAAAGCCCGTAAGCATCATCCACAACATCGCCTTAGTACTTTGCGATAGATTCTTCACCATGTTGCCTCTATAGCATCCAAACACAAAATAGCACTAGCATTTTTACACGACAAACGCTAGGAGTTACAACGCTTATACAGATTTTTTCTAAAGAGTTAACCTAAATTTACTAAAAGGACACACCCATGAGCAACATCCGTATGGAAACTGATAGTTTTGGTGAAATTGCTGTACCAAATGAGATGTATTATGGTGCGCAGACCGCTCGCTCGCTTATCAATTTTGCGATCTCCACCGAGATGATACCGTCTGCATTGATTCGTGCATTAGGGACACTCAAACTCTGTGCAGCACGTGTGAATATGAAGCTTGGGATTTTAGATGAAAAGATCGGCAATGCGATTATTGCTGCATCACAGGAAGTCGCGGACGGCAAGCTGGATGCGCATTTTCCGCTGAAAATTTGGCAAACTGGTTCAGGTACGCAAACCAATATGAACATCAACGAAGTCGTATCTAACCGCGCAATTGAAATACTTGGCGGCGTGATTGGCTCGAAAAAACCAGTCCACCCGAATGACCATGTCAATATGGGGCAATCGTCTAATGATACTTTCCCAACCGCGATGCACATTGCTGCGGCGGTCGAAGTCAATCGCCATCTACTTCCTGCCCTCAAAATGTTGCATGGTGCGCTTGAAGCAAAACAACACGAGTTTGATGACATCATCAAAATTGGGCGTACCCATACCCAAGACGCAACCCCGATGACACTTGGTCAAGAGTTCTCTGGCTACGTGGCACAAGTAGGTTACGGGATTGCGCGTATTGAACGTTCGCTCTCTGGTGTCTATATGCTTGCACAAGGCGGCACGGCAGTGGGTACAGGTATCAACACCAAAAAAGGTTTTGCAGAAGGTTTTGCGGCAGAAGTAGCAAAAACAACAGGTTTGCCGTTCATCACCGCACCCAACAAGTTTGAAGCTCTCGCATCCCATGATGCGATGGTGGAACTCTCAGGCGCACTTAATACCCTAGCGGTATCCTTCATGAAAATTGCTAATGATATTCGTTTCCTTGGATCAGGACCGCGTTGTGGTTTGGGTGAATTGTCGCTACCTGAAAATGAACCAGGTTCATCTATCATGCCGGGGAAAGTCAACCCAACACAGTCGGAAGCGTTGACCATGATTGCTGCGCAAGTCATGGGTAATCATGTGGCGGTGTCGATTGGTGGCTCCAACGGACATTTTGAACTCAACGTGTTCAAACCTGTGATTATCCATAACGTCTTACAGTCGATTCGCTTGCTTGCAGATGGCGCGGTCAGTTTCACCGAAAAATGCGTAGTCGGTATCGAAGCCAACCGCGAGCGTATCGCCAAGCTTCGTGATGAATCGCTCATGTTAGTCACCGCACTGAATCCGCATATTGGCTATGATAACGCTGCAAAAATTGCCAAAAAAGCGCATAAAGAACATACTACGCTCAAAGAAGCCGCCCTCGCACTCGAACTCCTCACCTCAGAGCAGTTTGACGCATGGGTACGTCCAGAGGATATGATTCATCCGAAGGATTAATCTCTCATAAACTCAATAGGAGGCTGGCAAGCCATTGCCAGCCTTTTTTTGTCATTGAAACTTCATATTTCACACGCAAAAACCTGCTATAGTCATCTCTCAATCAGAAGAATAATTTGCGCCCATCATGCCACCACGCCCAGAACATCCTCGCATCAAGCAAACACCCAATTCGCTCTGCGCTAGTTTTGGTGTTTAATGACTACTGATTCACTGCTAAAAAATCTGGTAGGATTGTTTGGGATACATGCACATGATGCTCAAGCACGCGACGTTTCACCACATCCTCCAGCGTAATCCCTGAGAGATAATGAAAGATTTGTTTACCCAAACCATCCCATAAATCATGGGTCATGCAGCGCGTTTTGGCTGCCATACAGCCATGTTCACTTTTCTGTGCATCACAGCGTGTCATTTTAATCGCTTCTTCCGCACCTAAAATAATATCAGCGATCGTCATTTCACTTGCTGGACGCGCAAGCTTGTAACCACCACCAGGGCCACGCACTGACTGCACTAGCTCACGTTTACGTAATTTTGCAAAGATCTGCTCAAGATACGCCAAGGGAATCTCTTGCATTTCAGAAATTGCCGCTAATGTGATCGGCTCAACACCACCACCACGCACTGTCAGTTCAACCATTGCCATGACTGCATAGCGACCTTTGGTACTTAAAATCATCGTTTCAATCCCACAAAATGCATCATTGATGGTTGATCATACTAACACAATTAACCTTTTATATAAAGAATTTAACTTTTTGCAAGGGGTCGCGCTGGAATTCCTACCATGGTGGCATGTGCATCCACATCATCCACAACCACAGCATTTGCTCCAATGCGTGCATTATTACCTATAGTAATCGCACCCAATATCTTTGCCCCCGCACCAATAATAACACCATCACCAATCTGAGGGTGACGAACGACTCCTTTTTCCAAGGAAATCCCACCCAGTGTAACTCCTTGATACATGACCACATCATCACCAATTTTGGCCGTTTCCCCAATCACAATACCCATACCATGATCAATAAACACGCGCCGCCCTATCTTCGCCGCAGGATGAATCTCAACCCCTGTAACCATCCGCGCTATATTCGCAAAAAAACGCGCAAAAAGCTGTAGACCACACGCCCATAAACCATGATTGATGCGGTGCAGCAAAATTGCATGAAACCCTGCATAGCATAAAACCACCTCAAGCTTAGATTTTGCTGCAGGGTCTTTTGTCAGTACCGTATTAATATCTTCTCGAATCCCTTTAAGCATACACACCCACATTTACCTTATGCACAATTTTGCTAGATACGCACAAAAACATTGAAAAAAACTGCACTCTCTTATAAGCATGAGCAATGCGCTGCGCAAGGTCATAGTTAATTGATAGGGAGTCTGTATGCCAGAGGTGATTTTTAATGGTCCTGAAGGAAGATTAGAAGGGCGTTATCACCATAACCCAGAAGCTGGCGCGCCCGTTGCGGTAGTGTTGCACCCCCATCCGCTTTATGGTGGCACTATGAATAATAAAATTGTTTATAAGGTCTATCAAACTTTTGTGAATAATGGGTTTTCGGTGCTTCGCTTCAATTTTCGTGGTGTAGGGCGTTCACTCGGACGTTTTGATGATGGGATTGGCGAGCTATCAGATGCGGCAGCAGCTCTTGATTGGATTCAAATCCAAAACCCTGATGCATCAACATGCTGGGTGGGTGGCTTCTCGTTTGGTTCGTGGATTGCAATGCAGCTTTTGATGCGTCGCCCTGAGATCGAAGGCTTTATGGCGGTATCTCCTCCTGCGAATCTATATGATTTCACCTTCCTTTCGCCTTGCCCTGCTTCGGGATATTTTGCACAGGGTGGGCGTGATGATATTGTCAAGATGGGCGAGGTCAACAAGCTCGTTGACAAGCTTCGTCAACAAAAATACGTTAACATCCAATATGATACTTTTGATAAAGCAGATCACTATTTCCGCAATAGCCTTGAAGAATTAGAAGAATCCATGATGGGTTACTTAACCACACGCATGGAAGCACATCACTCTGGTTCACGCGCTAGACCTGATAAAAAGCGCCGCCAGTTATCATCCGACTAACCCCTGTGGTGGTGGGCAAACTTACAGGTAACCGCTTAAGGGAACGCACGGCAAGAAATGCAAAGGCTTGCGCTTCGAGCGCATCACCGTTCCAGCCGACCGCATCAACCCCTTGAACATCACCCCCTAAACGTTCTTGTAACTGCTGCATGATACACTGATTATGCATACCACCGCCACACACCAACCAACGGGTTGGCGGTGCAGGGAAATGTTCTTCTGCTTTGACAATCGCGTCTACGGTAAAGCGTGTGAGTGTTGCTGCACCATCTTCAGGACTAAGAAGCTGCACATTATCTAACCTAAAATCTCCTCTATCGAGCGACTTCGGCGGATGTTTACGGAAATACGGGTGACGCATATATTGTTCTAAGATTGTTTCATGCACTGTACCTGATCGTGCAATATCGCCGTTTTCATCATACGGAACACCATACGCCCCAGCGACCCAGTCGTTAATCAAGGCATTCCCCATCCCTGTATCAAAGGCAATGATGTCATATTCAACCAGATTATGACGACGGATATTTTCCGATGCACCTATCCATGTCACATTCGCAATACCACCAATATTTAACACGGCGATGGGAAGTTCCATTTCCTGCACTAAAGCAGCATGATACAACGGCACGAGTGGCGCACCTTCACCACCAGCAGCCACATCACGACGACGTAAATCACACACAACACTGATACGTGTTTTTTCTGCCAGCAGCGCACCATTACCAAGTTGCCATGTAATACCCTCCTTAGGGCGATGCATAATGGTCTGCCCATGAAAACCAATGATATGCACATCTTTTGGCTTCATTTGCGCTTGTTTGAGAAGTTCAGAAACGGCATCGCTATGACGTAACGTAATCTCATTTTCAAGATCGGGGATGTCACCCTCGCCGCTCATCGCTTGGCGAATCGCCTTGGTAAGTAAATGATCGAGCGGCATGGTAAGACTCGCACCAAACTCTTTAATTTTATGCCCGTCGGTACGGATCAACGCCGCGTCAATACCGTCCAAAGACGTTCCGCTCATCAACCCCAACGCCCATACATAATCTTCAGCCATACTTATTCTTTCAGTTTTAAGTTTTAAGTAGGATAACAAAAAAACCTAACGAGTGACTACATAATAAATAAAACAGCGTAATGCTTTTGGCTTTATAACTTCACAAACCGTAAGTTTGCCGCTAAAACCTAAAACCTAAAACCTAAAACCTAAGTATAAAAACATGACCCCACCCAATTTCATTCAAATCTGCCGTGAGCGTGGTTTCTTTTTTCAGTGTACTGATACTGAAAATCTTGAAAAGCTATTACTCAACGAACAAGCGATTCCTGCTTATATTGGTTTTGATTGTACTGCGCCGAGTTTGCACGTCGGCAGTTTGATTCAAATCATGGTGCTACGCTGGTTGCAAAAATGTGGACATAAACCGATTGTTTTGATGGGCGGCGGCACAACGAAGGTTGGTGATCCTTCGGGCAAAGATAAATCACGTCAATTGCTTGATGATGCAGGTATTGCCGCAAATATGGCGGGTATCAAAAAAGTATTTGAGCAATTTTTGACCTTTGGTAAACGTGATGCAGATGCAATCATGGTCAATAATGCAGATTGGTTAGAGAAGCTGAACTACATTGATTTCTTACGTGATGTTGGGAAACATTTTTCGATCAACCATATGCTTACGATGGAAAGTGTCAAACAACGCTTAGAACGCGAAAGTCACCTTTCCTTCCTCGAATTCAATTACATGATTTTGCAAGCCTATGACTTCACCGAACTCAGCAAACGTCATGGCTGTCGCTTACAAATTGGCGGATCGGATCAATGGGGTAATATTGTCAGTGGAACAGAACTTAGCCGTCGCTTAGGCGCAGCAGAAGGTGTGCCGTCCCCTGACCTCTTCGGACTCACCACTCCGCTACTCACCACGTCTTCAGGTACAAAAATGGGTAAAACTGCCGACGGTGCAGTCTGGCTCAACTCTGATATGTTCTCCGCCTATGATTACTGGCAATTCTGGCGCAATGTTGAGGATGATGATGTGGTGAAATTCCTCAAACTTTTCACTGAGCTAACGCTTGAAGAAATTGAGCA
The DNA here is from genome assembly GCA_036770365.1 of Rickettsiales bacterium. Classification (GTDB taxonomy): domain Bacteria; phylum Pseudomonadota; class Alphaproteobacteria; order Rickettsiales; family UBA998; genus DAIPJH01. The sequence continues at coordinate 35,144 of DAIPJH010000007.1, forward strand.
TTTGGGCAATTTAGAAGGTGCAGGCATCAACGAGGCCAAAAAACGCTTGGCGACCGAAGCAACCGCACTCCTACACGGACGTGAAGCCGCAGAGCAAGCCGCTGAGACCGCACGCATCACTTTTGAACAGGGGATGACGGCTGCCACCTTACCCGAAGTCGCCCTAGCTGCTAGCGAACTTGCACACGCAATTCCTGCGTGGAAGTGGTTTGTGCTTTCAGGGTTGACCACCTCAGGTGGTGAAGCGCGCAGACTAATCAAGGGCGGCGGCGCACGCATCAATGACGAACAGATTCACGATGAAAATAAAGAGTTTTTGTTTGAAGCAGCGGCTAAAGACGGCGCAGTCAAACTCTCATCTGGTAAGAAAAAACATGTGTTGGTGAAGGCCGCATGATACATTATCCCTTCTTTGCGCTGCCCATTTCGCCTAAGCGTTCTGCAATCTCTTTCTTATAGACACGGTCGAGCATGGTCACAGATCCCACCATGCCGACTACATTAGGAATCATCCAGTTCGTGGCATAGGTCGCAAGCAAATCAGCGTTATCTTTTGAATGCATCATATGCTGGATCACATTAGAAACCCCCTCTTGCATCTCTTCATTCTGCTTTTTAAAGACAGAGTTCAAACCCAAAAAAGCCCCCATATGAATCGTTTTATCGATCATCACCGCGCCGAGTAACTTACTGGTTTGCACCATCAACCCGCCACGAATCGGAGGCAATTCAACCATATGATCAGCAAAGCCCTGACCTGCGGCTTGAAAAAGAATACCTGATGAAGATAATATCGCAAAATTCACCAATAGATCTGCAATATAATCTGCTTTTTGTTCATCATTCATCTTTTCACGTTTATGTGACTTAGCATCAGGCTCTATACCTGAGAATTTGTCAAGGAAACCCTCAAAATCTTGCAAATGCGGCTTCACCAATTTCTCTGCAATCACACGTTTCCAGCTATCCATCTGCTCAGGCATGAGTTTTTTAATTAACAAGATCGTTCCAAATGAACCAACAAGACTACCAGCCTCCGCACCAAGGCGCGCAAAACCAAGGCGCGCATAACGCTCCGTAGTATGCTGCTGAAGATACTCTAGCTGTTGTTTAGTTATTTCTGACATGTTGTTCTTTTGATTTTAACACCAGTGGAGAAGTATATCCTTATTTTGCCATTAATTGTATGACGATTTGATGAAATATTGTATTGGCTTACTAGCTAGCACCTCACCAAGGCAAGTTGCGGCGCACCATCGATAAAACTTGACCGCTACTAAAATCAGCGCATAATGAAAATTAAGCTAAAACAATAGAAAAACATGAGCTTAACATGCAGTTATATATTTATGATCACTGCCCCTATTGCGTACGAGCGCGCATGATTTTTGGGCTAAAAAAAATCCCTGTGCAGTTGATTACCTTATTGAACGATGATGAGGCAACCCCAACCAAACTGGTTGGCAAAAAAGTTGTCCCTATTTTAGTCAAAGATAACGGCGAGGCAATGCCAGAAAGCCTTGATATCGTACATTATATTGACAAGCATTATGGTAATGCTCCTATCTTAACAGGCCAAAAAGATGATCCTGCACTTCTCGCTTGGATAGAGGCATCACGTGACTACACGCGCAGACTATGCATGCCGCGTTGGGTTGATGCCCCACTCGCCGAATATCAGTCTGAAAGTGCGCGACTTTATTTTATTAAGAAAAAAGAAGAAAACATTGGTTCTTTTCAAGAAAACCTCAAACTTAGCCGCCATCTCATTGCCACAGCATCGGAACATTTGCGAAAGCTCGAGCCACTGGTTAAAAGCCCACAGGCGATACATGGCACGTTAAGTGAGGACGATATCTTACTCTTTCCTATTCTGCGCTCTCTTACCATTGTTGCAGGGTTGCGCTTTCCCGACAAGGTCGACACCTATGTCCGCCGTATGAGTGAAATCACAGGCATCCCTCTGCACCTCAATATTGCATGCTAAAATTTTCTAAAATGCTCATTTCGCTTGCAATTTTAGGTTTTTCTTATAATAATGCGCGACTTTTTGGGCGCGCTTTCTGGCGTGTTATTGATAACATAGATGTTTTTTTGGTTTCCCAAGACGAAAATGACATCCGTTTTGTTCTTATATAACAATACGTAACAATTTAAGGTTTACTATCATGGGCGCACAAGCTGCTTCACAAAAGAATATGGACATGGTCGAAGATTTCGGCGCATTGTTCGAAGAATCACTCAGAGATAATGACATTACGGAAGGTAGCGTTGTTCGCGGCACCGTGATCGCCATCGAAAATGATATCGTAGTGGTTGATGTAGGTCTAAAATCAGAAGGCCGTATCCCACTGAAAGAATTCTCAGTAGCTGGACAAGCTCCTGAAGTAAAAAAAGGCGACCAAGTCGTTGTTTTTGTTGAACGCATGGAAAATCGCAGCGGCGAAGCAATGCTTTCTCGTGAAAAAGCTCTACGCGAAGAAGCGTGGGAAAAACTTGAAAAAATCTGCGAATCTGGTCAAACCGTTGAAGGGGTTATCTTCGGACGTGTAAAAGGCGGTTTCACCGTGGATATTCAAGGTGCGGTGGCATTCTTACCTGGTTCACAAGTAGATATTCGTCCAATCCGTGACGTTGCTCCTTTGATGAACGTGCCTCAGCCATTCCAAATCTTGAAAATGGATCGCAAGCGTGGCAACATCGTTGTGTCTCGCCGTTCGATTATGGAAGGTTCGCGTCAAGAACAGCGCGATGAGCTTCTTGCTCGCGTGCATGAAGGTCAAATCCTTGATGGTATTGTGAAAAACATCACTGATTACGGTGCATTTATTGATCTTGGTGGCGTTGATGGCTTGCTCCACGTAACCGACATTTCATGGAAACGCATCAATCACCCTTCAGAAGTTTTTGCTGTTGGCGATACCATTAAAGTGATTGTGACCCGTTTCGATCAAGAATCTAAACGTATCTCTCTTGGCATGAAGCAGCTTGAAGTGAATCCTTGGGAAGGTGCGCAGACCACCTATGTTTCTGGCGCACGCTTCACAGGACGCGTTAGCAACATCACCGATTACGGTGCGTTCGTTGAGCTTGCCTCTGGTATCGAGGGCCTTGTTCACGTCTCTGAAATGAGCTGGACCAAGAAAAACCTTCACCCAAGCAAAATCGTAGTGGTGGGTCAAGAAGTGGATGTTGTTGTCCTCGATATGGATCCAGTGAAACACCGTATTTCCCTTGGTATCAAACAGTGTGAAGCGAACCCATGGCAGGAATTTGCTGCCAACCAAAAAGAAGGCGATGTAATTGAAGGCGAAATTCGTAATATCACCGAATTCGGCTTATTCATTGGTCTTAAAGGCGACATTGATGGTTTAGTACATCACTCTGACATCAAGTGGGGCAAATCTGGTGAAGAAGCGATCAGCGGCTTCAAAAAAGGTGAAGCGGTTTCTGCAAAAATCCTCGTGATTGATGTAGAAAAAGAACGCGTCAGCCTTGGTATTAAACAGCTTTCTGAAAACCCTGTTGAAGAAGTTGTTTCTAACACCAAAAAAGGGGAAGTTGAAACCTGCACCATCACCGAAGTGACCAAAGATGGTTTGGAAGTGAAACTTGTTTCTGGAGCAGAAGGCTTCATTAAGAAAGCTGAGCTTTCACGTGAGCGCAAGGAACAACGCCCAGAACGTTTTGCTGCGGGTGATCGTATTGATGCGCAGATCATCTCTGTGGATAAATCAAGCGGCAAAGTTCAGCTTTCCATCAAGAATTTGGAAATTGAGCAACATAAGCAAGCTATCGCTGAATTTGGTTCTTCAGATTCAGGTGCAAGCCTTGGAGATATTCTTGGCGCAGCACTCAGCGAAGCAGGTGCAAAAAAGAAGTAAGCATCTGCTTTATGTTATCCAAAAAAATAGGGAGGCTTTTGCCTCCCTATTTTTTTGTTCTCTCAATGTGACAACATGTTTGTTAAAGGCAACAGATATAAGAAAATACGTAAGTCTCTAAGCGTCTCGCTTGACATACGCGCCACAAGGGTTATCTATCAAGCCAATATAGTATCCTTATGGGTTTTTCTCGATGGCTTTGACCAGCGACACATTGTTGGAACGTCTTCAGTTAAAACGTCAAGTGACGTTCTGGCGTGTGCTTACTTTATTGGTAATTGCCATCTTTGGTGTCACCTATTTTGAACACGCCCGTCATTTTTCGCCTATTGGCGAAAAATTCATCGCCCGCGTGACTATTGACGGCATGATCTTAGACGACGAAGATCGTGATCAGTTATTACGTGATATTGCCGATGATAAAAATATCAAGGCGGTCTTGGTACGCATTGACTCTCCAGGGGGAACAGCCGTAGGCGGTGAAACGCTGTTTCATTACCTACAAACCATCAACGACAAAAAACCAGTAATCGCCCTCTGCCGCACCATGTGTACTTCTGCAGGCTACATGACCGCGATTGCCGCACAACGAATCTACGCACAAGAAAGCTCTATCACGGGATCAATTGGTGTCTTACTCCAATCCGCAGAGTTTACAGGACTTGCTGATAAATTAGGTATCACCCCCATCACCATCAAATCTGGCATCAATAAAGCTGCACCATCTCCCACTGAAAAGCTAGACCCAGAACAACGTGCAGTCTTACAATCTGCCATTAATGATTTTTATCATATTTTTGTGGGCATGGTAGCAAAAGCACGTGGATTCAAACCAGAATCCATGACTGAGATCGCTGATGGACGTATTTTTACAGGGCGTCAAGCTCTTAGCCTCAAGCTAATTGATGCTATAGGCGATGAACAAGATGCCGTCGATTGGCTAGAAAAAGAAAAAAAAATTGAACCAGATTTAGATATTGTTGACATGGAAGTTGAACATGACGATAAAACTCTTCTAGAAAAACTCAGCTCATGGAGCGGCGCGAATTTCCTAAGCCAAAACATGACAAATCACCTTGACGGATTGCTGCTTCTCTGGCAACCTGTCCGCCTTTAATTTAGAAAAACATAATAATTTACTTACGGATTAAAAACATGACTAAATCTCAATTGGTAGCACGTCTTGCAAAGCGTTTTCCTCATTTGTACCAACGTGACCTTGAAACTCTGGTCAACACTGTCCTTAATGAAATCTCTACAGGACTCGTTGGTGGTGATCGTATCGAGCTTCGTGGTTTTGGTGCGTTCTCGATTCGCAAGCGTGAACCACGCGTGGCGCGTAATCCTAAAAATGGCGATGCGGTCAAAGTGGGCGAACGTTATGCTATCTATTTCCGCGCAGGTAAAGAACTACGTGAGCGCGTAAACGCTGACTAATAGCAATTCTATGGGTGATGTTTTGCGCGTTCCCATACTATCCTATGGTTCAATCATGCATTTCATCGCCACCATCTTTGCTTTCTTGCGTCGGCTGGTGGTCGCGCTTGTTACTATTTGCATTATCGTTTTCATTGCATCGAACCGTGAAGTGGTCGCGCTGACCTTCTTCCCCCTTCCTTACACATGGCATGTCCCCCTCTATGTCCCAAGCTTTTTGATGGGCGCGGCGGGACTTATTGTGGGTTTTTTACTTGCAGCGACTCCCGTTTTACCTGAGCGTTTTCGCACTTGGCGTGATAGCAAAAAGCTACGCGCAGAAAAAGATGTACTGGCAGGCGAGCTTGCCATTCTTAAAATGCACATGCAAAGCCCACAATCCACCTTACTACCTTATCACATGCCGTCAGATGCCAACAAGCTACGTCCGGCATCGGAACTTTTTAGCAACATGCAAAGCTCATGAAACGTTACATCAAAATCTGCGGCATCACCACACCAGATGCGCTAGATACATGCGTCTCTCACGGCGCACATTTTATTGGTTTTGTTTTTCACCAAGCATCACCACGCAATATTGACATCCAGCAAGCATCGTTGCTTGCATCACGCCTGCCCGCTTCGGTACGAAGTGTTGCGGTTATTGTCGACCCTGAAGATGATTTTTTAGATGCTTTGACGACGCAGTACCGACCGAACTTCATTCAGCTTCACGGCAATGAAAGTCCCACATATATCCAATACTTGCGCTCAAAATATGGTATTCCCATCATCAAAGCCCTGCGCATTGCCTCTACTGATGATTTAAAGCCCGCCAAAGATTTTGCAAATATTGCCGAGATGCTGCTACTGGACGCTAAAGTAAGTGACCCAAACATCATGGGTGGCTCAGGTCACACATTTGATTGGTCGTTTCTCAAAGGTTTTACTCCTGCCCTTCCTTGGTTTCTCTCAGGTGGACTCAATCAAGACAATATCGCCGATGCGATCCGCCAAACAAATGCACAGTATCTCGATATTTCCTCTGGCGTTGAGTCATCCAAAGGGGTTAAAGATAATACAAAGATCACCACGCTTTTAGAGCGCATAAACAGTCTAGGATAACATCATGCCCGCTACCGTACACAAAAACACTCTTCCTGACATGAACGGTCACTTTGGTGATTTTGGTGGACGCTATGTTGCAGAAACGCTGATGCCGCTCATTTTAGAAGTGGAACAAGCTTACCGCGTGGCGCAGGCTGACCCTGAGTTTCATGCACAAATCAAATATTACCATACCCATTATATTGGACGACCTAGCCCACTTTATTTTGCTCCGCGTATTACTGAATATTGCGGCGGTGCGAAGGTTTATTTTAAGCGTGATGAACTCAACCACACAGGCGCACACAAAATCAATAACTGTATTGGACAGATTTTGTTGGCACAACGCATGGGTAAAACCCGCATCATCGCGGAAACAGGCGCAGGACAACACGGCGTTGCAACCGCAACGGTTTGTGCATTATTCAATCTCAAATGCGTAATTTATATGGGTGCGCACGACATTGCTCGTCAACAACCTAATGTGTTCCGCATGAAGTTACTCGGCGCGGAAGTCATCCCTGTTTCTGCGGGTAGTGCTACACTCAAAGACGCAATGAATGAAGCATTGCGTGATTGGGTGACGAATATTGACAACACGTTCTACCTGATTGGTACTGCCGCAGGACCACACCCTTTTCCTGAAATGGTGCGTGATTTTCAAAGCATCATTGGCGAGGAAGTGCGCGAACAAATGATGGCGGCGGAAGGGCGTTTGCCAGATTCACTAGTCGCTTGCATTGGCGGTGGCTCGAATGCAATTGGACTTTTTTATCCATTTCTGCATGAATCATCCGTAAAAATAACCGCTGTAGAAGCTGCGGGCGAAGGGGTTGATACTGACCACCACGCCGCCTCTATCAGCAAAGGCAGCAAGGGCGTGTTACATGGTTGCCGTACCTTTTTGCTGCAAGATGACGACGGACAAATCACCGAAACCCATTCGATTTCCGCGGGGCTGGACTACCCTGGCATTGGCCCTGAGCATGCCTATTTGCATGAAACAGGACGTGTCACCTATGAAACCGCTACCGATGCCGAAGCATTAGCCGCATTTCAAATATGTTCAAAATTAGAAGGCATCATCCCCGCGCTTGAGCCAAGCCACGCACTGGCATATGTACTCAAAACCGCACCAAATCTTCCCAAAGACCATCTGTTAGTGATGAATCTTTGTGGACGCGGTGATAAAGATATCTTTACTGTAGCACGTGCGCTCGGGGTAGAAATTTAATTATTCTTCGTCCACGATCAATTCGAATTCTGGGCAAAACTCCGAATAATTACAGGTGATCTCTTCACCTTTTTTGATGTCGTAGAGCGCGTACCCTCGTGCAAATTCACGCGAATCCGTATTCGGCTGTTCGCTATGGTTCATAAACCGACCATTATCACCGTCAAGCACAACGAATTTGGTTTTTTCTAAATGAGGGCATGCATATTTAATAATAAAATCCTGAGTAACTTGGGGTAAGAGTGGGATCTGATCCAGCTCTATCAATTTATCAAATACTTCATTGTATTCCCAAACAACCGTACCGGCCTTAATATCTTCCCCTGCAAATACACCAGTACCATGAATATCACTTTGTTTGATATAATTTTTAACTGTCATCATAAGAACACTCATTATACAAAAAATGGTTTTACAAAACAGATTTATCCTATCCGCTTTTCTGTGTATTTTTGCAATGGGATTTTGCATATTTTATGCATATTTTTGCGAAAGCATATTGCTTGCATAGAGGGTTACAGATACAAAACAACGGCAACCATTAATCAATAGATATATTTTTCTCATGACCTCACGCATCACACAAACTTTTTCCAAACTTACTGCTGAAAAACGCACCGCACTCATTCCGTTTATCATGGCGGGGGATACTTCCGCGCAGATCACGGCGGAGCTACTCACACGCTTACCCGAAGCAGGCGCGGATATTATTGAGCTAGGCATGCCGTTTTCTGATCCGAGTGCAGACGGCGTAGCGATTCAGGCGGCAGCGGTACGTGCGCTAAACGGCGGCATGACACTACACAAAACACTCGAACTGGTGCGCGACTTTCGTGCCAAGAACCACACCACACCACTCATATTAATGGGATATTACAACCCGATTTATCACTATGGTAGTACGGCATTTGCGAAAGATGCGGCGGCGGCTGGGGTTGATGGGGTTATTATCGTTGATCTGCCGCCTGAAGAAGAAGGCGAACTCATACCTGATTTGCAAACACACCAAATCGACCTGATTCGTTTGATTGCACCGACAACTAATGATGCGCGCTTGAGCAAACTGCTCGCCAGTGCCAGTGGTTTTGTATATACGATTGCGATCAAAGGTATCACAGGTGCAGGTTCTGCCAACCAAAGCGACCTCAACGCCCGCCTCACCCACATACGCGCACAGACTGCTTTGCCCGTTGTTGCTGGATTTGGTATCCGCACCCCTGAGCAAGCTGCGGCACTTCATCGTCATGCAGATGGCGTCGTTGTTGGTTCGGCGTTAGTAGACACCATCGCAAGTTGCAACGGCGACCTCAACGCGCCCCTTGATTTCATCAAAGAACTCAGCAAGGCTTTGCATTATAGCCATCCCAATTAAGAATATCCCATGCTTAGATAGCGCGCTGGAGCGTACAATAGTTAAGTGGGAGTGCTATAATTTTTCACGCCGCGCACATGATGCATGATGCGTTCACTTTTCGGAGAAAACGTTCCACGCAGCACTGGCAGCGCACCTTCAGGATTGCACGCTCCACACATGAACACATCAAGCGCAACATAATCAATTTCTGGCCATGTGTGGATGGTGATATGCGACTCGGCGAGGATAGCAACACCTGTTATCCCTGCACCATTCCCAAAATGATGTAGCCTGACATCTAATACCGTTGCACCACACGCCGCGGCAGCTTCTCGTATCACAGCTTCAATCACCACAACATCATCAATATGCTCTACACCCCAAAAATCTATGAGGAGATGAGTACCGGGGTTTACGATGTGCGTCATCAAAAATTACTTCGCTGTAGAGGTTTGATAAAATAAAAACTGCTTCCACGGCGTATTTTTTATCTGCATCCGCCAGATGACTGCATCCAAGATATAATGAGTTGCTTGGGGTAGTGCAAGCAACGGTACAATCCAGCGCAAAGCCTTATCATCGCTGATGTAAGGCAGTGATGAAAACAACGCAAACACCCCTTCATGATCGCGCCAGACCAAACCATCCCACACGCCTTCCTCAATAAAAGCAATAACTACAAGCATCAATAGATAAAACAACGCGAAACGCCACTGGAAAATCTTTGATATATTAGAAAACACAAACGAATTTTTGTTTTCGCTGACTTCCATCATAGTTTGATTTCGCCCATACCCCCAAATCAACGCCATGTAGGGAATGCCGTGGGCGATGACATTAGTTGCGGTAAAAGCAAGGTCGTTGTTAAAGACAATAATCCCAACCCACCAAGATAGCGCAGTGCCAAGTAACCACAGATTTTTGGGGAGATTTAGCCCTACACGCCACGTCTGCATAGTTTCTTTTACGCCATATGCCAACATCACAAGGGCGTAGAATGTAAGTCCAAGCTGGTCAAGCGTTGGCAGCGAAACCATCATGATATCACCCTTCACGAACCAATCAAATAACCGCCCATGCGTATGCCAATAAAGCAGTGGATAGAGCGTTGCCATATAGATCGCGGCTTTATCAATCAGCCGGCAATAAGGCGGAATATCACGCTCCCCTCGTCCATAAATCATCATAAAACCATATTGCTGACGCACAAAATGGAACACAGCGAGATACGCTAACGTGCGCCAAAACATCATCCCATTTATGCTATACAGCCCGACTCCAACCAGCCACGCCAGCAAAGGTGTAAACACATACAACTTGGTACGCTGTGCCAACTCCTCTTTATCCAAATAGGTGCGAAAAATGGTGCTATAGACATGCGAGACATCCACCCCCATAATCAATACCACCCACAACCAGACAGGCATATCCGTGATAGTTTGGATGTGGTCGCGCAGCAGTACTACCAACAGCGTGATCACAAAAGCAGGCGCGAGGATAAGCGCAAGGTCATAGGATTTTGAGAAGATATAAGGTTGGGTTCTGTCGTTGTTCATGTTTTTTGCTTCTCAAGGTAATACATCACACCTTCGGCAGCCCTTACCCCATGTGTATAAGCTTCTTCAAAAATAGAAATGCCACTCATATCACTGTGTGCGGTAAAAATAGGCGGTGTTTGTTGCAAGGCATCACTACGCGCCTTCCCCCAGATAAAACCTACTGTAGGGCGAATCATCGCATGACCCCACAACCAGACATCCAAATGTTTCACTTGACCTACTAACTCAGGATGAATTTGCAATAATTCTTTCAACACAATACGCTGCCAATCTTCGTAACTGCGTGCGTATGCCTCTTTACGTGCATCCTGCGGCGCGAGATGCGAGAGCGGCCAATAATAGGTAATCACAGTTTTGGTGGGGCGCATCTGCGGAACTTGGTGAGTAGCAACCACGTAGCCCAGCATCGTGCTACCATACGCTACATTATCCCACGCTAGCGCAGCACCCTTACCTTGCGGCATCGCGTCTAGCGTAATGTTGACCACCGCCCATGGCGCATAGGTAAAATCAGGCGACGTCTCCCTGCCCATCAATCTCGCTGAGATAAAATGCGGTGTTGCCATGATCACGGTTTTTGCATTTAGGCGGTGCGCCGCTCCTGACACGGCATCATAATAATCCACCAACACGCGACCTTCATGCTCTGCCACATAAAAAGCAAGTGCCTGTGTTTTAATCTTTTGTTCAAAAACTGTTTTGAGTTTATGCACAAGCCAACCATTACCTTCTGACCATGTAATGACATTATCGCTCGCAGTATTCGCCGCCACACCATTGCGCGCTGCAAAATAATGCAACCCAGCCCACGCCGAAGCGTCCTTATAGCTCGTGCCATAATCATCACGGCAACAATAATCAACATACCAATGCAGCGGCTTAGACGTATAGCCTTCTTTCATCATCCACGTATACATCGTGATGTTATCCAGCTCTCGCCACGCGCTTTCGTGCGAACTTCTATCGACAGGGATTGCAAAAAGCCGTTTACCATCACTACCTTTACGGTGTTTAAGTGATTCGGTAAAAGCAAAAAACTTTTTATACTGCGCATCTTCCTCTGGTGTGATGCCAAGCGTAGGGATCAAGCCATCTTGCCAACGACCATAATGATAAAGTCGTTCATCAGGGTCAGCGCAAATATAGTCTTCGTTATAGATAAAAAGCCCATTCGCATCACGTCCTTTAATGATACCAAATTCCTCAAACAAAGCGCGAACCTCTGTTGCCTCTTCAGTAAGCAAAGGCACATAATGCGCGCCCCAAGAATAGGAACTCACCTCATTTTTACCACTTTGTGCGTTACCACCTGCGGATTTTTCTGCATCAAGCAACATAAAATCGGTGATGCCTTGTTTGTTGAGTTGATACGCCGCTGCCAACCCTGCAATCCCGCCACCAATAATCACGACATCATGACTGATGGTGCTAGTAATAGTAGGAAACCCGCCAGAGCGAAGCTTATGCCCCAAGCTAGCGTTTGCGCCAACAATACCCCCTGTGATGATAGGTGAGGTCAACGCAGCGGGTAAAAAACGACCAGCCGTCAACGCCCCCAACCCTGCGACACTGCCTAACAATATTTCTCTGCGCGTAAGCTTCATACCGCGCCCATCAATAAATTAAATATTTCGACCATTCCTCATCGAAATAGCGCACTAATGCTTGATCATCCAGCTTTTGGATTTTGGTCTCGATTTCTGCCATATCAGGCGGAAATTCAAACATTGACTTTGCTGTCTGCGCATTCAAGTAACGCAAACCTTCAGGGTAATGACTAGGCATCACAAATGCTTTGCGTGAACCAATCACATACCCCCACTCACCAAAGGACGGAACATATGCATGAAACGGCGTGGCAACAAAACCAGCGGCTTCAAGGGTATGATTCACGCACCAAAAACTTTTGCGTGCCACCAACGGTGACGTGCTTTGAACCACCACCAGCGTATTCATATCCATTACGCTGCCAAGCAGCTGGTAAAAGCTAGTAGAATACAGCTTACCCACAGAAAAATTAGATGGATCAGGCACATCAACCACAATCACGTCATAAGGTTGTCGTGCCGCGCTTGTTTGTTGCTCTTTGAGCCACAAGAACGCATCTTGATTGAATATTTTTAGTTTGGGTGACAGCAGCGATTTATGATTTAGCGCGGTTAGAATCTCATTGGACGAAAAAATCCGCGTCATCGCAGGGTCTAAATCAACCAGAGTCACCACTTCAACGCTCTGATATTTCAACACTTCACGCAGTGCTAAACCATCACCACCACCGATAATCAAAATGCGTTTTGGGTTCGCATGCGCACTCATCACAGGATGTACCAACGCTTCATGGTAGCGATATTCATCGACAGAACTAAATTGCAAATTCGAATTGAGAAACAGGCGCAAATCATCCGCTTGCTTGGTGATGATGATGCGCTGATAAGGCGTTGACTCCGCAAAAATTACCTTGCCTTGATAGTTGTTACCTTCTGCGAAACTCATAATTTTATCAGCGTAACCAAAACCAAACAGGAGAAAACACAGCACCACAAACGCGCTAAGTTTATGCAGGCGTACCCATTGTATTTCGCTTTTTAGGGTAAACAGTACCCACAGCGCGACTAATGTATTCAAAATGCCGAACATAAAGCTAGATTTGACCAAGCCAAGATTTGGTACTAACACCAACGGAAACAAGACCGAAGCGAACAGCGCACCGATGTAATCAAAAGTGAAAACCTTTGAAACTAAATCTTTAAAGGCAAATCGCCCTTCTAATATGCGTAGTAAAATGGGAATTTCGATGCCGACGAGAATCCCGATGTTCGTCACCACGAAATAGAGCAGTACCCGAAAAGATGCAACTTGATCGAACATCACAAACAAAAAGGCGGCGGAGCAACCTCCGACCAAACCAACCAATATTTCAACGCGAATAAAAAACGCAATCAGATTTTTATGCACGAAGCGCGATAGCCACGAACCAATACCCATAGCGAATAAATAGCAACCGATGATGGTTGAAAATTGCATAACAGAATCACCAAGCAAATAGCTCGCAAGTGTGCCTGCAATCAGCTCATACACCAAGCCGCATGTCGCAATGACAAAAACAGAAATGAGGAGTAGAATTTCCAAGGAAGTGCCTAAAACTAGCCGTGAATGGCGGAAGAGATAATCATCGCAATTCCGATCGCAACACTACCGAGAAAGATAGCAAGCGCGAGATTCTTCTCTTCGACTAGTTCTTTCCAAATCTGTACTTTGGGTGTTGCGATATCGAGTAGTAAAAAACTACCAACCAACACCGCAATGCCAATCCCTGCATAGACCAATGCTGAAACCACATATTTCATTTGAACTAGATCAACAGTTTCCATGATGTCTCACCCTTTATGTATAAGAACACATTATTTATGATAACGATTTGCCATCTTATCTGCTTTTTGAACACCAGAAAACAGACTCGAAAAAACATAGCCCTGATGTTGCGCAGTGGCAAACAAAACTAACAAACTAGCGCAATATCCCATGAATATTTTAGGCATATAATAGCATCTCCGAGGTTATATCTTCTTTTTGTTTATGTTCTTCACATAATAAATCACGATAGGAATGATAAAAACAATCGCAAGAGGAAACACTATCATCGTTAATATTCCAACCACTACTATGGCAACCAGAGCAAAACCAGACTCTGTTTTTGTATTCGTTGAACGTCCAATATCGACCGTTTCACTACCACCACCAATTGCTGCACTTCCCACATCGCTTTCTTCCCATCTTTTAGTCTCAAAAGAACTGCGGCGCAGATAAATAAATACAGGATAGAGCAATAATACCATTAAAAAGACGATGAAATTCGACCAAGTAGGCACGTCACGGTATAATTTTATGTCAAAATTAGTGTCTGCATTTCGAGCAAACGCTCCCGCATCCGCCTCAATCAGGACACGGTAATTCCCCGCTGGTACATGTGAAATAAAGGTTGCTTGTTTTTGATCACCCTCACTCCACGCACCGTCCGAATCAGTCCCATAATAATATTCAATCGCTTGCGTAGCAGAAAAGGTCTCGTTGGTTTTTTCGTTGACTAAGGTCAGTCCAAGTTCGACCCAATCATTTTGAACCGGTGCAGAGGAGCGAATTTCAACATTACTCTCTTTGGAAATAACAAAACTCTGGGTGCTAAACGCTTGATTTTTCTGACTTGGATTGAGATAAGCCTGCGTCGCAAACACTTTTTCTTCTGCTGAGGTTGCCGTACTTCCGATTTGCAACAACAGACCCAACACTAAAGCTACAACAGCAACCAGCCATATTTTTCCAAGTTTACCCTGATAAGGAGAAGGTTGATTAGCTGCAACACCAAATTTTCTTGGCATCTTCTTCACGTCTAACTTGAAGGCTTCCGCCACTTCGTCTGGCTCTAGATAAAACCCTTGAGAAACCGTGATTTCTTCCGCGTTACGCTCCACACTAAGCATCAGTGGTGGTGCGATATAATCCGCCACTCCTACCGTTTCACCTTTTTTTACCTGCCAATAAAATTCACCTTTGACATAAGCGACTTTGGCTGTCCCCATAAGAAAAAGCTTATAAACATTACCATCATAAGCGAGCTTATTTTGAGGAGATACGTCGCAGCGAAGCACCTTAACATAACTCCAATGCCCCTGTGACTGCACCAGAAAACGATAACCTTGATAGGGATTATAAAGCAAATATTCATCCCAATGATACTCACCAGAACCATCAGTTTTTTCTGTATAACCAATGACTTCCCATGTCACACCACGCAACTTTCCGCGTACACCCAATTCTAGCAAAGTTGGTTTTGTTTTCGCATTAGATTCCAACACAACGCGCACCTGCTCTTGGCTCACATCCAACACAGATGAACAAGAACCACAGACCACATTGATGGTTGCTCCTACCGCTTTAATCGTGACAGAACCACCACAATGTGGACATTCCAACTGCTTTGGTTTGGCTTTGGGCTTCTGTGATCGCGGCTGCACTTCGGGAGAAACTTGTGGCACTTCAATGATTTCTGAACTCTCAGACTGATGTTCACCTTCCATCACCAGCCCTCCAATTCACGAATATTGGTTGGGCGCATATCACCCCACTCGATATAATGCCCAGCGTAAAGCTTTGCCGCGCCGTCATACAATTCTATTGAGGCAAACTCACCATTTTTACTGAGCAAATCCACACAGACACTCTCACGCCCTTTAGGTGCTGGGAAAGGCAACTCCCCTTCACTGCCAACACAGACCGTCTTTTTAATATCCATCACCCTGTAATCAATGCCTTTAATGGGGATATACATCCCGAGCTTTGGCATCATTACAAATGACCCCTTATTGCCTCCTGTTAAAAAAGAAGCAGGTAATTGTGTGAGTTCAAGTTCAAAAGCAATCGCGAAAGTGCCTTGTGCTTCAGCAAGCCAGCCACGCCGACCGTCATCCATCAGCAAGCACCATTCATTCCATAAGCCAGCATCCCAGCTCATTTTTACGCGCCCAATAATCCCAAAATGCTCGCCGCGATATTTGCCTTCCGTGCCAATTTGCAGAGGACTCATATCGTCCGGAAGGGCGGCCATCGTACCGATAGCCTCCACATCCACATCACTGCGCACAATCATCGAACTACAATATTCACAGACCGCATAGACGGACTGTCTCGATTGAAAGCGCACCTGCGCACCGCAGGTCGGACAAGCAAAAAGTTTCATACTGGGCGCGCTACGTTAGATTTTGCTCAAGATTTCAGCTTTTTTGGCATCAAACTCTGCTTGCGTTAAAATGCCTTTTGTGACCAAAGCCCCTAGCTTTTCTAAAGTTGCAATTGCATCATCTGCGCTTAGTGCCACAGGTGCCGCGGCGGCTGGCGCAGAAGCATTGCCTGTCCCAAGATTTTGCATCATCATCTGCCCCATTGCCAAACCTGCGCCGAGTCCTGCGCCAGCCCCTGCAACGCCACCAGAATTCTCGGCTGCAACACCAATCGCATCTGCGGTTTGAAATTGACCATATTGTTGAAGATTACCAACCATACGCATCGAGGTAGCCCTATCAAGATGCTTTTCAAGTTCTTCAGGAAGCGACAGGCTTTGCAGATAAAAATTACGAAGTTCTAAGCCATAATCCGCCAAGGCAGGTGCAACCGCCTCTTTCAATTTCTCAGACAGCAACCCCTGATTCGCCGCCATATCAATAAACGGCACTTCCGCACCACCAAGACATGTTGCAAGCGCAGTCAAAACCGCCGCACGAAGTTGCCCCTCAACGTCCGCCACCGTGTATTTCTCAGAAGTACCACACAGTTTCAGCCAGAAATTTTCAATATCCGCGATTTTATAGGAATAATTCCCAAATGCACGAATCCGCAAAGGCCCATACTCTTTATCACGAATAGTAATGGGTTGCGTCGTACCCCATTTTTGGTCAATCTGCTCGCGCATACTGAAAAAATACACATCCGATTTGAACGGGGATTCAAAGAATTTGTCCCAGTTTTTCAGGTTGGTCAAAATCGGAAGGTTCTGCGTTGTGAGTGTAAATGTCCCTGCGGAGAATTTATCCGCAAATTTACCCTCATTAAAAAATGCTGCTTGTTGCGCTTCACGCACAATAAGCTGTCCACCATTTTGTATTTCCATATCCGCCATTGGGTAGCGATATGCCAACACACCAGATTCTTCTTCTGTCCACTGAATAACATCAATAAACTGTTTAGAAATAAAGTTCATTAATCCCATTAAATTTACTCCCTAACTATTTTTTTCATCGTATGGATTTTTTATCCATGTCGCTAATAATACCTTAAATTTAACTCAAAATATATTGAAACTGGACAGGGCATGTCGCTTTTTGGTTTCAAAGCCCATAGTGATAGACTACATATTTTCACGTTCACCAAGAAAAACACCACCAGCATCGTCTTATCTATGACAACTACAGACAACGCTATGATTGAGAAGGCAAAGCGTGGCGACCGCGCAGCCTTCCGTCAATTGCTGGAGGAGCATTACGATATGATGTACCGCGTGGCGTACCGTTTCACAGGACAAAAACATGATGCAGAGGACATTGCGCAGGCAGTATGCGAAGGATTGGTGCATAAGCTCGTAGCATTTCGCGGTGATAGTTTATTCTCGTCATGGCTCTACCGCATTGTCATTAATGCTTGCCATGATGCGTATAAAAAGAAAAGCACCCACCGCAAATTGGAATATGCCTACACCGAACTGGAGGCATCAAGTCACGCTGAGAGCGAGGAAACAGGCAAACAGGTAGCATGGTTATACCGTGCGATTGCGGTGCTTGAACCTTCTCTCAAAGAAACCGCTTTGCTGGTGCTGACCGAAGAAGTGAGCCACGCCGAAGCAGGGAAAATTTTAGGTTGCGCCGAGTCCACCATCTCATGGCGGATGGCGGAAGTGAAAAAAAATCTTAGAAAAGCATGGGAGCAAGGCGATGCGTGATGACTTCGATAACATGCTAGATTTATTGACTAAAACCCCTAAAGTCTCACCAGACAAGGAGCGCAAAGAAACTGCCATTCATGCGGCATTGGAACAATTTGACAAAAAAAATGCACCGTCTCACCAAGGATTCTCATTTGGGCGTCGTCTTATGGATACAGTTCACGCTATCCATGAAACCATTTTCGGAGTCCAGACCATGAAAAAATCTTACCTCGTCGCCAGCAGCCTATGCCTTGGTGTGCTTGCCATTTCTTTACTTAATAACGCTGATTTTAATGCGAAGCTTGCTGAAACAAATGTTGCCGTTTTAGATGAAAAAGTCGGTGATTATGTGTCACCATCAACTTCACAAACGAATAACGCGCCAACAGTTAAAGAAGATATAGATATTTCGACACGCGCAGCCCCAGCACAAACATCAAAAGATGATTTAGGGGCGATTCTAAAATCTGTCAAACATGAAAAACCAAAAATGAAGATAGAAGCGTCACGCATGGCAGCAGGTACACCAGCAGCACCAGCTTCAATGGCACTCCCTTCTGCAGATTCTGCTGTGATGGGTAGTAATATTGGCATACCTGCCATGCCCATCGAAGTCCAGCAAAACTACTACCACGATGAAGGGCGCGACAAATTTGAGGATGTAAAACCTAATCCCATCAAACTTGCCAAAGAAGAACCTGTTTCGACCTTCTCAGTAGATGTGGATACATCGTCCTATAGCTTTATGCGTGCATCATTAAATAACAATGTCTTGCCACAAAAAGATGCCGTACGCATTGAGGAAATGGTCAATTACTTCCCCTATGACTATGAAGCACCAAAAGACAAAGAAACACCGTTTAAGTCGAATGTATCGGTCTTTCCTACTCCTTGGAACAAAGATACCAAACTTGTACATGTCGGCATTAAGGGCTATCAGATTCAACAACAAGAAAAGCCGCATAGCAATCTGGTGTTTTTGATTGACACTTCAGGCTCAATGAACGAGCCTAATAGATTACCATTACTTATCAGTTCATTGAAATTACTTCTTGAGACACTAAAAGAAGATGATACCGTGGCGATCGTTACTTATGCAGGTGGTGCAGGCACAGTGTTAGAGCCTACGGCAGCGAAAGAAAAACAGAAAATCACCTCTGCGCTTGATAATCTCTCTGCGGGTGGCTCAACTGCAGGTGCAGAGGGGATTCGTCAAGCCTACCAGCTCGCAGAAAATCATTTTGATCCGCATGGTATCAACCGCGTAATTTTGGCGACTGATGGCGATTTCAATGTCGGTATCACCGACCAAAACGAACTCAAAAGCTTTATTGAGCGCAAACGCAACACTGGGATTTTCCTTTCAGTGTTAGGCTTCGGCATGGGTAATTATAATGATGCGCTGATGCAAACGCTAGCGCAAAATGGCAACGGCAACGCTGCCTATATTGACAATCTGAATGAAGCGCGCAAGGCACTGGTCGAAGAAGCAGGCTCAACCCTGTTCCCAATTGCCAAAGACGTAAAAATTCAAGTGGAATTTAATCCTGCTCAAGTAGCGGAATATCGCTTGATCGGTTATGAGACACGCATGTTGAACCGCGAAGATTTCAATAATGATAAGGTCGATGCGGGTGATATTGGTGCGGGACATACCGTTACCGCACTCTATGAAATCACCCCAACCAACAGTAAAGCGAAGCTGGTGGATGATTTGCGTTACAGTAAAACCGAGGCAAAACCAGAAGTTAAAACCCCAACAGATGAATATGCGTTTGTGAAGATTCGCTATAAACTACCAAATAGCGATACGAGCAAACTCATCACCACCCCTGTGGACGCAAAAGTTGAACGAAAAGACTTCAGTGCAGTGCCACAAGAAGCACGCTTCGCCACCAGCGTTGCTGCCTTCGCACAACTTATCCGCGGCGATACCTACAGCAAGGATTTTGGTTACGATGAAGTGATTGCCCTCGCAGAAGCTTCCAAAGGCAAAGATGATTTTGGTTACCGAGCCGAATTTATCAATCTAGTAAGAATTGCAAAAAATGCAGCAGGATTGAAAACATTACAAGGTGGAAACCAAGGTGGCGTTATCCCGCCTCAACCTTGTGGCCCAACAAAGAATTGTTTGTATTAAAAGCATCACTTTTATTTTTTACACTCGAAGGATGTCATTGCAAAGACTGTAATGACGAAGCAATCCAGAGTCACATATAAAGAACTGGATTGCTTCCCTTGAGTTCACAATGACATGAAAAATAACAATTGCC
The DNA here is from genome assembly GCA_036770365.1 of Rickettsiales bacterium. Classification (GTDB taxonomy): domain Bacteria; phylum Pseudomonadota; class Alphaproteobacteria; order Rickettsiales; family UBA998; genus DAIPJH01. Next base: position 55,442 of record DAIPJH010000007.1, read on the forward strand.
ATCATTTCTCCATCAAATCCGTCTTAACAGAACTCCCAATGCTCAAACGCAGTGCATTGAGAATCGCCAGCACATCAATCACTTCTTGCATCACCGCACCAAATACGGGCGAGATATGCCCCGTTGCAGCAAAGACCATGCCCACCAGCGAAAACATAATCCCGCCAATCGCGCTTTGCAGTGCAATTTTGCGCAATTTCATACTGATATGCAAAAGCTCATCCACCTTCACCAAGGTATTTTCCATGATGACCGCACCTGCTGCTTCTGCCGTCACCGAACTATGCTGACCAAAAGCAATCCCTACCGTTGCGCTAGCAAGTGCAGGGGCGTCATTAATACCATCACCCATAAATAAGGTCGGGGTTTTGGCGGTCTCAGCGCGCACGATCGCTACTTTTTGTTCAGGACTTTGTGAGGCAAATGTTTCGGCTATACCCAACATTTTAGCAAGGTATGACACTTCAGAATTTCTATCGCCTGAAACCAACATCACTTTACTAAATTGATGCGCAGGTGCAAGATGACCAATAAACGACCTACCATCTGAGCGCGGCGCATCACGAAAACGTAGTGTAGCAGCATACGTGCCATCTAGCATAACCAGACACTCTAACCCCGCCTCTGTCGGCGGCAGCACATTTTCAATATCAGGCCGACTAGCGAGAAGTTTTTTACGGCTTGTCACATGTACCTCTCGACCAGACACCATGCCTGTAAGTCCCTGCCCTGCTTTTTCGCTAACACTCTGCGCTTCAATCGCCGAAAGCCCTGCCTTCTTGGCAGCAGCAACAATCGCGCTTGCCAATGGGTGTTTCGAATAATGCTCTAAGCTAGCAACAAGCTGTAATACCGTGTTTTTATCCATACCCTTTACAGGTACTACGTCAGTAAGTTCAGGTTTACCGTAAGTTAGCGTTCCTGTTTTATCAAAAATCGCCGTGCGACACGTTGGTAACAGCTCTAATACCGAAGGGTCTTTGATGATGATGCCACAACGCGCCGCCAGCGACACCGCTCCCATGATCGTCACGGGAATTGCAATAATCAACGGACACGGTGTTGCCACCACCAATACCGCCAAAAAACGTAAAGCATCTCCCGTCATCAACCACACAGCGACCGCAAAAGCTAACGCAAAAAATGCAAAATAACCACCAATTTGATCACCAAGCCTACGAAGCTGTGGGCGTTTTTGTTCCGCTTCTGCCATAACCTCCATGATCTGCGCATAACGTGAATCTTGTGCGAGTTTTTCAGCGCGAATCGTCAAGACTGCATCACCATTGATTGCTCCCGACATCACCGACGCGCCCACTGTTTTAGCAACCTGATACGGTTCACCCGTAAGATAAGACTCATCCATCATACCACTACCATCACACACCACACCATCTACAGGCGCAGTTTCATGAGGTAGCACCACAATCTCATCGCCAATCGCGATATCTGAGAGTGCGATCTTTTCGACCTTACCATCCTTTTTTCGATGCGCACTCGCAGGCATCCTATCTGATAATGCTCTAAGCGCAGAGGAAGCTTTGCGCATCGCATATGCCTCCAACGTCTGACCGCCTGAAAGCATTAACACAATCAACACCGCTGCCAAATATTGCTCAAGCAACGCCGCCGCAATCAACTCTATACCGCCGAGAAAATCTGCCCCAAAATCGCCTTTGATAATTTTGCGCATCATCGGGATCAGCAACGGCATACCACCAAAAACGATCACCAACTGCAAAGGAACATCGGCGTAACTTGATAATAAAAAATGCGCAGCCATTGCCACAAAGCATAAGATGATCAACACACCATGCCATAAAGCAAGAGCTGGAAGTGCAATAATATGATGATATTTTTCTATAATTTTCATGCGAGCGAATATAACAGACCTTACACAGATACCAAAATTATATTGCTCTAGTTTCATACCCTACATGGTCGGCGTTAGTGGACGGGTTCAGAACCCAAGCTGATTTACGACTAATCGTTTTGTCTTTGCCAGTCGATGATTTGGTAAAGCGTGCGGCTTGAGCAGTTTGCACGATTTCTGCAAAGACGTCGTTTGCTGAACGATTGCCATATATGTCAATCGCTAGCAACACGCATGAACCGCGTCCGGCCCATGCGTGTTGCCTTGGCTTTGCGTGAACCTAGCTCCCGCCGCCCGATGCATGCAGCGTTGTGCCGCTGACATAGCTGGCGTCGGACGAGGCGAGGAACGCGACTGCGGCGGCGATTTCTTCGACATTACCAACGCGACCCAGCGGCGTGATGGATTCGACCCATGCGCGCACATCCCCCTGGTCAAAACCCGCCGCTTTCACACCTTCTGTCACAATCATCCCCGGATTGATCGCATTCACGCGAATCTTGCGCGACCCTAGCTCCTTGGCCAAAATCTTCGTGATGGCATCCACGGAAGCCTTCGTCGCCGAGTAGACCGCCGAAGCGGGCATCAGCATGGTCGTAATCGCTGAGCTGATATTCACAATGCTACTGCCGTCTTTCAGAATACGTGCAGCCTCCTGTGTTGTCAGCAACAGCCCCAGAACATTGACGTTGAACTGTTTATGAAAATGCTCCGGCGTAATGCCATCCAGCGGCATCATCTCATAGACCCCCGCATTGTTGACGAGAATATCAAGCGTGCCAAATTCCTTCTTCACCTCGGCCATCAGCCGTGTGATGTCCGTGGGGTCGGCCAGATCGGCCTGTACTGCGAAGGCTTTGCCGCCCTTGGCCGTGATGGCTGCCACGGTCTTGTCGGCGCCCGCTTTGTCGCTGCTGTAATTCACGGCCACAGCCGCACCTTCCGCTGCCAGCCGTTGCGCGATGGCTGCACCGATGCCTTTGGAAGCACCGGTCACAAGGGCGTTTTGCCCTGTTAGTCTGTTGCTCATAGTTGTCTCCTGTTGGTTGAGGTCGGGCGGAATGCCCAGCACATGATTGATAGTGCCATAGTTCCATACTACAGAACTATTGAACGAAGTCAAGTTCTATGCTATCATCCCCAAATGGCTCAGTTCGTACATCCGCCGAAAGACGACATGACGTTGGAAGGTGTCCTCGGCGCACTGGCCGACCCCACGCGCCTGCGCATCGTGCATGGCATGCTAAAAAAAGGCGGCGTTTTCATGTCCTGCACCAGAGCGGCTCCCTGTCCGAAAATAGCAAAATCAACGCTTTCCAATCATTTCCGTATTCTGCGTGAAGCGGGGCTAATCCGCACTACCAAGCAGGGGGTAGAACACCGTAATACCGTGCGAATTGACGATATCAACGAGCGTTTTCCGGGGCTGTTGAAGCTGGTGATGAAGCTGGCGGATCTGCCTAATGCATGAAGATGCTGATTTGATATGGTCGGCCTTAGTGGACGGGTTCAGAACTAATCGCGCAATAATATTGGGAAGTCTATCTGCCTTTTTGCGCCGCAATCCGTGTTTCTTGTTCGGTCAAAATTCTTTCGGCATTTTCTAGAACTGTTGTTGGAAGACCATCCGGAATTCGCATAGCACGAGCTATTCCCATATAAGCAACAACCAGAAGAGGAGAGCCATCAGTGGATAGTGCTTGTCGTGCTATCCGGCCACCTGGGCCATTATTGCTCCCAAACGCATCCAAGTCCCATTCCATACGATCATCGAAGGAATACTCTTTTCCTGCTTCTTCCATAAGCGCGATAAAAGCATGCGCGACCAATGTGGGCGGACGACGTGTGATAAGTCCACGGTCTGTTTTTTCCTAAGTAGCATCACGGGGAGCCTGAAGTTCGTTCAATGTTTCCTTCAATGCGATGATTTGCTGGGACTGACTCCCAAGTTTATCTAGACTGCCTTGTATTTCGGTAATCTTCAATGCCGTCAGGCGTTTGATTAACGCATCAAAACGTGAGGTTGATTCGGTGTATTCCATATTAATTGCTTCCCCCAAGACCAGTTACCATTAGCATATTATACAAGGAATATGTTAATTATCTGTATCAAGGGGTTTATTTTTATCAATCACTTGATATTTATTTATAATATAGAATTTTATGCATTAAGGGTTCGGAAATCTATGGGCACTGAAAAATTTGAAATCTATTAGTTCCGAACCTAAGCGCGAGAGCTTAAAGTCTATACTATGCAACTCATTCCGTATTTGGTGTATACGCGGAAATATCAAAAATTGAAAAATGGTCGGGGCGACTGGACTCGAACCAGCGACCTCTCGCCCCCCAGACGAACGCGCTACCAGACTGCGCCACGCCCCGACAGGGAGTGGTATTTCGTATTAAGTATCTCATATTTGGTGAAATACTCACAAAATACCAATTACCAAATATTACCTTCTCGCATGTTTCAGCACAGATTTCAAATCAGTAAGCTCTTCTTTGACAAGTTCTAAGCGTGCGCGAGAATCCTCGCTAAGATAAGATTTATCACCCACCTCATCGCTCTGCGCTACAAGACGTACAGAGGAAGCCCTGTCACCAAGACCATCCATGATGTCTTTGGTTTTTCCTTCAGCAATCAGCGTCATTGCACCTTTAATAGTATAACCACGATCGTGCAGGAGTGTGCGAATAATTTTAAGGAGTGCCACGTCTTCAGGACGATAAAAACGACGGCCACCCTTACGCTTAAGTGGTTGAATTTGTGGAAATTTTGTTTCCCAAAAACGCAAAACATGCTGTGGCAAATCCAATATCTCCGCCACTTCACGAATGGTTTTTAGTGCATAGGGAGACTTTGAGCGCGTTGCATCCGCTGCATCTGCATCCACTTTATTTTCTATTATCTGAGTCTGAGCCATGACGCACTCCACCACAGCGCACACCCGCCACCATCACAGCAGCAACCATGCGCACACTATAAATATAACTATTTCTTTGCTTTACGAACGTGACCGCCAAGGCTGTCATTAACTTGCGTTTTCAGCAAGTTAGAAGGATTGAAAGACAATACGGTACGCGGGGTAATGGTCACCTCAACGCCTGTTTTTGGATTACGACCAACACGTGCTTTTTTCTTGCGAAGGCTAATTGTACCAAAACCAGACAACTTCACATCGTCTTGCTCTTGCAACGCCAAAGTAATTTCTTCAAATACGGCATCCACCATCACGTTGGATTCGGAAAGCGAAAGACCAACTTCACGATAAACAGCGTTACCCAAATCAGCGCGTGTAATTGTTTTAGACATAGCATTCAAACCTTTATCATTTATTCTTGAACATTCTTTATCAAGGCTACCACCTTATAATACATGTCCCCCACGTAAGTCCAGCACCAAGAGCAGGCATCACCACGATATTTTTACGTTGTAGCTTTCCTGCACGTCGCGCCTCTGCCAAAGCAAGAGGTATTGACGCAGAAGAAGTATTGGCATGTTTGGCGACAGTTGCAATCAATTTTTCTTCCGTGATACCCACTTTTTTCAAGGTTGATGTTAAAATACGCATATTTGCCTGATGCGGCACGACCCAGTCCACTTCTGAGGGAGAAACTCCAGCTGTCTGCAACGCAGCCAAGGCACTTGCCGACATTTTTGAGACAGCATGACGAAACACTTCCTGTCCCTCCATAAGCAAGACACCCGCAGTTTGTGTTACAGAAACCCCTCCATTCGTAGCAAGAATATCCCGCAAGCTCCCATCACTCGCAATAGCACTATAGAGAATTCCCCGATCCTGAGCCTGCACATCATCCATTGCTTGCAAGACCACTGCCCCAGCACCATCTCCAAATAAAATACACGTACGTCTATCTTGCCAATCGACCACACGCGACATCGTCTCCGCACCGACCACCGCCACCGTCTTTGCACTGCCCGCTTTAATTAAAGCATCCGCAAGATGCAAACCATACACAAACCCTGAACAGGCGGCATTGATATCCATTGCCGCCGCATGCACACACCCGACCTTATGCTGCAGCGCAACAGAAGCACTAGGAAAAGTCGTATCAGGCGTTGCCGTCGCCAGCAAAATAATATCCACTTCCGCCGCATCTATCTCTGCATCTTTGAGGGCTGCCGTTAAGGCATGCGCGCCTAAATCAGAAGTATATTCGCCTTCCGCTGCGATATGCCTCTGCTCAATGCCCGTGCGTTCACGAATCCATGCGTCATCGGTTTCCACGATCTTTTCAATATCTTTATTGGTGAGCAACTTTACAGGCAGATACGCCCCTACTCCCATGGCAACTGCGCGTACCATCAGGCTACCACGCTTTCTTCATCCACCGCTATATCGACCGTGTGATGTTTGGCTGCACTCTTAATTTCAGGCATTAAGCGAGATAACTCTTCTATAATACGCGTATTCACTTGTTTCTCGACCACGCGATGTGCTTCCATAATCGCGTGGGCAAACGCCACACGACGCGCACTCCCGTGACTTTTCACCACCACCCCATTAAGCCCTAAGAACAAACCACCATTATAACGACGTTGATCCATTTTGCGACGGACAGGTATCAGAGCTGGGCTAGCAATCAAATACCCCAAAATCCCAAACGGCGAGCGTTTTATCGCATCCTTTGCCTGCTTAAAGATAAAATGTGCCGTGCCTTCCATACATTTAAGCGCAATATTACCTGAGAAACCATCTGCGACAATCACATCTGTGTCACCACCTAAAATATTGTTACCTTCAACATACCCCGTAAAGCGCAACCCCTGCATCTCTTTCAGGCGTGCGGCTGCTTCACGAATCTCTTCATTACCCTTCATTTCTTCAATACCAATGTTCAAAAGCCCAATCGCAGGGTCATGAATTCCCATCGCTGCACGGGCATACACATGCCCCATCACCGCAAAATCAACGAGATCCTGAGCATCACACTCAACATTTGCACCCAAATCAAGCATCAGGCGATCATGAGACTTATTGGGAACGACTCCAGCAATCGCAGGGCGTTTTACACCTTCTAACGTACGCAGCACCACTTTCGAGATGCCCATCAACGCGCCAGTATTCCCCGCAGAGACGACGCCATCAGCGCGACCATCTTTGACAGCATCAATAGCGAGACGCATACTGGTATTTTTACCGCGACGAAGCGCGACAGAAGGCTTCTCTTCCGCAGAAACCATTTCATCCGTGTGTACAATCTCACTGACTTTTGCCACACGCGGGTTTTCATCCAGAAGCGGTTTAATCAACCTCTCATCCCCAAAGAAAATAAAACGTGCGTGCCGCCCCGTACCTAAAAAATGGTTTGCACCGCGTACAACCATACCTGGCGCACGATCACCACCCATTGCATCCAGTGCCAGCGTAACCTCTTTGGTCACAGATGCCTCCCTATCTCTGGAATAACGAAAACACAAAATATGGTATGCACCTTAAGCAAAACCATATTAAACGTCAAGTATTAGACGTTGACTTTTGCTTCCGTTATTTGACGACCCTTGTAATAGCCATCTTTAGAGACATGATGAGGACGATGTAGTTCACCTGAAGTAGAATTTTCAGACACACTCACTTTTGATAACGCATCATGCGAACGACGCATACCGCGTTTTGAAGGGGAGGTTTTTCTCTTAGGAACTGCCATGGCGTTGCTCCAACTTTCTAGTTTAGTTAACAATAATATATCAAAGACGCGGGAGTATAGAGAGTTAAAAAAATAAATCCAGTGGGATTTTAATTTTTTTACTCTATTTTTCTAAGTCTCTATGACGCTTTTATATTCCCTGCCAAACGCAAGCGCAAGGCACTGAGCTTAATAAAACCCGCTGCATCACGCTGATCGTACACAGAATCTTCCTCAAACGTCACATGTTGCTCAGAATAGAGGCTATAAGGCGACTTGCGCCCCTCGACCATCACATTTCCTTTGTAAAGTTTGAGGCGCACAGTCCCCGTGACGCGTGCTTGGGATTTGTCGATAAGTGCTTGCAACATCTCACGCTCTGGTGAAAACCAAAAACCATTATAAATCATCTCAGCATAACGCGGCATCATATCATCTTTGAGGTGCATCGCACCTCTGTCTAAGGTGATAGACTCAATCGCACGGTGCGCCGCAAGCAAAACCGTTCCCCCTGGAGTTTCATACGCGCCGCGAGATTTCATCCCGACATAGCGGTTTTCCACGATATCTGCACGACCAATACCATTCGCGCCGCCGAGTTTATTCAAACGGTCAAGTAAATTTGCAGGTGAGAGCTTCTCTCCATCAATCGCCACCGCATCGCCTTTTTCAAAGTCAATTTCGATGGTGGTAGGGGTATCTGGCGCAGATTGCGGCGACACGCTAAGGCGGAACATATCATCTTCTGCGTCAGGGCAATTCCAAGGGTTTTCGAGCATTTTGCCTTCATAAGAAATATGTAGCAGGTTCGCATCCATCGAATATGGTGCTTCGCCACGCTTGCCTCGAGGGATGGGAATCTGATGTGCTTCGGCATATTCAATCAACTTGGTACGCGAAGTCAAATCCCATTCACGCCAAGGCGCAATCACCTTGATGTCTGGTTGTAACGCGTAATAACCCAGTTCAAAACGCACTTGGTCGTTACCCTTGCCCGTTGCACCGTGCGAGACCGCATCTGCTCCAACTTGACGTGCAATCTCAATCTGACGCTTCGCAATCAGTGGGCGCGCAATCGACGTACCGAGCAGATATGTGCCTTCATAGAGTGCGTTGGCACGAAACATCGGAAACACATAATCTCGCACAAATTCTTCACGCAAATCTTCAATAAAAATTTCTTTAACACCCATCATCTCGGCTTTGCCACGCACAGGCTCAAGTTCTTCTCCCTGACCAATATCCGCTGTGAACGTCACCACTTCGCAGTTATATTCTTCTTTGAGCCATTTAAGAATTATCGAGGTATCCAGCCCACCAGAATAGGCAAGCACGACTTTTTTGACTTTGTTTTTTGACATGGTGATTTCTCAGTAAGTAAGTTGCCAGTAACCAGAACTTAGTAGTCTGTTACGCTTTGCCGCCTTCATAATGCAAGCAGGCTTTTTGTGCAAGGGGTAGATTATTATTAGACCTCTTGTTATAGTGACTGAGATAATAAATAATGATTGTCACACAATCTTCATTTGAGTTTCCGAAGATACTCTATAAAATCATGCCATTGTTTATTATAGCGAAGGATTTATCATGTCGGCTGAGATTTCCACGTCTCCATCTACCCCAGCGATCACCCATTTTATCCTTGACGAAGGCAGCAAAGGCGGGGTTGCTTCCATGGCCTCAGGTTATAATAGAAGCGACAAATCATTGGTTGAGGCAATCAAAACTCGTTATCCACACGCACATATCGAAACCATTCACCATAACCATGACAACCTTGAAGCCGCCCTTCAAGCCATTGAACATAGCTTTGAACATGATAAAATAAATGCCGTATTCCTAGGCTTCAGCGCAGAGGACAAACACACTAAACTCGCCTCTGCTGCTAATGAAGCCGGACTCACCACCCTGATTTTACATAATCAACACTACCCGCTCGACCGCGAAGTTGCCAATTTACGCGATGAGTTACGAGGCGGCGAAGATGCAGTGTTCCTTACCAATGGCTACACTGGCAAACCAGATGCTATACTTGACCATCTTGAAAAGCTGCATACAAAAGTGCAAACACACGAAACACCTGCGGCTATTGTTGGCAATGGTGCAGTTGCAGGCAAGGTCCATGCGCAAAAACTAGACGGGCGAACACTCTAAGATTAAAGCTCCCCCTTCCCTTTTTCTTTTTTCGCTGATAGTCTACCTAGCAATTAGCGGAGAAAATATGGAATTAGAATTTATCAGAACAGCGTTTATCACGATGTTCGTGGCAATTGACCCAATTGGGTTGGCGGCGATTTTTCTGACGTTGACCTCACACATGACGTTGGAAGACCGTAAAAACACCGCAACCCGTGCGGTGGTCATCGCCTTCACTATTCTTACCGCCACAGCCTTTGGTGGTGAACCCTTACTTAGAACCGTTGGGATCGGCATCCCAGCCTTTCGTATTGCAGGCGGTATTCTTCTCTTTATCATTGCGATTGAAATGGTATTTGAAAAACGCGTGGAGCGCAAAAGCCACACTGCCACCAATGAAGTCACCTATGATCCACCACATAAAATTGCTGCTTGTCCGCTAGCAATTCCCTTAATGGCAGGACCAGGTGCTATCACCGCAACCATTTTACAAACCAACCAAACCCACGGAAACCTTATCAATCTTTTTGGATTTGTAGGTGTGCTTGGAGTTGTCTTATTTTCCTGCTTACTTGTTTTTCGAGCGGCGAATACCATTGATAGGTTACTTGGTGTCACAGGGCGTATGGTACTATCACGCATGCTCGGCGTGTTACTCTCTGCCCTTGCCATCCAAATTGTTGGAGACGGCGCGGCAGCGTTTATTGCTACGCACTAGGGTTTTTCTTCTCTTCCCTTTTGAGAGAGGATTTTACACAAAACCACCACTTGAACATCATACGAAAAAGGCGTAAAGCTAGTGTCCTTTTAATTTTCTCTATGAGTACCCCATGCCTAATGCTGCCGCTGCCTCTTCCGCTTTGCCTGTGAATATTACCCTACCTGATGGTAGTGTGCGTGCTTACGACGCACCTGTGACAGGCTTCGAAGTTGCAGAATCCATCGGCGCAGGACTTGCAAAGGCTGCATTAGCGATGAAAGTGAACGGCGTACAGCGCGACCTTAGCGAACTCATCAGCAAAGATAGCAAACTTGCTATTCTCACTATCAAGGATGAAGAAGGTTTAGAGATTATGCGCCATACCACCACCGCACAGGTGTTGGCACGTGCCATCAAAATGCTCTGGCCAACGGCGGAACTGGCGATTGGCCCTACAATCGATCATGGCTTTTATTACGATATTGACCTCGCGTATAAAATCGCCCCTGAAGATTTACCAAAAATTGAAGCCAAAATGCGCGAAATCATTGCCTCTGGTGCAACGATTAAGCGCGAAATGTGGGCGCGTGATGAAGCAATTGCAATGTTTGAGCTTCGTGGGGAGTCTTATAAAGCTGATCTTATCTGCCGTGCTGCCGAAGATGACACCACCGAAGCGGGCAAAATCTCACTTTACCGTCAAGGCGCAGGCGACGATGCGTTTATCGACTTATGTCGTGGACCGCATGTACCACATCTGAAGCATATTTCTACTGCGTTCAAACTGACCAAACTTGCCGGTGCATACTGGCGCGGTGACTCTAACAACCAAATGCTACAACGTATTTATGGGATTTCTTTTGCTTCGCAAAAAGAATTGGATGCGCATCTGCATATGTTAGAAGAAGCTGAAAAACGTGACCACCGCAAACTTGGTCGCCAACTTGACCTTTTCCACATGCAAGAAGAAGCAATTGGGCAGGTGTTTTGGCATGATAAAGGCTGGACACTGTATCGCACGATTGAGGAATATATCCGCCGCAAAATAAAGCGTGATGGTTATATCGAAGTTAAAACCCCGATTTTGGTTGACCGTACTTTATGGGAAAAATCAGGTCACTGGGAAAAATTCCGCGAAAACATGTTCACCGTCAAAGATGAAGAGCGTGACCTTGCTATCAAACCAATGAACTGCCCTTGCCATGTGCAGATTTTTAACCAAGGAATCAAGTCTTACCGTGATCTACCACTGCGTATGGCAGAGTTTGGCTCGTGCCACCGCAATGAGTCTTCGGGTTCGCTGCACGGTTTAATGCGTGTACGTGCGATGGTGCAAGATGATGCGCATATTTTCTGCACTGAAGAGCAAATCCTTTCTGAGACTCGTGCGTTCTGTACGCTTCTTCAAGAAGTCTATGATGAACTTGGCTTTAAAGATGTGCGTGTAAAACTCGCCACTCGTCCAGAACTGCGCGCTGGCGATGAGGAAACATGGGATAAAGCAGAAAGCTCTTTAGAAAAAGCCGTACAGGCTTGCGGGTTGGAATATGTCATCACCGAAGGTGAAGGCGCGTTTTATGGCCCTAAATTAGAGTTTCACTTACGCGACTCAATTGGTCGTAGCTGGCAGTGCGGCACATTACAGCTAGATTTCGTACTTCCAGAACGCTTGGACGCAAATTATATCGGCGAAGATAACGCAAAACATCGTCCTGTCATGCTACACCGTGCGATTCTTGGCTCGCTGGAGCGTTTCATTGGTATCTTGATTGAAGAATATGCGGGTAAATTTCCACTTTGGCTTGCGCCTGTACAAGTGGCAGTTTGCACCATCACCAATGACCAAGATGCTTACGGCTATGAAGTCACTGCCGCGCTCAAAGCAGCAGGGCTAAAGGTCATCATGGATAATGCAGCAAATAAAATCAACTATAAGGTGCGTGAACATTCTGAAGGCAAGATCCCCGTGATTATTGCTCTTGGCGCACGTGAAGCAGCAGAACGTACCGTTGCCATTCGCCGCCTCGGTTCTGATAAACAAGAATTCATCTCGCTAGATGATGCTATCTCAGCACTTGTCAAAGAAGCCACAATGCCGTAAGAGAGTTGTGAGTTGTCAGTTATGAGGTATGAGTAGTATCGTATAATTCATGATATCTTAACACTCATAACTCATAACTTTTAACTGACAACCAACAAAAGGACAAACAAGGCACATGAGTACAAAGATTGACGAACCAAGAATCAATAATCAAATCCGCGTTGAAAAAATTCGTTTGGTTGGCGCAGATGGAGAAATGATAGGTGTCGTGACCGTTCCTGAGGGGTTACGCCTCGCTCGTGAAGCTGGTTTAGACTTGGTAGAAGTGTCCCCCAATGCTGCGCCGCCTGTGTGCAAAATATTGGACTATGGCAAGTTCAAATATGAACAGCAAAAGAAAGCCGCCGAAGCTCGTAAAAAGCAAAAGATTGTTGTCATCAAAGAAGTCAAACTTCGCCCTGGGATTGACAAACATGACCTTGAAGTCAAACTAAAAGCCGTACATAAGTTTTTGGAAGAAGGTGATAAAGTCAAGCTAACCCTTCGCTTCCGTGGCCGTGAGATGTCTCACCAAGAAATTGGGATGAGACTCCTAGAGAAAGTACGTGAAGATCTTGGCACAAGCGTCAAGGTCGAGCATGAACCTAAGCTAGAGGGTCGTCAGGTTATCATGATTGTTGCCCCTGCCCCTAAATAATCGTGGTAATACCCTCAACTATATTACAATTTCCCATTCTCTGAGAAATTAGCCATATACTGATTTGAGAAAAGCTCTCCAATGCGTGACAATGAGAAAAAACTTAAATCAAACAAGTATAAACACAAAAAACGGAAGTCACCACCGACTTCCGTTTTTTTTATTCCATAGCCACCTCAGCTAGACCTAGAAGCGGAAACGCGCTCCAGCCTCTACACGGTGTGACTGATAATCAAAGCTGGTCGCACTCGCAGCCGCGCCGATGGTTGGGTCAATGGTATCAAAGAAACGATAACCAACCCCCCACTGCGTGTAAGGAAGAAGCTCTGGCTCATAATAAACCCCTGCCAATGCCTGATATGCAAAAACAGTATCACTGCCATTCACACCCAACGAAGTTGACTCCATATTAACTTTTGCATATCCAGCACCCAAGCCAACATAAGGCTTAAAACCTGTATCAGAGCTGAAATCATAAAAAACATTGCCCATATATGCGTCTACTTTGACATCACCTGAAGCAAGACCCGCCACACTTGAGAGTGAATCAACATTGTTTTCGCTGTGATCATACTCAAACTCAAGACGCAACGCATCAAAAACACTACCCATGCCAGTCGCGCTGCCACCTGTTGGCATATACCCCAAAGACGCACCCGCCCCCCAGCCAGAATCAAACGCCAAATCACCGGCAGAAACGCCACCGCGTTCAATTTTGTTTTCCGCCACAAACGGCACAGAACCATGTAAACCCACATACCATTTCGGCCAACGTGCTTCATCTGCATGCGCGGCTACACCTACTAACGCCACCACTAAACCCGATAATGCTGCAATCTTTTTCATAGTAATCTCCGCAGGTTTTTCTATATATTGTATACTACCTTCTCAGGCTCATACTATACTCATACATAATCACATACACAAAGACAAGCCCAAGCAGAAAAACTTTTCTTCTTTGCTGTATTTTATCTTGACGTACGCTATAAAAACAGGCTTTTTAGCCACACACAACGCTGCCCGCGTGGTGAAATGGTAAACACTGCGGACTTAAAATCCGTTGCCTTCGGGCTTGCCGGTTCAAGTCCGGCCGCGGGCACCACTTCGGAACAATGGTTCCGAAAAGCGGTTCGAGTCCGCGCTGGAGCCTTAGTTGGCCCTGGTTCTAATTTTGCGCGATTGCTCGATACCCGATTTGGGCGTATATAATAGAAATCGAGGTATAACAAAACGATGGGCGGTTCTAACTATGTTGTCTAAATTAGCACTATCGATACTATTAGTTTACTCATCAGCTTTTGCAGCAGAGGCCGCAAGTCAGACCGATAATTTAATTGTTCCAGGCGAACGTGTAGGGATTCTAACCCCTGCAATTACAGAAACCGAATTGAAACGTGTATTGCCGGAGAATCAAATCAGGCGAATATTGTATGATGTAGGTGAAGGCGAATACCATTGCGCTACCGAAGTTTTCCCAAATTCAGAAAAAGCCGCAACGATTATTTGGGGAAGTGATAAAGCCCTTTATGAACCATATAAAGATGGCGATGCTTCTCAAAAGAGATGTGATGCTGTTCCTCCACTTTATGACGCACAATTTGTAGCGATTGAAAAAAGCAGTTTTTATTGGCGTACGGTTAATGGCATAGGCGCTGGAATGAATCTGATGCAACTGGAGAAGGCCAACCATGCGCCCATAACGTTTTCTATCTGCGAATGTGATTACGGCGGGAATGTAATGAATTGGAACAAAGGAAAATTTAGCCCAAATCTCTATATGCACTTAGATTATTATTCTAAAGGTGATCTTCAACCCAGTTTAGAGCGTTATATTACAAAACCGAATCAAGGTGTGGATTCAACTGATGTGCCTTCTAAGTTGAAGTCGAAAATTAGTATCGAGAAAATAATAGTTTATTTTGACAAGACCAATCCTTCAGAACTCCAATAAACTCCCAAATCCGGTTCGAACTTTTTCCGCACTGGTGCACCATCCTACGCTGTTAACTTCGGATGACTTACGCCTGAGAGGCAACCGAAAAATCTACGCCGCAGGATGCACTACGAAACTCACACGCCTTCACCAAAAACATTGCTAATACCCACAAAAAAGGGAGCAGTACTGCTCCCTTTTTACTATAAAAATAGAAATTACTTCTTACCTTGCCTGTGATTCTTTTCCCTGTGGTTTTGGTGCGCTACACGTATTAGCAAAATTAGTATCCTGCCCCCCAATGGCTTGGCAATCAAGTTTACCTGACATCCCATGCCTTGCTGCCTCTGCTCTAGCTCTATCCATTGCGCTCATCTCAACGCCTGCATCCTGTTTCATTAAAGCGACACCTGTATCATCGACATACATACCATTTGGCTTTTTATCTTTACCATCTGTAGTGAATACCACATGCCCATTGTAAGGGTTTGAACCAATCTTTGATCCATCTGGCTGGGTTTCAATCTTCGTTTGCCCATTAATTTGATTACGCAAGTTCGCCAGCTCTTGAGAATCTAATTTTCCATCTGGCGCACTAACACCAGCCAATTTTTCTGCCGCTGGTACTACTGGAGAGTTTGATGGCTGATTTGCTGTAATAACGGTTGTATCGCCACTAGTAACGGCATTACTAGCACCATTCATAACCTGTTGCCCAAGTTTATTTGCCTGTGCCTTAACTGAATCTGGCAGTGCATCTTTTAGTGCATTTAAATTATCAAACATCCCCATAATGAATAGCCTTTCATATCTCTTTATATTTCTGGTATCACCCTATGAACTTACCGTATCAAACCACATAAATATGACAATTTGATGAAGATAGTCGTTTTATTTTAACTTTTCTTATTAAAGAATAAGAAAAACATTGCGAATACCCACAAAAAAGGGAGCAATACTGCTCCCTTTTTTACCATCAAAACCTTAACTACTGACGTCTAGCGGCAGGCTTTCCCTTACCAACTTGAGGTGCTGCAGGAATATTGCATGTATGCCCACCCTCAGGAGTTTCGCCCTTATCGCAATCCACTACACCATGAACTCCCAGCGTACTATCAGCAAGACGATTTTTTCTAAGTGCAATGTTATCTTTGCTAAAGGTAGAAACATCTCCAGCAAGATTCTGAATCTCTATTGCCGCCGTATTATCAAACACCATTCCAACGGTTTTTCCCTTTTCTTCTACAAAACGAATATGCCCATTCTTTGCGAGCGCATCCAAAAGCCCTTTTTCTGCAAGCTTTTCTTTTAAAGCAACAATTTCTTCTGTAGAGAGATGATTGGGATTTCCATCACCTTTGCCACCTTCCTCTTTTTTACCAGCTAATTTTTCAATCGAAGCAAATAACTTTTGCTCGGCTTTAGCTTCATCTGAGTCACCAACAGCAGCATCCGCACCACGCATCACACGCTGCGCCTTACCATGAGTAGTTTCTCTCGTTTGTCGTTCTGCTTCACTTAAACCACCCATTACCGTTTTCGCGGTCTCACCAAATCCAGCCTCTGACGCTGCTTCTTGTACTTGATTGCCTGTTACCCCAGATGCAGCAGCCTTTGCTCTTTTTAAGGCTTCATCTTTCAAACCATTCGGACTCAAATCCATACCCAAACTCCTTCATATCTCTTTGTGTTTCTGGCCTCACTATGTGAACCTACTGTATCAAACCACATAAACATGACAATTTGATGAAGATAGTCGTTTTATTTTAACTTTTATTGTAAAGAAATAAGAAAAACCCAACCTTCATATAATCGTAACAGATCTATGTTATGCTGAGGCGTTTTCTGGTATTTTTTAGTGTTTAGGTTCGCCTTTCACCCAAAAAATACCTTAAGAAGCCTCGCCAAAACTAACCAACGGCAAAGCTTCTTAATGGCGCATTTTGGTGATCCCAACTTGCACTTTTTTCTTCTCTACAAGGAGTCCAGCATGACTATCATGCGTAACATCGTTCTCGTTCTCGCACTGTCCTTCACCCTTGGCATGCTCACAGCATGTGGCGGCGGTGGCGGTGGTGGAGATCCTGTGACAACAACGCCTGCATCCTACACAGATGAACAGGTGAAAGCGAAAGTGGATACAGCACTCAACGATGCTCACTTAAGCCTCAACGTGATCGAAAATGTTCTGATCGATTTCTTTGCAGATCCGCGGAACATTCCCTCGACCACACGAGACCTGGTGACCAACAAAAAGGGCAACATCAGCGATTTGATCATCGCCAAGGTGGTTTCCATCGACATGACGAACGCAAACGTGGATGAATTGACGAAGGCTCTCGCAGCCATCGGCAAGAACCACCCCGCACGCCAAGACGCTCTCAGCGACACCAAGCTGAAGGCTCTGGGCATCGTCGACTTCCCGAAATGGAAGAAGGACGCGCTCGTCACGCTCTATGAGATCAGCCGAGCTGACGCGGTCTTGACCGCTGGTGGAGCTGTCGTTCCTCAACTCAAGACCGTGCTTGGTGACTACTACGCTTCTCCTGCCTTGCAGGATTCGGCGTCGCTGCTCGCCAAGTCGACACTAGATGCGGCCAACCTGAAGTAATTCGGGCTTGGTTTCACGTAAAGGGCTGCTCACGCAGCCCTTTTTTTACGCGTAATAAACAAAATATGTAATCCACTTGCGAAAATCTGCGTGAATGATTACTGTGCCGAAAATCATTCACACCAAAGAAAGAACCCTCATGGAAGACGAAATGATCGTACGCGATAGCAATGGCGCGCAGCTTGTTGAAGGCGATAGCGTCACACTTATCAAAGACCTCAAGGTCAAAGGATCATCCGTGACGCTCAAACGCGGTACGCTGATTAAAAATATTCATCTAACCTATGATGAAGAGGAAATTGAATGCAACGCTGACAAAATCAAGGGCATCGTACTCAAAACCTGTTTTTTGAAAAAGGCATAGCCTTAGCGTTTTTATCTGCAAGGAATTGTTTTGTGTCGTTATCTATCCGTATTAAAGTACTTGGAAAAAAAATGCTGCGCAGCGTGTGGGTGCGTCGGCATTATCTTGCGTACACTATTAAAAATATTTTTAACCTTTTCATGATGTTATATAGGAAACTTCCTATTCCACTTAAAGTTAGACGCGTTATTAAAGATATCGTATTTTTATCAATAGAATTTTTTATCATCAACACCGCTGCCTATCACGGCTGGTTACGCCAACGCAACGGCACAGGACGCATCAACGCACTGCTCAACACAGACAAAGAAATTATTGACCTTAAAAAACTTCGCAATGCACCAAGCCCCTGCGCTCCGACACAAAGCATGTGGAAAGATTTAATAGATCTAGACAAAGGTCGCGGCGAAAAGCTCAGCAAGCACGCGACGCTAGATGTGATCATCCCTGTCTACCGTGGTTATGATGAAACATTAAATTGCATCTACAGCGCACTGAATTCTCATAATGAAACCGCTTTTGAGTTGGTAGTTATCAATGACTGTTCGCCTGAACCCGCATTGACCGAAAAACTTCAAGAACTACATGATAATAACTTAGTAACATTATTGAATAATAATGTAAATCTTGGTTTCGTCGCAACAGTAAACCGCGGAATGAAACTACACCCTGAGCGTGATGTGATCTTGCTCAATTCAGACACAGAAACCTATGGCAATTGGGTCGATAGACTGATGGAGGCGTCACGCACTCACCCTCGCATTGCGACCGTTACCCCACTTTCAACCAATGCTGAAATTTGTTCTTATCCTTATACTATTCAAGATAATAACATGGCATTAGAACTACCATACGCAGAATTGGACGCACTGGCAGGTAAAGTCAACAAGGACATCTATTGTGATGTACCGACTGCCGTTGGATTTTGTATGGTGATTAAACGTGCCTGCATCAACGATATTGGCTATTTTGATGAAGAAACGTTTGGGCGTGGTTACGGTGAGGAAAACGATTTTTGCTTACGCGGTTTCGCTAAAGGCTGGAGGCATATCCTTACGGGTAGCGTGTTTGTACGCCATTTGGGCGGCACATCTTTTGCTGGCGAAAAACACAAACGTGTGATGAACGCACTCAAAATCCTCAACAAGAAATATCCACATTACCATGCAAGCGTGGCGAAATTTATAGCTGAAGACCCAGCAAAGGTAATGCGTATGCGCCTAGATACGGCGCGACTTGCGCGCAAGAGTGGTACGGTGAATATGCTTATGGTCAACCATCATCTTGGTGGTGGCACACTCCGCCATGTCGAAGAAATGCTTAAAGCATTATGGGCCGATCATGTGGGCGGCTTTATGCTTGAACCACTCCCCTCTGGCACACGCGGCACAGGGGAAATGAAACTATCACACCCACTGATCGCCCACACCCCTAATCTTATCTTCTCTATGGAATATGACCGTGAGACGTTTTATGAGGTGTTATTACAGCTTGAAATCGCGCATGTGCATATTCATCATGTGATTGGTTATGAACACCGCATCCTTGACTTTTTGCGCGCACTCACGACTCAGCTTAACTTACGTTATGATGTCACCATTCACGATTATTTTACCATCTGCCCGCGCATCAATCTCGTCGATAGTCGTAACCATTATTGCGGTGAACCTGATGTCAAGGACTGTGAACGCTGCATTGAGGAAAACCACTCCCACGCAGGCGTATTACCCGTGTGGCAATGGCGTCTACATTATCAACACTTCTTAGAAGGCGCACGCTACGTCTATGCTCCAAGTGGAGATGTACTGGAGCGCATGCAGCGTTATTATCCACATGTGTCTTACGCACTACGCTGGCATCCTGAAACGTTTGATGATGGAGAGGACGTGAGCATAGCACCACCAAGCCCGCAAGACCCACTCGTGATTGGTATTATTGGTGCAATTTCCGACATCAAAGGTGCAGATATCATCTTAAAATTAGCAGAGAATGCACACAAACGTAAACTAAACCTACGCTTTGTGATCATTGGTCATACAAGCAGCGTAGCACTCAATGCAGGCAAACCTAACGTCACCATCACGGGTGCATATAAAGAACATGAAGTGGCGGACCTACTGCGCAGGCACACACCGCATCTCATTTTTATTCCTAGTGTCTGGCCTGAGACCTATTGCTACACGCTCTCGATCGCATGGCGTTTTGGCGTATTACCGCTTTGCTTTGATATCGGCGCGCCAGCAGAACGTATCCGCGCATGTGACCGCGGCATTGTTCTCCCTCTTGCGCTCAAAGACGACATCAATGCGTTGGCAGATAAACTCATGACCATCAAACTTCATGGATGGGATCATCACACAGGGCGAAAACCAAATAACCGAGACTATGACCACATGCTCCATGACTATTATCAGTTTGATGTCTCGGAAGGTACACCGTTTTTGCAGGAAGTAGATGAGGAAGAGTACTAGCTAGTACTAGACAACTTACTCCTACCGCTTTGTTTTCTTCCGCATCTCGATCATAGAAGAGAAATATCCCTTTACAGCATCTTCCACCAAAGGATTCTCGGTGGTGGTTTTTGCAACACGCGCTACTTTGTTAGATTTTACCGATTTATTTTTTTGACTACGCGTGATCGAAACGTCTTTGAGTGCCACTACAAAACCCTGTTTACCTTCTTCGGCTGGCGTTACCATCAGTACAAATTTTTGCAACAATGGCTCTCCCTTATCATCGCGCCCCATCACTCCAAGGTGAATTTTATTGAGACCGGGAGTTGAAGCTTTGGGATAGCCTTCATGCAGGGCTGAAAGCGCATCTTGTGCAGCTTCTAACGTTGCAAAGGCTTCTCCTACTACGATTTTCTTTAAAATAGGATTTGCCCACGAAGGATACTTAGAGCGTTTACTACGATGCGGGTGACGCAACAGATTTACCACAAGCGGTTCGGCACGCAGTGTCCAAAACCCATCATCACCACGTACGGCACTGATATGTGCAAACTTTCCCATCAAACCACGGGTGCGATCCGCAGCTGAGAGATCATAGTTTTTGATCCACAGCACCAATGATGGTGGCAATACATTAAACTCATGCGGATTTTCAGTGATAAAATTCTTAGCGATCTCTTGCAGTTTAACAAGAGCCTGTTTTTGGCTAGCAAAATACCACTCGCCCTGCACTGTATGTTCTATCAGCACATGACCAAGACTCGCATTAACTTGCAACGCTTTCGCGTGGTTCAACATGAAACAACTTCCTCCACTTAAGGAGATTCTAATCTGCGAATCTTAAGAAATCTTTGATAAAATCTAGTAAAACGCAAAGAATTGCAAGAAAATTGCTTGTTTGTGGTGTTTCCACGCCCGATGGGCGTCATTGCAAAGCATATAAAAGCACTCACCCCCAAGGACCTTGTTCTGTCGACGCTTCAGGTTCACGCGCCACGCCTTGAAATTCTGATGAGTGCGCCATATCACGAAGCAACTGAATACGCTCACGCGGATCTGGATGCGTCGAGAATAAACTATTCATTATCCCACGCCCACTGAGCGGATTCATAATAAACATATGCGCGGTCGCGGGGTGTTCCTCTGCCTCAACATTGTGGATTTGCCCAACCAGTCCGCTAATTTTCTCCAGTGCAGACGCCAGCGCAAGCGGTTTACCACAGAGCTGTGCGCCAATACGGTCTGCCTCATATTCCCGCGAACGCGAAATCGCCATCTGCACCACGCTTGCAGCAAGTGGTGCAAGAATCATCACTAATATACCCGTAAGCGGTGAAGTGCGATTCCCCTCACTATCTGATCCACGCGGCATAAACATCGCAAAATTAGCAAGCATCGACAGCGCACCCGAGATCGTCGCTGTCACCGTCATAATCAACGTATCATGATTTCGGATATGCGCAAACTCATGCGCCAGCACCGCTTCAACCTCCTCAGGTGTCAACATACGCAGCAAACCAGAGGTGACCGCCACAGCAGCATGTTCAGGGTTACGCCCTGTCGCAAACGCATTGGGTTGATCGTTTTGAATCAAGTAAGCTTTTGGGCGCACCGTGAAACCAGCATTTTTGGTGAGCTTAGTGATGATATTATCCAAAACACTATATTCACCCGCGGTAATTTCCTGCGCATTATAACTACGCAATACCATGCTGTCTGAGTTCCAATAAGCAAATAAATTCATCCCGCAAGCAAAGACCAACGCCATAATCATGCCACCCTGCCCACCAAGTAACGCGCCAACAGCCAAGAATAATGCGGTCATCGCAGCAAGTAATATCGCTGTGCGTGTATATCCGTGCATGTTTCATTCTCCATTCTAATACTCATTGCCGACTGCAACATAGCAGTATATAGGAGGCGTATATCACGATTTCAATGAGTGTACCATGCCCCAGACCATCCCAAATTATTTCGACCCAATCAATTTTGATGAAGTGTGTGAGGAATTCTCGAAGATTATCCGCACCTATCTTAATAAGGCGGTACGCGGTGAAGGTATGCCAGTGCTTACGCGCAAAGACGCGAATCAACTATTGAAAGAGTATGGCGAAGATCTGCCTGCACACGGCGTTGGATTTACAAAAGGCGTGGAACTCATCGAAAAAGTAATTGCAGATTCGATGCATATACACCACCCACATTATATGGGACATCAGGTCACAGGACCGCTGCCGATGACAATTTTATGCGACATGGTGATGTCGATGCTCAATAATTCTTCTGCCGTATTTGAGATGGGACAAGTAGCAACCACGTTAGAGCTGCGCTTGATTCAGTGGATCGTGAAGCTGATTGGCTATCCTGAGGATGCAGGCGGGATCGTAACATCAGGCGGTTCTATGGGTAATCTCACTGCTCTGCTTGCAGCGCGTCAGGTGATGTCAGAAGGTAATGTCTGGAAAGATGGCTATGGTGATACGCCGCGTCCTGCGATTTTGGTGTCCGAACAAGCGCATTACTGCGTGAAGCGCGCCGTACAAATCATGGGACTTGGCGAAGATGGCTGCGTGTTAGTTGAAAGCGACGATGCATACCGCATGGACATGAAGGCTTTGAAAGAAGCTTACAAACGTACAACCGAAGCTGGCCGCAAAGTGATTGCCGTGGTTGCCTCAGGCTGCACCACCGCGACAGGAACGTATGATCCTATAGATGACATTGCCGATTTTTGTGAATACCACAAACTCTGGATGCATGTCGACGGCGCGCATGGCTTGGCAGCATTGATGAGTCCGAAATATAAAGACCTGCTCAAAGGCGTTGAGCGTGCGGATTCCGTCATTTGGGATTTGCATAAAATGATGCTGATGCCATCACTCCTCACCGCTGTGGTGTATAAAAATCCCTCCCATGCTTACGCAGCATTTTCACAAGAAGCGTCGTATCTATTCACGCGCTCACCCGAAGAAGAATGGTTTAACATTGCGACCCGTACGCTCGAATGTACCAAGCCAATGTATCCGCTCAAAGCATATATTTCACTGATGAGCTACGGCACAGAAGTATTCTCCGACTATGTCACTTCAAGCTTTGATCTGGGCAAAAAATTCGCACAGATGCTCACCGATGCGCCAGATTTTGACGTAGCCGTGCAACCTGATTGTAATATTGTATGTTTTCGTTATGTGCCAGCGCAGCCCATGACCGCAGAAGCGTTAGACACGCTGCAAGCAACCATCCGCCAAAAAATTCTGGATAAGGGTGAGTTTTATATCGTACAAACCAAGCTGCGCGATGTGCAGTATCTACGCGTTACTCTTATCAACCCTCTGACCAACGAAAAAATACTACACGAGTTGATGGAGCATATACGGGGTATCGCCTAAACAACACCCGCCCCCCTGTTTGGTGCTTTGCTGCCAACGATAGGAGTAGCTACTAACGCTGACTCATAGCTTATACTTGGATCTTGGAACTGCGCTAATGCTGTTTTCATCGCCGCCTCATGCGCATCCACATGTTTTTTTGGTGCAGCAATTTCTATCAAGGCATCTTTGTGTTTTTCAAATATTTCCTGAATTAAGAGATATTGACCTTCAGTCATTTTTTTATCTTTATCACCGCGAACTTCAATGCCTCTGCCATTTTCGGTCACCGCCACTGAAAAACCATCACGCCGTAGATCAGGCTCTAACTCACGCAAAATCGCATAAGATTTTTCAGGCGTAAGTTGCTGATGTTTATCTGGCGACGACGATTGAATCGCCAAGCCATATTTTTCATTTTCTCCACTGATAATCGCGTGAGAGTAAGCCCTCAAAATGCTATTTCCAGCTGCATCACGCACCACCCAATTTGCACCATGATGAGTATCCATTCTTTCTAACGACGCCGCACCCATAATATATCCATCCATCATATTACAAAAAACATTCCGGGGTCATTGTAGCACCTAATTATGACAAAATGATGAAACAAAAAAGCGTAGCATTCCACACAAAGGTGAAACGCTACGCAAACATCCAAGCAGAAAGCCACAATATGTATTAATCAATATGTATTATTAATAAAGAGGTGTTCCTTCTCCTAAAATATGCATGCCACCCATGCCCGTGGTGGTCACTGGAGCAACACCATCTTGTGCAATAGTTAAACCAACGGTAAACTCATGCGCGTTATTAGAAGCGCAGCCTGAAAGCAGCAACACCCCTACAAAAACACAAGATAACCGCCTCATAGTCAATAATAAACGAGATATAATCGTATGCATAACACATCTCCTGTCTCTTGAAGTACAGGCACACACCAGCGCACGCAAAAACACGTGCAAAAGCAGCACCAGACAACAATAAGGAAACACAATGAAAAACTGTTACGCAGCTATACAGCCCTAGTGATGAGGCATCACCATGTAAACAAAACCTCTACTCGCCAGAACAAATAACAACGTAACGTCAACACACAATCACCGCGGACACATTCTTTTTATTGTTTTTATTGGTGCGGCAGGATTCTGTATATAATAGCTTTCCTTATGAAAAGCAAGTATTTTTATCAGTCAAGATGCAAATGAGCAACAATACACCACATGGTAGATAGTTAATTTTATATTAATAGAAAGTATAGATTTGTTAACCTAAAATATAGGCTTTCCTATAGTTCATAACGCCCGCTTTCTTCGCATACGCAGCATTTTTGCTCAAAACTCTAGAGAAAACCAAACAAAAAACCACTAATAATAAATGTGAATCATGGTTTTTCACACGCCAGAACGCTGCCGTTTATGGCACTTGACTCACATACTTGCTTGGTTCGACATATTGCATGATTTAAGCAAGTTTTTCAACTTATAGGAGTTACGTTCTAACCCTTCCGCACCTTCTTTCGTGCATTATGCTTTATCCAACAATTATCTTCTCCTACACACGAGGAAATCTATGAAAAGCTTTAGTTCTGCTATCACCTCACAACTCACTAACGACATCAGCACCTTAGCAACCTGTTGGAAAATCATTTGCCGTAATGGCATAGTACTTGGCTTTACCGATCATGATGCAGATATTGAACATGCCAGCCGTCTCTATCATGCTAGCAGTGGATTCACCCCCACGGCACTAGCAAGCAATAGCGCACTCAGCGTGAATAACATAGATATTGAAGGAATGCTTGATAGCGCATTGATAACCAGCGAGGATATTAGCGCGGGGGTCTATGATTATGCTGAGATCGAGATTTTCATGGTAGATTATACGCAGCCAGACGAAGGAAGTATCCATCTCAAAACAGGGTGGATCGGCGAAATTACCGTCAATAATGGCAGATTTGTAGCAGAGCTACGAGGGTTAACGCAGAACCTCAATACTCATATTGGCGCGCTCTATAGCCCGACATGCCGCGCACAGTTCGGTGATGCGCAGTGCGGGGTAACGATGACCACGCGCACCGCAACAGGTCACATCACCAGCGTAACCTCTCGACGTGTTTTTCGTGATACGGCGCGCACAGAGACGACAGAAACCTATCGCTACGGCATTATTACCTTTACCAGTGGCGCAAATGCGAACATCTCACGCGAGATCCGACTTTACCAAGCAGCGGGTATTTTCACACTCTTACTTCCGCTCCCCTATGACCTTACCGTGGGCGATGCTTATAGTGTCATACAAGGCTGCGACCGTACATTCAGCACATGCTGCAACCGTTTCAACAATGCTGTGAATTTTCGCGGTGAACCACACGTTCCTGGTTTAGATAAAATTATGGAAACAGCAGGAACGAGAAGCCGATTTTAGCCGTTAGGCTTAGGTGTTA
Source organism: Rickettsiales bacterium (assembly GCA_036770365.1). Classification (GTDB taxonomy): domain Bacteria; phylum Pseudomonadota; class Alphaproteobacteria; order Rickettsiales; family UBA998; genus DAIPJH01. The sequence goes on from DAIPJH010000007.1 coordinate 81,713, forward strand.
GCTAAGTTCAAAACGGCTAAAATCTAAAGCCTACGCTGCTTTATGCGCCTCATGATGTTCAGCGTCATCAATGGATTCCATAGATGCCACAGCCGTCATATTAATGATGTCTGCTACCGATGAGTTCATCTGCAAAATCTGTACTGGCTTATCTAAACCTACCAAGATCGGGCCAATCAATACGCCGTGTCCAAGCTCACGAAGCAACTCAGAGCTGATACTCGCGGTATGAAGTGCAGGCATGATCAGTACGTTCGCAGGTGCGCTCAGGCGACAGAATGGATAGAGTGCCATTAACTCCTCATTCAGCGCAACCGAAGCGGACATTTCACCTTCATATTCAAAATCAACCTTGCGTTTGTCCATCACCGTGACCGCGTCACGAATACGCTGCGCTTTTTCACGCATTGGGTTACCGAAGTTTGAAAACGACATGAACGCCACACGCGGGGTATGACCAAACTGACGCGCTTTTGCAGCAGTCATTTCGGCAATATCCGCCAGCATTTCAGGCTCTGGAAGCTCATGCACGCGGGTATCAGAGATGAAGATCGTTTTGCGTTTCATCACAAACATATCCATCGAGAATAAATGCTTCCCATCTTTTGGTGCAATCACACGGCTGATATTTTCAAGCGCACGGGTATAAGGACGGGTCAGACCCGTAATCATCGCATCACCATGCCCACATTGCAACATACATGAGGCAAAGGTATTACGATCATTTTTAACCATACGCGCCACATCACGATACAAGAAACCTTGACGTTGCAAGCGGCTATAAAGCAAATCAATATACTGATTCACATGTGGGCTGATCGCTGCGTTGATAACCTCGATACCGTCCGTAGACGCAATAGACATGCGGCGCATCGTTTCACGTACACGCTCCACACGACCAACAAGCACAGGCGTACCATAACCATTATCACGCCATTGCACCGCAGCGCGGATGATTTTTTCTTCTTCACCTTCTGCGAAGATAATACGACGAGGATTAGCGCGAACTTTGTCCAAAATACGGTTCATCGTATCAGCCGTAGGGTCTAGGCGCGCAGATAAGGTACGGCGATATGCTTCCCAATCAGTGATTGGTTTACGTGCAACACCAGAATCCACAGCAGCCTTTGCCACAGCCAAAGGAATCGTAGAAATCAAGCGAGGGTCAAATGGGGTTGGAATGATGTAGTTTTGACCGAATTCCATCGTACGACCAGCATAGGCGGCAGATACTTCATCAGGCACATCTTCACGCGCCAATTTTGCAATCGCTTGTGCCGCAGCAATTTTCATTTCCTCATTGATCTCACGCGCACGCACATCCAGCGCACCACGGAAAATATAAGGAAACCCCATCACGTTATTAACTTGATTTGGATAGTCAGAGCGACCTGTTGCCATAATTGCATCTGGGCATACAGCCAATGCATCTTCAGGGGTAATTTCTGGAATCGGATTTGCCATGGCAAAAATGATAGGTTTTGCTGCCATACCCTTGACCATATCTTGCGTCACACAACCAGCGACCGAAAGCCCAAGGAACACATCCGCCCCTGTCAACGCATCTTTCAATGTACGTGCAGAGGTCGGCACAGCATGTTTCGATTTCCACTGATTCATGCCGTCGGTACGACCTTCATAAATCACGCCATCACGATCGCATAAAATCACGTTTTCATGTGGAACGCCCATAAGCTTTAAAAGCTCTAAGCATGCAATACCCGCAGAACCCGCGCCGTTAACCACAACTTTAAGCTCTTCAAACTTACGGCCAGTAATATGCGCTGCGTTGATGATCCCCGCCGCTGCAATAATCGCTGTTCCATGCTGATCATCATGGAACACAGGAATATCCATCAATTCTTTTAAACGCTGCTCAATAATAAAGCACTCAGGAGCAGCAATATCTTCTAGATTGATACCACCCCAGCTTGGTCCAAGATACTTCACAGCGTTAATAAATTCATCAACATCAGTGGTATCTACTTCAATATCAATACAATCAATATCTGCAAAGCGTTTGAACAAAATAGCTTTACCTTCCATCACAGGCTTAGAAGCTAGCGCACCAAGATTACCAAGACCAAGTACCGCCGTACCATTGGAAATCACCGCGACAAAGTTACCTTTCGCGGTATAATCATAGGCAGCATCAGGATTTTTTGCAATAATTTCGCACGGTACAGCAACACCGGGAGAATAACCTAGAGACAGATCACGCTGTGTAATCAGCGGCTTCGTAGCATGAATCGCTATTTTACCAGGAATATTATCACGTGTGTGGAATTCGAGAGCTTCTTTATCTGTAATAGGCTGCGGCTTCATAAAATCTTCCGAAAAAACAAAATCTTAGGTTCAAACAAAAACACTGCGTTAAATAACGCAACAATCACGAACCGCAAGATTGCAAACTAGAAGAAGAAATGCAAGCAAAACCCTGAAAATTCAATGCTGCGCCGCAGCACTATATTTAGACATTTCGTCCATTTGGGTTAACAACAATAATGGTTGGAGCAGAAGCATGTGAACCTGATGGCATACCCCCTACCCCCTCTGGATGCATCTGCATAGGAAAAGATGGCATTCCCATTGGAATAGGTGGCATCTGTGTAGATGGCAGACGATCATCATCAGCAATACTCCCTGTATTACTCTTTGTAAAATAAGCGTAGCTTTGTGCGTCGTAGCCATGACGAGTCGCCCCCGTACCACCGCCTTGTTGTTGCATCATGGCGTTCATTTGTGCAAATTGCATAGGACTCATACCCTCTGGCAGAATAGGGTCTGTGCCATCATATAAGTCCCCCTTCTTTCCACCCATAGAAAATCCAGCCATACCCATCATTTTTGTTAGAAACCCCATCTGACCAACGGGTTGCGTTGTATTATCCATACCAGCATTTCCCATGCCGCCCATATTACCCATCATAGAAAACATATCATTTCCCGTAGGATTATTATTCCGCGATGCCCCCCCGCCAAACATGCTAAACAAACTACCAAATCCACCATTTTGCTGACCACCACCAAAATTCAAAAATCCACCTTGTTGCGCACTACCGTTTTGCTGACCTCCACCAAAACCGAACCCACCACCCATTTTACCTAACATATCCATAAAATTCATAGCACTACCCAATAAAAATAACATTCTTCTATGCTAGCAGCATATAGAAGATTCATGACAAAATGATGACAATGCAGATTTTTGTCATCATTTTGTCATATCAACATGCTAGTCTCTAACTATCATCAAGCCATCAAAGAGTGTATCATGCCCCCCAAAGACCCTGCTCACACACTGATGCCAGAACCCTCTGCAGCGGATTATGCCGCAATGCCATTACCAAAGGGCTATAAACCCGTCAACGAGGCAGAATATTATAAAAATGATGAAGGATTTCAACGCATTGCCAGACAAAACGCAGAATTAGCGCGGATTCACGCAAGCACATTAGCAGTGCATGATGAAGCGATGAAACGCTCAGGTGGCATGGACGCCATCCAAAGAAACGGTGACCATCTCACCAATCCTGACGGCAGCAAACGCACCAACCCCATCACACCAGAAGTGAAGAACTATGCGCAGATCGCGGCGAGAAGCCTACGTGGCATTGTCTCCAATGCACCCGAACCTACAGAATCAGAACAAGAAAATGCCCTATCTACCCTTATGGCATTGCTCAAACAAAACAACATTCCCATTCACGACCCTAACAACATCAAAAATGTTGATGAGTTTCATGCGAATATCAAGAGCGGTAAACCTAGCGATATCAGCAAAGGTGGACGCTAGCAATCCCTTCCCCTTGTGCCAACAGAGGACGCGTGCTATGCATTCACCATAGTCGTTTTTTCAGGTTGATCATGCATATTTCTATTAACGGTGTTGTCACAAAAAGTGAACATGCGCATCTAAATCCTCAAGATCGTGGATTTCGCTTTGGTGACGGAGTATTTGAAACAATAAGGATTCACTCAGGTAAACCCTATCTTTGGACCGAACACCTAAACCGCCTGTTCGGTGGGTTGCAAGCGTTGACGATAGATACTAGCCCCTGCGATAATTTGCTCGAAAACGCCCTTGCACTGATTAAAGCCAACGGCATCGAACATGGCATTTTACGCATAAGTGTAAGTCGTGGGGTGGGCAGTCGTGGCTATTTACCAATGCACCCTGAAACCTTGAGTATTTACCTCAAACCTACTGTTGTCATAGAAACACATCACCTGCCTAATGTAGCTATAGGCACAGAAAACAAACTCTGCCTCAGCCAATATAGACGCGTGCCACCAGAATGTTTCCCAACCGAATTCAAAACCATGCAGGGTCTATCTTCTGTGCTAGCAAAAATAGAAGCACACGAAGCGGGCTGCGTAGATGGTGTTCAGCTTTCTGTCAAAGGGCATATTGCAGAATGCTCTTCTTCAACGCTACTTTGGATGCGTGGCAAAAAACTCTATGTGCCGAGCAAGGAGACAGGCTGCCTTGCAGGTGTAACTGCGGCGCGTTTACTACATTTTGCGCCTTATAAAATCGACATTGGTTTATATAAACTAAAACATTTACTGAAAGCCGATGCAGTGATTCTCGTCAATAGTGCGATGCTTATCACCCCGATTCATAGCTTTACACAAGACGGCAAAGAGATTGCGCGCTTTAAAGGCAGTGATGCGCTTTATGACCGCTGCCGTATCTTTTTTGAACAAGATATGGAAACCAATACAGGGCTTGATGACGAAGAATATGATGACGGCATATTATAGCACTTCCTTTTACTAATTGTGTGACTCTATGGCTATAGAATCAAAAACTTAACCAAACTGTCACACGCAAAACCTCTCTTTTTTGTTATAGTATAGACAAGCTGCCTAGCAGTTACCGTGCAATACAGCAAAAAAGAAGGTGAGTATGGCGGAAGATATTACTAGTCTCACGGCGCAAGACGTAACGGCGTACGCAGAGGAAAGAAAAGCTAACTTAGAGGCAGCAAGAATAACGGTAAGAAATTCACTCATTGGCAATAACAATGCAGGTGAAATACGCTTACAAATGGGTGGAAATATTGACTTTGCCACTGCTGATAGGTTGTTTGAACATCTACGTCCCATTCAATCTAACGACGAAGCCGTAAAACTTTTATTAGGCACGCCACAAGAGCGTGCCGCACTGCAAATACGCATGGAAAAAGAAGGATTCGCTCGATTTAAAGCTGAACATCGCGTAGACATGCCCCCAAGCTTCTTTGAGCATAGACAAACCATGCTTGCTCTTGACTTTGAAGTGGCAGATGCAAATAGGCTGGCAAGCAAGCTGCAAGAAAACATAAGCTTTAATGAACTAAAACCTTCAGAGCGTGAGACGGCCCAACGTATTTATTCGACACGCGGCAACGACACCCCTCTTCCCAAAATGACAGGTCCTGAACCAGAACACACCAAAACACCTCCCTCCGTTCCCCTCTCTCAACAAGCGCAGCCAAGCCCTCCCTCGCTTCCAAAAGCATTAACCCCAGAACCTCATAACGCTCATGCACGTGCGCAAGCAAAACTTGATGATCTCACGCACAAAGCATTGGGCAGCGCATCACTCTCAGATCAACAACATGGGCAAGATGTGTTTCTAACAGGAAGAAAACAGGAAGATTTTGCCAAGCATCTTAGCGTCAAACAGCAAGAAGCAATTGCTAGTGGCATGTTAAAACGCCAAGGAGGTGCATCCCTTGTCAATGCATGGGCAGATGGCATGGCGGAATATCAAATTACACAAGAACGCGCTACACCACTTGGTAGAAGCATGACCGAAGCTGATTGGAAGCTGAGACAAAATGCGCTTTCTTCTCTACATAAAGAAAATCTTATGCTCGCGGCAGCAACCCATTATGAAGCAAGAGCAAACGGCACATATTCCAAACCTGTCACCCCACTAAAACCTGAACATTTACCCAATGAAAGAAGTCACGCCATCAAAGGATTGGAGGTTAGAGAAGGGTTTTTGAATAGCAAAGGGGAGATAGAATGGTCACCAACACTGTCACCGCAAGACCCCATTATCGTACGCCCATCACCAGTCCCCGCCAAACGAGGAACATCTCTGCCATCACAAGAACATTCAACGAATACGCCGACGCCGCCCCCATCTGCGTCAACACGTTTTTCGCCTCCTAAAACTAACGTTACAGCAGGAGCAAAAGGATCTGGTGCAATAGCAGCCTTTGGCGGTCTCACAGCAGGACTCACAACGCTTGCCATCACAGGCGATGCCAAAGCAGCAGCACACGCCACTCGTGACGGTGTGGTCAACGGCGTCGCCTCGCAAGTACCTTTTGCAGGAGGTCTTGTCACAGATAATCCAGCAGAAAAAGCTGTCCGCAATCGTGTCGATGCATGTCGCACTGCTGCCGTACCAGCATTTACAGCGGCAGGAGCAACGGCGGGAGTAGGCATAGGATCATTACCCGCCGCTGCCGTAGGCGGTCTTATCGCACAAACAGGATGTGATGAATTCACACGTATTCAAGCTCGTTCCGAGGGGCTTGATGTCCAACTCGGCCCTATTGCGGGGGCAATCATGGGTGTCACATCACTCCTACAACATGCAGGTGTCACAGGCGGCAACACGCAGCCGAGCAACACGTCGCCTCAACACGCCACCACCTCTACAAAAAATACTGACAATCGTACAAAAAGCTAATTTCACACAAATGTCACACTTTTTTTACATTTCATATGCTAGGATTCATAACATCACGTAACTTTTGCCTGATATATTATGAGAGATAGCATGCCCCAAGATACTAACACTCCAGCGATTGCCAGCAAATTTGATGCTGCGTTAGAGCGATTAAAATCTGCTTTACGCTCGACAACACAATCATCTCTTCATGACGTAGCATCGCATTATGCTGCCCATCAGGTCATTTCTTCACAAGTGAATAAGATTGGCATCGATATCAACAAAGAAAAAGCTAGGCTTGCAGCCAAAGATACAAACGCCCATCCTGATAATTCTATACTCAACGAATTACTTGAAGAGCAGACAGCCTATAAAAAAGCTGCCGATAATGCTCAAGCAGGATATCAAGCTGTAAAACAAAAAATTAGTACAGCAGAAGCTTTTTTAAATAATCCAGAAACAACACAAGCCGTCAAAGATGCTTATGCACACGTGGCTAAGGAACATAACCCTGCGGTCGCAGAGGGTTTATTCGAACGTGCTATGAAAGAAATAGCAAAAGAGCAACATCAACTGTACAGTCCAGAACATGGCAAGCAGATAGAGCAGATTATAAAGCAACATGGGAAAATCTCAGAAGATGAAACAGTAAGTATTACGATTGAGAATGCACTGGCTGAAAAATCCTATAATGAAGGCATTCTAGCACATCGTGATGCCCTTACACAATTAACTGGCAAACTTAAAGAAATCATTCCTCAAGACAATGAAAGAAGCTTCACAGCGCGTTTAAAACGTGAAAAGAACCTGATCAGCAATGCGTGGGAAGGTCTTGATTCACGCACAGGTGAAGCGATGCAATTTGGCAAGGCACGTGTTGCTGCAGGAGGAGCATTTATGCTCGGCTCTGCCGCGCTCGGTCTTCATGACATCTATGTTGGTGTTGTGGGTGGAACAGATGAAGCAACCCACCAAAAGAAAGATGCCAATTTTAGCAAAGTCGCTATTGGTGTAGGGGAGCTTGCCCTCGGGGCATTACTTGCGCGTAAAATGGCAACTGGAGCATTTATCACACGTTGATTATTCTTATACTTAGGGTGACGTTATGAAGGATGAAGCAATATTATGACACAAGCAACCAATATTCCAGTCGCTGCGAACAATTTTGATGCTGCGTTAGAGCGATTCAAAACTGTTTTACGCCCCGCTACGCAATCATCACTGCATGACGTAGCATCACATTACGCTACCCACAAGCTCATTAGCAACCACACCCACTTAAAAACCGTTGAAGTTGCTGACATACAGGCAAAGCTTAATGCAGTTCCTAAAGCAAAGCGAGATGTTGTACACGAAAACGCTTCAATAGAATTAGATTTTATGCGCGAGGATCTTGATGACCACCAAAAGAACCTTTATAAAGCACAAACCAGCTATAATACTGTAAAAGAACATATTAGCAACGCAGATATCTTTTTAAAAGACCCTAAGACAAAGCAAGCACTCACAGAAGTGTATACACAAACCGCACAAGAACATAATCCCGCTGTTGCAGAAGGCCTTCTGCACCGTGCCATAAGAGAAATAGCAGATGAGCAACAGGACTATCGCCCTGAATATGATAGCCACGTAAGACACATGCTGGCTGAGAACCGCAAAGACAGCCAAGTGTTTTTTAATCCTTTGTATGAAGAGGTAGAGACAGCGTATCTTGAAGGTTTATCTGCACATAATAGCATCATTAAAAAGCTTTCTACTCAAGTCCATGAAGCGATTCAGCCAAAGAGTGAAAAGGGTATTTCAGCGCGTTTAAAACGTGAAAAGAACCTGATCAGCAATGCGTGGGAAGGTCTTGATTCACGCACAGGTGAAGCGATGCAATTTGGCAAGGCACGTGTTGCTGCAGGAGGAGCATTTATGCTCGGCTCTGCCGCGCTCGGTCTTCATGACATCTATGTTGGTGTTGTGGGTGGAACAGATGAAGCAACCCACCAAAAGAAAGATGCCAATTTTAGCAAAGTCGCTATTGGTGTAGGGGAGCTTGCCCTCGGGGCATTACTTGCACGTAAAGTGGCAACAGGATCGTCTTTTGCACGTTAAGTATGTACTACTCCTAATCACAGACTTTTTTTCCAAATGCATATAAATGCATATTGTAAAAATAAAATAATACTAGCCTCGCGCAGAGCAGCACGCTATCACTGCCCCTCACACAATTTTTCACGCGATGCGTTCTTCATGGATACTTACATGTCAGATCCCTTACTTTACCTCATCTCCCCACCAAAGATTGAGGATATAGCAACGTTTTGTGCCGAACTTGATGCAGCACTCTCTGTGGGAGGCATTGGCGCATTTCAGCTACGCCTCAAACAAGATGATGCCCCCACAGAGGGTCGCCTTACCCGCAACAGTGCCAGTGATGATCTCATCTTACGAAGCTGTGAAAAACTCGTCCCTCTCTGTCAACACTACGAAGTCGCATTTATACTCAATGATCGTGCTGATTTGGTCAAAGCCTGTGGTGCTGACGGCGTACATCTTGGACAAGAAGATGGTTCGGTGGCGGCAACTCGTTTGCTCTTGGGAGATGACTACGTGATTGGTGCGACATGCCATGCCTCACGTCACCTTGCCATGGAAGCAGGAGAACAAGGCGCGGATTATGTCGCTTTTGGCGCATTCTTTCCTACTAACTCCAAAACTCCAGAAGCGTTAACACATTGGGGAACACCCACCACAGAAATCCTTGAATGGTGCAGTGAGGTCTGTGAACTACCTTGTGTTGCCATTGGCGGCATCACCCCACAAAACTGTGCGCCACTTGTACAAGCTGGTGCGGATTTTCTTGCTGTCATCACTGCTATTTGGCAACATCCAGAAGGTGCAGCCGCAGCCGTGCTATCTTTCCGTGACGCGATCACACGTACGCAGTTAGATAATTAGACCGTAAACTATGGCGACAATCTCGTGACAAGCGGTGATGTTTTCTGTAAGTAGAAGCGCATGATAATTCGTACCCTTTCCAACAGCCTAAGACTTACGCATATTGTGTGGGTTTTGGCGCGTCATGATGCGTTTTTCTTCCTTGAAGAACACCGCACCTTAGCGTTCGCCGCCAAAACGCTACACCTCTTTTTTGGACGTTCACGTAAAAATAATAAAGAAGCAAGGATCGCTGAAGCATTGACCGCCCTTGGTCCAACCTTTGTCAAGCTAGGGCAAGCACTTTCTACCCGTGCAGATATTTTGGGCGAAGAAATGGCAACACAACTTTCAAGCCTGCAAGATAATCTCCCACCCTTTGCAGGTCATCAGGCTGTTGCCATTATTGAAGAATCTCTCGATGCTCCGCTAGACTCACTTTTTGCCCATTTTGATCAAAAAGCGATTGCAGCGGCTTCTGTTGCTCAGGTACATTTTGCTACCACGCTTGATGGCAGAGAGGTTGCTGTCAAAGTATTACGCCCTCATGTCGACAAAAAATTTGCCAAAGACTTGCGCTTGCTGCATTGGCTAGCGGAACTTGCAGAAGCATGGTTACCTGCGGCGCGGCGACTTAAACCGCGTGAAGTGGTCCACACATTAGAGGATACGATTCGGTTTGAATTGGATGCACGCTATGAAGCAGCTGCGAGCGTGGAAATGCGCGAGCAAGATAAAACAGGCGATGGTTTTGTAATTCCACAAGTAGATTGGCAACTTACCTCTGATAAAGTAATGACCATGGAGCGCATCAATGGCATCCCCGTTAGCGATATTCCTGCCATCAAAGCCGCAGGCCATGACCTCAACGAAGTTATCCGCGTGATGGCGACCGCCTTTTTTAATCAGGTTTTTCGTGATGGCTTCTTTCATGGTGACATGCATCCGGGGAATTTGTTTGTGTTGCCTGATGGGCGCATCGCGGCAGTAGATTTTGGCATTACAGGGCGGCTTGACTTTCAAACCCGTATCTGGCTCGCAGAAATTTTCAAAGGCTTTTTGGATGAAGACTATGTGCAGGTTGCTAAGTCGCACGTCGATGCGGGATATGTCCCTGCCAATACCTCCGTTGCACATTTTGCACTCGCGTGCCGTGCGATTGCGCAGCCAATCCTACGTCGTCCACTTAATGAAATATCAGGTGCAAAGCTCCTCGCACAACTTTTCAAAGTCACCGAGGCCTTTAATATGGAAACGCAGCCGCAGTTATTGCTATATCAAAAAAACCTGATGACGCTAGAGGGCATTGGACGCAGCTTAAATCCCAATGTGAATTTATGGCTGATGATTGAAGAACCCGTCAAAGCTTGGGCAACTGAGCATCTCTCTCCACAAGCGCATATCAAGCGTTCGGCATTAGCAGGCGTGCAACGTCTTCGCAACTTACCCGTGATACTCGATAGGCTAGATATCGCCACACGTCGCCTTGCAGAGCCAACACCACGCCATCACAACCAGAGTCACCACACCCCTGCGGCATTCTGGATCATCGCACTATCACTAGCGGTAGTGATAGCAAAATTGTTTTTCTAAAAACAAATAACTCATTGCACAAATAAGAAACGTGATTATGATGGGTTTTTACCTAAGGGATGTAAAACTCATGCTTGCATCAAAATCCGTTCTCATGATTATTTCTGGTAGTGTGGCCGCCTATAAAGCCCTTGAACTAGCACGCCAGCTTCGTGAACAAAAAATTCGCGTACGCACCATTCTTACGCATGGCGGCGAACACTTCATCACCCCACTTTCGATAAGTTCGCTCACTGGTGAGGCCGTTTATACGGATTTATTTTCCCTCAAAGACGAAGCCGAAATGGGGCATATTCGTTTATCACGCGAAGCAGATTTAATTGTGGTGGCACCTGCAAGCGCAGATCTGATTGCGAAAATAGCCATGGGTCAGGCTGACGATCTTGCAACGACCACCTTGCTTGCCGCGAATGCTCCTATCTTGGTTGCCCCTGCCATGAATGTCAAAATGTGGGAACATCCTGCGACTCAACGTAATATCAAGCAGATTCAGGCCGATGGTGTCGAAGTGATTCCACCTGATTCAGGACTGATGGCATGCGGCGAGATCGGCGCAGGACGCATGGCATCACCAGAAGCCATCCACTCCCTGATCCTACAAAAACTTGCCCCGCGAGGCCCTTTAAAGGGTAAACGTGCGATCGTTACCAGCGGTCCAACACAGGAGTTGATTGATCCCGTGCGCTATATTGGCAACCGCTCCTCAGGCAAACAAGGTCATGCAATCGCAAGCGCACTTGCGCATGCGGGTGCGTATGTCACCCTAATTTCAGGGCCAACGGCTTTACCAACACCTTCGAATGTTAGCCAGATTGACGTACGCTCTACTGAGGAAATGTACCAAGCGGTAATGTCATGCTTACCGTGTGATATTGCTGTCTTTGCTGCGGCGGTCGCGGATTGGCGTCCAGAAGAACGCGCCGCGCAAAAGATCAAGAAACGAGATCTTGAAGCAGGTAAAGCCCCTGAAATACGCCTGATTCAAACCCCTGATATTTTGGCAAGTGTGAGTCAACACGAAACACGCCGCCCCAAACTAGTGATTGGCTTTGCGGCCGAGACAGAAAATCTTCTCAAATACGCCGACGAGAAACGCCGCAATAAACAGTGTGACTGGCTGCTTGCTAATGACACATCGGATGGGCGTATCTTTGGTGAAGATATGACCGAACTCACTTTGCTCTCAGAGGCTGGACAAGAGTTTTTTGGACGTATAAGCAAAGAGGAAGCGGCAGAGCGTGTGGTCGCAAAAGTCATTCATTATTTTGGTACAGATGCTTTGGCATCTCATTCTACACGAAAGGTTGCTTCATGAGTTTTCATCCCTCCAACATTACTATTGCCGTCACTCAACTATCGCATGGCGCAGACCTACCTTTACCACATTACGCGACAGAAGACAGCGCGGGTATGGATTTGCTTGCCGCAATTGAGCATGAAAAAATCTTGGAATGTGGTGAACGTGCGCTGATTCCAACAGGACTTGCCTTCGCACTGCCCGCAGGATTTGAGGCACAAGTGCGCCCACGCTCAGGACTTGCACTGAAAAACGGCGTAACCGTACTCAATTCACCTGGAACGGTGGATGCAGATTATCGTGGTGAAGTCTGTGTTATTTTAATTAATCTCGGTAAAGAACCATTTGTAGTGACACGTGGCATGCGTATCGCTCAAATGATTGTTGCTCCTGTAACACGTGGTACTTGGCAGAACGTAGAGATATTAGATACGTCCGCACGTGGTGCAGGTGGCTTTGGATCAACAGGTACGGCAAGCATTCAACTTGCAAAAGCATAAAAAGCACAAGGATATTTATGCCAAACAGCCTTAAACTACTGCCTATGATGCCATTTTCTCGCAAAATCGTTCATGCGATTGAAGCAGTGTTGTATGTTGCCCTTTATCATACAACTCACCCCATCAGCGGGCGTGCATTGGCAGACCATCAAAACCTACCACCGCGCTATCTCGAACATATCTTACAAGATCTTGTGCATCATGGTATTTTACGTAGTATTCGTGGTCCTCGCGGAGGGTATCTTCTTGCAAAAGAACGTCGCCGTATCACCGTGGGTGAAATTGTCGATATTCTCTCGCAAAGCGATGAAGAAAAAGATACCAAGTCTGCTATTTTAACTCCGTTGGCAGATGCTATTGTGCTGCCCTATTGTTATACTATTGGGGAACTCGTGCGCGCTGAACTACATAAAACCACCCTCGCCCAACTTTGCGAACAAAGCTACCAGCTACAGCTTAGTAACCCTAACGCAGGTATGGGAGCAAAAACACGTGGTGGAAAACCAGCCAAGAAACAAGATTTTGTGATTTAAGGAGTATGTCATGACCCAGCTATTTTCAACCACAGGGCGCGGACGCGTCTATAACTCGATTGAAGAAACCATCGGCAACACTCCGCTGGTCAAGCTAAATAAGCTAGCAAAACAGGCAAATGTGGTAGCTAATATTTACGCTAAACTCGAGTTTTTTAATCCGCTTTCCTCCGTCAAAGACCGCATTGCACTTTCAATGATAGAAGCAGCCGAAACTTCTGGAAAACTCAATAAAAATAGTATTCTCGTTGAACCAACCTCTGGAAATACGGGGATTGCGCTTGCATTTGTGTGTGCGGCGAAGGGCTATAAACTTATCTTGACCATGCCTGAGAGCATGTCCCTAGAACGCCGTAAAATGCTGCTCTTACTTGGGGCAGAACTCGTACTGACCCCCGCGGCAAAGGGAATGCGAGGGGCGATTGAACAAGCACAAAGCATCGTGGATGAACGTCCTAATGCCTTCATGCTACAACAATTTGAAAACCCTGCTAACCCTGCCATTCACGAACGCACGACCGCGGTCGAAATCTGGAACGATTTAGATGGCAAAGTCGATGCATTTGTCACAGGAGTCGGCACAGGCGGCACGATCACAGGGGTTGGACATATCCTTAAACACAACAATCCTGCGGTAAAAATTGTTGCAGTTGAGCCTGAAGATAGCCCTGTACTTTCTGGTGGCAACCCTGGCCCACATAAAATTCAGGGTATTGGCGCAGGTTTTGTGCCTATGGTGATGGACAAAGGTGTAATTGATGAAATCATCACCATTGCCAATCAAACTGCCTTCAATACAGCGCAACAAGTGGCAAAATTAGAGGGCATCCCTGTGGGTATTTCGTCTGGCGCAACCATTCAAGCCGCGCTCGAACTCGGTGCGCGTCCAGAAATGAAAAATAAAAACATTGTGGTGATCTGTGCTTCCTGCGCAGAACGCTACCTGTCAACAGATCTATTTGCCTCTCTTTAACTAGTTATGAGTTATGTGCGAAGTGCGTCTTAACTCATAACTCATAACTCATAACTATCCATGACCAACTGCCTTCCCCTCACCCATGAAGATCTGCGCCGCTATGCACGTCATCTCGTGCTGCCTGAGTTTGGTGAAACCGCACAACGTAAGATCATGGCTTCATCTGTGTTATTTATTGGCGCAGGTGGACTTGGCGCAGCATCGCTGTCTTATCTTACTGCTTCTGGCATTGGGCATATAGGCATTGTCGATGATGACAAAGTCGAACTTTCCAATTTAGGACGGCAGATCATTCATGAAACAGGAGATATTGGACGTGCTAAGGTCTTAAGCGCAGCAGATCGTATGAGCGAACTTAATCCTGAGGTTTGTATCACTACCCATAAAATCAAACTCGACACCTCTAATGCTGAACACCTCATGAAAGATTATGACCTCATCATAGATGGTAGCGACAATTTTGAAACGCGCTACGTCATAAACGATGCATGCCTCTCCTTAAAAAAACCTTGGGTGTATGCAGCAGTGCGCGGTTGGAAAGGACAAATTACCAGCTTTCGCCCTGACATCACCCCAAGCCCGTGTTATCGTTGCTATGTCCCACAAGCCCCTCATGATCGTAACGACTGTGCTGAAGGCGGCGTTATTAGCCCGCTGGTTGGTATCATAGGAAGCATGCAAGCCCTTGAAGCTCTCCGCATTCTCACTGGCATTGGCAACACCCTACATGGCACACTCCAACGCTATGATGGGGTAAGCGCTAGATGGCAACACGCCCATATCACCCTTGACCCTCATTGCCTGTCTTGTATTGTATCAGCAAACACTTCTTACGTTTAAAAACGTTTCGCTACTAAGTCAGATGTTACTCCAGCAGGTAAATTCACTGGACTAGTCGTACCAAATGAATCGCAGTCGACTAACGTACTAACGTTATATGCACTTAAACATTCATTGATTTTTCCTATATCCCGCGACAACTTCACGTCTGATATTGTTGTAGCATATTTATTAATATCATGCCCATCACCACCCGATTTATTATCATAAATTTTTTCTTTGACTTTCGGATGCAGAACTGCACTTTTTTCATTCGCATCAAGAAGCAACACTGGATTAATATGTTCATAATCAGGAAAAAGTGGCAACCCCTTAAATGAGGATAGCAAATCGGGAATAGGATCGTTATTCATAACAACACGTAACAACTCGACCCCTTGCGTTTTAGACTTTTCCTCAAGGCTACGAACAAAATTTGCATCCCCAGATGGGGGAGAACCAAATGTCGTAATACCAACTATACGTACATTTTTAATGGGATTTTTTAACCATTCCTCTCCAAGAATTAAGCTTTCTGCTCCGCCTTTAGAAAACCCAGCAAGCTCTACATCCACAGACTCACCATGCTGACTTTTCCACTCAGATGCTAACCTCTCAACCTGCTCACTTACCTGCACATGAAAAGGCAAAGAAGGGGAGGAGGAAGAATGATCCATTACGTTTAATGCTGAAAGAAAACCTGAATGTACCTCGCCAGTAGGTTGCCCAACCCCAAAACCATTATTTTTCATCCAAAATTGAGCATCTCGCATTTTATCTTGCCACTCATCAGATGCGTCTAGCGCAACCTTGATTGAACCTGTCGCTTTATCTTGCAGCACGACAGCCGTTGAATGCTCAACACGTACCACGTTAATGGTTACATTTTCACCTGCATTCTCATTCAAAATTTTTAATGCTTCCTCGTGTGCATGCCCACTTTTTATACTTTGCTCATACATTATGGGCAAAGCCGCAACATCAACAATCTTTCTCAAGCGACTGTAATCCAAATGATCATTTGACATCCTACCTTACTCACCCTACCATTCACACAAGATAATCATTTAACTACAATTTCATCTATAAATATATACTTTAGCAAGTAATGGCAGCCCCATCTCACCGGTATAAATTTAAAAACAGGCTTTTTTATACGCTTTTAATACTTATATATGGTGTATAACTTGCTAATAAATACTTTCAACTATACATTAACATTACATTGTTAAAGTTTCATTACATAAACCCGAGAAATCTTTAGCATTGATAAAAATAAATGAGAACACATGACCATCACCACCATCGCTACATGGAACATCAATTCCATACGCCTCCGCTTACCTCTACTTGCTCAGTTTGCGGCCGAACACACACCCGACATCATTTGTTTACAAGAAACAAAGGTGGAGGATGATAAATTTCCACTCTTAGATATTCAAACGCTAGGATACCCACACGTTGCATTTTCAGGTCAGAAAAGCTATAATGGCGTGGCAATTTTGTCAAAACTGCCACTCAGTAACATCACGATCACCGACATGATTGGCAATGGCGACAAACGTCATATCGGTGTTACCTTGCCTGATGGTACACAACTTCATAATTTTTATGTTCCTGCGGGTGGTGACATCCCTGATCCAGAACAAAACCCAAAGTTCAGGGATAAATTGGCGTTTTTAGATGCAATGCAAGCATGGTCGAATGGTTTGAAACACAACCAAGAACGCGTGATTTTTGTAGGTGATATCAACATTGCGCCACATGAGCATGATGTGTGGTCACATAAGCAACTGCTTGGTGTGGTGAGCCATACCCCGATTGAAACGACACGTTTGATTGCCCTACAAAATTCGGGAGGTTGGCTTGATACAGCGCGTCTTATCACCCCGCTCAACGAAAAGCTTTATTCATGGTGGAGCTATCGCAACCGCGACTGGGAAGCATCCAACCGAGGACGCAGACTCGACCATATCTGGGCAACTCCCGCGCTGAAAAACTGCTTTCAAAATTCCGTGACACTACCGTCCTTACGCGCCAACAAAAGTCCTTCCGACCACGTCCCAGTCATTTCATCGTTTGCATTTTGAAAATAATCCCCTAGATTATACTCAGGTATTAAGTACTTTATATAACAAAAGGAATAAAAAATATGAGCGGCGATATGTTGCATTGGGTTGGTTTTATTGTTTTCGTGATTATCGCCCTCTTTATTGATTTAGGCCTATCCAAAAAGCAAAGTGTAACACTCAATCATAAAAGTGCGCTAAGACAAAGTATCTTTTGGGTAGGACTTGGCATTGGCTTTGGCGCATGGATTTATAGCAGCTTAGGTGAAGCGCAAGGTGAAGCATGGTTCACAGGCTATATGCTAGAAAAAGCTCTCAGCATTGATAATCTCTTTGTTTTTATCCTTGTTTTTTCCTATTTTAAGGTCACTCCCAAACAACAACAGCGTGTTTTACTCTGGGGTATTTTAGGAGCAATTATTTTGCGCGGTATTTTTATCGCTGGTGGCACGGTTCTTATCAATCAATTCCATTGGCTACTCTACGTCATGGGCGCATTCCTCGTTTATTCAGGCTATAAACTTGCTTTTATGAATGAAGAAGAGGAAGAAGGCGACCTTTCAGATAACAAATTGGTGAAGATTATCCAAAAATATCTTCCGATGACGGGGGAATTTGTTGGCGATAAATTCATGATCAAACTTCCTGTCGGCGGCATACGTTTTACGCCATTATTCATGGTCTTATTGGTCATTGAATTCTCAGATGTCATCTTTGCTGTGGATTCTGTCCCTGCTATCTTTGGTGTAACCACTGACCCTTACATCGTCTACACATCTAATATTTTTGCTATTTTAGGATTGCGTGCCTTATTCTTCTTATTACAAGACGCTCTTTCAAAAATTCATTATCTCAATACTGCCCTTGCGTTTGTACTCTGCTTTATTGGCGTGAAAATGTTGATCGAACCATGGTATCATTTCTCAACATCTGCCTCTCTCGGTATTGTGTTTGGCGCGCTTGGACTTGCCACGGTGATGTCCTATCAAAAGAACCGACATGCTGCACGAGAACTCCCTAGCAGTGAGCCTCATGAATAACGCACTTACCCTGCATGCCCCTGCAAAAATCAATCTTTTTTTGCATGTGACAGGTAGACGCGAAGATGGCTATCATCTTTTAGAAAGTATGGTTGTATTCGCAGATGACATCTACGATACACTGCATTTTCATATCGCACCAAAAAGTGAAATCACTCTTAACACAATGGGGCATTTTGCTCCTGCACTCACACAATCCTATGCGGATCATCAGAAGGATGATCTTGTCCTTCGTGCGGCCAGATTTTTAGCACAACACACCTCTATTTCACAAGGCGCACACATCATATTAGAAAAGAATTTACCTCTTGGGGCTGGGTTGGGGGGAGGATCAGCAGACGCCGCGGCATGCCTCATAGGACTCCAAAAACTCTGGGGTTTATCCCTTTCTGATAAAGAAATAGATGCGATCGCCATAAAGCTTGGTGCAGATGTCCCCATATGCCTGCGTAAGCAACCATGCATCATGCGCGGCATTGGCGAAGACATCACTTTCCTCCCCCCGCTTCCTCATTTTTACATAGTGCTAGTCTACCCTCAAGCCCACTGCTCTACCTCTGAGATTTTCACCCATTTGAACCTTACAAAAGGACAGCTAAGCGGCTTCCCCAATAGCCCTCTTTTTCCCTCTTCATCGCCCCTTTCTCTTGCTACACTCATCGCATTTTTGCAAGATTGTCGTAACGATCTTACCCGCAGTGCCATCCCTCTACAGCCAGTGATCTCAGAAGCATTATCATCCCTATCTCAGCAAAAAAATTGTTTATATGCTGCCATGACAGGCAGTGGATCCGCATGTTTTGGTATTTTTGAACATGCCAAAGAGGCAAAAACATCCCAAAATATCCTTCAAGATTCCTATCCTAGTTGGTGGATAGATACCAGTGCGATACGTGGTCTATCCTCATAAATTGTCATAGAACCTTCATATAACACGCAGTCAGTTTGTGCTATAAGAGAGGTGTACCAATAGTTTTCAAAAAAGACTGTGACGAACGATGACGCATAATAATGAAAAAAAGAATGGTAGACCGGCTGCATCAGCAGATGAGCTGGAGTCTCCGCTTTTTCCGTCATTCAAAGGACAAATCGTTGCAGAACAACACTTTAAAACAAACCCTTATGCACGCACCGCAGAGAATTACTCTCTAACCTCTGCTACTAACTTCAGTGCGCGCTTATACCAAGCACACTACGAAGATCCTTGGAGCAAAGAGGCGCAAAAAGACAAAGGTAGACCACTTGCTGATTCTTTTAAAGGACGTGTAGGTATTCGTGCCTTTTCACGCGGCATTCTTGGCACTGCACTAATGACATGGGCTGAACTAGAAGCCAATGACTTTGACCCTGGTTTGATCGCAGACGTCAAGCAAGGCATCAAGGAAAATACGATCGACAAACACGAATTATCAAAATTTTCACTGACTCACCGTTTTTTTGATAGTGCAGCACGCTTTTTTGATAACACCGCAGGCCAGGCCATCAAATACGGTATTGCCAAGCCATACTCAATGATTTCAGGTAAATCTTTTGAAGATGCTGCACATGGCATGCTACACTTTCGCTCCAAGCGCAATTACTCTGCACACGACCTTGAAAAAGCACGAAACATTCTACTTAAAGACCCGATTCCAGAACATAACTTTGTTCGTATTTACGGAAAATTATCTGGCACACCTGAAGAACATCAAGCATTTCAGGAAAGATTTTCTGCTTGGGAAAAACGCCAAACTCCCCAAACGCTAAAAGACATATCTCTACGCAAGCTGAATGGTCGTTCCCTTGGTCATGAGATGGTAGATACCACCTTTTCATTTGCAATGGGGAGTATCGGGGATGCTACGGGTCGTCACTTAGTCAGTGTACTTGATCCCAACGTGCGTAAAGATTGGATTGATGAAAAAGGCATCCACCCTCTTGGCATGTTAAAATCCTTACGTGATGCTGCTTGGGATATTTTATCCTACCGACAAATGGAAGATTGGGTTGTTGCACTTCCTTATGTCTATACCATGAAGGCAATGCGCCCTCTTCAGGCGAAACTCTCGCCTAATAGCAAAATTGGAATTGATTCTAACTACGGCCCAATGAGTGTTATCAGTAAAGATGCCAGCCATTATTTAGGCGATACTGCTGTCACGGCTGCCATAAACCTACAACTACGTTTTTCGCTTTATAATTTCTACACATTGATGTTTCGTGATAGCTATCATCATGCAGCACATTCGTATGTTACGTGGAAACAAAACAATTTTTCGATTGCCCCAGAACATAATGTAGAAACTGATCATAAAGATAAACCCCATCACTCTCTTGGCGAAAAAGCTGTGGGTGCATTTAACTATGCTGCCATGAGCTTTATCAAATCACAAACATGGATGACGCCAGCAGTGCTTTTCTTCTGGCCACAACGACTTTCTTTGATAAAAAGTAACGGACGCATCGTTTTTGCAGATGCAGATAATCAAAACAACAGTGGTATTGTCACTAATAGACCACGCCGAGACCCACCACTCGACGTCATTGGACAACACCACTTATATGCTAGCCCTGATATGACCGTCACCGCTAGCCCAGCTACTATGTATCTAAACAATGGCGTCTTAAAATTTCGTGATGATAAAAGCAAAGATGCGCTTTCCCAAAATTGGTATCCAGAACCACGACGCTCAACCCCGCAAGCTGCACAAGGCAATCCTCGATCCGCCTATATCAATGAGCAGGAGATCACTAACGCAAGTCGAGTAATGTCTGACAAAGGAGAAAGCGTTGCTACTGCGAATTATGACCCTTATAAAGCGCGCAAAGGTGACTCTATTTTAGGGGCGATGATGAACCCTGTCGGTCGCATGATGTATAGCATGCAAACCACGTTAGAAAAAGGCATCAAAAGCATTGTTAACCCTGAAAATCTTGTACCGGGAACAACAGGATATCGCTATTTCAAAAATACGGAATTTTTATCTAACCGTCTTGTATCCAACGCACTTTCTTATACCCCCTACATGATCGCCAAAGCAGAACTTGAAAACAAAGTCAATACCGTTGCCGCAGATGCATCACTATATCGTGCCATTGAGGGTGCAGAACATCTTGATATGAAGGAAGCACGTGCGGGGCTTTACGATTACATTAACTGCATCATTCAACAGCCTATTTCAGATGTAACGCGTGCGCGGGTGTATGATGGCAAAGGACTGATCAATTCTATGCAGCGTAGTAAGGATATCGCGCATCAACAACAGCATAAGGATAATGCACCGACCCATGCTGAAATCATTCACCACGAGGCAAAGCTTGGGCTGAAAAAACCTGCTGTTGCTGCAACGCCAACAACTCCTAAAACAGAAGATAAAACGGCAAAAGTGCTTGCGAATGAAGCGATCGAGCGCGTACGCACAACATCTTCCAAAATCGTCTCCACCACGGATAAAAGCTTCCCGCTAGACGGAGATCAAGGCAAAGTGCATCGTGACCGTTTACAAGCTGAGGCAGAGCTTAAAAGAACACAAGAAGAGCAACCTATCAGCCATTTAGCACGCCTCCAGATACAACAAGATACCCTTCAAGGCGCACCTTCTGGCGTTACACTTCATTAATGACACCTATTTTTTTATTAGAGTATTACTTGTATTCACCTGTAATTTCGCTACATTAACGTCGTATCATTTCACACATAGAGTACCTCCATGCTTCCACATATTGCTGGTTTTCTCCATACTTTACTTTCCTTTGTTGGCATCTTGTCGCTCATTGTTTTTTTGCATGAGTTTGGACATTATCTCATCGCACGGCTTTGCGGTGTACGCATTCTAGAATTTTCCATTGGGTTTGGTAAGGAAATCTATAGCTGGAAAGACAAGCATGATACACGCTGGAAAATCAGCCTTATCCCCATGGGGGGCTACGTTAAAATGTTTGGAGATGCGTCGGAAGCAAGCGCGCCTGATGCACAAAAATTAGAAAATATGTCTGAGCAAGACAAAGCTATAAGCTTTCATTTCAAACCCCTATGGAAAAAAGCAGCGATTGTATTTGCAGGTCCTGCGGCGAACTTTATACTCACCATATGCATCTTCACAGGCTTTATTTTTACCTACGGCGTGACAACGGCTGATCCAATTGTTGGTGAAATATTACCTGATTCTCCTGCACTGGAAGCAGGACTACAAGCAGGTGATCGTGTCCTGAGCGTCAATGCTACTCCTGTAGAACATTTCCGTGATATCCCCCGCCTTATTCTTACAAATATGGGAACACCTGTGGAATTAAAACTCCAACGTGGCAACGAGACCATCATTAAAATAATTACACCGCGTTTTATTGAAGAAACTGACTCACTGGGCAATAAATCCAAACGCCCTATGATCGGCTTCAAAAGCCAACGCTTAACTGTCAAAGAGGTTGGTATTGCAGGTGCATTGGTTGAATCCATGAAACAAACATGGGACATCACCATGATCACGGGAGAATATCTTGGGCAGGTTATCAAAGGAGACCGTAGTGCCAAAGAAATGAAAGGTCCGCTCGGCATTGCCAAAATGTCGGGACAAGCCACTGAGAAAGGTCTTTATACGGTACTATGGTTCATGGCGTTGCTCTCCGCCAACCTTGGATTCATCAACTTATTACCTATCCCTCCTTTAGACGGCGGACATTTGTTATTTTATACGCTAGAAGGTATGCGCGGTCGTCCTCTTGCACTTAAATTTCAAGAATATAGTTTCCGTGCTGGCTTTGCACTTGTGCTGAGTTTAATGGTCTTTACTATTTTCAACGATGTACGCGATCTGGTAACGGGTACAACCGATACTCCGGAACAAAGCGATAAAAGCACCACACCATCACAACCTAAAAAATAATTATGACGACACGTGAAACACAAGATGCCATCACACATAAAGCGTTAGAGCTAGCCATTTTTGAAGGCTGGACAGAAACGATGCTTGATCATGCCACCAAACAAGCTGGTTATGATGATGTGTTGACATGGAAACGAGTGTTTCCTGAAGGTGTGGCGGATATATTAGAACATTACCGCACCCAAATTGATGAAGAGTCACGCCGTATTTGCACTTTAGAACATGAAACTATCTCGACCATGCGTATCCGAGATAAAATAGCCTATCTGGTGATGCTTCGCCTACGTTTGCAAGAACCATATAAAGAAGCGTTGAAGCGCGCTTTCGGTCATGCTGCCATCCCAACCCACACGCTCGACGCCCTTACGCGTCTATGGCACACTGCTGACAGCATTTGGAAACTCGCAGGGGATACATCTGTTGATTTCAACTACTACACCAAGCGTATCATGCTCGCAAAAGTCTATCTTTCCACCTTACTGTGCTGGTTCAACGACAGCTCCGAGCATTACACCGAAACAGATGCTTTCCTACACCGCCGCATTGACAATGTTATGCAGTTTGAAAAACTTAAGGCAAAGGTGAAGAAGATGTTTGCTTAAACATCCGCTCTACCGCATGGCTCTAAATTGCCGCATCGCTATGCTCCCCGCAATGACAAGCGCAAAAGTATCATCACCGCGCCTCAAACGCCGCAATCCCTGTAATTGCTCTACCTAAAATCAGCGCGTGAATATCGTGCGTGCCTTCATAGGTGTTGACCGCTTCCAGATTGACCATATGACGAATGACATGATATTCATCAGCAATACCGTTACCGCCATGCATATCGCGTGCAGCGCGAGCAATATCAAGGGCTTTGCCGCAGGAGTTACGTTTAATCAGTGAAATCATATCGACGCTATACTCACCCGAATCAAGCAAACGTCCAACCTGCAAACACGCCTGAAGCCCTAGCGCGATTTCAGTTGCCATATCAGCGAGTTTCTTTTGAATCAGTTGATTCGCAGCAAGTGGCTTACCAAATTGCGTGCGCTCAAGCGTATAGTTGCGTGCAGCTTCATAACAAAATTGAGCCGCACCGAGCGCGCCCCATCCAATGCCATAACGCGCTTTGTTCAAACATGAAAATGGCCCTTTCATCCCGACCACATCCAACACATGATCATCAGGTACAAACACCTCGTCAAGCATAATCATCCCTGTGATGGACGCCCGAAGCGCGACTTTACCTTCAATTTTAGGAGTTGCCACACCCTTAGCTGTACAATCTACAACAAACCCCCGCACCACACCTTCACCACCGTCCTCAATGGTGCGCGCCCAGACAATCGCAATATCGGCAATCGGCGAATTGGTTATCCATGTTTTTGAACCGCTTAATTTCCAGCCACCATCTACTTGCTTAGCGCGAGTTTTCATGCCATTTGGATCTGATCCTTGATCTGGCTCAGTCAACCCAAAACACCCGACTAATTCCCCCGTTGCTAAACGCGGAAGGTAGGTGTTTTTGAGGAAATTAGAACCAAAAATCGACAAAGGATACATCACCAACGATGATTGAACCGACATTGCCGAGCGATACCCAGAATCAACCCACTCGACCTCATGCGCCATCAAACCATAGGCAACATGCGACACGCCTGCGCAGCCATAGCCGTCGATCGTCGCGCCTAGCAACCCCACTTGCCCCATTTCATGCATAATCTCACGGTCAAAATGCTCATGACGAAACGCTTGCGTGATGTTCGGAAACAACTCTGTGCGCACAAATTTTCGCACCTCGTCACGTATCAATCGCTCTTCATTACTTAACACAGCATCAAGATTCAGCGGGTCTTGCCAGTTCAATGGGTGCATGATGTTTCTCCTTATGATTCTACTTCATAGAATGACGTAAAAAGCTAAAATTGTCATTATTTCTTCATCAATACTGTGATAAACTGCTCGCAACATAAAACCACGACCACAGAAACCACATGCCTAACGAACACTCTTCACACATCCCTACTTTTGATGACTATGTAGCCGCTTACGCTGGCATCAAGCATATGACTGATATTGCAGCCAAAAATGCTCCGACGACACCTGAAGTCAAACAGAGCCGTGGCATGCTCTCGGCATTCGCCTATGAAGCACGCATGCATATCCTTCATAATGTCACGGAGGGGTCGCCCAATCATGATATTAAAGGGCGCATCGCAAAAGATTTTTTTCAGTCTGTACGTGTGTATGAAAAAAGAATGCTTATTACCCATGCTATTGTCCCTAGTAATCCTAACGCGTATTTGACATTTCATGCTCAGCAGATTTTTTCACAAATACCCCATAATATTATTGAAGAAATGACGGATGGCACGAATCAAGATGTCATCGACGCAGGGCAAAAACCTGAGCTATTGGCAGCACGCATGTGGCTAAAACGTGAGATACTAACCCGCCCAGATACGCGAAATCTTTTAAGAACCCATAATAAAGCTCGTGCAGACCTCTATCTTCTTGGCACACACGATGAACAACAACAAGCAAAGCGTCCTAGTGAAAATGAACCAGCATTTACTCAAGAAGAATTACAACATACCCCCCTTCTTCCTGCGGAAGAAGCCATGGCATCCGCGGCGTACACACGGAATTCATTAGATCATATTATGCAACGCCTTCTAAAAGCCATGCCATTTTCAGATAAGGATAAACAAGACATTGTAGGACATGCTATGCATGACATTCTTGCGATGAAAGATTTGGATGAAGCTAGAAAAGTTGATTTTGATCCAACCATACAAGCAAGCAGCGATAGTGGTTATAATTGGGAAGAAAAACATATTGATCCAACTCGCGCCATTGTTCCTATTATCCGCGCTAATTTAGATGCGTTTAACGGCGTCGAAAATTATTATAATAGCTATCACACGTTGCACCCACCTCTCAACATGGATGAGGACGCAGTGGATTATGTGCATGAAATACTAGAAGATATTTACGAAGCGCAGCATAATGATAAAAGCACAAAACCCAAAGAACATGCAGCAATGCGTGCGGACGGGCTATCTGATATGATCAACCAACATGACCACACCCCCATTGATCCAGACAAAGATTTTCTTACCAATGCCATGGAAACATTACTGCGTGGTCTCAATCCTCGTGACCTTGACTTCATCTTGTCTAGTGACCAAATGGCGATGATGCACAAAAAAGACTATCGTAGTCTCGCACACAGCCTTTACGCAGTACATTGTTTGGACGATGTGCAAACGGAGGTCTATCAACAAGAAGCTCATGAAGGTGACCCCAACCCCAAACTTCCACCGCAGATTGCCTCAGCATGGCACACCCTTGAAACGGTGAGTACTATGTTAGAAGTCATCAAAACAAGACAACCCAACGAAGACATTAGTCCTGATGTTATCACTATCATGGAAAAGGAATTACACACACTGCAAGATAAAACCGCCACGGTCATTTTAGGACATTTTCATATCCATGAAGAATATATCAAACCCGCACTTGAAGCCATTCGTGAGCGCAACCAGCTCATCGTCCACAATGCCCCGCGTACAGATGACAATCCCATCACCTTCATCGAACAAGAAATGACCCCCAAATTAATACAAACAACACAACGCGAGCTGTTACGTGCGCATCGCCATTTAGAAGACATTGGCGTGGTGACCTCTGGCACAGGACAAACCCATGTGGATCGTATTTTAGCGCGTGCCAAAGGCAATTCTCCTGATCAACCACGAAGTGTCTATTAAGGCAATTGCAAGCACGCATAGCTTAGAGTATGGTAAGGTCTCTTTTAACCGCAGAGGTATTTCCATGACCACTCCAACACCAAGACCTCGCCTGATTGCCGTTATCAAAAATCCGTATGGCTGGCTGGCAACATGGTTTTTGTCAGGCATGTTCCCTAAAATTTCAGGTACGGTGGGATCGCTTGCAGCCATTCCTTTTGCCTATTACCTTTACCAAGTAGGCAAAATGCCTTTATTAGCGGTGTGTGCAGTGGCAATTACGGTGGTCGGGATCTATATCAGCAATCAATATATAAGCGCGTTTGGACGCGAAGATGACCCATCAGAAATCGTGATTGATGAAGTGGCAGGCATGTGGATCGCTATGCTACCTACCATGAATGATAGCCTGTTTATCGCCTTGGCATTTATCTTTTTCCGCTTCTTTGATATCCTCAAACCATGGCCTATTTCATGGGCAGACAAAAAACTGCCACGAGGGCTAGGGGTGATGATGGATGATATCATTGCTGGGATTTTTGCCGCCGCATGTGTTTATGGCGCGCAGCAAGGTTTTATACTCATGCTTATACGGTATAGCGGTGAATAATTCACCTTCACATCTCCTTGATATGGCGCGTAGCAAGGGTATATGGGTAGCAACAGCAGAGTCCTGCACGGGTGGCTTGATCGCTAGCACATTGACCAATGTTTCAGGTAGTTCGGATGTTTTTGCGTGTGGGTTTATCACCTATGCTAACGAGGCAAAGAAACATATGCTTGGCGTAACACCTGAAGACTTAACACAGTACGGAGCGGTAAGCGAACCGGTCGCACGTGCAATGAGTGAAGGTGCAGCCTTGCAACTTTATGAGATAATGCATGATGATAACAAAACATATCTCACCATTTCAGCTACAGGCATTGCGGGGCCAAAAGGGGGCAACGAAGAAAAACCTGTAGGTACGGTGCATATTGCATGTAGTATTCTCACTCCCGCGCAACCTATCAGCACACAGCATGAGCATCATTTTTTTAAGGGTGAGCGCAACGAAATACGGACGCAGACCGTAAACGCAGCACTAAACCTAATGATGCAGCAAATCGTCAACCTTTAACGTTACGGCTTCGCCGCCGCCTCACCCACCAACCCCGAACATGCTGCTTCTATCGCTACTTTAGAGGTTTCGCGTGATAACATACGGTAATAGACCCAATTTCCCGCTGCAACTTTTGGTGTTTTACCTGCTTTTTTCTCTTCAAAATGCTTGGGAGTTATTTTTTGATACTCCGCAAAGAGACTTGGGTCTTTAAGTTTCAACTTTTCAAAATTATCCTCAATATACACTGACCATTCCAGCTCATTAGCATAGGTGGTGATGCATGTCTGAAGCTCGTTCATTTCCGTCTTGAGTGTCCACGGTTTTTCACCCTTCAGCAATGGGCAACGCGTTTTTACAGGCACTGTACTGATAGTAGTTTTTTTGATTTTAGTATAATACAGGTCAGTAATACAGCCATCAATGCGTTCAAAAGATGGGGTAATATAATTGGTTAATGGTTTACGGTATGGGTCACTCGAATTCGCCCCTAAATACATAATCAATAACGTATCAAGCTCAGGAATCTTCAAATTATATTTCAAAAATGCGTCTTGATAGCTATCCCATCTTTTTTCAACTTCAGCGGCGGGAGCGTCATTTTCAAGGGCGGCAATCAACAAGCTTAAATGCGCTTTACGCTCATATAACACCTGCGCCATCGAAGAAAACAATGATAAACGCTTTTCTTCAGATTCTTTCATATGAGAGATATTATATTCAATTTCTCGCTGCATATTGGTATATTTGAACCCAATAAAACCTCCCACTACACTGGTAAGAAATACACCCATCACCGCTGTCCCCACAGGTCCAGCAAGTACATATTTTATCCAGTGATGAAAATTGGATTCTTTCCGTGGGGAAGTTTCGCGTTCTTTTGACATTCTGTATCCGCCTCTGGCTTTAATCCGCTTCTGGAGCAAGCGTCACGCGCAAGCCTTCCATCTCAGGTCTTAGCAGAATTTGACATGAAAGCCTCGAATTATCTTCAACATCGAACGCATCATCATACAAACGGTTGGTTTCTTCGTCCTCGCGTGCGGGTAATTTCTCTGTCCAATCTTTATCGACATAAACATGACAGGTGGCACACTGACACGCACCGCCGCATTCTGCTTTGATCGGCAAGCCATAATCACGGATAACTTCCATCAAACGCCACCCCTCAAGCCCTGCAAGAGTATGTTCCTCGCCTTTGCGGTCAACTACGGTGACATTGATTATTTGTGCTTCGCTCATGATGCAAAAACCCGTTCAAAAATCGTGTCCACATGTTTAGTATGATAACCAAGATCAAATTTGCTACGGATTTCTGTTTCACCGAGTACGCCAACGACATCGACGTCCGCGAGAAGTTCAGTCAAGAAATCCTTACCTTCTGTCCAAACCTTCATCGCATTACGCTGTACCATCACGTAGGATTCTTCACGAGAGATACCTGCTTGTGTCAGCGCAAGCAATACGCGCTGCGAAAACACAAGCCCACGCATTTGATTCATGTTTCGCGTCATGTTTTCAGGATAAACCACTAAATTTTCAACAAGTCCGACCAAACGGTTAAGCGCAAAATCTAATGTAACCGTTGTATCTGGCGCAATCATACGTTCGACTGAGGAATGTGAAATATCACGCTCATGCCATAGTGCAACGTTTTCCATAGCAGGGACAACACTCATCCGCACCAAGCGTGCAAGCCCCGTCAAATTTTCAGAAAGCACAGGGTTGCGCTTGTGCGGCATCGCCGATGAACCTTTTTGTCCCTTAGAGAAAAACTCTTCGGCTTCCAGCACTTCAGTACGCTGCATATGACGAATCTCAATCGCCACATTTTCAATCGAGGAGGCAATCACACCCAGCACTGCAAAAAACATTGCATGACGGTCACGTGGAATGACCTGCGTAGAAACAGGTTCAACATTCAAACCTAATTTTTTAGCCACATGTGCTTCAACGTGTGGGTCGATATTGGCAAATGTACCCACCGCTCCTGAGATTGCACAGGTGGCAATCTCATCACGCGCCGCCACTAAACGTTCACGCCCACGCGCAAACTCCGCATAAAACCGTGCGAACTTCAAACCCATCGTCACAGGTTCAGCATGAATTCCATGCGAACGTCCAATGCACGGCATATCTTTGGTCTCATACGCACGTTTTTTGAGAGCTGCCAAAACTCTGTCCATATCCGCAAGTAGCAAGTCCGCAGCTTGTTTAAGCTGCACCGCTAGACAGGTATCCAACACATCCGAACTGGTCATACCTTGATGCACAAAGCGTGAATCTTCTCCAATAAACTCCGCAAGATGCGTGAGGAATGCAATCACATCATGTTTGGTCACACGCTCAATTTCATCAATTTTATCCACATCAAACTGCGCTGGTGCATTTTTCCAGATATTTTCCGCCGCAGTCTTTGGGATCACGCCAAGCTCCGCCAGTGCGTCACACGCATGTGCCTCAATCTCAAACCAAATACGAAAACGGTTCTGTGGCTCCCAAATGGCGGTCATTTCGGGGCGTGAATAACGTGGAATCATAATGCTAGCCTCTCTTAAATCTCTGCGAGGCGTTTAATCATAATGGGGAGAGTTTGTAAAGGATAGAGAGGGATTATACTTCTCGCACATCACCCAAAACCACGACCTCCACGCGTCGCTGGTCTACGATATGCATTATTTAAAGGAGAATTGGGTGTAGTCAACTCCTGAGCTATTTGCTCATAAGTGGTTGGGCTGCTCACTTCATGAGAAGCTAAGTTTTCTGGATTCGCTGGCGTTCCCGTCATAGTTCTTTTTGCAAAACTAAAGAGATTACCAAGCTGCTCCCAGATCATCAGCCCAAACTCTTTAACAACACCCCACACTACCGACGCGCTTAATTTTGCACTATGACCTAAACGCCCCCAAAAACCTTGTTCTTCCATCGTCATTATGCCCTGTTTCTCGATTGCTCAAATTGTTGAGCCTTGGGATTTTGAAAAGCATAAGGCAATAGTTCTTTTATTGTCTTGCTAATCACATGTTCTTTAGGATCAAACTCCTTTGTTTCCGGATTATTAGGTAAAAAAACATGGATAGTCGCACCAGATCTATCCATGGTTTTACCAAATAAATCTAAAATCTGTGCCGCAGAACCACTACGAGGTGAAAACTTTTTGATAATTTCACGCGTTGCACCATCAGGCATTTTAACAGAAATATCATCTGCCACGCCATCGGGATCACTAAGCGTTGCAAGTTCCTTTTGATTCAGGTTCACAATAAACACATCTGTTAATCGTTTGTTTGTTGATGAATTGATCATTGCACCAATAGCTTCAAATTCCGCAGAAGGCGTAGCTGGAGTTATCCCATCCTTAGAATGTTTACCCATATAGTACTTGCCATCGGTTGCACGCACGATCGCTACCGTCAGTGATTTTGGTTTTATTTTTGATTTTTGGTAATAATCCTTTGCTGTATCCATCAACAATGTATTGATTTCAGCCATAATATTGTCTGGTGTTGCCCCATCCGCCTTTTCAAGTGATTGTAACTCTACAAGTCTCTCTTTCTGAATCGCAGTACCGATAGCCTGCCACGCACTAGGATTATGCATCCATTCATAACCTTGACGCACCATATTCTTTTTAGAGCTTGCGGCATCCCCAAGCTGTACTGACATATGCGGCAGAATATCTTGTATTTTTCTACTAAATACTCGGTTTGGCTCTATCTCGCTTGCCTCACGTTCATCATTTGGATTACCCTCAAGTAATGACATATCGCCATCATTTAACGGAATCATATGGACAATAGTGTCCCCACCAAAACGAATTCTATTATTGTAGATCACATCAGAACAACTACCACAAGGTGAATTCAACTGACCTATATTACCTAAAAACGCTTGACCAGCATCAAAATTGGCGCGCCCACCCATAAACCAAAGCTCTGTAATTTGAAGCTCTCTACCTTCATAACCGCGTGCCTCTGTTATCGCATTTGCCTCAGCACAATTCCTTGTTATTTCAGAGTTTTGTAAATGCATGTTGGCTTGAAGAAACCATCTTCCTTGTTTGGTTCTTACTAATGCCGCACCATGAAACATTGGCCCGCCTTGCTCATGATCCAAAGCATGGCGACGTTGCCCAGCCAGCAATTTGTTAACAATTGCCAGTCGCTTCTCCCCTTGGGTTTCCAAATCTTGAAGTTTATCCGTTAAGTCAACAAAATCTCCAAATGGCTCTTCATATCCAAGACGATTACTGCCATCTCCATCAGTGATTCTAATCTGTACCATTTTTAGCTTTCGTGGCAAAAATATCTGTTCACAAACCTTACATTTAAGGGTGATTATAACATATTTTTGATGAAATCATGTGAAGTTATCGTGACAATCACATAGGTACATGGTCTATTTCTTGATATAGACCGTGCCACGAACTTCGTTGCCTTTACCAATATATTCTACCGTATCAAAACTCATCAAACGCGCAAGCGCAATCCCGCGTCCATTTGGTTTGAGAACACGCAAAGGATCAATATCAAGATATTGAGTAAAATCAAAGCCATCCCCTTCATCGACAATGTCGATAACGATGCGGTCGTCCCACTTTTCGTAAGATACAAAGGCACTACGATGTTTATATTCCGAAGCTTTAAGACGGCGATCAATTTCACGCTCCCATCGCCCTTCAATCATCAATTGTGCTTTTTCATCACACGTAATACCAAGATTACCATGCTCCACCGCATTGACCATCAATTCCATCACTCCCAGCGCAACCACATCAGGTTGAGGAAAGCATAATGCAATAATAGGGGCAAGGCTGCGCACGTCTTCCATGGTACGAAATTTAAACCGACCATGTTCCAACAACCCTACAATCTGACGTGATTGCCCAAGCTGCTGCTGCATACCCACGCGATCTTCTGTCTCTTTAATAGCAGAATGCACCAATGCTAATAGTAATTCTTTACGGTAAGGCTTAGTAAGATAATAAAAAACTCCGGCATTGATGCCTTGCATCACTTCTTCTTGCGAAGCGGCGGCGGTCTGCATCACCACAGGAATATGAGAATAACGGGGATCAGCATTCAAATTTTCCATAAATGTCATGCCATCCATCACAGGCATCATACGGTCAAGCACGATCACTTGAAAATTTTTGTGTGCTTCAAGAAGTTTCCACGCTTCCAAACCATTTTCAGCACTCATAGTCTCATAACCAGCATCCGCCAGATATTCTTCTAAGATATCACGGTTAACCTCTTCATCATCCACAACCAAGATTTTTGCAGCTTTTTCCATGACATTTCCTCACTTATTAAAAAATTTTTTATTTCTCTTCACACGCTATATTTTTGTTACTCTTGGCAATAAAAAGGTAAAGACTCCACCGCCTTCACTTGCATTACTCGCCCACAAACGTCCTTTATGCGCATCAATAATCTCCCTGCAAATGGCAAGCCCAAGCCCTGTACCACCGGCCCCTGTCTTCGTACGACTGCTTTGCGTAAACTTATCAAAAACAGCCTCCAACTCTGCTTCAGGGATACCAATACCTTCATCTGCAACACTCACCCCAAGTGCAGGTATTGTCTCACCTTTTTCTACAATAAATGTATCAAAATAACGCAAGGTAATTGTCTTTGAGTCGGGCGAAAATTTGATAGCATTCGACATCAAATTCATAATGACCTGAATAATACGCTGACCGTCAGCGCGCACAACAACATCTTCTGTTTCAATAACTTGTCGCACTTGCAAAAATTTCTTCTCCAGCAATGAACGTACTTCAACCAATACATTCTCCACCAAAACAGGTATATTCTTTTGCTCAAAATGGAACGTCATCTTGCCCGCTTCCATTTTTGACAGATCAAGCAACTCATTGAGAAGCTTAAGCAAACGCTCACCGCTTATCAAAATATTATCAAGATATTTGTAAATCTTCTCACGCGGAGCAATATCGAGCTTATCACGACTCATCAAGCTGTAATTAATGATAGCATGCATAGGAGTTCTAAGTTCATGCGACATGTTGGCAAGAAATTCTGACTTTGCAATATTCGCATTTTCCGCTTCTTCTTTCGCATGCAACAAATGCTTTGTCTGCTCTTCAACTTCTTGCTTGAGCATTTCGCGGTGCTGAGAAATCTCTTCTTCCACCATTTTCATCGTGTGAATATCGGTGTTTGTTCCCACCATACGTACACAATTACCCTGCTCATCACGTATTATTTTTGCGCGGCAATAGACCCAATGATAGCCTCCATCAGCATTGCGCAGGCGAAAACTATGTTCAAACGGAATATTTGGTTCATTTTTGTGGCGTTCGATCTCAGCATTGGTGGAATCTTTATCATCAGGGTGTACCATCTCTTGAACAGCTTCTAATGCCTTAACCTGCTGCTTTGCCTCATACCCTAACATCTCAAGCCAACGACTAGATAACGTCACCATATTGGTCACCATATCCCAATCCCAAATGCCATCACGCGTAGCATTCATAAGCACATCGTACAGCTCATTCTTTTCTTCTAGTTCACGTCGCACCACAATATTTTCGTCTGTGGAGGCAATCAACGCGACGATATTTGCCATACTTTGCACAAAATAGGCTTCATGTTGCGTCCAATGATATGGATAAAGCACACGCTCTAGCGTTACCATCCCCCACACACGCCCACGCATCATCACAGGCACAGCTAGAATTGCCACAATATTATTAGGAATCAAATAAGTATCTAACATAGAGCTGATTTCACTAGCATAACGCACATCATGCACACTCAATGTCTGCGCTTTTTCTATAATTGAAAAGATGTCTGGCACATGCAAACGATGCAAACTCACATAATTTTCATAAATTTTCTTTGATTCGACCATGGTTTTTGCCGTAAGCGTCGATCCATCTTGACTAACCTGCCAAATACCAACACGCTCGATGGGCATTTCCTCCACCGCGGCAATGCATAAATCCCGAAATTCTTGTTCTAGGCTGCGACCGCCATAAATATTAAAACCGCTAACCATTTCTGCCAAGCGGCGATTCAAGCGACTTGCGTTTTTTTTCGCATCGTTTTCACGTTGCTCATGCGTCACATCACGATAAAACCCAACCACGCCGATCACCTTACCGTGATCATCACGCAAAGGTTCTTTGATCACTTCAAAACGCGCCAGCGTTCCATCAACGCGAAGCAGTGAAGAAAGCACATCATGCTCTTCCTTGCCCGTTAGCAGAACTTCCGTATCGCACCATGCCAACAGATCAAGCTCGTGCAACGACAGATTCAAATCAGATATTGCCTTGCCGCGCACCTCATCAAAACAGGTACGCCCCACCATTTTTAAAAAGGCAAGGTTTGCACCTTCAATAACACCGTTGACATCCGTCCAAAACACAGCCTGAGGTAGCAAATCCAGCACGGGGCAGACAAGCAGACCCACTGTAGAGACCAACGACTCGCCAGCCCCACACTCAGCACCTTGATCTTGTTTCTTCACTTTTTTAGTCATAAGACACTGCATTTATTTTCCAGTTAGAAAATTATCAGGCTTTCACAAAAACACCATTAAAAATGATAGGGATGCAACGATGACACATCTATAAAGTGCAAAAACGCAGTGGATTTAGCATTTTAGCAACAGCATCATCCACCATCACCATATCTGTATCAAGCTGTGAAGCGATCAATTCCCCCGCCAGCGGAGCAGATAAAAGCCCTCGAGACGCATGTGCTACGGTGAGACTAATCCCATGATAGACCGAAGAATCAACAAGCTTACCCACAAGAGGAAGACGATCCTTGCTCACTGTCCGCAACGCAGCACGTCCACTGAGAGCATTGACTTGATGTGACTGTAAAAGCTGCAAAAACGGTATATGTGTATCGCTATCTTCTAGATTACGAAGATGCCCCATCTCATCCACTACACAATCTTTGCGTGCATGCTCGTAGGTCGCACCAATAGAGTGTTTTCCCTTAAATGCTGGAGTGATATAACCACCATAACATAACACCGTTCTTAGCGAAGCACTGCGTTTCGTTTCCGGCACAAAACTCACCTGACCTTGAATTGTGTGCAGTGGCAAAACCATTTCAGGCAATAATCGCATGGCATCAAGTGCATTTGCCACCACCACATGATGCGCGCTCACCTCGCAACGCTCTGTCGATCTAGCATCAACATACGCCACACACCACGCAGCATCACTTTCTTTCTCAAGTCGCTCTGCTCGCGCATGATACACCACATCAATCAAAGGATGCCGTGTCAATGCATGGCATAACGCAGGGACATTTACCCACCCGCCTTGAGGGAAATAATACCCTGCATTCTCAAGTGTAATACCAGATATTTCAGATAATTCCCGCGCATCTTTATACTGCACAAACGAAGGATCAGGACATAGTTTTTCCATCACCTCTACAAAGCGTATATCTGCACCCAAAGACGTCACCTTAGGAATCTGCACCATCCCACAAAACTCGCCCTCAACATCCCTCCCAAAAGCACGCAACTCTTGTAACAATTGGCGTGTATAACTGAATCCTTGCGCATAAAAACGCATAGGATCTGACCATGATTTATGCATCATAGGAAATAAGATCCCCGCAGGATTTCCTGATGCCTCCGCCCCCACCTTGGCATGTTGTTCTAGCAATGTGACCTGAAATCCTCGTCGTGCTAATGCATAGGCGGCACTTGTTCCCGCAATGCCACCACCAATTACTACAACCTTTTTGACTCTTTGAGTTTTTTTTTGTAGAGGCATCGCACCATCGGATAATGCACAATACGCCACGGTCATATCTCGCTTATGTCCATGACCTCGTACTTTGGAAACCTCAAAACCCACAGCTTGCAATCCCCTACGTACATCTCCCGCCGCAGTAAAACTCGCAACAGTTGCCTCAGGCACACTTGCACGCATCACCTGTTCATAAAGCTTGGGTGTCCACATCGCGGCATTCTTCGCAGGTGCAAAACCATCTAAAAACCACGCATTTACCTTGCCCTGCATTGTCTCTTGCATTGCTATTAACATCTGCGTTGCATCACCGAACAATAATGTCAACCTGACACGACCACCGTCAAACACGAGATGATGAACGCCTTCGGTCAATACAGGATATTTTTGCTGCAACGCAATATAATACTCTTCATCATTCGATTGCCACCGTGCATGAGCGCGCTGTAGATCTTCCAAAGATAATGGAAACTGCTCCATAGAAACAAAGTGCAAACAGGATTTGCTGTTTACGCCCACAACTTTGTTCCACAATGCCCATGTACTAATAAAATTAAGCCCAGTGCCAAAACCCGTTTCAGCGATCACAAACCGCAAAGATGAACGAGAAGCATCAGCAAACCGCTCTTTTAACTTATTACCTCGCAAAAACACATGTTCAGTTTCAGCAACAGGATCATGCACAGAAAAATACACGTCATCAAACGCCGCCGCACGCGGCAAGCCATCATTACCCCATATCAAAGACGCACGTGAAATTGCCATGTATATTTCTTAAGCTAACCGACTGTAACCTAGATACGATTGAAAATCGCAAGCGTCAAATCATCATTGATGATGCGGTCACCCGTTTCACGATAAAAACACTCAAGCACCGCATGACAAAGCTGCTGAGGCTTTTGCATTTCTTCACCCGCATAATTTTGATGATACATATGCGAAAAACGCATTAACTTATGTTCATCAAACATCTGACCATCTTTATCTTCTTTTTCAATCAACGCATCACTGTAACACATCAGCGTATCACCACTATTAAATGGCACTTCCAATGTTTTATATTCTGCCTTGCTCAACACTCCTAAGGGCAACCCACTCCCATCAATAAACTTCACGCCATGTATCTTATCTTTGCTAAACATGATCGGGCTGGGACTAGCGGCAGCGGCATAATATAATTTATTTTTTTCAAAATTAATCACGCCATAAAACATTGTGGCAAAATGCTGTTCAATCAGCAGTTCATACAATTTCTTATTAAGCTGCGTTAAATATTCACCGGGATTATTGGTTGGACGCAGATCGCTGTTAATCAGCGCATGCAACCGAAACGTATTAAGCGCAGCCATAATACCATGCCCCGTAAAATCAACCAAGTAAAAGGCAAGCTCATGCTTACTCAAGGCGACCGCCCCCCAGAAATCTCCACTAAGCTCTGATGAGGCGGCAAAATGTGATGCCATGCGCACAGGGAGAGCTTGTTGCACTTGAGCAACCATGTGATCATTTGGGAGCAAACTCTGCTGCATTTGCCGCGCACTATCAAGCTCTGCCTCAATACGGGCGTTATATTCACGTAGCTTTTTCATCAAAATACGCTTATCTAGGTGCATCAGCACCCGCGCCACCAACTCTTCTGCGTTGACAGGCTTAAGCAACAAATCAGAAGCACCTGCGGTGAAGGCTTCGGCGCGACGCTCAGGTTCAGCAATACCTGTTTGTACCAAAATAGGCATATCTTCATATTCTTTTAAAGCGCGCACTTCACGGCAATACTGGTAGCCATCCATGTTTGGCATAATCAAATCAGCGATCACCAAATCAGGGTGATACTCAAGAGTAATATCAAGCCCCTCGACACCGTCTTTTGCAAAACGAATATTTTTAATTCCGCTTCCCTTAAGAATATGCCCCACGATCTCACGACTAAAGTCCGTGTCGTCAATCACAAGGATACACGCATCTCTGAAAGCGTCTAATAACATGAAGGCATATCCTATCCTTAATGCATGAACATTAAGATATTATAGAGAACACATTACCAAGACGTGCAACATCAATCATCTTTTTTACTTGTCCTTGCGGTGAAATAAGTCGGATTGAGACTTTTCCGCCAGATTTTTCGTTCAACATGAGCAACATGCCAAGTCCAGATGAGTCAATATATTCCAATTGGGCGATTTCGATATCTACTTGCGAAAGCGTCTGCGTTTCTATTTGCTCCACAATGGCTTTAAAATGTGTGTAATCAGAGAACGTACATTTTCCCTTCATAATCACTTTAAGCGCATTGTCCTGACGTTTTACTATGCAATCCATAACGAGTCTCCTTCAATGTTACGCCATCATTAAACGCTATCTTTGTTAACAGTGCCTTAACACCGATTCAGAAATCTGAGTTAAAGGCAATTCTTCCTTGATGCCGCCAAGCTGCTTGGCTGTTTTTGGCATACCATACACTACGCAACTTGCCTCATTTTGCCCAAAAGTATACGCACCTTTGTCATGCATCTTTTTCATCCCACGCGCACCATCTGCACCCATCCCTGTCAAAATCACACCAATGGCGTCAGAACCCACGTTATCTGCCACAGAATCAAACATGACATCCACAGAAGGACGGTGTCCTGACACCAGGTCTCCTTCGATCAAATGACATACATAGACCGAGCCTTTACGCTTCACCCCCAAGTGACAACCTCCCGGTGCAACGTATGCTTTGCCTGTTCCAAGGGGCATACCATCTTCAGCAAGCAACACTTTAATGGCGCAATTGGCGTCTAGACGTGAAGCGAAGGAAGCAAGGAAATTATCAGGCATATGTTGCGTTATTAACACAGGAGGCACAGACACGGGAAAACGAGCAATCACAGATCGGATCGCCTCAACCCCTCCTGTAGACGCACCAATTGCAATCACACGATTCGCAGAATCCTTTGATTTTTGATGCAACAACACAGATAAAGGCGCATCCCCTCGAAGCTGAGAAGATAATTGTGGTTTTGAGCGCGCAGCAGCTTTGACCTTTGAAATAATCATATCGGCCATCTTATCCATCTCAGCCGCTTGATTCGCCATAGGTTTTGGCACAGTATCCACCGCACCAATTTCTAGCGCACGGACAGAAATATCCGCGCCTCGCTGCGTCAATGTTGAAATCATCACTACAGGCATAGGACGTAGCTTCATCAAACGCTCAAGAAATTCAATACCATTCATTTTTGGCATTTCGATGTCGAGCGTAATGACGTCAGGATTCAGTTCCTTGATTTTTTCGCGTGCTTCGTAAGGATCACCAGCATCACCCACCACATCAATTTCTGGATCAGTGGACAAAATTTCACGTAAGATACGACGGATTAAGAGTGAGTCATCCACGATCACAACGCGTATTTTTCGACTTAACATAACATCCTCAGTTTTTTATTTTTTCTCTTCAGTCGGCTAATGAGACTAATCAAACATCTCAACACCACCCTCAGTTTTGTTAGCAGCAAGTTTACGCATATAAGTTTTTTCACGGTCTGCGATTTCTAAATCTTCTGCACGACGTAATTTACGAAGTAACACACGCCCTGTTTCTGGATAATAATGAATGCGGCGCGGATAATCTCCCCCTAAATCATGGGAAACAACACGCAATTCCTCGTCTTCTAAAAATTTTTTGACAAACTGGATGTTACGATCACCCACATCACTTAACCCAGGGACAACACGCCCACCTCCAAAAATTTTTACCTCTAAACGATTTCGATCCGCTCCACGTTTCATCAATTCGTTGATCAGCAACTCCATCGCGAATGAACCAAAACGCATGCTTTGACCATCTTTACCATCACTTGCAGGTAAGAGAAAATGGTTCATCCCGCCAATTTTTTTTATGGGGTCACGAATACATGCCGCGACGCACGAACCTAAAATTGTAACAATCACTTCCGCAGGCTGGTCTGTTACATAATACCCACCAGAAAAAATTTTAATGACTGTTTCTTCTGCTTTTGCATCAAAATAGCGGTGACACCCATCATATTGATCGCCAACCACCACCTTTTCAATGTCTGTTCTACGCTGGCGTGTCATCACGCAACCTTCTGATAAATAGTTTTTTCTGCATATTTAAACCGCTCAGAGACACCGCGAATGGTTTCAGAATGCCCAATATAAAGATAACCGCCTTTGGTTAATATATTGGCATATTTTGTAAATAATTTTTGTTGGGTCGGCTTGTCGAAATAAATTACCACATTACGACAAAACACAATGTCAAATGGACCTTTCATTGGCCATTCATCTATAAGATTCAACCGCTTAAATGAAACAAGATTTTTCAAACTGTCCTTCACTTCATACTCTTTGCCCCCACGTGCAGCCACACGGCTCGTAAAATATTTTTCACGTATAGAGGCAGGAACTTTCTCTATTTCCTTATCTGGATAGATACCCGCCTGAGCGAAGGCGAGTATATTGGTATCAATATCTGTCGCTAAAATTTTGATATCAAGATTTTTAATATCTCCCAACGTCTCATGAATCGTCATTGCCATGGTGTAGGCTTCCATACCCGCTGAACAACCAGCAGACCACAAGCGCACCCGACGCTGTCCCTTACGTTTTACCAGCTCCAGCAACACATCAGAAAGATGTTCAAAATGGTGAGACTCACGAAAAAAACTTGTCAAATTTGTTGTAATAGAATTGACAAAATTTCCCGTCTCCTCTCCCTCAGGATCACTCTCTAAAAGCTCACAATATTCACGAATAGAATTCAATTCAAGTTTACGCACACGCCGCGCCAATCGTGAATAGACCATATCGCGCTTATGCTCGCTCAGTGCGATTCCCGCTAATTGCTTCGCCATGCGAACCACAAAACGGAAATCATCCTCAGTGTAGGCAAACTCTCTCTGATGATCAGCCATGAAACTCAGAACTCCTCCCAACCATCATCCTTACCACCTGCAACGGAAGACGGAGAGGCTGATATTTTTGCCTTCGGCTTAGGGAGATTCTTTGGTGCTGATTTTGGAGAAGACTTCGCTGGATTCACATGAGCCAACTTCGGCGCAGCGGCAGGACGATAAGAAATATCCGCTCGACCTTGTCCATCGATTTGAAAGAAGCTAATGAGGCGGGTCAACTCTTCGCCCTTTTGTGCTAACGACACCACCGCGGCGTTGGTTTCCTCTACCAAAGCAGCATTTTGTTGGGTCATCTCATCCATCTGTGAAATTGCCGTATTGATCTCACCAATCCCTGCGCTTTGTTCTTGTGATGCTACCGCGATCTGCTCGATGATGTCACCCACGCGCATCACAGATTTTACGATCTCTTCTAGCGATTGCCCAGCACGATTGACAAGCGTTGACCCTGTCAGCACCTGTTCACCGCTTTCTTGAATGAGTGCTTTGATTTCTTTAGATGCCGTCGACGAACGTCCCGCAAGGGAGCGTACTTCTGATGCGACCACCGCAAAGCCCTTCCCTGCTTCCCCAGCACGCGCTGCTTCTACCGCAGCATTCAAAGCCAGCAAATTGGTCTGGAAAGCAATCTCATCAATCACACCAATGATATCAGAAATCTTACGTGATGAATGTTCGATCGCACCCATAGCTTTGACCGCGTCCCCCACCACATCACCGCCGCGTATAGCAACAGTTTTGGCTTCATCTGCAAGCTTACTTGCTTCACGTGCGTTGCTCGCTGTACCATTAACCGCGGATGTCACTTCCTCCATCGACGCAGCTGTTTCTTCTAATGATGAAGCCTGAGATTCAGTCCGTGATGCCAAATCATGACTACCTGAAGAAATCTCCGAAGCACCACCATTGACCGCGTCGGCTGCCTCAATCACTTGCTGCACAGTATCATTCAAACGCTCCATCGTTTCATTGATAGATGTTTGTATTTGAGCAAATGCTCCCTCAAATTGACCATCCATACGCACGGTCAAATTACCGTGTGATAGCTCTTGCATTGCATCAATTGTCTTTTGAATGGGTGCGCGTATCGTATCCATCAAACGATTCATTGTATTCGCAAGATAATGATAGAACCCTTCAAACTGGCTTGCATCAATACGCTCATCTAAATCACCCGCACTTGCCGACGTAATCAGACTATTGATACCTTCTTGCGCTAGTTTCACATTTTGTTCTGCACGTACTTCATCCGTTACGATACGCCATGTTACATACGCGCCATCAAAATTTCCCTCGTCATCTTTGAGCATATCCGCATCTAAAGACATCCACTCTGGCCCAAGCGGAAATTTCGCTTTGTGTGGCATTTTCATGGAATTCGCAAGAAGTCCTCGTTGATGGGCGGGATTCTTATGGAATACGTCAATACACGTCCCCACTAAGTCAGAAACTTTAACAGGCAAGAGATGCTGTAAACGTGTAAGCTCTGAAATTGACGCACTATTAAGATAGGTAATCACAAGATCTTTATCGCAAATCATCACGGGTAAGCTTAGATTATTGACCATATATTGCAAACGAGCTGAACGACCACCCAAACTTGCAATGGTTAGCAGTGATTTCGCCATATCTCCAATCTCATCAGGCCGATTCAAATGAGGAACTTTAACGTTATTTTTACCATCCGCCACTTGCTTAATAACACCCACAATATCATCAATTTCTCGTGAGATAAGGCGTGCAATAAAGAACGCAATCCCAATAAGCCCCATCACAATCGCGGCCACCAACAACAGCATATCGTTACGCATTGCATGAACAGAAGCAAAAATTTCATTTTGCTCTTGTTCTGCGACCAAAGCAAACCGCGCCCCTTGAAAATCGATATAGTTATAAGCTGCAATGGTCAACGCACCATTATCATTCACTCCTTCTTGAATACCCACCTTCCCAGCAAGAGCATCTTTGATATCTTGTTCATGCGCTTTTAATTTTAGGATAGTGGACTCTTTAGAAAAACGCGAATCATTGCGCGCCAAGCCATCTTGGCCAAATAACATAATCTCGCCGGTCTTACCAAGCCCATCATTTGCTTGCATAATTTCATCGATCTTACCAATAGGCATCTGAATTGCCATCACCCCAAGAAGATGATGGTTTGCATCACGCACTGGCACACCAATAAACCCTGCTGGCACATTATTAGACGGTGCATAAGGGGCAAAATCTTTATATATCGCAGCCTCATCATCGGTTTGTTTAATAGCTTCACGGAACAAATTACCTAGATCCGTGTCTTTCCATTGACCATTAAGTACATTGGATGCAAAGTCTAATTCCTTAAATACGGTATAGACCACATCCCCTTCAGCATTGATCAAAAAGATATCATAGTAACCACGTTCTTGTAACAAAC
Source organism: Rickettsiales bacterium (assembly GCA_036770365.1). GTDB lineage: Bacteria > Pseudomonadota > Alphaproteobacteria > Rickettsiales > UBA998 > DAIPJH01. Next base: position 125,921 of record DAIPJH010000007.1, read on the forward strand.
GACGAAAATAGCCATGATATTTCGCGTGAAGCGCGCTATACGGCGAACCATCGGGAGCAAAATCTAGTTTTTCCTTTTGCCCTAAAGGATTAGGGTTCTCATCAATATATTTTTTATGTAAATAATCGACAGGGGTTGCTCCCGTTGCCTTAATCTGCACAAACGCCGCAGAAAAATCATTCAAGGCAGCCCATACCAATGGATTCGTTTTTTGCGCATGTAACTCATCTTTTATGCTATTTAAGTACATATTAATTTGATTTTTACGTGCTTCAATCAAGGCCGAGATAGAACGCTCTGCACCACGACGTAATGCTTTACTCGCATCCACATAGCTTGATATCCCCACGGCAATTCCACAAAGAATTACAGAAGTTCCAATAATAAGCGGCAATTTCACCTTAAAACGTAGCTTACCTAACATAGCATTCTCCTTCATGATTACACACAGCAATTAAGCTGTGACATGTACAATTTCTTTCAATGTTTGTGCGTCAAAAAGATGTTCAACATCCAAAATTACAATCATACGTTCTTCCAATGAAATCAATCCATTGACATAACGCTCATCTACATTCAGTTCGACTGAGGGAGGTGGTTTGATATCCCCCTCATTCGCATCCACAATATCCGATACCGTATCCACAAGAATTCCGATAAGCCTCGTGCTTAAAGCAACAATAATAATCACATTTTTACTATCCGCTTGTGTCATTTCTCCAGAAAAGCGCGCACGCAAATCAAAAAGAGGAATGATCGCACCACGAAGGTTCATCACCCCCAACATAAATTTAGGAGTATTGGGAATCCGTGTCGCGGGCGCCCACTGACGTATCTCTCGCACCGTCATAATTTCAACACCATATTCTTCACTCCCCACCGTAAAGGTAAGGTACTGCTCCGACTCAGTTTGTGCTGCTTGCGAAATTAACTGCTCAGGATTCGTTGCTATTGTTGACATGCTCGTATCTCCTACGCTATCTCACTAGATTCATGCATTTTTTGGTCGCGTATTGACGTCGCTTTCTTGCGGCTAGCCTCTACTCCAATACGGTATAAAGCCGCAGTATCAAGGATCAATGACACCTTTCCATCTCCCAAAATGGTTGCACCCGATATTCCCTCAACAGGGTCTGTGTTTTGTTCCAAACTCTTAATCACCACCTGTTGCTGACCGATCAATTCATCCACCACAATACCAAATTTATCTTTGCCACACTCAACCAGCACCACCAACGCTTTCGAGGTTTCTATGATAGAACCACGAATGCCAAACATCTGATACAAATACACCAACGGCACAAACTCACCGCGTACGTTCAAGACATCCACCCCTGTTGCGAGTTTGTTAAAAGCAGACTCCTGCGGCTGTAAGGTTTCTATGATATTTGCGATCGGAATGATGTATTGCTCACCCCCCGTACGTACCGCCATACCATCCAAAATCGCCAACGTCAGTGGAAGGGAAATAACGAATTTAGAGCCACGCCCAGGGTTATTATGCACAGTGACCGTGCCGCCAATCCCCTCGATGTTGCGTCGCACAACATCCATGCCCACACCGCGTCCAGACACATCTGTAACTTCCGCCGCCGTAGAGAACCCCGGCGCAAAAATAAGATGGTCAATTTCTTCCGGTGTTAACACCTCATCAGGACGAAGCACACCTTTTTCAACAGCAATTTTATACACACGTTCACGATTAATACCCGCACCATCATCCTCAATCGTAATTTCGATCCGCCCGCCATGGTTCCCTGCGGAAAGATGAATTACCCCTTCACGATTCTTCCCTACCTCAGCACGGCGGTCAGGTTTTTCAATCCCATGATCAATGGAATTACGAATCATATGGGTCAATGGATCTGCAAGTGATTCAATGATCGTTTTATCCACCTCGGTATTCTCACCACTCAGCTCCAAACGCATCTGCTTATCAAGTTTCTTTGATAAATCGCGTACGATGCGTGGCATACGTGAAAAAATAGATTTGACAGGCTGCATCCGCACTGCCATCACCGCTTCTTGTAGTTCACGCGTATGCTGTGCCAACTCTTCAACACCAAGCAATATATCAGGAAAAGCCTCTTTTGGCATCGCACGCGCTTGCAATTGTAGCATGCCTTGCGTGATGACCAGCTCACCTACCATGTTCACCAAGCGATCGACCTTGTCAATGTCCACGCGGATCGAAGACACCGCGTTCACTGCCTTTGTCTCTTCTCCAATTTCTACAGATTTCGCTCGAGAAGGCATAACCGCAGCAGTAGCTACAGGAGATGATGATGATGATGATTCTTCCTCATCATCGTCTTCTCCTCCCCCTTCATGCTCAACAGGCTGAGACTGCACAGCATCAGAAAGTGTGGATACCGTCACTGGTGTACCGAAGTCCATACAGAATCCACCAAGTATATCAATTTCCAAATCACACTCATCCTCAACAAATTCAAACACCTCACGTAAGCGTTTTTCTGAAGCAGCGGAATCCAGATCCAATACCCAATGCAGATATGCAAAATCAGGATTCATATCCCTTAAATCTGGGAGATGATCCATCTGACAACGCACGGTTAACGTCCCAAGCTTTGCCAACTCACGAAACAGTAATAAAGGCTCATTTCCTGTCGCAAAAAGTCCTTCATGCGGCTTAAAACGAATGGTATACATGATAATTTCTTCAGAGGTAGGCAATGGTACTGACACAGGAGCAACCTTCGCAACGGCAGACTTCGCGGCTTCTTTTTTCTTCACCGCCTGTTTAACAGGCTTGCCGCCATTTTTTTGTGCCTCATTGATCGCCACGATCTCACTTAACACATCTTCACCATATCCATCTGGCATATTTTCACCAGAACTTGCCGCTTGCACCATCGCTTCTACAACATCACGCCCTCTGAGTAAGATATCCGTAATTGCTTCATCAACAGGAATTTTTCCTTCACGTAACGCATCCAACAAAAACTCAAACTCATGCGTGAAATGCGCGATTTGCGTCAAACCAAACGCACCGGCTCCACCCTTAATTGAATGCACGCAGCGAAAAATAGCATTGAGAAGTTCAACATCATCCTCGCCATGCTCAAGCTCCATGAGCTTTTCTTCCATGTCTGCCAACAGCTCCAAGCTCTCGGTAACATACGTACCTCTAAACTGTTCAAAATCCAGATCCATGTTCACTCACTTCGCTTATTTAAAAACACCTACGCACACAGGTTAGGCACACACGCGCTGAATAACCTGCACCAATTTTTCAGGATTAAAAGGCTTCACAATCCAGCCTGTCGCACCAGCATTTTTGCCTTCCGCTTTTTTTGTTTCATCACTCTCTGTCGTCAGCATCAAAATAGGAGTAAATTTATATTCTGGCTTGGCGCGCAAATTGCGAATTAAGGTAATTCCATCCATCACAGGCATGTTCAAGTCAGTAATGATCACATCCACTTTTTGTCCAGCCAACACGCTCAGTGCCTTTTGACCATCCTCTGCTTCCATCACTTCAAACCCTACATTCTTCAGGGTATAACTCACCATATCACGCATGGTTTTTGAATCGTCTACTGTAAGCGCACGCTTTGCCATAAATCACTCCGTAATATTCAATATTTTTTTAAGCCCTAGACCCTTTGCAGCATCCTTAAACACATCTGAAGGATCTACGATAACCACCCTCTTTCCGTCTTCTTCCGCCTGCATTCTTAATGAAACCAAAAGCTGAAACACAGGCGTCGTAATACGCTCAACCTCAGCAGCACCAACCTCTATGCTTTCATCATTTTTCAACATATCGAGCAATACATCGCGAAGCGGCGCGGCAGCAGAGCGGTCTGAAATTTGTGGCAACTGGAACATAGCTCACCCCTTGTTAAAATAGCTCAATATCATCGTCATCCTGCGCAGCAGCAGATGATGATACATCCCCGCCCGCAACCACGGCAACCGTCCCAGTTTTAAGCGGAGGTAGCTTCACATCATCCGCATACTTCATCAGAGAATTCACAAAGTGATTACTAAACTCACTCAACTTAAATCCACGAATGATACTCGAACATAATTCTTCATCCACTGCCCATGTCTGCGCCGAACCAACCTGCCTGATCGCTGCCGTCTGGAATCCTTTTTGAATATTTTCTATAACCCCCAAAACATCCACAACATTCCCCAAGACCTGTGACAGCCTATCTTCAAATTGAATACTCATCACCATCGCTGAAATGGCAGAAGCAGTTTGTCGTGACGACTCAGCCGCCCGACCAAGAACGTCAGAAAGCTCGTTATTTTGCTCTAAAATACTATTCATCATCGAATCAATTTGATCACGCACCATGATGTTTTCCGTCATGTCGATCGTCGCCACTTTTTGCAGCGTCAAATGACTATTATTCACACTGGAAACAATATCCCCAATTTTCTTTTCCATTTCCTCGGAAAGCTGAGTGATCTGCTGCGACAGCTCTTTCACCTCATCCGCGACGACACTAAAGCCCTTACCAGCTTCACCCGCAACCGCCGCCTCGATCGTAGCATTCAATGATAAAAGCTTGGTCTGACGCGTAATCTTACGAATCGCCGTAATAAAGTGACGCACCTCATCCAAACTATCACGCGCTGCATCAAACTGCCCTGCCATCGACACAGCAAGCATGGATACTTCTAGGATCTTATCAACCGCACCTTCCAATGTGGTATTGATCGCACCCAAAGCTTCACCTAACGGGATAGACTTACCATCTACCACCACAACCCCAGCCATCTCGACCACGCGCTGGACATTATCAGCCTGCTCCATAGTAGATGACGAAAGCCGTGTAAAATCCTCACCTAACTTTCGGACGCTGTCTGACATATTGGCTGAGACTTGTGGTAAAAAATTTTGCATCGATTGCATAGCACTGACCACAAGATAGGATTGCGGAAGCCATGCGCGCAAAAACGCACCGACCTGCTTGTCATCCATCTCGTCAATGTTTTTCTCTGCCAAAGCAACCATGCACACCACCTCTTTCGTTTAGCAACTCACATCACACCAATTCAAGATGCATACCAACATGCATTATTCACAAGCATTACAACCTATACATGACACATCATTCATATTACTTTTCTTTTACTGTTCATTACAATTGCAAACAGGTTTTCACCTTCCCTTTTTTCAAAGAACGCTGCATCTATGTTACACTTTTGCTAATTATCACGAGACATACGATTTATGCTTGGCAAGGGGCATCAACCCTCCTAAAAGAATAAAAACGTCTTTTTTGGGAGGGCTACTATGCTGAAGTTTCAATGTCGTAACCTACACATATTTATAATTGCACTCTCCATTTTTGCATCATCCTTAACGTGTAACACTGTCATGAACGCTGCGCATGCAGCAACACCAGAAAATTTGGGCGGCAGCGCAGGCGGGGACATACCTCTGGTTGTTGTTCGCTTTAACCAGCCCCGTGTCTTTTTTGAAAAACCATTGCATAATGCCGTCGTAAAAGCATTAAGCAAAAAGCCTTCTGTGATGTTCGATGTAGTTTCCTTTGTACCACAAGTAGGCAACCAAACGGCATTAAACACATTGGCTGCACAACACACTCAATCTATTGTCAACGCGCTACATTCCATGGGTGTTAACCCCAATAATATCACGACCACCGTGCAACCTGATGCCTCACTTGAGGATCATGAAGTGCAGATTTTCATTCATTAATCATGACAGTAACACCACCTCCCTATACACCACATATCACGATCATCGGTGCAGGGCTTGCAGGCAGTGAGGCGGCGTGGCAAGCTGCAGAGGCTGGTATTGATATCACCTTAATCGAAATGCGTACGGGTGAAAAACGAACATTTGCCCATCAAACCGATAGCTGCGCAGAACTGGTATGCTCCAATTCTTTCCGCGCAGACGATCATGAACGTAATGCGGTAGGCTTATTGCATGAGGAAATGCGTCGTTGCGGGTCGCTCATTATGCGTATGGCAGATCTGCATAAAGTCCCTGCTGGCGGTGCGCTTGCTGTTGATCGAGAAGCTTTTTCTTCCGCCGTCACCGCTGAATTAATGGCACATCCGCGCATTACCATTGAACGCAGAGAAATCTCACAGCTTCCTAAAGCCAACGAGGGGCTATGTATTGTTGCTACAGGCCCACTCACCTCCGACGCGCTCGCACAAGACATACAAAACGTCACAGGACAAGACTACCTCTCTTTCTTTGACGCAATCGCCCCCATTGTTGCGCGTGACTCAATCAACATGGATATTTGTTGGTTTCAGTCGCGCTATGACAAAGGTGACGGCGCAGATTACCTGAACTGCCCAATGAACAAAACGCAATATGAAGCTTTTGTCACTGCACTTATTGCAGCAGAAAAAACCGAATTCAAAGAATGGGAAAAGAATACGCCCTATTTTGAAGGATGCTTACCTGTTGAAGTCATGGCAGAACGCGGCATTGAAACCTTACGTTTTGGTCCAATGAAGCCTGTAGGATTAACCAACCCGCACTTGCCTGATGAAAAGCTCTACGCTGTTGTGCAGTTACGCCAAGACAATAAAGCCGCCACGCTCTTTAATATCGTCGGGTTTCAGACCAAAATGAAATATGGCGAGCAATCACGGGTCTTTCGTATGATACCGGGATTAGAGGAAGCCGAATTTGTCCGACTTGGAGGCATTCACCGTAATACTTTTATCAAAAGCCCTCTATTGCTTGATGCATCTGCACGACTCACATCTGCACCGCATCTTCGTTTTGCGGGACAGATCACGGGTGTCGAAGGATATGTAGAAAGCGCAGCATGTGGATTGCTCTGTGGGCGTTTTTCTTCAGCAGAAGCCAAAGGCGATTCCCCTGCACTCCCTCCACGTACCACCGCCATGGGGTCGCTCCTTGCCCATATCACAGGCGAAGCAGAAGCTAAACATTTCCAGCCAATGAACATCAACTTTGGTCTTTTTCCTGCACTTGAAAGTCGTCATAAAAAAATTGACCGTCCGCGTGCATACACATCCCGCGCACTACAAGACCTTGATGCATGGATAAATTCATAAAAGCTTCATACTTGCTCTCCGAAAATGATCTATAATGACCCTTTGACGCTTTTAATTTGTAATTTTCTATTTTTGGGAAATCGTGAAGTTAACGTGCTATAAGATCATAAGATTATGGTCGTTTAACTTTTTATGAAATACGTAATCATTAGGTTAAACGACTATAGTATCACTGGAGCGACAACATGGACTTTGACCGTATCATTGCTGGGCATGAGCAACCACAACCACAACATACATTACATACCCTCATTGCAAAGGCAAAAGATGGCAATAATGCTCTGATTAAGCAGAAAGCTACTTATGCAAGTGATGCGCTCGCTGCATATGTAGATGAGCTAAAAGCACGCGATCACCGCCCCATGTCTTCGCACGTTTTGATACATAAACGCAAAGAAGCTCTTTCAAGTATCATCGAATTATGTGCAGCAACAGCAGCACAAGCAAACTTTGAAGAAACAAAAGCAAGAACAAAAGAGAGTCAAAACCCTCATCTTATGACCTCAGAAGGGGGAGAGTTTGCCTTCCTACGACATGGTGTTCATTTTGCTTCTCAAAAAACACCCGTTGAACTTCAAATAGCAGGAAAAAAACATGCGGAAAAACTTTTTAAAGAGTTTGAGCAATCTCTGGGGATTCACTCAGACCGTCTATCTCGTTGATGCTGAGGCAAAACTTAGCACCCCTGCCCACCACAATTAAGATATTTTTTTTCTTTATACTCATCAGGAATAGGAATTCTAAATCCATTTGTCCGAGGCTGTGCATTAATGACACCCTCTGATCCTTCAAAACCTTGTGATGGCGTAGACGTTTCTGCTTGCGGGGAGACATAACGCTGGAACGTTGGACGCGGCGCACTGCCCTCTGTTGCAGCAGGTGACTGCTCCGTAAAAGGTTGCACCAACGGACGTGTTGTCTGCTGAGGAACGAAAGTATTACCAGCACTAACTACCCCAACCACAGGTGCTTGTGCTGGCACAGGGGTCGTAGTTTGCATTGCCGAAGGCGATATCTGCACAGGCGCACGTGGCATTGGCTGTGCTGACGATTGAGATTGCGTTTTCTTGGACGCTTGCTGCTCTTTCTTTTTAAAGAGCGTAAATATTTGCGATGTAAGTGATGCATCATCTTCTTCTGCTGTACGCTTGATCGCCTCATCACGATTTTGTGGGAGACTACGCAACTCCGCAGCTTTCAAAGCACTTTCAAAAGACATTCTGCGTGCTTCTTTCAAACGCTCATACTGCCCAACCGCGACTCGCCCTGCACTCGGATTCGCAAATCCCCAAAGGTTACGTTCAGCTCCCTCCATGATCATAGAGTACACTGCAAGCTCAATCGCTTGACGCGTTGCAAGCTGAGGCGGCTCATTCATGGTAAATCCTGTTTCGATCTCCAATAACTCATTCAAACCGATATACTTAAATGTCCCACCTTGAACATTGGTAGAATAAATGGTCTTTGATGTGCTGGTAGATAAGACAATTTCACCATTAGATACTTTAACAGCGCGCAAATACACCGTCACGATATCACGACGGTATTCTGAATCAGCACCAATTCCAAGATAACGCGCACCAACCCCGCCAGAAATCGTATTGGTTTCATAGGAGGTGATACCCCCTTCAATCAACATCCCAGCATATAATAACGGCGGAATATTAGGAAGTTTTTGACCATTTGGCGCAGCATAATCATTACGCATAGCGCGGATAATCTTACGTTCTTGAATGAGATTCTCCAGACCATTACGTTCGATCACCGTAAACCACCCACCCTGCGAAGCATCCAGCAATGCCTGAGTAAGAATGGAGACACCGCCCTGTGTCACTGCATGCGAAAATTCCGCAATCGTATCATTAGGTTTATTCTGCCCTGTCTGGTCTGAGAAGTTATAAACCGATACAGGAATTTTTACTTTCGCAGGAGGCAAGCTTTTTAGCACCTCACCTGATACCGTATATTCAGCGATCAACGGTTCTTTAAAATAAGGCGACAATGCTACCCGTGAATCTGAACACCCAGTCAACATCGCCAACACTACTATAGTACCCAATATACGCTTCATGCTACACACCGTAAATTCTTTAAAATCACATCAAAAAGTTGGGGCAGGAACTTCAACGGTTGTCTGCTGACCATTCACATTATTCACAATATTAATTCTGACAACATCACCCTCACGGTTAAAATTCAACACCGTATCGCCCACGGTAAATGTTCCCGAATCCTGTGCATTTTCGCCAAGGATAGAATCAGCGATATCACGCGAGATCCGACTGATAAGGCTACTGGTGATCGTATTTGAAAAGTTAGCAATAGGATCAGTGGTTTTAGTGGGTTTGACATTATTATTCTGCGCTTCCGCATTACCAAGCAAATAACTCCCATTAAAGGCACTGCCGCCAAAACTAGGATTCACAGGCGTATACTTCATCGGACTCGCATTTGCCACTGAACTTACGCTCATAGCACATGCCAACAAAGCGAACACACGCATCTTCTTCATAACGCCCCTCTTGCAAGCAAAACCATTGCAGACAATCTACCTCGAAATCATTAACAAAAAACTACAACAGCATGCGCTGTTTACCAACGCAAACTTGTATATTCACCAGATATAGTGTTTTTATTTTAGAAACTGTGGCTATTGTTGCTGCACTGAGATCGTAGCACCACTACCAATATGGGTAATCTTATAGTTAAGATTATTCCCCGTCTGCTCGGTGACAATATTATTATCATTACCTGTGATCACATGTTCAGCAGAATTTTTATCGCCAATTTGACGAGTGTTGGAGGTATTGGTATTACCTGTGATCGTGTCACTTGCGCTATTACCTTGACCCTGCTGGTAGTGCGTAACGAGGTTACCCTCTCCCACTTGCATCTGAAACGAATGATTCTCACTACCGATTTGCGTTACATTTGCTTTATTATTACCGCCACGCTGAATCAGCTCCACCTCGTTCGCAACACCTTCTTGATCCAGCTCAGACTTATTACTGCCAGACGTTTGACTAATGTTTACTTTATTACCAGAACCAGATTGATCAATCACTGCACTGCCACCGCCCGCTTGCTCAATGACAACAGAGTTTGCGCCCGACGCATATGCCGCTGCACCACTTCCCGCCACCCAAGACACAGCAACCACACCAACAAACAAACGCGATAACATCATTGTACGTCTCCTGAATTTTGCGAGTAAAACTCCCATTATATACTACATACCTATATATGCTGGGGAATTATAACATATCCGCAAGGGATTTTAAATCATTAACGCTGCACAACAGATACGAAATTATTTGCACCGATTTGAGTTACTGCAACATTATCATTAGCACCAAACTGTGCAATATTGGCAATATTACCTGTGCCATTTTGATTCACCATGGCGATATTACCACTGTTTGCTTGTTCGATATGCGTTACATTTGAATTACCAGATTGAAATACTTCCGCGCTGTTATTCGAACCAGACTGGATAATATTCGCTTCTGAAGCCACACCATTTTGATGGATCGCTGCATGAAGCGTCACGCCATCTTGCTCAACAGAAGCAATGTTAGCATCACCCACTTGATCAATCAGCACATTATCTTCAGAGGCATAAGCAGGAGAAGCAACCCCACCCACACCCGTCACCGCCACGAGAAAAGAAACTTTTTTAAGGAGGGTCACGAGGGTCATATGTTTTACCTGTTTTATTATTGTGTAATTATTTTGAGGTATTTATTAAAT
>DAIPJH010000020.1:0-25299 GCA_036770365.1 Rickettsiales bacterium
TGCATAATGGTAAATAAGTTGTGAATAATGGATACCTAATTTATTAAAAATTATGACCAATTTGTAGTAAGAAGCGTGGCGCACGGTTACTGCCGTAGGTAGGGGTAGAAATATCTTGTCCCATTGGCCATGCAAAGGAAAAAGAGGCGGAGCTATTCGATGGCAGATTTAGTTTTGTGCCAAAACCAACCGAGCTTGCTTGTGTATGTTTGGGGTCGTTGTTGGGGTTGGAGATAGTGGCAATGTCGTAAAACGCGTAGGGTATCGGGCTTATGATGTCTTCTGCCTTCATCAGTCCGTAGTAATAGATTTCTGCGCTGCCCGCGACGCCGCGCTGTCCCGAAAATTCAGAGGCGTCAAATGAACGCCCTAAATTTTGACCACCAAATCCAAATTCTTCTGAAGAATAGAGTGTATCCGTAGAATATTGTCCTACAACCCTGAAATTGGCGACAAAGTCATCATTTAAGCTCTGCTGTCGTTGTGCATCAAATTCTAGCTTATTGAAGTCAGGCTTTGCCAAGCTTCTTGAGCTGCTTAGGCTGGTTTTTTCATTGGCATCTAAAATGGATAGGCCGCGCGTGTATGTGAGCGAGGCATCGCTCTTGCCGCCAAATTTATCCGTGTAATCGCCTTGAAGTCCTGTACGGAGATAATAAAGCGAATCGTGGCTTAAATCTGTATCACTTAAAATATTGGTATCAATAATTTTATGCGCTAACTGAGTCATTAAACTAAGGTTTTTATTCAGTTGGCGTATAATATTATGCCGCAGTTCAGCGTTGAGTTCAAAAGCATTACTCTCAATTTTTTGCGGTTTTAGCGTAAAACCAGGTTTTGAGGTAATGTAGCTGGTAAAGAGCGAGAGACTATCCTCAGCCGTAAGGGGGATGTCATGTTTAAGTGCAAGGTATTTTGATTCTTGAACGGGAATCGTTGTTTGCATAGCAATTTGTGTGGTATGGTTTTTTATGATATTGTCATTATAAAGCAAAGTGTTCTGATATGGGCCAGTGTAGCGTGAGCCATAATTATTGACAATCCAAGAGCCGCGCAGTTGTGGCGTGGTCGAAGGGCTGATAACAAGACCAACAGAGCCACTCTCTGCTTTATCTAAGGCATAAAGCGTTGCTTGATAGGTTTTTCCTGATACGTCGTTGATCTGTAATATGGCGCGCTCAAGTTCACGGATCTTAAGTGGTTTTTTTTGCTCGGTATTGCGTGCGATACTCATGGCGAGCATGTTATTTTGTAATGCGGGGTCTAATTTGAATGTGCTGACATAGCCTTCCACCGCTTGTAAAACAATATGACCTTGTTTTACTTCTTGTTTAGGCACAAAGACCCTACTTAAAAAGTAGCCATTATCTTTATAGCGTTTGGTGATGCGATCTGCGATGACCCACAAGTCAGATAATTTGATGTACGCACCAAGATAACCGCTGTAATCTTGCTTGAGTTCTTCCTGAGAAAACACCGTTGACCCATTGATAATTAATGAATCAAGTCTAATTCTTATGTCTTTTGCACCTTCGGGGGCTGTGGTGTCGCCTGCGGATATATCTGGCAGGGAGACAGTGGCTGCGCTTTTCTTCACGAGAGAGCTGTCGAGTATTGTTTTGGTGTGTGCAATATCTGCTGCATTAGGCAACGCTTCCGCATGCGCATTCAGCGAAGTTAATGTTGCGCATAACGTTATGCATATAGTTCTTTGTTTTATATCAATCATATCTTTACAAATAAAATATTTAGAGGATTCATCCCGCAATGATTCACTCTGTTAACTAGCCAAGGTTGAAGATTAGCAACAAAATAGAGCTTGTAAATAGAACATGATAACAACATCTTGCAGTTATTGATAATTGTGCGCCGCCGTTGTATTTTTGCCTGTATGAAGATTTTCTTGTTTTTGTCATCATTTTGTCATCAAGATTTGATATGGTATAAGCTGAAATAAGGATTGGATATGTCTCAAACGCAAGCAGTTTATGGTGGATTACCTGTGGGGGCCGGTGCAGCTGCGTCAGCTTCGTACCCTGCTAGTGTGTCTGCAGCGGGTGGTTATGGTATTCCCATGGGGTCTCTTCCTTATTATAATTCTGTCAATACGTCGGTACTTCCCCCTAATTATGGCTACGTGATGAACCCTGCTTTGCGTCCAGCACGCGCGGCCGGTGGTGCGTTGGTGGATGCTGGTATTGGAGTGGCAGGTGCGGCGGCAAATATTGGGCTGATGAATCGCGCTGCAACGGAAGTGTTGGGGGCGGCTGTTGGGCCTGTGGGCGGTGTGGTGACGGCAGGTGTGGGTATGGTCTCTGGTTCACGTACCCGTAAAAATGGCATTGCAGATATGATCGAAGGGTATCGTGAAGTCGTGGCAAATCAGCTTGGTGTTTCGCCAGAAACAGTGGATGAAAAGGCATTGCGTGAGGCGGCTAAGAAAAATGAAGTGTTGGCACAGGCACTGGAAGCCTATGATGATGGTGCGCGCTTAAAGCCTGTGATTACAGGGGTGGGTGCGGTGACAGGATTAGCCGCTGGAGCGGCGGCAACCGCAGCTCTCGCACTAACAGGGCCGCTTGGGATAGTTGCGGGTATTGGTGGTGGAATTTTGACCAGCATGGCAACGGACAAAGTGCTTAATGGTGTGATGGGAACGCAAGATTTGCAAACAACCGTGCATGCTAAAGTTGCTGAGTTAAAAGGTAAATTAGAAGCAGGAGAGTATCTCTCGCCCAAAGATGTGTTTTCTGTGCATGTACGTATGAATGGTAAGATGGCAGTACAAATCAAGGAGCTTTGTGGTAAGGAGTTCCACGAGCTTGATGCTGAAGGTCAAGCTAAGGCGATGTTTTATTATAAAGAGTTGACCGAGATGGCGACGCAAGAGGCTTATCTTGTCAATAGTGGTGCAATTAAACCTGAGATGATACCTTTTATCCCGCTTAATACGATTGCAGCGACGATGCAGCCCGTGATGATGCCGCAAGCGATTACTCCTATGACTCCACCGATCGTGCAGGATGTCCCGACGACGCGTATAGCGGCGAATGATGCATCTGTTGAGCCTATGCAGGCTCGCGCTCAAGGAATGGGTGGGTTTGCTGCTAAAGTTAATGCTGAACGTGCGGCGGCGGCTAATCAACCTTATTTTATTCAGCAATAGGTAGAGCCTAAAAACTTATCGTTTCTTCTTGTGACGTTTATGGTAAAACGTTTTCATGAATACGCAGCAACTTCCTATCATTGTCCTTACTCGTCCTCACGCGCAGTCGTTGGGGGTGGCGTCATGTGTGTCTGCGCTTGGGTTTGATGTGGTGATCTCACCGGTGGGTGAGGTGTTTGTAGAAAATGATGCGCTGTCATGTGAGAGTCGTTTTGCGGATGCATCTGTGATTGTGGTGAGTAGTCAGCATGCGTTAGCATTTTTGCGTGATCATGTCCCTTTTTCTGCGTGGCAAGAAAAAATTATCTATACGCCTTCAGAGGTCACAGCCACAATAGCGCGGGAGATGGGGGCGAAGTTGGTACGTTATGGGGTGGGCGACGCGCAGTCCATGCTTCATGTTTTATGTAATGAAATTGATGCATCTAATTGTAAAGTAATATATCTTCGTGGAGATGAAGTGCGGGTTGATGCGCAGGATTTTCTTGTGTCACGAGGATATGATGTGGAGAGCCTTGTGTGCTATCGTATGCGGCCTTTGTCCCCATCATCAGACTTTTTGGCATTGTGTAAGTGTGGGGCATCGGCAGTAGTGCTATTGTATTCACGACGTGCTGCCGCTGCTTTTGAAGCGTGGCTTAGGCAGCAAGAACAGCCACATGGAGCGTTTGAGGCGTTATGTTTTAGCACTGCGATTGCACATAGCTTGAAATATGATGGATGGGCGGCGGTGCATGTGGCGGTGTCACCCACTACGGATGCCATGATGTCCTTACTAAAATCATTGTATGTTCCTACCTATTCGTTTAATGAAAAGGTGAACTGACAAGGATTTGGTGATGGACGCGGAAGTGATAGAGCCAAAAGCGCGTGTGGAAGCGAAAAAAACGAATACGGATGCCCCTGTGTTTGATGCAGTGATCGCGCCGCCTGTGGATGCTTCGCAAAGGGGGGTGAAATATGCTTCGCCTTTTGTCCTTGTTGCTGTGGTCGCGGCGTTTTATTATTCTTATTCTACAATGTTTAAGCCTGAAGTGTTGCCTGTGGATTCGCTGTCAAAGCCAATTTCCATTGAAGGCTTTACCAGCATTCAAGCCACGCAAGAAGCCGCAGAACATAAGGTGGGCGTGGCAAAGTTAAAAGAGCGTTTTAAGACGCGCCATACTATGCCTTTTCGTGAACCATCTCCACTGTATGTGATGTCTGTGGAGAGTGGTGCGGCTTGGGATGACGAGACGATGTGGTGGGAGTCTGGAGCGGATGTAGTTGGTAGTGCTGCGCTTATGGTAGAAAAAAACTCTGAACGCCATGTGAATACTGTTTTGCCGCCTCGTGATGTGGAGACGCAAAGGGTGTTAGCAAAAACGACACAGGAATTAGTGACGGTGAAGGCCACGCTGGAGGCGGTGAACACGCAGAAAGTAGCGCAAGAAACGCTGATTGAAGCTCAAAAACAGGCGATTGCACGTCAACACGAAGAGATAGAGCGATTGAGAACACAGTTAAATGATATGGAACATCGCTCTGTGGATGCTCAGCATGTGCAGGAAAAACTTGCGTTGGTTGTCGCTGTCAATGCAGAAAAACCTTATAAAGAGGCTTTGGCGCATGCGACGTGGTTGACGCAAGAGCAACATGATGCACTCCTTCCGTTCGCCCATCATGGCTTGCCAAAGCATGAGGTTCTGGAGCAGATGTTGGCGAAGGCGATTGAAGTGTGGTTGGTGCGCCCTATGCCTGAGCAGGCGGGCGTGTGGCGCAAAACGTGGCACAATGTGACGGGCTTGGTGCAAATTCGTAAGGTTGGTGAAGATCAGGCTGGGGGTGATGATGAAGCGCGCCTTGCCCGTGCAGAAGCTAAGTTAAAGCAGAAAAAATATCAAGATGTATTAAATGAAATCAATTTGTTATCATCTGATTCTAGGGTTATACTTGAGGATTTTAGGGTGATGTTAATGCAGTATGTTGTTGCAAAAAAGCAGCTTGAAATCCTGCAAGGGGAGTCCCGTTGATGAGATTACTGCGCTTGTGTTTATGGTTGGTGGTGGTAGCGGTACTGGGCTACGGCGTTAGTGTGTTGATGGAACATCAAGGTAGCGTACAGATCACGTGGATGGGCTATGAGATTCGCCTTTCTTTTGCGGTGTTAGCGGTTACTTTTATTGCTGTGGTGATAGGTTGTGCAGTATTAGTAAGCCTGATTGAACGCGTGATGGTACTGCCTTCCTATGTGCGACATCAGCGTGAATCATCGCGTCATGAGCAAGGGCTGGAGGCAATAACGCTTGCCTTTGCTTCGTTAGCGGCAGCCGATGTACAAGCGGCGGATAAATATACTCGTAAGGCGCAAGGGCTTTTGGGTGATATTCCGTTGTTGGATCTGTTGGGGGCGCAGGTGGCGCATAAGCAAGGTAATATAGCGCAAACACATGTACGGCTTGAAAAATTATCGGCCTATAAACCCACATGTTTTATGGCAAATCGTGCGTTGGCAGGGCTTTCGTTACGTGCGGGGGATGCGGTGAAAGCATTGGAGTATGCACAGGCCGCTAGTCAAGATAAACCACATCAGATTTCTGCACAGGTCACTACGTTGGGCTTGTTGATGCGCACGTTGCGTTGGCAAGAGGCAGAACGTCTTATTTTTCAGGCGCGGTTGCGCCGCCATATCTCGTCGCAAAAGGTACAACATTATTACGCGCTGCTTTATTTCGCTAAAGTGCAGCATTACAGCCAGATGCAGGATGTGGCGAGTGAAAGTGTGTTGTTAATGGCAAAAAAAGCGCATGATCATGAACATGGGTTTATACCCGCAGCGAGGAAGCTAGCTGAGTTGTATGCTGAACATAAAGATTATCGCCGTGCCTTCAAAACGCTAGAGCGTGCGTGGAAGTTATTTCCGCATCCGGAGTTGGTAGATAGTCTATTGTTACTCAGTGCGCATGAAACAGATACAAAACGCGAGAAACGTGCAGGGATATGGGTTGCATTTCATCCTAACGCGGTGGCAAGCCATGTGTTGCAGGCGAGGCTAGCGTTGGATGCACGTCGTTATGAGGATGCAAAGTTTCATTTAAAATCGGCGTTGCAGGTGGCAGAAGATGGAGATGTATTACGTATGTTAGCGCAGGTGGAACATAAACAAAATCCAAGTGAACAAGGGATACGCGCAGCGAGTCAATGGCTGGAGCGTGCGACGCATGCGCATGCCGCGCCAGTGTGGGTGTGTGGTGCGTGTGGTCGTGTGCATGATGTCTGGCAGCTTTATTGTGGTGCATGTGACAGTTTTGATAGTATCGCTTGGCGCAAACCTGAGATGACGGTGTTGCAGGATGATTCATTGCAGTTACTTACTTAATGATGCAAGGTAATTGTCATCGAATCTTCATACTCTAAAACATCAACTTTGCTATAATGCTGTCATCAAAGCATGTATGATAATTAGGGGTTGGTTATGTCACAAGAGCAGAATACTGAAAATTATAAAGGCACAAGTCCTTTTGTCGGGGCTTTGGATGGCGCGGCAAACGGTGGCGTGTTGGGTTATTTGGTATCGTTATATAAAGATAAGAACCTTACGAAACAAAAAAGCATTTTAGATGCGAATAAGGTCTTGTTGACGGAATTGAAAGATAAGTTGGGTGGAGATGGTGCAGCGGCGGTTACAGTTAAACTTGCAGAGGTAGAGAAAGCCGTGGCAGATGTCGCCCCAAAAATCGAAAAATCTAATCGTTTTGCTTATGGACTTACTGCTGCTGGTGCAGCGGTTTTTGGTGTGTTAGGTTATTTATCTGCTAGACGTGGTAAAAAACAATTTGAAGAGATGCAAGCGCGTGGCAGTGCTTTGAATGGAACGTTGAATCAAGTGACTCAGGAACGTGATGCGCTGGCTGCGCAGATGGCAGAAGTGTCGCAAGTGATTGCGTCGTCGCCGCACCATCCTGAGAAAGTAGCATATGTGCCTGCTTCGGGGGCAGTGGAAACATCGCCGATGAGTCATATTCAGGCGAGTTCTGTGGAGCATCATCATGGCATCGCGGGGCATGAGAAACCAAAGCAACCGCATGAGTCGCATGATAGCGCGCATCACAGTGATGTTCATCATGCGGAAACACCACATGCGCAAGGTAATGTGCATGGACATCATGTCGCGGCTCAGGCAGCGCGTGAGCATTCTGCTGGACATGGTGCGGAGATCGGTTAAGCGGCTTTGCTACTTGTCAGGTGCAAAAATACTTCTTCCAGCCCTGCTTCTTCCATGCTGATGTCTGCAATGATGCATCCTGCTTCATTGAGTGTATTCAACAAAAGATTCACCGAAGTTTCGCTTGGGCGGTAGCGCAGACTGAGTTTGTGTGTGTTGGGATGCGCGCTCCAGCCTTGTATACGTAAATTCTCAGGTAGCGGATCTGGTAGAGGATGTTGCAATGTTACGGTAAAAACTTTACTGTCAAACCCTGCAAGCAGCGACGAGGTTTTATCATTGGCTATAATTTCACCGTGATTGATGATGGCGATCGTATCACATAAAGCTTCTGCTTCTTCAAGGTAATGGGTGGTGAGGAGAACGGTCGTGCCGTTACGGTTAAGTTCGCGCACATATTCCCATAAATGGTTGCGCAGCTCAACATCAACCCCTGCGGTAGGTTCATCTAGAATTAGGACCTTGGGTTGGTGTACCAAGGCTTTAGCGATCAGTAGGCGGCGGCGCATGCCTCCAGAGAGTGAACGCGACTTAGCGTCAGCTTTGTCTGCAAGCCCCATATCTTCAATGATTTGTTGGGTACGGCGTTTATTGGCTGGAATGCTATAATAACCTGCATGAATCTCCAGTGCTTCGCGGACGGTAAAAAAGGTGTCGAGAATGAGTTCTTGTGGCACAACTCCAAGTGACATGCGTGCGCCGCGCATGTCACGCTCAATATCATGACCACATATCTCTGCCTTGCCTGAGGTTTTTAAAACAAGACCAGCTAGTATATTGATAAGTGTTGATTTACCTGCGCCATTAGGGCCAAGTAAACCAAAAAATGCTCCGCGTGGTATTTCCAGAGAAACACCTTTTAAAGCTTCTTTGCCGCCAGCATAGGTTTTGCGTAGATTTTCTACGCGGATAGCAGGGGGGGTATGCGTCATGTTTTGTCCGCTTTTAGGTTGATATTTCGGTATTTTCTTTTGTGCTGTCTTCTAGTGTGCCACTGCGGAATAAATAGGCAGAACCAAAGCCGCTGACCATTTTCAGTGTGTTCAGCCCGCTTGGTTTCTTTTTGAGTGGTGATGTCATTGATGTGGCGGTGGATTGACTTAGGGTTGCTACCTGCTCTGCGGTTAAGGCTGGCGTTGCTGGTTCTTCTGTAAGTTTAAGTGCCTTACGTAGAGGAAGAAGATGTGTGCCGTAGTGGCGTGCTTTGCCAATGGCTGAAGTGTACAGTGGAGAGCGAATGTGTGACGCAGAGTGGGAACTGATCGCCCGCACTTTGTCATAGAATTTCATGCACGCATCATCCCAGTCAAGCCCAAGATAATGCATGATACTGACCAAGGTCGTTTGAGGCGAGGATACGAGGTCTTCATAGGCAATCTCTAAGATACTGCCTTCAGGAAGTACCGTTTTCCAATGTGCCATCAATGCATCATAGATGAGGTGAAATTCACCGAGTTCGCGTAGATCGTAGGCAAAGGGGTGGGGATAGGTAAAATGCTGCTGATAGGCAGACAGACAACTATCCATTTTATCACGAGTAATATGGATGATCTTGGCATTGGGAAGGAGTAGTTTTGCCATGCCAAGATAGATAAAGCTGCTTGGCGTATTGTCTGTCACGTAGCGTGATGTGGTACGGTTATGGCGACGTTGCAGATATTCGATCCCCATCGCTTGGATGCCTTCTTCGCTCAAATGTAGCGCATAATCAGGAAAACCAAAACGCTCCATGGCTGCGTGCGCTTCCATGGTAATGGCGCGAAGATGTGGAGTGTCACTACCTGCGCTGATGCGCGTGTGGCTTGCTAATATTTGTTCTAGCAAGCTTGCACCAGAGCGTGGCATCCCAACGATCATGATGGTGCTGTCATCTTGCACAGCATTTTTTGCGTTCTTGGCAAGTAGCTCCGCGGTGAAAATATGTTGGATACGTTCAAAAAGCTGTGTGTCTTGTTCAATCGCATAGCGCATGGAAAGGCGTTGTAGTTGATTACCTTTTTTGACATGTTCAAAGGCAATATCATATTTACCTAATTTTTCATAGGCACGTCCAAGCGCAAGATGCATGATGACGCGGTCTTCATCGCATGTCTCAGGAGCTTCAAGCTGTAGTAAAAGTACTTGCATGCTAGCATCTTCCATCGTGTGATGCGGGGTAAGATCACATATATGTGCTAGTGCTTGTGCATTGTTTGGCTGGAGTGATAGCAAAGATTGGTAAACTCCGATAGCTTCATCATTGCGTGCGAGGTCACGTAATAGTGCGCCCAGTGTGATGTAGGTGCTTGCATCATGAGGCGCGATACTGATGGCATGTTGAAGTACGTGCAATGCATCTTCGTAAAGCTCTTGTCTACGAAAAGCCGTCGTGAGGCCAATATACGCAGTGAGTGCTTCAGGAGTTTCTTCAATGAGTTTTTGATAGATCTTAGCGGCGTGTTCATAACGACCAAGTTGTAATAAGGACTCACCAAGTGCAAGTCCGATCTCAATACGTTCTTTGGTAAAACGTGCGACCTTGGTTAGCCAATAAATTGCTTCACGGTGTTTACCACGTTGGTGTAGACTCATGCCAAGGACATGCATCACGCGGAAATTGTGAGGTTTTTGTTGGATCAGTTCACGCGCTAAACGTTCTGCTTCAGCCAGTTCCCCCTGTTGTAGCATCTGGGTGATGGTGTTCAGGCTTTCATCAATATGGATATTATCTGTTGCACTTACGCCTTTTTCCTGCACATCCACGGGGGTGGAGAGATGTGCGTGTGACGTGATGTAGGCATCTGTAGAAGATGCGACTTGCGTTGTCTTCTTATCCATTATGTCCTGCCAACGTATGTATTGTTTTTGTTTTTAAATGATTTATAATGACCGACCAGCGTTTGTTTTTATTCGTTCTTGCGTTCGAATGCACAGAAAAAGTGGTAGCCTCAGCGAGTGGAAGTTATAGCATGTCATCAGCGTTTGCCAAGCCTATTATCATCACCAACGCACATGATTTGTATGCGGTGCTGGCGGAGGCTAATACTGTTGATGTTTCTCGTGTCGTGTTGCGTACATCTCCCGAAGCACTGCGGGTATGGGGGGTAGATTATTGGATGGAAGTCTTAGCACAAGCGCGTAGGCGATATGTCGCGGTTGATTTTGTGCTTTATATTGATGCAGGAGATACCGCAGGACGTATTATGAAAGCGATTTCTGCAGGGTTGTCGCCGCTTGTATGTGATGTGGCGGATGAGGCACTGCATGAGAAGTTGTCGGAAATTGCAGCGGCGAACCATGTTGAGCTGATCTTTAGCCATGCGTTGCTTTCATCATAGCAGCACTGTGATGGGCGATGAGTTCCCATTCTTGCGAAGAAATAGGTTCGGGCGTTATGGCGTGTGTTGCCGTACCGTTTTCTGAGGACAATGTTTTGTAGTGTTCTCTTAGAAGTGCTAACTCAAGTTCACACCATTTTGCCTGTGTTTGTGATAATTTGATGTAGGCTGCGCTAATGGTTTCGATTTTTGCCTCTTGCGTCCTATCCTTTAAGGCTTGTTTATGCAGTTGTTCGAGTAGAAAAAGACCAAGCTTTTGATTTTGTTGGATGCGCTTGCGGAGAGCATGAAAACTAGGTGGTCTTGCCATGATGAATTCCTCTTTTAAAAGAATTGTATAGTACTTTAACTTTATCATTTCCTATGTTTTGAAAATTGTGAAGTTAAGCAGTGTTATA
The DNA here is from genome assembly GCA_036770365.1 of Rickettsiales bacterium. Taxonomy (GTDB): domain Bacteria; phylum Pseudomonadota; class Alphaproteobacteria; order Rickettsiales; family UBA998; genus DAIPJH01. The sequence continues at coordinate 11,086 of DAIPJH010000020.1, forward strand.
AGATCATAAGGTTATGGTTGTTTAACTTCTTATGAAATAGGTACTTATTAAGTAAACGACTATACATCCTGCGAGCGCGTGATGCGGAAGGGGTGTTTCCATGCTGGTATGTTTTGGGATGCTGTTGTCGCGTATGGTCGTCATTTGAAAAACAATAGGGTGCTATCTGGTGGATAAAACTCACCCTTTTGAAGAAAAAAGATGTTTTTGGCTGCGTTCCTGTTATGTTCTTGGTGACAGGATATAGTCGTTTAGCCTACGCTTTGTTTTCGCTTTGTGAAGTTAATCGACGGACTGCTTTTCTTCATAACCCCCCAGCGGATGGGGGTTATCAAGTCAAAGTGCTATATAGGGTGATGCATGATAAGTTTTTTTACGTTTAGCCTGAATAATATGCCAGATATTTTTTGGATACGGTGGATATTCTTTCTGAGTATTGTGCTGGTGACGGCTGCGTGGCATTTGTATCAAAATATTCGTTTTTTGGCGCACCGTCCCGCGAATGAGAGTGCTTATGCTCATTCGCTACGTACGATTGCATGGCATCGCTCTGTTGCAATTGTATTGCTAAGTTTTTTATGTTTCTTTTTAGGTTTTATGGGGGATGCAAGGCGTTTCCATGGTCAACAAACAGAAGCAGAGCTTTCCAACGCGCAACAAGAAAATGCTAATTTAGTTGCCCCTAAGCCAGAAGATGCGACGATTCAGGCGGCTTTAGCGGCTTATGCAGAAGATCAGGTGGATGAGGTGAAGGGGCGTTATGAAGACAATTTTGTTTCGTATATGTATTTGATGAGTTGTAATAAAATTGAAAAAAATGATTACACGGTGATTTTGGATGCTCTGAAGCTTGAATTGAAAAATCTTGGTATCACTCAAGATCTCACTGGAAATGTTTACAGTGCTGCTCAAGGGTCGTATGAAATTTTATATAATGATGTGAAATGTGATGACGCAACGGTCAATCCCGTATTGAGTGGGTATAATGCCGCTTTGGCGCAGATGCGGCAGATGATCGCGGCAGATGTCGCAGGTGCGGCAGCGGCGCAGCCTGCTGGAAATAATTCCCAAAAATAGAGATTTGTTAACCATTTCTTTAACTTATTGCCTGTATACTCAAAGAAAATAGTATAGGTATAGTACATGGATTTGGCGCGATTTGCATCACCAAAACCCGCTCAGAACCTTGCCGCTGGTTACGGCTATGGGCAGGGTGTGCGTGCCAAAAAAACCCCAATTAATCAAATCATTATGACGGTTCTTTCCATCATCGTTGCGGTGTGTATTGGACTGTCTATTTTGCGTATGCGTCACCCTGATATCTACTATAATATTACACTCTCGATGGACGTATTTGGTCTCTCTGCTGATAATGAACAAGAGAAGAAGCGTATTAATAAAATTGCGCTTTTGCCAATTTCAGATGAGAAAAAAGATTTTCTTATTAAGCATAGCATTTTCATGGGTGCAACACCGCGTATGGTGAAACTTGCGCTTGGTGATCCTCGGATGGAGCAGCATACTGTGTCACAGCAAAATGCGGCGCAGCCAGTGTTAGTTTATGTGTATCACTTCCCACAAGATAGTCGTCCTACGTTGCTGATGTTTGAAGAAGATAAGTTGGTTGCCGCTCAAAAAAGTTCGGTAACGGACGTGAGCTACAGTCAAAACACCGTGCCTGTTGGCGCAGAGGGTCAAGCATCTCCTGCACAATAATTATCGCATCAATGGTTTCATTTGCTGATTGGTTGGGTGGTCAACAATGGTTGTTTGGTGTTAAGCAATGGCGAAACAAACATCGTATGGTAGTCAAGTGTGCGTCCGTCCCCAAGGCTATTGGTGCATTTCATGCCTTTGGTGATGCAGTTGCTATGCCACGCGTTCAATAGTTCTTTATTCCAGCCATCAACATATCCGCCAAAGAGTGAGAATCCACCAATGTTTTTTGCGCCAAGTGCATAGCGATCAGAGGATAAACGCCATTTTTTGGTATCTTCTTTGACATTATAATTAATGAAATAGGTAAGAGCTGGGATGGCGGTCGGGTGTGTATCTGGACACGCGCCATGGTCAGGGGCAACGATATGAGATTGATCGTCACTTTCTAAGTTCTTTCCGTCCCAGCACTGGCGAAACTGTACTTGCATGGTAAGGCGACCTTTTTCACAGATCGGGACGTTAGATGCACGTTTATCGCCACATGAGAAGCTTGCTTCTTCAAAACCTAAAGAGGTCATTGCCGTTGGCATACCTGTCAACATTTTTAAGCCTGAAGGAATAGGTTTCACAGAGGCGAAAGGAATATTGTGGTTGCTAGAGGCATACTGCACCGTGATGCTGGTGGGGATTTGCGGATTGCCGTCTGCATCAAGCAGGGCAGGTGTCCAGTAGCTACTCATATTGGCCGTTCCGCCATTGCATGTGCTGCGTTTGGTAGGTGCGTTGGGTTGGCTATAATCTGCTTCAGGATGCGTATTACCAAAGAACATGTTGAGGTTAGATTTATCAAATTCATTGGGGGCGCGAATCGGGTCATAGTAGGCAAAATGCGAAACTTCACACGTGAAGGCAAAGGTCGAGCGTAGCATAGCGATTATGGTCGGCATGCCACCACCTAATGCGCCAATGGCGGGGTTGTCGATACCTTCATTGACGCGAAATTCTGGAATAGAATCATTGGCGCAATTTGCAGGGTATTGGCAAAAACGATCTTCTTCCGGAGCAAACACGTCAGGAGATAACGCTCTTCCACCTTGGGTTAGGGCGTCAAGTCTTGATTGACTTGCAGACTTCACATCTGGGGCAATACGGTACATAATATTACCATTTGCATCTTTGACAAGACCTGCTTTAAGCGGGGCGGAAGTTGTGCCACTGAGGTCTTTTTCAGCGGGAGGTGTGTTCGGGGTTGCAGTCGTCGTGGATTCTGCTGCGGGTGTCGCGGATGCTGCGGGTGCTGTGGGTGTTGAGGTTTCATCTTCTGTTTTGGTTTCACTGATTTTAATCACCATTTCTATAGGAGAATTCTCAGTGTCATCCGTAGTAACGCTCGTGACCTTCACATCACATGTTCCTGATTTAGCAGGAAGTGGCATTAAAAAAGGTGCTTCTGCATCTTCCAAAGGCTCTGCCATGCATGAAGAGGTGAAAATAATTTTATTCACATCACTTTTGGGCTTTGCCGACAGGGCGTAACTACCACCTGTCGGCACTTCATCGCTTAAGTTCATGGCACGCACATCACTTGCTTTTGCGGTGTTATACAGCGAAAAAGCCATATCACTTACCACAGCGTTCGCTGCCGTAGCGGTCGCGCTTGCGAAAAGTGCAGAGGTGCTAAGCAATAAACTCGTAAAAAAAATAGGTAATGATCTATTTGGCATATACGTCTCCATGATCAGCATTGCATCATCGGATGCATGATATTGTGACCTTATGCCACTATTTTAACAATCTTTTATTACACATTTATGACAATTGTGACGAATTTATGTCATTTTCATGACAAAAGCGTGACATCTGAAAAATGTATTTATTTTTCAGATGATGCGACGAGATTATTGGTACAAGGTTGTATCAGGAATGTTCGCCGTGACAAAGCCTTTGCGGCGGAGTTGGCAGGAATCGCAATGGCTGCAGGCCTTACCTGTTGGATCAGGATCATAGCACGAAATGGTTGCGCTATAATCGACACCAAGTGCAACGCCTTGACGAATGATGTCTGCTTTGCTGAGGTTAATTAATGGGGTATGAACGCGTAGAGGGTGTTGATCCTGCGTTGCTGCTGCCGTCGCAAGATTTGCCATTTTTTCATATGCTTCAATGAAAGCTGGTCTGCAATCGGGATAGCCGCTGTAATCAACAGCATTGACTCCAATAAAAATATCGTATGCACCTAATACTTCTGCCCATGCGAGTGCGAAAGATAAAAAGATGGTATTACGTGCAGGGACATAGGTAATGGGAATGCCGATGCCCATGGCATCTTCAGCGCGGTCTTTAGGGACGGCGACATCGCTAGTGAGTGCGGAACCACCAAAAACGCGTAAATCAATGTTAGCGGTGCGATGTTCGCTCACACCTATCTTTTGACAAACACGCGCCGCCGCCTCTAGTTCTATGCGGTGACGTTGCCCATAATCAAAGCTAAGTGCATAAGTTTCAAAGCCTTGTGCGTTGGCAATTGCAAGGACGGTTGCAGAGTCTAGACCACCACTAACAAGCACCACCGCCTTACGAGATGTTGTTGAATCTACCATTACTTGCCATCTTTAACCGAGATGTCTACGCGGTCAACATTGGTTTGATTGCCTTTAGCTTGTACGTTGATGCTGAGACCATCAACCCCTTGTTCAATGAGGTAGGCACGTACAGCGAGTGCGCGGGCAAGCGATACGCGGCGAGCAATTGATGCTTGATCTGCCGTGCCTGAAGCATAGGCGAAGATAGAGATATTTTGTTTTGAGCTAGCAAGCTGTTTTGCTAGACCAACGAGCTTACCTTCTTCTTCTTTGCTAAGTGCCGTATCTTGTGCAGCAAAGATGACTGATCCGGATATTTTGCCCACGACTGGTGGGGATGCAGCCGCCTGTTTGTCTGCGTGTGCCGGTGAGGTGCTGTCATCATCTTTTGGTATAACGGCAACCACAGGAGCGGCTGGTGGTGCTGCAACAGGTAGCGCGCTACTGGCGGGTGTTGGTTTTGATAATTGTGGTAGTGGAGGTAGATCTTCATCTTCCACAGTGCCAATCGTTGGCGCAGGAACAGGTTTTGCTGGGCCTTTAGCAATAGGCTGTGCTTTGCCAAATGGAGCTTCTTCTTTGTCTTTTGATTCAGGCTTGACCTCTATTTTGTTGAAGGTCTTTCCTGTTATGCTTGGAAGCGGTGGTAGAGCTGGTAAATCTTCATCATCTTTTGTTTTCGATGTGGATGCGGGGGGAGTAGGTGTGGGTACGCTTGGAAGTGGTGCGCTGGTGTGGCGGCGTGCGATATCTAGCGCACGGTTGTCCGTACTCGCCGCACCGCTTGTTTTGAGGAGGTCAGGTGACGGTAGGGCTGGTTTCGCAGGAGGTAGAGGTAAATCTTCATCCTCATTTTTTGCTGAAAGCTTTGTTGCTGATGGAAGCGGTGGCAATTTGCTTGGGGTATCTAAAACTACTGGTGCTTCAGGCGTTTTGGGTAGTTTACCTGCTGGTGGTAGTGGCAGTGATGGAAGTGCATCTTCATCTTCTTTTGGTGCAGCATTCGGCGCAGGAGATACTGGTTTGATAGCATCAGGTGCTTTACCTGCTGGTGGCAGTGGCAGTGATGGAAGCGCATCTTCATCTTCTTTTGGTGCAGCATTTGGCGCAGGAGATACTGGCTTGATAGCATCAGGTGCTTTGCCTGCTGGTGGCAGTGATGGTGGGGCGTCTTCGTCATCTATTGCAGGGCGTTTTGAAGCCTCAGGTTCAGGTTTTTTTCCACCTAACATCCCCGATGCCTTATCTTTCAATCCAGAAAGCCATCCTCCATCCTCTTTTTTTGGCTCAGAGGTGGTTGGTAGCTTTGGAGCTAAAGGATCTTTGACCTCATCCTCTTTGATAGCACTTAGTGCAGGAGGTGCAGCAGGCGGCACAGGATGTGAAGTGGTGTTATCTGGTTTACCAGTTGGTGGCAGTGGCAGAGAAGGCAGCGCATCCTCTTTGAGGGCAGGAGTGACTGGCGGTGGCGTTGTTGCCTGTATTTGTTTTGTTGGAAGGGATGGCAATGCAGGAATGTTATCTTCCTCAGCTTTTAGTGGAGGCATCGTAGGTGTTGGTGCTTTGGTCGCATCTGATGGCTTCACCGTGGGGGGTAATGGCAGTGATGGCAATGCATCTTTGTCTTCTATTGATTTGGTAATAGGAGGCGTTGGAAGGTCTGGTATTGGCGCAACTGTGGTTGGTTTTTCTACAGAAGGTAACGGCATTGGAGGCATTACGCTTGTTATTGCAGCGTCTTTTTCTGGAGCTTTTGACGGTTCGGGTGTTTTTTCGGTGACGGCCTTACGATCATGTTCTAGATCTTTAAGGGTAAGCGCAGGCTTGTGCTTCTCAGCAGATTTTTTATCTTCTGTGTGGTCATCAAGGACCTTGTCGTCTACTTTTTTCTTTTTAGCGTCTTGTTTTTTAGATGCTTCAGTTATTTTTTTCGTTTCTTTGGCGGCTTCACGGGGTTTTTTCATGTCGGAAGGGTGCAAGGTTGGCGATGCACCGATGCGCTCTGGTACATCAGGTAGCTCAGGGACGTCTTTGTTGACGTTGATGCGTGCTTCAGGTTCAGGTTCAAGCTTGGCGGCAGGAGCATCCTTTTTCGCAGATTTGGAAGAGGATATCGCTGAGACGGCTTTGTCTTGGGATGCTGTATTTGGTTCACTGGAAACAGCATCAAATGGGCTGTTGCTAGGGGCAGCTAAAATATCTTTTGGTGGTTCTTGTGTTTTAATAGGTGGCGGTGGTGCCGGCACAACCTCTGCTTCGCCCGTAATGGCGGCGGTGTAGCGGCTCGGCGCAGGGTTTGCAGAATCCGTGGTATCTGGCACTTGGATATTGATCGGGCGGCGGAACGCTTTGTTATCGCTGTTTGTAGGTGGCGGTGGTGTAAGTGATGGTGTGGGTGTTTGTGGTGAGGTGGGTACGCTTGCCTCAATTGTTGTTTTTGGGGCTACGCGCTCAGATTCTGAAAGATTATTGAAGCCGCTGCTGTTTTGTGGGGTGACCTCTGCTTCGGCAGCCATCGGCGGCATTACAGGAACATCTTGCATTGTCATAGCAGCAGGTGGAAGGGGTTGTGCAGCATGTTCTTGTGTGGCTGGAGCGGGCGGTGCAAGTGGTATGGTAGGAAGCGGCTCAGGCGCGGGCGCATCTGCTATAGGAAGTGGTTTTTCTATGGCCGGAGCAGGCATAGGCAAAGGTTTTTGTATTGGTGTTGTTGGGGTTGGTGCGCGCATCTTATCCGCTGACATGTCGGCGTTAGGCGTTATTGGCGCAATGATGCGGTTTTTGGAAGTGGTGACCTCAGCGGGAGCAATGGTAACAGGGGTAAAAGTAGGAGCAGGGGCGGTGGTGGCAACAAGTGGAGCTGGTTGAGGGGATGTTGCAGGTGTAGGGGATGGAGTAATGATCGCTGGAGCACCCGTTTGCCATTTAAGACCACCTTCACCGCGCATTGCGTCTTCTGCAGAGACATTCAGACGGTCAACCGCCTCGAAATGCACTTCAATGCTTGGTAATTCTGGGATGAGTTTACGGCGTGCAGCATCTGCATCCCCCGCAAAACTAAAGGCAAAAAGGCACGCGCCCGACAATAAGATCGCTTTTTGGCGTCTTGTCAGTGCTGGGTTAGCAAAACCAGATGTTGTGGTCGGTTTAGCCATTTTTGCCTACCAATAGATTTATTTTACTATATGAAGCCGAAAATGGCGTAATACGCAAGCAGATAATGATGGGGGTGGTGTTATTTTAGAAGGTGCTGCAAAACTGTTGCAGTCAGGTAATCAGGATGAAGATTTTTTGAGTGTTAATTTACTGGCATCTGGTGCAAGTAGGGTATGTGCGGCGTCACTTGCCGCTAAAATCGCCCCTGTTTCATAAGCACTACCGTGTTTATCACCAAGCATCGAGATGCGCCCTCCTGCTTCTGTGACAAGCGCAATGCCCGCCGCCATGTCCCATTTTTTTAAGTGAGGAAACCAGCATGCATCGTAGCGACCAGCCGCAACGTATGCAAGGTCAAGTGCCGCCGCGCCGCTGCGTCGAATGGTCGCTTGTAGTGATACAGCATGGCGTGTGATGAGGGATGCTTTATCTTGGTACTCGCTATGAATCAACGATGTTCCTGTAACAAAATAATAATCTTCGCGCTTGGGGGCAATGCGCAGGCGGCGGGTATTCATATACGCGCCTTTGCCTTGTTCGGCCACGTAGAGTTCATCATGAATCGGGTCATAGATAACTCCCGCATAGATCTCTGTGCCTTTTTGAGTGCGTTTTTCGACGCCAAGCGAGATGCAGAAATAAGGTACAGCGTGGATGAAATTGGTTGTGCCATCGAGTGGGTCAATTACCCAGTAGAACTCAGCACCATCATCCAGCGGTGTGGCGTCTTGCTCACCACCTTCTTCCATAATGAAGCCAAATTTCGGACGTGCTTTTGAGAGTTCTGTATGTAATATCTTTTCGCATTTGAGATCAGCTTCAGTGACAAAATTCGCCACACCTTTACGCGAAATCTGCAAATTATCCACTTCACCAAAATCACGCACCAGTCCCTTAGCTGCTTTGAGGACAGCGGATACCATCACATTCATGAGAGCGGTATTAATGGGGGAGTTATGTTGGGTTTCGGACATGATTTTTTCCAGTTATGGGTTATGAGTTATGGGTTATGAGCAAAAAACTGACAACTCATAACTGACACATCATAACTACTTCGCTCTTTCAACATAGGTGGCTTCTGAGGTGCTGACTACCACTTTATCGCCGACGTTGATGAATGGGGGTACCATAATGCGCACACCGTTGTTAAGTGTTGCTGGTTTGTATGATGAGGACGCGGTTTGCCCTTTAACGACAGGCTCAGTCTCTTCAATCACTAATGTTACATGCTCAGGAATCTCAATGCTGATCGGGTCACCCTCATAAGATTCGACAACGCAAATCATGTTCTCTTGCAGAAACGGTAGGCGATCTTCAAGAATGCTGCCATCAATTTCTACTTGTTCAAATGACTCTTGGTGCATGAAATGCAGCTTATCACCTTCAGCATAGAGGAATTGATAGTCGGTTTGGTCAAGGCGCACGCGCTCTACAGTTTCATCTGAGCGGAAACGCTCATTGAGCTTTGTGCCGACTTTGATGTCTTTCATCTCAACTTGGTTGAACGCTCCACCTTTACCCGGTTTCACATGCTGGGTTTTGGTGACTACCCATAGGCGACCTTTATGCTCTAGTACGTTACCAATTTTAATCGCTACGCCGTCAATTTTCATCTCATTTTTCCTTTAGCTACAGCCTAAAATTCCTTCTCCCCTTGTGAGAGAAGGTTGGGGTGAGGGTGCTTCTTCAATAATATAAAGTAAGAACCCCCACATCCCAGCTCTCTCCCGCAAGGGGAGAGGGGCTATTTACCCTTATAAATATCAATAATGTCAGAAAGCAGTGCGAGTGCTTCTTCGCGTGGGCGTTGGAAACAGTTGCGACCGATGATAGAACCATCACCACCACCTGCTGCAATACCGCGAATCTCATCAAGCACTTCTGTGTTTGATTTCGCATTACCACCAGAGAAAATCACCAGACGGCGACCGCCAAAGGTTGCTTGTTTAACGTGTGCAATGCGCTCTGCCATTGTTTTTAATGGAATTTTCTCCGATTCATAGACTTTTTTTGCTTCAGGAAGCTCTAAGAAATCAGTCGGAGGTTTTACCTTAATGATGTGTGCGCCAAGTAGTGCTGCGATATGTGCTGCGTAGGTGCAGATATCGAAGGCTGTTTCTCCGTTTTTTGATAAGAAACCACCGCGAGGGTACGACCAAATCACCACTGCAAGACCTACTGCTTTGGCTTCTTCTGCCATCTCGCGGATGTCTTCAAACATGTCGAATGCTTCACCACTACCAGGATAAATTGTGAAACCAATCGCTGAGCAACCAAGGCGTAATGCATCACCGACAGAAGCGGTAATTGCTTGATTTGGTTGGATATCATCACTTGTGGGTGCAAGTGAGTTTGCGCTGTTAACTTTTAAAATGGTAGGAATCGCACCTGCAAAGGTGTCTGCGCCAGCTTCTAACATACCAAGTGGTGCTGCGTACGCGTTTAAGCCTGCGTCAATCGCCATTTGATAATGGTAGTGCGGGTCATACGCTGCAGGGTTTTTTGCGAATGAACGTGCAGGACCATGTTCAAACCCTTGATCTACAGGCAAAATCACCATTTTCCCCGTGCCACCAAGCTTACCTTCCATCAACATACGAGCAAGGCTTGCCTTGCTTCCCGGATTATCACTTTCATACCAAGAGAGAATTTTACGTACTTTTTGTGTCACGCGCATGGTTTATATCCTTTTATCTGTATTTTGTGCGCGTTCTTATAGTGAAGAAGGGAAATAAGAGCAAATGGTTTCTTAATGTGGATGTATTCTAGTTGTGGCTATTTGATGCATAACGCTTGCTTATTATTATGATGCCTAGCATAACGAGGCGTTATCAAGATAGATTCCCAAGGCAGCTCTTTTAAAATGTTTCACTCGGAGTATGAGGTATTGCAGGGGCAAAAGGTGTGATGCCTTCTGCTTGAGTATGGCTTTGGCTATTGATATACGCCATCTCTGAAGGAGAATAGCCGCTACCATGTAATATTTTGAGGCGAAGGTTTGCCGCATTATCTGCATGTGCAAACGCTGTTTCCATATCAATCTCACCTTTGAGGTAGAGTTCATGTAGGCTTTGATCCATGGTTTGCATGCCATAATCGCGGTTGACCGCCATGGTCTCTTTGAGTTCAGTGATCTTACCTTCGTGAATATATTGTGAAATTACCCCCTCATTGAGCATGATCTCACAAGCAAGTGAACGTTTTCCTTTGAGATTGGGAACAAGACGTTGTGAAACAATCCCACGTAAATTCAGTGAAAGATTGACGAGAATTTGTCGGTGGCGTTCTTCTGGAAAGAAGTTGAGAATACGTTCAATAGTTTGGTTTGCATTGTTGGCGTGTAGGGTAGACACGCATAAATGTCCTGTCTCTGCAAAGCTGATCGCATGTTCCATGGTTTCACGATCACGAATCTCCCCAATCAAAATGACATCAGGCTGCTGGCGGAGCGCATTTTTGAGTGCTGCACCGTAAGAAATGGTGTCAATGCCGACGTCGCGTTGAGAAATGATGCAGTTTTTATGGAAATGTAAAAATTCCACGGGATCTTCGACGGTCATGATGTGGTCGTTGCCGCGCAAATTACGATAATCAATCATAGATGCGAGTGACGTAGATTTACCACTTCCTGTTGGGCCAACGAGCAGCACGAGACCTCGTTTTTTCATGACAAGATCAGTATAGGCCTTTGGTAATCCAAGAGATTCTGGTGTTGGTATGTCGGTCTGAATACGTCGAATCACCAACGCATTATGCATCTGTTGGCGATAAGCATTGATACGAAACCGTGCAAATTCGTTCCACTGAATCGCTGAGTTGAACTCCCATTTGCGCACAAACTCTGCCATATCATGTGGACTTAGAAGGTTATTGAGGCAGTTGTGAATGTCTTGGTCATTGAGGCGCGGCAGGTTGACAGGGTTGATCTCACCGTCGATACGCAGCGCAGGGGGACAGTTATAGGTTAGGTACATGTCAGATGCTTTGCGTGCGATCATCTGATCGAGTAGCCAGCCAATGCTGAGTGGTGCAGCTTCAGTCGGTGCTGGCTGAGGTGGCGGTGCGAAGTCTACAGCAATCACTGGTGGAGCTTCTGGTTCTTCCATGTCTTCTGGAGCTAACATACGTGCGACCAGAGCTGTCGCTTCTTCACTGGTCATATTAGGAAGTTGGGTTTGTGCATTTTTGATGGTGTCAGAAAAACCGCCGCGTGGTGGAAGGGTATGGTCGTTCATGGCTAAAACCCTCCCTTTTTTCCACCTTCGGCGGCAGGTTGTGGTGTGTTGTGGCCACTTTCACCTGTGTCATCACCTGCTTCACTGAGGACATCACGGAAAGTTTCCTTGGTAATTGTACCTGCAATAAGCAAACGATTGAGAGTATCTTTCATGGTGGTCATGCCAAGTTTACTTCCCATTTGCATCAATGAATAAAGTTGAGGAATCTTGTTTTCACGAATAAGGTTACGAATCGCAGGTGTACCAATCATAATTTCGTGGGCTGCCACACGACCGCCACCAATTTTTTTGACCAATGCCTGCGAAACCACTGCTTGTAGAGATACGGAAAGCATGGCGCGAATCATGGGTTTGTCGTTTCCAGGGAAGACGTCAATGATACGGTCAATGGTTTTTGGTGCAGTGTTGGTGTGGAGTGTTCCCATGACCAAGTGTCCTGTTTCCGCTGCAGTAATCGCAAGCTGAATGGTTTCTAAGTCACGTAACTCGCCGACGAGAATGATGTCTGGATCTTCACGAAGCGAGCTTTTGAGAGCTTTGGCAAAGGATTTGGTGGATGCTCCGACCTCACGTTGGTTGATCAACGACATTTTAGATTGATGCACAAACTCGACAGGATCTTCAATCGTCAAAATATGGCGAGACATGGTGGTATTGATGTGATTGACCATGGCGGCCAAAGTGGTGGATTTACCACTACCTGTTGGCCCTGTTACAAGCAGTAAGCCTTTGTGTAGTGTGCAGAATTGTCTGAATATTGGTGGGCAGTTTAAATCTTCAAGCGATAGAATTTTTGTCGGAATGGTACGAAATACAGCGGCTGGACCATTTAGGGTGTTGAAAGCGTTGACACGAAAACGCATATCAGATCCAAGGGCAATCGAAAAATCCAGTTCAAGATCATGTTCGTATTGGCTACGCTGCTGCTCGGTCATGATCGAATAGAGCATTTGTTTGATAATACTTGGGTTTAAGGGAGGGCTGCCATCAATAGGAAGCATGTCTCCGCTGACACGTACAATCGCGGGATTGCCTGACGATAGATGTAAGTCAGACGCGCCGCGTTGTTGAGTATAGGTTAGTAGATTTGCAACATCCATGGAGGTGAAGCCTCAAGTCGTTTCGTATGCTTCAATTAGACGCTAAAAAAGTTAATCTTTCCTGAAGAGCATGTGCATCTGTAGGAATAGCAAGCCCTTTTTCATGTGCGCTGAGTAACTCACGGTATACGCGTATTGCATCGTCTTTGTATCCACCTTCGTCATACATCACAGCAAGGTTGAATTTGTATGCGAGATTCTCAGGTGATAATCCCACCGCATGAACCATATTCTCGATAGCAGCAGGATAATTTTTTGCCTTTTTATAGAGAAGAGCAATTTGGGCGGAGATGGGGCTGAAATTCTGGTTGCGGCTTTTCATGCGTTCCATTTGATGAATAGCGACTTCAGGAGATTCCTCACCCACGAGTGAGAGGAAATTATTGAGGGCCTCTTCATTATGAGCATCGACCATCAGTAAATGACCATAGACGGGTGCGGCTTTGGCAAACATGCCCAGTTTATGCCATGTGGTCGCTAAACCAAACAAGCCTTGTACATTGTCTGGGTCAGTGGTCAAGACGTTTTGATATATCTCAACAGCTTCCTCTGTTTTTCCTGCCATAAGCGCATTATAGGCACGCTCTAATTCATAGTTGAGGTCATAACCGCTTGCTGTGGATTTCACTTTTGCGCCCGTGGATTTATCATTTTTCCCTGATTGGTCAGGAAGCTTGATGTCAGGGTCTTGCCGCTGAATATTCAGTTCTTTCCATGGTTCTTTTGCTGGTTTCAGACCCGTGAGATTGGCAGGTAATGATTCAAGAATGCTACGCGTTACAGGCGTTAAATCCGCCAATTCTGGATTAAGTTGGTTGCCAAAGCTATCACTATCAACGTCTGTTTTTTGGGTTGAGGGAAACTGTGGCGAACTTAGCACTTCACCAAATTTTTGCGGCGCAGCAATAGGGGCGGGCTTTGTGTTGGGGGTATGTGCGTTTTTAGGGTCTGCTTTAGAGGTTTTAGGGATGGGGGGGAGATCAGCAGTCGCAAGTAGCGGTGTCGGTTCTTGAGGATTACCGCCTGCTGCTGGTGCAAGCTTGCCTAGGTCAGCAGATAAAGCAAGGTTAATTGATGCGTCTTTGGCTTTCACGCTGATATATTCATTGGCTGCCCGTGGTGGCTCAGGAAGCTCATCCGAAGGGGAAATAATGTCTTGTACTTGTGTTGGTGTGATGGTGGCAACATCCATGGCATCGCTGCGTGTATCTTGATTGTTTTCATGTGTGACATTGACTGTTGCAGAAGGGACTTGGTCTGACGGATGGGATGCGAGTGCCGTATTGATGACATCAAGATTATCTTTGGTTTTGCTGATATCTTGGGTGATGTTGGCTTTGTTGTCAGTGGCTTGCTTTAAGTCTTGTGCTAGCTTGTCCTCATCCTGCTCAGAAAGCTGCAACGCTTTAGGAATCATGTTTTCAATCACGTCTGGTTGTTTTATCGCAACAACGGGAGAGATGGCTTGCGCCGCAGGGG